>JAHHHW010000055.1 GCA_019359115.1 Pelatocladus maniniholoensis HA4357-MV3
GTATCTTCCCGCTCTAAACTATCAGTAACTGTATCAAACCCTGATTTTAATGTTGAAACAGAATCTGCAAGGACTGGTCTCAAATCCTTGCATGTATTGGCTTGTGAGTTTTCGGATGGGTCTAATGTTTCAGTGTCAATCTGACGATCTAGAAAGGCTGCTTGGTAATCTTCCATACTCAAATAAAAATGGCTTTGATTCTTATAGGTATTATGAAATAAGAACCACAGCCATTTAGAATCAGAGTAAAAATTTTACATTGAGCTTACATTAATTATTATAAAATTTAATACTTACTAAAAACCCGGTCTCTTCTAGAAACCGGGTTTTTAATTATACCATACCACCAGCAGCTTGAAAACGAGCGCGGGCGCGTTTAAAGGCTTGGTTAGCTTGGATTTGAGCTTGGCGATCGCCTTCTTTAACTTGACCTAAGCGGGTTTGTGCATCGTTAAAAGCAGCACGAGCTTCCTCAAGGTCAATTTTGTCGCCACGTTCTGCACCATTGACCAGAATGGTCACTTCATCTTCTTCAACTTCGGCAAATCCACCGAGAAGAGCAATGGGTGTCCAGCCTTGATTTTTACTAGGACGTACTCGCATTACACCAGTATCCAAGGCAGTTAATAATGGTGCGTGTCCGGTGAGGATACCTAGCTGACCAGTGGTGCTGGGCAAAATTACTTCTTCAGCAGGAGCATCCCAGATTGTTTTGTCTGGGGAAATTACACGAACGGTTAATGGCATATGTTCAGTTATCAGTTATCAGTTATCAGTTATCTGTCATGAACTATCAGCGAACAGTTATCAAGATGAGAGTGACAACTGTTCACTGATAACTGTTCACTGAAGATTAGCCTTTAAGTTTTTCAGCTTTAGCAACGGCTTCGTCAATGCTACCGACCATGTAGAATGCTTGTTCTGGTAGTTCATCCAACTCACCAGACAGAATCATGTTGAAGCCTTTGATCGTGTCTTCCAACTTCACATATTTACCAGGAGAACCGGTGAATACTTCGGCGACGAAGAACGGCTGAGACAAGAAGCGCTCGATTTTGCGAGCTCGTGCAACAATCAGACGGTCATCTTCAGACAATTCATCCAAACCAAGGATGGCAATAATGTCTTGCAGTTCTTTGTAACGTTGTAGGGTTGATTGGACAGCACGAGCGGTGTTGTAGTGTTCATCACCAACTACATTGGGCTGCAACATGGTGGAAGTGGAACCCAGAGGATCTACCGCCGGATAAATTCCCTTAGCTGCTAAACCACGAGACAATACAGTGGTTCCATCCAAGTGAGCAAAGGTAGTGGCAGGTGCGGGGTCAGTCAAGTCATCCGCAGGTACGTACACAGCTTGGATAGAGGTGATAGAACCTTCGTTGGTGGAGGTGATGCGCTCTTGCAGTTCACCCACATCTGTACCCAATGTCGGCTGATATCCTACCGCAGACGGCATCCGTCCTAACAGCGCTGATACTTCGGAACCAGCTTGTACGAAACGGAAGATATTATCGATAAACAACAGTACGTCTTGCTTGTTCACATCTCGGAAGTATTCTGCCATGGTCAAACCAGACAGACCGACACGCATTCTTGCTCCGGGTGGTTCGTTCATCTGACCGTAAACGAGAGCAATTTTAGATTCGTTGAGGTTTTCTTTGTTGATCACCCCAGATTCGATCATTTCATTGTAGAGGTCATTGCCCTCACGAGTGCGTTCACCCACACCGGCGAATACAGATACACCACCGTGTTGAGTCGCGATGTTGTTAATCAACTCCATCATGATCACGGTTTTGCCGACGCCTGCACCACCGAACAGACCAATCTTACCGCCACGACGGTAGGGAGTCAGCAGGTCAACAACTTTAATCCCAGTTTCAAACACGGAAGGTTTGGTTTCCAGTTCGGTGAGTTTGGGAGCAGCGCGGTGGATGGGTAACTTCTCTTCGCTGTTGACAGGCCCTTGATTATCTACAGGTTCGCCCAGGACGTTGAATATCCGACCCAGGGTGGCTTTACCAACGGGTACACTAATGGGAGCGCCAGTATCAACAGCTTCCATACCACGTACTAAGCCGTCGGTGGAAGTCATCGCCACAGCCCGCACCTGGTTGTCACCAAGCAGTTGCTGTACTTCGCAAGTAATTGCGATTTTCTGTCCAGCCTCGTTAGTACCAGAGACTTGCAAAGCGTTGTAGATTGGTGGCATTTTTCCGCTAGGGAATTTTACGTCTACAACCGGCCCAATGATTTGGGTAATGTAACCAATGTTTGTTTTTTCTGCTGTGGTGACCATGCTGAGTCTATGATTGAAGCTATATTTCAGATCGGGTCGTAAGAGACTTAAAAATTAAGCTATGTCATTTTCAAGAGTAGCACTGAACGACGCCAGAATTTGGCATAAATTCATTATTAAGCTTGGGCTGATCAGTGAGTTAGTCAGGCTAGGATCACAGCAGGGGGGCTTAGGTTAGGGATAAGAGACTAAAATTGGGTATGGGGGTGTAAGGGTATAGGGGTATAGGACGAGTCCTATTTTCATGTTTGGCGGTAAAATTTTTTCACTGGGACTGCCTGATGAAGCTCGTGTATGACGATTTATTCGGTGAGAACGTTGGGAACCTCGGTATTTGTGGCTTGAAAAAATTCTTTTTTCTCAAAACCAAAAGTATTAGCAACCAGTGAGTTGGGAAAACTTTGAACTTTTTGATTATATGTTTGCACCGCTTGGTTGTAGCGCATCCGCTCGACAGCGAGGCGATTTTCAGTACCCGTTAACTCGTACTGAAGATTGGTAAATAATTGGCTTGATTGCAATTGGGGATTAGCAACTGCATAATCACCGAAACGATCAATTGCTTGATTGATTTGTACTGTTGCAGCAGCTTTTTGATTAGGAGTAGTTGCTTGTAAATAAGCCTGACGCGATCGCACCAATAAAGAGACTAACTCTTTTTCCTGTTTAGCATAGGCTTTTGTCACATTCACAAGGTTGGGAATTAGATCAGCACGTCGTTGAAGTTGATTTTCGACTTGCGCCCAAGCTGCATCAACTTTAGTGTTACTGCTTTGAAGTGAGTTGTAAGTCCAGCCATACCAAATAGTCAATGCTGCTACTATTCCCGCACCAGCTAGCAATAGTCTTTGGCGCAGATGCACTAATCGCTTTTGTTCTTCTTGCTGCTTTTTATGCTTTGCTTGCACATCTTGGATAGCTTGCTCAATAAACTCGGCGGGAATATCAGCTTCCTTTCCTGCTGCTACCAATTCTGAAACCGAATAAGTTTGGGTGTGATTGGCGTAGTAACGCGAGGCTAACTCTAGCACCTCCGGCGCAATTTCTTCAGGAATTTTCTTCTGTGGATTGTTCATATTATTCACCAGTTACCACCAGCACCACCACCGCCGCTACTTCCACCACCAAAGCTACCACCACCACCGCCACTGTAATTACCACCACCATAATTAGTGGGAGGAGGGGGTGGAGGAGGGGGTGGTAAGCGAGGAATTATTTCCTCTTTTTCGTAGCGATAAGCACAACTATGGCAGTCATCGATAATTAGTCGTTTGCCAGAATTATATTCTGTAGCTGGTCTAACAGTCGTTTGAGTACGGGTGACAGTCAACTCTTGACAATGAGGACATTTCTGAAATCGAGATGAATGAGATTCTTGGGCAACAATATGGAAGCCATTACCAGTTAGTTTATGGCTACAATTGCCACATCTCCAACCTTCAAATTTGACACTACCAAGTTTTTGTGCTGTTTTTTCTGGTTTGCTGAGAAAGGAATCAACTGTAGTTGCGTCTACTTTTGCCATCGGTTGTTGGCAATCAGCACACAAAAAAATGTAATTTCCCTTACTTTTGCGTGTACGTCCTTCTGGTGCAATTAAGATTTTCCGAGGAATTACCAGAAAAACCCCTGTTCCGACTACCAGTACCATCATTCCACCAATGGCAAGTATTCCCCAAGGAGTATTGCCATCAGAATTTGCTTGTGCATTCGGCGAAGTTTTCTGATTGGGAGTTACGATCTGATTTGGAGTTGTTGTCTGATTCTCAGAGGATGTTCGCTCAGAGTTTAAAACGACTAGTAGCGCTTTTGTTCCCGCCAGTGTTCCACCTTGAAAATCCCCCTTTTTAAATTGTGGGATGATTTGGGTATCGATAATATTGCCGACTTTAGCATCAGGCAAAATTGCTTCAATACCATAACCAGTCTCAATTTCCACGCGGCGATCGCCTACTGAAATCAAAAACAAAACACCATTGTCTTGTCCTTTCTTGCCGATTCCCCAATTGTTAAACAGTTCTGTGGCAAATTTTTTGGGAGTACTTGCAGGTGCAGTTTCTTTCACTGTCACCACTGCCATTTCCGTGCCATTTTTCGCCTCTAATTCCGAAATCATCTGATTGATTTGGATTTCTGTGCGATCGCTGAGAATCCCTGCCATATCAGTTACCCAACCACCATTTTTCTGTCGAGGATTAGGGACTTCTTGGACAGTTATAGCCAGACTAGAAAGCGGAGAAACAAGTATGGCAGAGGAAAATAAACTCACCGAGAAAATGCGTTTTGATTTGAGAAAATTTAATTTCATTGCTTTAGTCTCCAGCAGAAAAATTTCTGGAGTAAGTGTAAAATCAACTTCTGTTATGGGTTGGTTCTATTGAACATTCTTTCTGAAAATAATAATTATTAATTATCTGACTAACTAATTAAATAATTTGTTTCAAAATACTTCTACTTCTATTTTACGTCTAAATAGGTGGTGCGTTAGGCGTTCCACCATAACGCACCCTATTGAATAACTGGTCACTTTTAGATTACAGCGATCGCAATTTTCCCTACAGCATGTTCACTTTCGCTATAAGTATGAGCTGCGGCTAATTCTTGGAGGGAATAGGTGCGATCAATCACAATACGGAGTTTACCCGCTTCTATCAATTCTTTCAGATAAATTAAATCTTGAGCTTTGGGCGATTCCAGCACCAATTTGGCTTTTTTCCCAGGAATAATCATTGTCACAATTCCCGGTAGAATATTTTCCGGGGTGGGTAGCGTAGTAAGGTAAATTCCGTTAGGCTTTAGTACTTTTTTGCAATCAAAAAAAGACTGCTTTCCAACTGCATCAAAAATAATATCGTATTGCACTGGATCTTGAGTAAAATCTTGCTGCGTGTAATCAATGACGCGATCTGCTCCTAAAGATTTGACAAACTCTAGATTTTTCGTACTGCAAACACCACTCACTTCTGCACCCAGTATCTTGGCAATTTGTACCGCGAAAATACCCACACCACCAGAAGCACCATTGATTAAAACAGCTTGTCCTGGTTTAATGTTGCCTTGATCTCGCAGTCCTTGTAAAGCAGTCAGTCCAGCGATGGGTACAGAAGCTGCTTCTGCATAGCTGATGTTTGTGGGTTTGAGAGCAGTACAATTTTCTGGAACTGCTACAAACTCTGCGTAAGCACCTCCATTTGGTGGTTTTAGAGTGCCATAGATTGAATCTCCTATTGTGAAGCGTGTGACATTAGAACCAACTTCCACGACTTCACCTGCTAAATCAAATCCCAGAATCATTGGGAATTTATTACCTGTCACAATTTTCAACATTCCCTTGCGAATTTTCCAATCAGCAGGATTAATACAACTGGCGTGAACTTTCACAAGTAATTCGTCAGCCTTGATTGTTGGTGGTGCTACATCTTCATATTGCAACACATCAGCAGAACCATACCGATGAATGACAACTGCTTTCATCCTCTTTCTCCCGGTATGCTAATTATGAATTGACTGAATTCAGTCTAGTTAATTATTTTTCAGTCAAACAACTTCCTTTAGAGAGGGAATGAGAGGGAGCTTTTGGTAATCGGTAATCGGTAATTGGTGATACTTGGTTATTTTTTGACCATGCTCAATACCTAATTACCAAAAAACAAGGCTATTCGATATTGGATGGATGCACCAAAAGAAGCAAAAATTAATCAGATTGCTTTGAATAATTACTCTACAGCACTGCGTAAAGAGTTTAAGTTTGTAGAAGAATCAAGAGTTTCCTGAATCAACTGATAAGTTCATAAACCAAACTGGATTCTTAGAGTGTCACAGGTGATTCTACATAGATAGTGGGTTCTTGCATCGTAAATTTAATTCCATAATTGAGAAGGTATTTAGTAATTTTATTATTCGCTAATTCTAATAACCGCTTTCTGAGTTGAATTGAATTTTCACTCGAACCCAATATAAAAAATGTTACCCTAGCATGAGTTATCTGATTTTCCGAATCATCTGTCAAAGTAATATTAGTACTTCCTGGGTCAATTCCAAATAAGGAATTAGTACTTTCAGTAATAACTTGCTGCACCAATGCTTTTTCTCGCTCTTCTAAAAGCTTCTGAAATTCGATGTACAGCAAGACCATTACTTTCTTGCCTCTAGTAACGTTTTCAATTTCTAAATTCGCCAAAATAGAATTTGGTACAATAAAAAGAGTACTTTTTGCTGCTGTACGAATCTTGGTAGAGCGTAAACCTATCGATTCAACACGACCAAATAAACCTTCTGAAATTTGTTGAGAACGTTGTAAACGAATATATTCTCCGGGAACAAAGGGGCGATCTAAGTACAATACGATAGTTCCCAACAGTTGCTCTAAAGTTTTTTGAGCAGCAAAAGCAAATGCAACCCCTGCAATTCCTAAGCCAGTTACCAAGCCAATTAAATCGAATCTATTTTTAGCAAAAGCTAGCACAGCAAAGAAGCCAATAATTACATTTGCTAAAGTTTCAAATACTAATAGTAGCTCATCAACTTCCCGACCAAACTTGCGGAGTAAATCTATTCCATAAACCAGGATAAATTGGCGAAATAAACGGGAAGCTAACCAAGCAATACTAATAATGACTGCCAAGTCAATAAAAGGTTTAATAAAATTAAATACTAGTTGATACTCTTTAATCCAATTTAATGAAAAAGAGACTAATATGAAGGTTCCTGCAATTTTAACTAAGTTTCTAATCGGATGAATTAATTTTTCATAAATTGTCGTTAATTGTTGCGGGAAGAATTGCCGCAGAAACAACCTGATAAATAAAGGTGTATATCTTCCTACTACAAAAGACAAAAGTATAAAGAATAGAAATATCCCGATTTGAATAAATACAGGTTGAGCGATTTCTCCAAGCTGAATAATACTGTTAACAGTTTCCGAAATTTTCATAGAATAGGTTTTAAATTGTAATAGGAGAATCAACATAAACAGTTGGTTCTTCAATATCAAATTCTATACCATATTCTTGCAATCGTCGGGTAATACTCTGACTAGCAATATCAAGAAGTTGACGTCGTAATCCCATTGAAACTTCACCAGAACCTAAGATAAAAAAGGTAATCTGTGCTTGTGTTCTTTCTGCTGTTTGTAGATTTGATGGTAAATCTCTAAAACTCACATCAGTACTGCGGGTATCAATTCCAAATATATCAACGGTACTTTCAAGGATAACCTGTCGAATCAAAGCTCGTTCTTCATTCTTGACAGCACGATAGAAGTTTAAATAAGTAATTGCCATTACTTTTTTAGCACCCGTAAAATTTTCAATATTAACTTGGGTGAGTGAACTATTAGGAACAATCATCAGTGTTCCTTTACCGGAAGTCCGAATTTTGGTAGAGCGTAAACCCACTGATTCAACTCGACCAAAAGTTCCATCTGGTAAGCCAATATAATCATCAATCACAAACGGACGATCAAGATAAATAACAATACCACCTAATACCTGTTCTAATATCTTCTGAGCAGCAAAAGCTATTGCTAAACCACCAATTCCTAAACTTGCTACTAATCCAAAAAGATTGATTTGATGAGTTTGAGCAAAAAGCAGCGTCGCTACAACTACAATAGTTACATTCGCAAGTAACTTAGTCAGAATTAATAACTCACTATTAACTTTGCGACCGCTTTTGATTGCTGCATCTAACAGATAAAAATCAAAAAATTGCTTGAAAAGTTGAGAAGCTAACCAACTACCAGTAATTGTTAAAGCTAATCCCACTGGAATTTCGAGCAACCTAGACCAATTAGATTCTGGTAATAAAATAGCAAATATATCAGCAGCTAAAAGAGCAAAGATAATCCCTAGCCATTCCTCATAAGGCTTCAAAATTTTTTGATAAGCACTTCTTTCACGTAGAGAAATCAAACGATTCAGTAGCGGTTGTTTCACAATCACGCTATGCAAACCCGACATAGAGAAAAATAAGCCACCAGTGAGAAAAGACAATAGTACAACTGTGCCAATTTGTAATCTACTATCACTATTTAAGACTTCAAGCAAAGAATCTAACACTAGTAAACTCCATTTTTCGGCTGAGATAAACCATAACATCTCACTATAATTGATCTAAATATTCGGGTTTGCGATCGCTCTTTTTTGGGAAATGAACCCTAAATACGCTCTAAAATCAAGTGGATTCCCACAGCTTTCCCCATTGCACATATCCGTTGACAGGTCGATTCAAATAAGGATTTCTGCTCTTTTTCTCCACTCAAATCAGTACTATTACTGAAAACTATAGCAATGCGATGTATTGGTTCAGACCCTATTTGGTTGTAGTTATCAACATTCAAGACATTCGCACTTTTAAGCCTTGTATAACGCTGATTCATTTCATTTTCTAACAGATAAATAGCTGAGAGGGCTGAACCTACATCTCGGAAATTTGGACGCCACAACCAAGGAGCATCTCTCCCAAATTTTGGCAGAGGATTATAATTATTTTGGCTATTTTTTACCATGAGAGCATTTATCATTAAGCTAAAACTGTACACACACCGAAGAAGAATGATTTCTTCCTGAACCATTCATGATCTGCAACAACTAGCAACTAGTACAACAAGACAGGCGGCAGAAGGTTGATACAGTAAGCATTTTGTCTATTTTGTAGATGCGGAGCTACGCAGAGGTGCAGGGTATATTAGTTTAGCTTCCGCCGTTACGTACTGGTTATATTGTGATGTTGAGTTTAAGCTGCTTAATTGCTACTAATTTGAGGATATCTCTAAAAAGTGGAAAACTGGTGGAGTTAATCACTAAATATTGCCAAAATACTTATGTTGCAAAAACAAGTGTAATTTCTTCCAAAATTTGTGGACATTTACAGCACGATTACGCGTAACGCCTTTTTTTGAACAACCACAACAATAATGTACCAAAACCAAAAATATTCACCACTGACAACACCAATCCTCCCAGTACCGGAACCAAACCGATTAAAGCTAAAATCAGCACACCAATGAGAAATTGTTGCGTGGGCGATCGCTCTGTTCTAGTCAAAATTCTTTGTCCAACCCAAAGAGCAACACCGAGAGTTCCCAGTATAACTGTAACGGCAACTACCAATCCAACTAGGGGTAACAACGGTATTCCAATCAAGCTCACTGCTAGCAGAATGATTAGCACAATCACAGCAAACAAGCCGCCTAAACCCCACAATCCACTTTGCAGAGGATATTGATTGACAGTCGCAGCTAAATTGAGCAAAAAATTTGGTCGCCAAAGTAAAATTAAAATACCAATAATAGTTCCTATTAGAACGTTGAGAAGATGAAAAGCGCTATTTAATAGATAGCGAACAAGAAAGCTACTAATTCCCCTTTTCCTACCATACATCCCCCATCTACCATTCTCTAAGATTGTGCTTGAAGCACCGCCAATAGTAGCTCCTGGCTCTGTGATAATTTCTCCTCCCACTGCATAGACATCTCCGTCAACACGAGCATTTTTTTCTAAAATCACATCTCCGTCAATCGCGATCGCAGTTTCGGTGACTCGCGCTCCCTGTTCAATCGTGACATCACCGCCAATAGCGTGAGCATTTTCCACAACCTGATTAGGAGCAATTGTCACATCACCCCCAACCCGGATGATATTAGTATTATTAATGTTGATATTAGTTTGTGCTAAAGCCGTTGTTGAGATCACAATTGCACTTAAAAATGCAACGAATGCCAAAAAAAATGAGTTTTTTTTTATACTTTCCATGTCTCATTCCTCACTTTGCTGTGGAGCCTCAAGTACGCTAACATCAAGCAGAGGTGTCACATTAAAGCCTTGTTGCAGTAAATGAGTTTGTATCGCTTGAGTCAAACGAGAGCGAATTTCTTCTGAGGATACACTCACACCTGCTCGACGTTGGACGTAAACTATACCCAGTAATGTATTTTGACCTTTGATATTGGCACGGGTAAAGCGAACATTCGCCTCTACCAGTTCAGCCAGAGGATTTTTATTAACTACCTTTTGAATTTCTGCATTAGCTCTTTGAGCAAGAGAAGAGCGCTGCAAATTGGGGGGATTGACAAACTGCCAAGTTAGTAGAACAGCCAGTAATATCACAGTTAACACCAACGCCACAGGAAACACCCAAGGTTTACCCCGTGTATAACGTACCCCTTTTGCAGACACACCAAATAGCCGGAACAACACCGCCGCCGTGAGATTAATTCCTGCTAGTTGCAAAAACAGCAGAAACAAAGCATCAATCGCCAAATCCCATCTACCCATTGCACTCGCCATCCCAACAATTCCGGCGGGAGGAGCCAAGGAAGCAGCAACCAGCATTCCGGTTGCTGCTCCAGACACCAAACTACTGCGATCAGATTGAAGCAAATTGAGTGATCCGGCTGCTCCAGCAGCTAAAGGTAGCAAAACAGCCACAGAGGAAACTTGGCTACTGTCAATCATGAGGCTGGTGGCAATATTCTGCCGCATAATTAAACTTAAGACTCCTGCGACTACTATTGTCACTACCAGCGCCGCAAAATAACGAATTATGCTACGCCCAAGTAATTTGCGATCGCCTCTTGCTGTTGCAATTGCTACATTCATGGCGGGGCCTGCAAATGGCGCAATTAGCATTGCTGCTACCAAAAGATAACTTGTGTTTGTATACAAGCCAATCCAGACAACAAAACCTGCTACTGCTGCATATCCCAGAAAACCCTGCCAAGAACCAACACTTTGTAATCCAGAGAGAAATACTTCTACGGGGCTGCGTTCTTCGACATTCTTTACCTGCTGAGGTGCTTCCCTATCTGGAGGATGCAGAGTTATAACTCCAGTCGGTAGCAACGTGATGTGTACGTTCGGTAAATCTTCGAGTTTTGCGAACAGCTGCTCTACTTGCCGATTGGAAACGTGAACCAGCACTAAGTCAGTCAATTCCTCGCTACCTTTTGCCTCAAACTGAGCCAGGTTTACTCCATTCACAGACTTAGCAATGTCAAGAACTTCTTTTCCTTTTCCGCGTGGTATCTGGACAATCAGTTGGCGCATAATATCCTCCTGATGCTAACCATCTTGCATTGCAAAAAGTTTTGTCTCTAGCTAGAGGAAGAAATTTTGAGTTGTTTTTTCAAATTCAGTCAGACAAATCAGAACAACAGGATTGTCTGTGATCGCTGATCGCCTGCAACTAACAACTTCTTAGGGCGTAGAGGCGAGCTGCGCGGCTTCAAGTCAAACAGAGTAGGCCGTTCGCCCCTACTACTAACAGAACTATTCACTGATTACAGAGGTACAGACTTGAGCTGCAACCCAGAGTTTGTGCAGTAAAAACTCAGTGCGATCGCTTATTGTGGTGACAAACACACCTTGTGCGTTTTCAGAACCATCCGATAGCCAAGAACCGCTAAGAGTGACTTCAACATACTCAGAATCAGATGCACATAAAGCGATAATTTTTCTTTCATCCCATCGCACTTGCACCTTGAGTTGTTCTAGTCCTGGTAAATTCATAGGAAGCAAAAAGGAAGCAGTGCTAGGTTCAATTGATAGACTTTGACCGACTCGCAGTGCCAAAATCACTCGTTGCGCTACCCATTCCTCAACAGACAGAGTTAGACGCTCTAGGTGAAAACTCATTTCGGTGTAAGTTAATTTCAGCATTCCTCATGCTCTCCTGTTATTCCAGGTTTATTTGCACGTCCATCCAAAACTGTTCCGCAAAAGCAATTGTTGGATGGACTGGTGCTTTTGGTTTAGTACGCAGGCGCATACCCGTTTCTTGGGGGGTTTTATCTCCTTTTTTGGAGTTGCACCGTTCGCAAGCAGCAACCACGTTATCCCAGGTATGCTGTCCACCACGAGAACGGGGAAGCACGTGATCTAGTGTCAGATGTTTGCTGCTACCGCAATATTGACAACTGTGATGGTCTCGTCGTAAAACTTCTCGTCTATTTACTGGCGGGACTTTCCAAATCCGTTCACGAGAAGCAATTATCAAGCGAATTTGTTTTGGTACATCGATAACTAAGCTAGGAGAGTGAATTTGCCAGCCGCTATTAGTATTAATATGTAGCGGTTCCGCTTTGTTTGTGATTAAAAGTACGATGGCTCGCTTGATGTTTACTCGACACAGTGGTAAGTAATTTTGAGAAAACACCACCACAGATTGATCTAAAACTTGCGTTGCGATCGTCACGGTTTGACTCCTCATTAAAAAACCCCCACTTTTTTCTTTGTGAAAGCGGGGGTTGAGAATTGACCTTAAAAGTCTTTGATTCTTATATCGGTACAGCATCTTGGTGTCTGTACCTCCCGCTTTTGTGTTTTAGTTGTGATGCTCGATTAAGTACACCGATCCTGGCATATTTAGAATCATGATTACCCTCTGTAAATTTGCCCAGTTTCAGGCAAATTAACCCCATAAATAAATACTCCACTCCCATAGGCGCCGATTCCCAACTGATTTGGGACTGGTTAGCACATAAAGAAGTAGAGATGGGGTAAATAGATATCACAGAAAATTTCACCTGTTGAACATTCCTTTAAACATACTACACTTGTATTACTATCCTGTCTATAGTTTTAGGAGAAAAACTGATGCATACGATTACCCGCACCTCTACCACCGATATGGAAGTCACCAGCATCCGTCTTGAGCGCGAATTAAAAGATAAACTTAAAGATCTAGCAGGCAATCAGGGATATCAAGCTCTCATCCGCGATATCCTATGGAATTATGTTCAGCAAAAATCAGGAGAGTGGAAACCTCGATTTTCAAGATCTGACATTCGAGCCAGTATAGCTGCTACAGCTCAACAGGAAGAACGTTGTGTACTCACAGGTCAATTAATTCAGCCACAACAACCGATGTTGTTAGGACTGACGAGAACGGGCGATATGGTTCCTCTAAGTGTCGAAAGTTTAGTCGGTTAAATTTGGATTCAAGTGAATGCAGCTTAGTTAATCTTGTTCAAGCAAAACTAAGCTGTATTCACTATGATCCTAACGAGTTAGCTTTATTTGTACAGACTTACTTGTGCCACTAAGTACTACCAATCCCTCGCCTCACTTGATGCCAAATTAACCCAGCAACAATCAATCCTAAACCTAGTTGCCAGATTGAAGATTCTACCCAAAAAGCTAAGAATAGGCAAGATAAAAGACCCAGAACAGCTATCCATCTGGGATATAGTCGTTCTTGGGGACTCAATTGTAAAGCAGCAAAGTTAGTGATTGCATAGTAAATTAGGACGCTAAAAGCACTAAAAGACCATGTTGTCTTAACATTACCGACTAGTACCAAAAGAGCGATCGCAACTCCTATGATGATTACAGACCAATAGGGAGTAGTTTGTTGTTGATTTAAACGTGCTAAAAATCTGGGTGCGTCGTGGCGACGTCCCATCGCTAGCAATACACGGGATAAGCCCAAAATCAAGTTCAGCAGTACACCTAACATCGCTGTCATCGCCCCAATGGCTAGTACGAAAGCACCGCCAACGCCAGTAATATTTCGGGCTACCACTTCCAAAGGTGCAGCTTTTGTTTGCTGGACAGCATCAGCTAAAACATCTACCCCAGAAGCTCCAATCGTAACTGTCGCTACTGCTATATAAAGCAGCATCGTCAGCAACAAACAAACTATCATGGCTTTGGGAATTGTTTGTCTTGGCGATCGCGCTTCTTCTCCTAAAGTCGCAATCCGACCATAACCTGTATAAGCAACAAACATCAATGCGCTAGCATGAAGAACATCTGCTAAAGAACCTCTAAAAAAAGGTGTAAAGTTCTCAACACTTCCTTGGATAGCACTGGGAAGACAAGCCAGAATCAAAAACACCAAAGACAAAAGAGTCACAGATACGATCGCGATGTTGGCAAAATTTGAGCGACGGATACCATTTAAGACTATCAGTGTCATGACTACTACAGCCAAAATAGCGATCGCAACAACCCAGCGAGAATTTACACTCACAATATTTAATAAGTAGCCAGCAAAACCCAAAGCAGCAGTAGCAGCAGAAGCTGTTTTAGCTACCAAAAACATCCACCCAGCAGTAAAACCAAAAGCTGGAGTCAAATATTTATAACCATATTCATAACTACCACCACTCAAGGGGTGATTCGCAGCTAGTTGGGCGCTGCTGAGTCCATTAAAAGTAGCAACAACCGCCCCGATTGCTACAGCTAAAATTACCGCCGGCCCAGCAATTCCAGCTGCAATCCCAATACTCACAAATACACCTGTACCAACAATCGAACCTAGTCCCATGAGAGTAGCACCAAACACCCCTAACTCTCGTTTTAATTGTGGTTGTGGATTACTTACAGACATAGTTTTTTCTATCCCCTTGTCCAGATCAGGTGACTACAGGAACGCTGGTATTTATTTATATATAACAAGATCCCAGACTTCTTAAAGAAGTTGGGAATCTTGCTCTGCAATTTTTACTTAAATAAATGTCACTCTTAACTAAAACATAATTTTTTACTGTTAGAATTATCAATTTTAATTATGATTTTGAAAAATCGGAAAATTAAAACTATTGATACTCATTAAGAGGATGTTTGAAAACCCCCTTTGTAAGCGGGAAACGGAATCAAAGTCCCCCTTTGCAAGGGGGATCTAGAACGTTTTGCTACCGACAAGAGGACTTTTCAAACATCCTCTAAAACTTCACAGCACAAAATGTACCAAAATTATTTTTACATGTGTAAATTTTTGGTATTGGTTGCTCTAAATTATTTGCCAAAATAATTTATTTACTAGTTCTTGATGTTCAATTAGTTTTTTATAGACTTTGTAAAATTTACCTAGATGACGATTTTTGGTTGATCCGTTACGGGCAATTACTTATATATTTTTAATTAGCGATATTTACTTACATTTGTATTTTTTAATTTATGAAGATAAGCGTAATTATACCGTGTTTAAACGCTGCGGATACTATAGCTGTTCAACTTGAGGCACTGGCTCATCAAACATGGTCACAGTCGTGGGAGGTGATTATTGCTGATAACGGTTCCACTGACAATACGCTATCTATAGTAGAACAGTATCAAGCATCATTACCAAATCTCCGCATCATTGATGCATCTGATCGCAAAGGAGCAGCCAACGCTCGCAACTTAGCCGCAGAAGTTGCCAAAGGTGAATCACTGGTATTTATTGATGCAGACGATGAAGTTGCGCCTGGATGGTTAGCAGCGATGGGTGAAGCACTTTCCCAATACGATTTCGTCACCGGGAGACATGAATACAAAAAGCTGAATGACCTGGAAGTCAGACAATGGTATCAAGTAGAAGACTGGTCATCAGGAATTGTACCAAATCCGTACTTACCATTTGCAGGTGGTGGTAATTTGGGAATTAAGCGTTCACTTCATCATGCGATCAATGGGTTTGATACAACACTGCTGCAAGTAGAAGATGTTGATTACTGTTGGAGAGTGCAACAAGCAGGAGCAAAACTTCATTACGCACCAGAGGCGATCGCTCATATCCGTCTACGCACTAACCTCAAAGCTTTATATAAAAGAGCTTGGACGATGGGTACTTGTGAGGCATTACTATATAAAAAGCATAGAAAATTGGGTATGCCACAATTAATGCCTTGGAAAGTGTTTCTGAAAACTCCAGTGATTTTGGTTTTGCAACTTTTGTCTCTAAAAATCCGTACTAAAGAAAGTTTCGCTAGATGGTTGATGAGTTTTGCTTGGCGTGGAGGACAGCTACGTGGTTGTATCAAGTATAAATATCTGCCTATCTAGGCATTTTTAAACCAAGGCTATTTTCTTCTAGATATAAACCGCTCTGAACTAAAGTTCAGAGCTAATAGTTTAAGTCTGTTAAAACGGACTTAAATACCACAAAACAGTCGATTGAAACCGACTTTTACTCTTAGCCTGTGATTGAAATCGCAGGCATTTTTGAACATTTGTGATACTCCCATTCATATTTTTTAGATTCATTGAAATCTGACTTTAGAAAGATGCATTCCCAAAAAAAGTTTTAGATGACAATGTGCTTATTTGAACCGTATTAATTAGGACTCTTTTATTGTTCACGTCATACATAAATTTATCCGATAAATTGAAACTTTTTTGTTTAACTAGGGAGTATTAATTATATATTTTTATGTATAGATGTGAATTCAAGAGAGCACTACTTGTTATGAAGGTAAGTGTCGTTATACCGTGTTTAAATGCTGAGAAAACTATAGCTGTTCAACTTGAAGCACTTACTCATCAACAATGGTCACAAGCATGGGAAGTGATCATTTCTGATAATGGTTCGAGTGACAGCACATTATCAATTGTAGAAAAATATCAGATGATTATACCTAATTTGCGTATCGTCGATGCATCTGATCGTATAGGTGCATCACATGCTCGCAATGTTGGTGCAAAAGCAGCAGAGGGTGAAGCTATATTATTCATTGATGCTGATGATGAAGTTGCGCCTGGATGGTTAGCAGCAATGGGGGAAGCACTTTCCAAATACGACTTTGTTGCTGGCCATGATGATTACAACAAGTTAAATAATTCCTGGGTAGTAAAGTCTTATCAACTTGAAAATGGTAGTGGAGTGATGGAAAATACATACTACCTACCATTTGCAGGTAGCGGCAATTTAGGCATCAAACGTGCCATTCATGAAAAAATTGGTGGTTTTGATGAAACGCTATATCAAAGCGAAGATGTAGACTATTGCTGGAGAGTAAGTTATGTAGGAACTAAACTTCACTACGTACCAGATGCGATCGCTCATATTCGATTGCGTAATAGTTTAGCCAGCATATATCACCGTAGTTGGATTGTGGGCAAAGGTGGAATCTTAGTGTATAAAAAACATCGACCTCTTGGTATGCCGCAACTGGTGACATGGAAAACTTTGTTAAAAACATCAGTAATACTGACTTTTCAAATGTTATTTTTGCAAATACGTGACAAAGAAAGTTTCACCAAATGGTTAATCAGTTTGGCTTGGCGTGGAGGGCAATTATGGGGTTGTATTAAGTATCAATATTTACCGCTTTAATTGTTTCTGAAAATGTAATATTGCCAAACAGAAATTTTTACTGTCTCAAGCTCGATTGCGGCAATATTGAGTAGAGGTTTAGAGATACTAAACCTCTGCTACGACTTCCTGAATACTAATCTTTTTATAATCTGTAACATGTTAACAAAGATAACTTCTCAAATATTAGGAAAGCTTTCAAATACTTTGCAATTTATTGAAGTAGAAATATTATTTGATTGGATTTTACCGAAAAAAAGTCAAACGCTAACAGTGACTGAGAAATCAACATTAGTGTTTGCTCCTCATCAAGATGATGAAACTTTAGGTTGTGGTGGTTTAATTGCGCTCAAACGTGAACTTGGAGTTCCAGTCAAAGTTGCTTTTCTGACTGATGGACATAAATCCTATTTGCACATCAAACCAGAAGATATTGTTCAAGTTCGCAAACAAGAAGCTCAAGAAGCACTAAATATATTGGGTGTTGCAGCATCAGATGTATATTTTATCGACCAACCTGATGGTGAATTAAAGCAATTGTCTCATGAACAGAAACTGCATACTATCAATCAGTTAATTCAACTATTGCAGTCCTTTCAACCGGAGGAAGTCTATGTTCCCCATCACAAAGATCAGCATCCAGATCATGAAGCTACTTATGATTTAGTGAAAGATGCATTGAGCAAATCTGGAATTAAAGCTCAACTTTTTCAATATCAAGTCTGGTTATTTTGGGGAAGGCCAGTGCTTTTTCAAATAGATCTACAAAAGTTAGGTCAGTCTTATATCTTACCTATAAAGTCTGTGATTGAAAAAAAACGACAAGCTATCCAAGTCTATCGTTCCCAACATCACATCTTTCCTCGTACCTTTATCAAACGATTTTTTAAATCTAAGGAAATATATTTTCAAAGCTAATTTGCAAACTTAAGAGTAAGTTCAATGACACCAGCTTTATTGCTTGGTGTCCTTTATTATACGCCGTTTAAGTTAAATCAGGTTCCACGCCAAGCGATCGCAATTGTGCTATCAACCTTTGTGTTCGTTGTTTTGATACATCGTCAAGCATTGCTGATGATGGGGCTTTTAGTTCTATTATGACGTTGGCTTAGTTAATAAATTTTTATGAATATCAGAAAATTTCATCATCAAGATACGCAAGAAATTATGCAGTTATTTTATGATACTGTCCACAATATTAATATTCGAGATTATACCCCAGAGCAAGTAGATGCATGGGCGCCTCAATACATGGATTATCGAAGATGGAATAAACATTTAAATTCCAAGATGAGTTATGTCGCAGAATTAGATGAAAAAATTATTGGGTTTGCTCAACTAGAACCTGATGGACATATAGATTGTTTTTATTGCCATAAGGATTTTCAACGGATGGGGGTAGGGAGTAAACTTTTAGATACTCTACAAACCCAGGCAGAAGAACTAGGAATAAAAAGACTATTTGCAGAAGTAAGTATTACTGCTAAAGCTTTTTTTGAGCATAAAGGATTTCAAGTTATAAATCAACAAACAGTAGAACGTCGGGGTGTAAAGTTGATTAATTATCGTATGGATAAAAATATCAGTTGATAAAACAGCGATGAACATCACAAAAATCGTCTTATTCATAGAGAACATCGCGACATTTGTGATCAACGTCGTGATGTTGTTTATGAATGGGAAGCCATTCACCACAAACGTGAAGGCGATGCTGCAAAGCAGCCGCTACGCGATCGCAAATAACGATTAAATTTACATACTATATGTAAATATATTAAATATTTTTACTTAAGCTTTACTTTAGATTTTGCTCGATTCAATTTTAATAGAAAATATAAATATACAAGTTTGAAAGAGTTCAGATCTACACTACAAACTCTTCAAAGCTATGGGCAGGAAAGGGGGTAGAAATTATGTACGATATTCCCATACCAGAAAACATCATTTACCTAGTTGTCAAAATCAGTCTGCTAATTTTAGTGTTAAGTCTTTGGTTAGCGATGACTGCAACACCTGCATATTAATTAGCTGTTAGTGGGTGAGAAAATTGAAAAAATGACCAAAATATATTAACTAGCATGTGACCAGTCACTGAGTGCTTCGTATTCTTGCTTTTTCTGGCGTTGACGTACTGGTTTTAAAGGAGTACCAATATCCACATTGCGAAAAGACTGTTTTCTCTTTGTGGATTTGGGTGCTTTTTTGTTTAAGTCAATTTGTGTAGTTGTCATTGTACTCACCTTGGGTTTTTTAGATAGAACAGTAATTTTAACGAAATAAATCTCAAAATCAATAGTAAATACTCTGCTTAAGTTACCGCATCTGTCTTAGCTATGGATATTGAGGCGGATTATGGTATTACTCTGTCTAGCAACAGGATTATACCTACAGATGTGGATGAACTTAAAATCTTCATCCTTAATGTATATCATCCGTTTCTTAATGTCTGTTTCCGGAAAAACGATTAAATAAGCTTGAGATTGTAAGGATAATAACGTTTTTCTGGTATATAAAATTATGGATTATTGGCGATCGCCCTATCTTTGAGAATTAACGACAGAAAAACCTCGACGTGGGGGTGTTGTCTTAGCTAACTCAACTTGAAAAGTTACGCTGTCAGTTAAATCGCCACTTTTAACTGACAAAGTCCAGTTACCGGGATGTAGACGCCAAAACAAAGACTGAGTTGAATTTGTCGTCAGTTTTTCACCATTCAACCACCACTCTACAGACTCAGATGAGGTTCCTGCTAACTTGAACTCTAATTTTTGTTGTCCTTCTTCACCAGGAGACAGCAAGAATAAATCGTCATTACGAGGAGACAAGATTTTCAGTTTGTCAGAACCAAAGTTAGACTGTGGTTGTTTGGCTAACCAATCATTATACTGGCTAGATAAAGTGAAATTAGTTTGATGTTTATAAGCGCTAATATCTTCTGGATAAAAATATTCCTCAACTACTGATACACAATCTGGTGTTGGTTTTAACCCAGAAAATGCACAAATTGGTAATTGTACTAACCCTTCTGGAACTGGAAATTTAGCGGGTTGGTGATGTTCGTGTAAGTGCAACATCATCCGATTCCATAGAGGTGCGGCTCCGGTAACACCTGATACTTGCCGCATCGGCTCGCCGTTGAAATTACCTATCCAGGTAGCAACTGTGTAATCACCAGTAAAGCCAACTGTCCAAGTATCGCGAAAATTAGAAGAAGTGCCTGTTTTGACAGCTGCTGGAAAAGGCAAATTTAACACCGAGTCTACACCAAAAGCTGTGGCACGGGCATGGTTATCACTCAGCATATCAGTGATTAATTGCCATGTCTTCTGATGGCGGGAACTCTTAATGGAGATCGGGGAAGGGGAAATTGTGGTTACTAATGGTGTGGGTTGTCCTTGACGTGCCATTGTGAGGTAAGCTTGGGCTAGTTCCCATAAACTGACTTCGCCACTACCCAAAGTTAAACCGAGTCCATAGTATTCTGGGGTTTGATTTAAATGTGCAAATCCTAATTCATGTAAACGACTTAAAAAAGTCTCAACGCTTACCTTTTCTAACACCCTGACTGCTGGGATATTGAGAGAATTCGCCAACGCGATTCGTACTCGCACAGGACCGAGAAAACTTTCATTATAATCTGTGGGATTGTAAACTTTTGCACCAGGAATCGCATAGTATGCAGGTACATCTGCCAAAATAGTATTTGGGCGAATTACACCTTTTTCTAAAGCTAATTCATACAAAAAAGGTTTGAGGGTAGATCCTGGTTGACGTAGCGCCTGTACTCCATCATTGCGCCCCAACTTTGCTTCATCAAAATAATTCGGTGAACCGACATAGGCTAAAACTTCGCCTGTGTGGTTGTCTATGACTAAAGCTGCTGCGTGGTGAACGTTATTCGCAGCGAGGGAGGAAAGTACTTGCTGTACCTGTGCTTCGACAAATTGTTGTAAAGGTTTATTTATTGTTGTACGGATGGGAGAGGAACCCCACCCCGCTTGCGGGGAGGGGTGTCCAATCGGACGGGGTGGGGTGGTTTGCTGAGTTGCTAACCAAAACAAAAAGTGTGGTGCAGCAAAAATTCCTTTTTGGCGCGACTGAAAAGCAACTTCTTCATTATATGCACGTTGAGCGATCGCACTATCTTTAATATACCCATCCTGTATCATCCGATTGAGAACATATTTTTGGCGTTGTTTGAGACGTTCTCGATGTTGCAGTGGGTCAAAATAAGTGGGATTATTAGGAATAGCAGCTAAAAGACTGGCTTGAGCAAGATTAAGATCACTCGCTGGTATGGAAAAATAGGTACGAGCAGCAGCTTCCACACCATAAACATTACCACCCATTGGTAGACGATTGATATAAGCAGCGAGAATTTCATCTTTACTCATTCCTGCTGCTAATCGCCAAGCTAACCAAACTTCCTGAATTTTACCTGACAGGTTACGCGGAGGGTTATCTAGCATCCGCGCTAGTTGCATGGTAATTGTAGAAGCACCGGAAACAATTTTTTTGGTTTGAATTGCATCTTTGACAGCGCGGGCAACTGCCTTTAGATCCAGCGCCCCATGATGATAAAATTGGCTATCTTCAGCAGCTAAGATTGCTTGGATAAACTGGGGAGAAACTTGATTGAGTGGTACTACTGCTGTATGCTCTTGATCACGGGTGAGGATTGTTCCTAATGGTAATCCATTGCGATCGCTAAACTCTAATGCCAGTTGTGTTTGTAAAATATCATTGGCACGGATTGGGACTAAATAAGGTATTAAACGGATAAGAAAACAGATTAATAGTAAAGTTAGGATAATTTTGCTTGTTTTGCGGTTGAGTTGATGCAAAATTTTCTGCTTGATTGGGATTAGCAATCTCTTCGCTTTTTTCATCAGTCAATTCTTTATCTGGGAAAAACTTATATTAATTTTTGCGTAGGATTTTTAGTTCCATCGGGAAATGTTTGCAGGTTTTAAAAATTCCCAAAATTAAATAATACTTAACTTTGCAAAATTTGTGATGACTTTCTGGAACAAATTGTCTTGTTAGTGTTATCAATGTAAAGCATAACAATTTTACTTGCTGTCTTGCTGTATTGGTGGTTAATAAAATTTCTTATTGAACCACTAAGACACAAAGACACCAAGAAAACTATATATTAATTACTGAGATATGCTCATCAGAGTTTTAATAAAATTCTTGCTATTCTTCACTTTGAGTATCACAATAGCAGGGTGTAATATATTTGGGATTAATGCTGGTAAAGAAAGATTACCAGAGGTGGCGGCTTTACCTTTACCGCAATTACCAGCATGGATTGAACAAATTAGTCCGGTTGGAGAAGCTGCACCTTTGAATCAAGTTCGGATTCGATTTAAAGAAGCTTTAATTCCAATTGAGAGTTTGGATAGTCCAGAACAGCAGAATTTATTACAAAAGTTTGCGCTTGAGCCGCCTTTACCGGGACAGTTTCGGTTTTTAACGCCGCGTATGGTAGGATTTCAAATGGATAAGGCTTTGCCAAAAGCGACGAGATTTCAAGTTACTCTCAAGGCTGGTTTGACTGATTTAAAAAATCATCGCTTAGAGAAAGATTTAGCTTGGACTTTTAATACAGAACCGATTAAACTAACTAATTTACCTGGAAAAAATCCGGTAGAAAAATCTGAGGCGGAACCGATTGATTTACAGCCGAAGTTACAAGTTACTTCTAATGTAGAATTGGATTTAGCTTCCGTAAAAGAGCATGTACAGTTAATTCCCGATGGTAAAAATAAAGGTGTAGGTTTCAAAGTCGAATTAGCAAAAGAAGATAAACCAGGAGAAAGTCAAGATCCTCTAGAAAAATTCGACCCTTCAGCCAAAAATTGGATTTATAATCTTGTACCACAGCAAAGTTTAGAAAAAGCTACTAATTACCGCTTAGAATTTGCTCAGGGTATCCGTCCAGCTTATGGGAATTTAGCGAGTGATAAATCCTTTGTGAGCAAGGTGAGTACCTATGCACCTTTGGCGTTTCAGGGAATTAAATTTTATGGACAACCAGATGCTGCGGGTGCTTACGGTAGGTTTGTCAAAGGTAGTCCACAGTTAGAGTTTAACAATGGCTTGGTTGCAGATACGGCTATTGAAAATATTCAAATTAATCCAGCACCGAAGTCAATTCCGCGTTTGATTCAAGCTAATGATAAAAACAAGATTATCAGTATCAATCCTTATGCTTTAGAACCAACTACTAATTATACAATTACGATTGGTGGTAATCTCAAAGACCAATTTGGACAAACTTTAGGTAAACCAGTTACGGTCAAGTATAACACTGGAGATTTAGCAGGAGATATTTGGGTTCCTGATGGTTTAAATATTTTCCCTGCGGGTAAAGATTTACAACTCAATATCGCGACGGTGAATCTTCCTGAAGCAAAGTATAAAGCTGCTTATCGGGTAGTGAAACCAACAGATTTAGTTTACTTTAATTCTGCTTATCCCAAAGGTGATAGTAATGATTTATTACCAAAACTTTCTGATTGGCAGAGTTTTAAGGTAGCAAGTAAGAAAAATCAGTCACTTGAGGTAAATGTACCTTTACGAGAAAAGCTAAAATCTGTCACTGGGATGTTAGCTTATGGAGTGCAGGCGCGTACTAATAAATATCAGGAAAATGGTAAGAATGTGTGGCGAGAACCCACTACTTATGGTTTGGTACAGTTAACGAATTTGGGTGTGTTTAGTCAGTGGTTTCCTGATGCGGGTTTGATTAGAGTACATCATCTTGCTGATGGTTCGCCTGTGAAAGCTGCTGATATTCAAATTTATCCATCAAAGTTAGAGGCGAAATCTCGCCCTCAACCTGTATCTTGTGCGTCAGGTAAAACTGATGAAAATGGAAGTTTGAGGTTACAAAAGGAAGATTTACAGCAATGTTTCGATAGTCAGCAAAGTTTTGTGACTCCACCACAATTGTTAGTCATTGCACGGGAAAATCAAGATTGGGCTTTTGCAAGAACGGAAGAATATAGTGGTGCTTATGGTTATGGTATTTATGCAGATTGGAATGATGGGAAACCAGTATCACGCGGAGTAATATTTTCTGATCGACAACTTTATCAACCAGGGGAAAAAGCTTGGTTAACTGGTTTTGCTGATTATTTACAAAATGGTGTCATCCAACAGGATAAAAATTCTGCTTACCAATTAACTCTGGTAAATTCAAATGGACAAAAAACAGATTTAGGTACGAAAACGACAAATGAATTTGGGACTTTCTCTGTTGAATTACCCATCAACAAAACTCAGCCTTTGGGATACTATACAATTGAAGCTAAAGGTCAGAATGGGAAAGAAATTACAGGAGAGTTTCGTGTAGCTGAGTTTAAGCCACCAAATTTTAAAGTCGAACTCAATTTAGATCAAGAATTTGCTTTAATTAATCAGAAAGTAGAAGCTAACGCTACGAGTAACTATCTATTTGGTGCGCCAACCCAAGGAGGTAAAGCTAAATATTTTGTAACTCGCCAACAAGCTAATTTTGTTCCTAAAGGTTGGGAAGAATTTAGTTTTGGTAAACAATGGTTTTGGCCGGAAGAACCTCCATCAATCACAAGTGATGTTCTGCAAACTAATACTCAACTTGATGCGAATGGTAAAACCAGTCAAACGATAACAGTGGCGAAAGATTTACCTTATCCGATGACTTACCGTGTGGATGTGGAAGTTACAGATGTTTCTAATCTTGCTGTCGCTAATTCTAAAACATTTACAGCTTTGCCGAGCGATCGCCTAATCGGATTAAAAAGTAATTTTGTCGCGGAAGCTGATAAAGCTTTCCCCATTGAAGTCATTGTAACCGACCCCACAGGCAAACCTCTATCAGGTCAACGGGTGCGTCTAGAACTCCAACAAATGAAATACAATAGCGTTACTCAGGTAGTGGAAGGTAGTCGGACGCCAAAAAACCAAGTTGAATATAAAACAGTCGGACAAACAGAAGTTACATCTGCAAACAATCCCCAATCTGTGAGTTTGACACCAACTGAATCTGGTTCCTACCGAATTCGAGCAAATTTCAGCGATTGTAGAGACGTTACATGTAACCTCTCCACCGATTTACAAATTTGGGCAACCGGAGAAAACCCGGTATACTGGGGTTCACAAGAACGTGACCATATCGAAGTTAAACTCGACAAACAAGAATTTAAACCTGGTGAAACTGCTACCGCTTTAATTCAATCTCCCTATCCCGAAGGTGAGTTATACTTTGCTGTCATCAAAGACAAACCCCTTTATCAACAAGTTATCAAAATTAAAGGCGGCGCACCACAAATTCAGTTTCCCGTTACTCCAGATATGTTACCAAATGCAGCCGTCGAAGTTGTGTTGGTGAGACAAGGTAAACCTCTTAATCAAGTCGAACCAGGTAGTATAGATAAACTTGTAAAAATTGGCTTTGCACCTTTTAAAGTCAACTTACAAGACAAGTATTTAAAGGTGGAAGTTACACCACAACTCACAACGATCGCACCAGGTACAGAACAAACTCTGCAACTAGAACTCCAAGACAACCAAGGAAACCCCGCCAAAGGACAACTTACAATTATGGCGGTGAATGAAGCAGTACTGCAACTTTCTGGTTATCGTCCACCGGATCTTGTCAATACAGTATATGCCGAACAGGCGATCGCAACTCGTTTTAGTGATAATCGTCCCCAAGTCGTCGTAGAACAAGCTTCTTTAGCTGAACCCAAAGGTTGGGGATACGGTGGTGGGCTATCTGCTGGTACTGCAAATACGCGCATCCGTAAAGATTTTCAAGCACTTGCTTACTACAACGGTTCTGTGATTACAGATGATGATGGGACAGCCCAAGTTACCTTTAAACTACCAGATGACTTAACTACGTGGCGAGTCATGGTTGTCGCTACCGACGGAAATCTGCGCTTTGGTAATGGCGAAAGTACTTTTGTGACGACAAAACCATTATTAACTAACGCCATCCTACCACAATTTGCCCGTCCCGGCGATAACTTCCAAGCAGGTTTAACCGTGACAAACAACACTGGTAAGACCGGAAATCTCAATATTAATGGTGAAGTTAGCGGTACAGTCCAGTTTACTGGCAAGAAATCTAATTGTAGAGACGTTACATGTAACGTCTCTACAACCACAAATTTGCAAACCCAAGCTTACCGCTTCCCCATAGTTGCAACTAATGTCGGAGAAAGTCAGATTCGCTTTACCACTCAGTTAAATAATACCGCCGTCGATGCCTTTGAAGTACCTTTGGAAATTCAGCCATTGACGATTACAGAACAAGTTGTAGAAACAGGCGTAACCAACAAACAAATCAAAATTCCTCTAAATGTCGAGAAAAATACCGTTCCGCAAGAAGGTGGTTTAGATATTCAATTAGCCAGTACCCTCATACCAGAAATTAAAGCACCAGCGCAGGAAGTTTGGCAGGATAACGACTTACCATTTGCAGAACCTGCGGCGAGTCAGTTGCTAATTGCTGCTAATCTGCAAACTCTCTCGGAAGAATGGGGAGCGGGGAAAGGGGAAAGGGGAAAGGGGAAAAGGGACAAGGGGAACAATTTCTCCGTTAATATTTATCCCAATCCTCAATCCCCGATCCTCGATCCCCAAATCCGCCAAGCTGTTGAAAAATTACAAAAACTCCAACTTAGCGATGGTGGTTTTGCTGCTTTCCCAGGACAAGAAAAATCCGATCCTTGGATTTCTGCTTACACAGCAGAATCTTTAGCGACAGCAAATCAAGTCTTCCCTAATTTTATCGATACCACGATGGTGTCTCGCCTCAAAGGATATTTGCAAAAAATCCTGGCGAACCCCGGAAAATACGAGTTTTGCAAACAGCAACCCTGCAAAAGCCAAATGCAACTCAACGCTTTAATCGCTTTATCAGAATTAGGAGACAAACGCAATACTTTCGTTACAGATATTTATCAACAGCGCCAAGCTTTGGATACAGTTACCCTGATTAAACTAGCGCGGTATTTATCCCAGTTGAGCGAATGGCAAGACGAGTCTCAGCTACTTTTAAAGCAGCTACAACAATATATATATGAAACTGGTCGCACCGCAACTGTCAGTTTACCCCGCAGTTGGGGATGGATGAGTTCACCAACAACAGCGCAAGCGCAAGCTTTACGGTTGTTTATTTCCCAACAGGCTAAACCAGAAATCATCGATAGACTCTTGCAAAGTCTACTCTCACTGCGACGGGATGGCACGTGGCAAACTAGTTATGATAACGCTCAAGCGCTAACCGCTTTGGTAGAATACGCTCAACTAGAACCGACATCGCCGAATTTTGTTGCTACTGTGCAATTAGCTGGAAGGAAATTGGGAGAAGCAAAATTTACACGCGGTAGTAATCCTAGTGCAGAGATCAAAGTGCCTATGGATAGATTACCCCGTGGACGTCATGATTTGCAACTGCAAAAATCCGGTCAAGGGAATTTGCATTATCTCGTCGCCTACCGCTATCGCTTACAAGGAAATCAACCAGGTAGGTATAATGGGTTACGAGTGTCGCGGGCAATTCGCGGTATTGATGAGCAAAAAATCCTGCAAAAAACCAATATTTACGCTCTTGATAAACCATTGTCTTTAAAAACAGGTCAAGTTTTTGACATTGGTTTAGAAATCATTGCTGATCATCCTGTAGAGCATGTGGTGATTACAGATCCCCTCCCAGCAGGATTTGAGGCGGTAGATGAAAGTTTTCAAACAGCCAACTCTGCATTACAAACCCCTACCGATAGTTGGGAACTTGGGTATAAAACAATCTATCGCGATCGCATTGTTGCTTATGCAGATCACTTGGAACCCGGAGTTTACAACCTTAATTACTTAGTGCGTTCTGTGACACCTGGCACTTTCAGCTATCCCGGTGCAGAAGCACACCTGCAATACGCGCCAGAAGAATTTGGACGGGCGGCGGAGTCTAAATTGATACTGGAGGAGAAATAGTTAAAAGAGCGATTCTCCAAAGGAGACGCTACGCGAACGCTTGATTGTTGAACAATACCAGATGTGAACAGAGCTATGGCACTTTTGCAATTTATATGTGTTAGTTCTTTGAACGTCGAAACCGATTCACCAACTCTTCTTGCGACAATTGCAACAGCAAACGAGTATATTCCTCCGGTGGTAACTCTAGCAAAGCTGGGATAATCGCAACAAGCTGATCATTGAGTTCACCAAAACGCGCCTTGAGCAAATTTTCCACTACAAGGCGTTGTCCCTGCTCAATCCCCTGCTCAATCCCCTGCTCAATCCCCTGCTCAATCCCTCGGCGTTCTGTCTGTTCTTCCCATTTTAAATAAGCTTGTGATAATGTCATAATCAACTCCCGATCTTCTTCATCTTGATCTGTGCTTATCTCTATGTTAATCTTCCAGTTTGCCAGTAGCCTTAATGCTGTGGAACGCCAAGGATCATCGTTAGGTAAAGCAATTACCTCATCAATTGCTTGTTTCTGTACAGCACCTTTACCCAAAATTCTCAACCAGAGTGTTTCCTGATTACGGGGTAACTGGTTGATGGCGATAATCGCTGTCTTCAAATAATCTGGTAAAAAGTAGACTCCTTCTAACCAAGAATCACGTACTTTGCCACCAAATCCGTTAATCATGGAATCTGAGGCTGAAGATGCAAGAATCCACAATTGCGGAAGTTCAGTTTCAGGAATGTTACGTTGTTCTTCTCGTTTGGCTTTGCGCTGAGAGTCAGCGTGTACCAGAAATAATTTCAGTAAGCAATTTCGTATTTCTGTTGGCGTGGGTTGGTTGCGGAACGGTTCGATAAAACAGGGAGTAGTAGCCATTCTACCCAGTAAACCCAAGTCTACAGGATTAGTTGCCTCGTAACATCATTTGAGAATCCCTGCGGCTTTAGTCCAGGGAGTACGTCAATAAAGTATTAAGCCGAGATGCTTTCCAAGTGCTATGGCTACTACTGGTATGGGAAACAATATTATTTTTACCAACAAGATGAAAATGGTTCTCTACTTTTTCTCAAAATACCTTTAAATTCTTCGTCAGAAATAACAAGATAGTGAACACCAAAGACTAATGCCACAATTGCAGGGATGTATGTCCAACAGAACAGTATGGAAATTAATCCCCATCCCCATGCACCAAGATAGAAATAGTGAACACCAAATCCACCTAGCAGAATTGCTAGAAGACCTGCTGAAACTCGGGATTTTGGTGTTTTGATTTGTTGAGATGCCGTAGGATCTGAATAGATTGCTAAAGCTTTACTACCATCTGTATCAAAATCAACTCTAATACCCTGCTCAGGAACAGTTGACAACTTCCAATCTGAGCCGCTGAATTCATATCTTTTTCCATCATCACCAGAAATCACACCCTGGTTGGTCTGGATAGAGAAGTTTAAAATTGTACCTCGCATATAGACATACCTCGTTTCTACATTTTTTGCTTAAGTTTAGAAAGTGGCTATATGTAAAAAATATAACCAAAGCAAACCTTGGATAACCAAGTATTATAATTAATACTTTTAATATTGGCATCACCGTAGTTGGGTAGCAGAACTAGATGGTATCGAGCTATGGTATGGAGCCGAGATGCTACAAAGCTTGACACTCAGCAGAGATTTGTTTTAATGGAATTAAGTGGGCAATATTTAAAGTTTTTAAATCACCATGCAAGTAAACGTCCGCCGAACAACTACCACCACTACTACCAACTCAGGAGAGTTGTGAGGCGATCGCGTTGACTTGAAATTCGATAGCATCAAATCAACCCTCCAGATAGTATCTCGGAGGGTTTTGAGTTTTTACGGTCATCCAAATTAGGAAAAAACATATGTTTATTTGTCGGTTTGTTCACCTCACTACCACTACCACCACAATCGCGCCTGGAGGGACGTGAGGATAGATGCTGTGTGCAATCGAGACTCAATCGCCCCTCTAGGTCAAATCTAGAGGGGTTTTTTATTAGTAAAAAACATTGATTTACAGGAGATACAACCATGTCTGATCATCGAGAACTAGCAAGAGTAATGGATCTATTTCACTTTGAAGAACATAGTCCGGGGATGATTTTTTGGCATCCCATTGGGTTAAAGTTGTTGCGGCTGATTGAAGACTTTATGCGAAAGGTTTACCAAGACCATAATTTTGCAGAAGTGCGATCGCCAGTAGCATTGAATCGGTCACTTTGGGAACTTTCCGGACACTGGCAAAAGTTCCGTAAAAACATGTTTATTGTAGGTAGTTCGGATGCAGAAGAAGAACCAGATTATGCATTGAAACCCATGTCCTGTCCAGCACACATCGCGATTTACAAATCCCACAAACGCAGTTATCGAGAAATACCAATGCGATTTATGGAATTTGGTATGGCTCATCGCAACGAACCTTCCGGGACGCTATCTGGTTGTATGCGTCTGCGCCAGTTTGTCCAGGATGATGCTCATATCTTTTGTCGGGAAGGCGATATTAGAAATGAGATTGGCAATTTTCTGAGCATGGTCAAACAGGTTTATGCAGCCTTTGGATATAATCACTTTTCAATTCGGATTGCTCTGCGACCAGAACAACGTCTTGGCTCAGATGAACAATGGGATCGGGCTGAGTCTGCATTGATTGAAGCAGTCCAAGCACTGGGTTACGCCTATGAACTCGCGCCTGGTGAAGGATCTTTCTACAGTCCCAAAATTGAAATCAGTATGCAAGATCATCTGGGAAGATTGTGGCAATGTGGTACGATTCAAGTCGATTTTAACTTTCCTCAACCTTTTGATTTGTCCTTTGTCAATCAAAAAGGAGATTTAGAGCAAGTAGTGATCTTGCATCAAGCAATTCTGGGTTCTTTGGAACGCTGGATTGGGATCTTGTTGGAAAACCATAATGGAGTTTTACCACTGTGGGTTGCTCCTGTGCAAATTGCCGTGGCTTCAGTTTCTGAAAAATCTGCGGATTGGGCAGAAGTGATTTTCAAAAGGCTAAAACAGATCGGGGTGAGAGTAGAATTGCATGTGAGCGATCGCACGATTGCCAAAAAGATTCGAGAACTATCTGCACGTAAAATTCCACTGATTGCTGTGGTTGGCGAAAAAGAAGCAATGAATCAATCTCTCAACTTGCGTCGTTTGGGAATTTCTGGACAGCAGGAAATTCAGCTTGCTAAGTTAGAAGCAGAATTGATCCCAATACTGTTCGGATAAGCGGTACTTTAGGAATGACCAAAATTTGTTCGCTACACACTGAAGCAAAATTCCAGCTATGTCAGCATTAATTTAAAGATGAGTAACTAGACGCAAATAAACACAACTACTTTGACTGGGTGTATCAGGATGGGGGTAAGCGATTAAATCTGCCTCTGTACCTCACACCCAGCCTTCTTCAGTCAGCTTTATTAGAAGCTCTAGTTCTCATATCGTTATCTCTTCCTTGTCTTCAAGATAGTCAATCACGGGAAAATCCCATAACCTGTGCATGATAAATATGACTTTTCCTACACCTCTACACCCTATTTTCAAGCTATCCCCTCAAGGAAAAATCACACCGGGATGAAAATCTATTCCCCAATCCCCAATCCCTGATCCTTGATCCCTAACCCTACTTACAAGATAAGACCTCTTGCAAAAATATTTTTACCCCACCCTAACCCTCCCCGTTTACGGGGCTGCGGTGTACACAGAAGTCTTATAAAGTTGCCTAGTAGCGTTTTGATCCCCCCTAACCCCCCTTAAAAAAGGGGGAACTAGAATCAAAGTCCCCCTTTTTTCTAGCGTAGCGGCGCGCCAGCGCGGGGATTTAGGGGGATCAGAGGATTTATGTGTACACCGCAGGTTTACGGGGAGGGAACTAAATCTTCCCCCCGTGAACGGGGGGATTGAGGGGGGTTCATTCGACTTTTGCAAGAGGTCTATAGAGGATTTCTCAAGTTAATACGAGGTTTCTATGAGTATAGGCAGAGCCATTCTTTTAATTGCTCTGGTTTTTCCAGGCTTAATGGTAGTAGCAACATCGATCTACGCGTACAATACTGATTATGCAACGATGGAAAGAACCGAAAGGTATGTCGAACAATTAGCAAGGCAAAGAAGGGGAAATGCAAATGATAGACAATTAGAATTAGCCTATCATCGGAGTATGGTTCATCGCATGAACGCTTTTACCAATGGTACTTGGGGTTTTATCGGCGCGACGATCGCAGCCATTGGTATACATGGATTAGCAATTACCAAAGAGGAATCTATTCAAGACCAAAAAAGATCAGGTAATTAGTATTTGTAGTTGGTGGTTGGTAGTTGCACTAACCACTAACCATTAACTTTATAAAACTTTTGAGGTCAGACAAGGCGCGATCGCGATAACGTCCGTATCGCTCTTGTTTATTTTTGATTTTTTCTCCTAATTCGGGCAAAATACCAAAGTTGGGTGGCATGGGTTGAAAATGTTTAGGTGAAGCTGAACTGATAAACTCAAACAGCGCCCCCATCATTGTTGTTGGTGGTAGGGTTAAGGCTTCTTTTCCTAACGCGATACGTGCGGCGTTTGTACCAGCTAACCATCCATCAGCAGCAGCAGCAGTGTAGCCTTCAGTACCAATTAACTGTCCAGCACCCAATAAAGTTGGACGATTTTTGAATTGTAAGCTAGATAGCATCAGCTGGGGAGCATTAATAAAGGTGTTACGGTGCATGACCCCCAACCGTACAAATTCGGCATTTTCTAAGCCGGGAATCATGCGAAAGACACGTTTTTGTTCACCCCAGCGCAGGTTAGTTTGGAATCCAACCATATTCCAAAGTTGTCCGGCTTTGTCTTCTTGTCGTAGTTGCACTACAGCATAGGATCGTTCACCTGTGCGAGTATCTGACAATCCTACTGGCTTTAAAGGCCCGTAGCGCATTGTATCTTCTCCTCGGTGTGCCTGTTCTTCAATGGGCAGACAAGCTTCAAAAAATTTCGCTGTTTCTCGCTCAAAGTCCTTTAATTCTGTTTGTTCGGCGTTACGCAGTTCTTGCCAAAACTGGAGATATTGCTCTTTGTTCATCGGACAGTTGAGATAAGCTGCTTCGCCTTTGTCGTAGCGAGAGGCGAGAAAAGCGATGTCATGGTTGATGGTTTCACCCACAACAATCGGACTCGCAGCATCAAAAAAGCTGAGATATTCCATCCCCGTGAAGCGGCGCAAGTCTTCGGCTAAGTCGGGACTGGTTAAAGGGCCTGTTGCTAAAACAACAATTCCTTCCGGGATAGCACGTAGTTCTTCCCGACGCAACTCAATTAAAGGATGTTGAGCAAGAGTTTGTGTCAAATCTTGGCTAAATTGTCCCCGATCAACTGCTAGCGCCCCTCCAGCAGGAACTTGGTGTTCATCAGCTTTGCTAATTACAATCGATTTTAATTGTCGTAGTTCTTCATGTAATAAACCAGTCGCGCGATCGCTTGCCATTGCGCCAAAAGAATTGCTACAAACTAATTCCGCTAAGTGTTCCGTGTGGTGAGCAGGACTAAAGCGTTGCGGACGCATTTCATACAAAATTACTGGTATTCCCGCTTGGGCGATTTGCCAAGCTGCTTCCGTTCCAGCGAGTCCACCTCCTATGACTGTGATCGGTTGCTTTTCCATAGTTAAATTTTTGAATTCTAGTTTCGTTAAAGATAATTTACTGGGAATTTTGTATATCAACAATCATAGATGATTCGCTGTCATCAGGTAGGCGTGATGGCTATCTTGTCTATTTAATTAACATTGATAAAATTTAGTGCGTCACCTTGAAAACTTTTTAATATTTGTATAATTTACAACTAAACATACCGTGTCAGTGTATGTCTATCAAATATTTGTGTAAACTAGCAAATACAGTTGATACGAGTGTGATTCATAGTTGGATCAGTGCGATCGCACTGAGGAAGTATTCATCTAAAATATAATTAGGATTGAATTTAGTATTTAATTTGGTGCTGAAGCTCCTATGATCAACCTAGAGAATATTCACTCGCTCACAGATTTCAAGCGCAATGTCAAACAGTTTCTAGAACGTATCAAAGCAACGAAATCTCCCCTCATTCTGACTGTTAATGGTAAAGCAGAAATTGTTGTCCAGGATGCTAGTGCATTTCAAGAAATGACAGATAGGCTTCAACATGTAGAAGAAGAACTACGAAAGCTAAAGCTAGAAGCGTTGCAGCGTGATATTGCGATTGGAGCCGAGCAACTGAAGAATGGTCAGTACACCGAATATGATGATGAGTCGTTACCTAGTTTGCTGGAAACCATCAAAGCACGAGGACAGCGCCAGCTGCTTCAGGAACAATCAGAATGAATCGCTACAGACTTTCTCAACAAGCCGAACAAGACTTGGAAGATATTTGGATTTACCTCGCTCAACAAAATCAACTTGCAGCCGATAAACAGATTGCTCAAATTCTTGACCGCTTTCCCATGCTGGCCCAATTCCCTGATATGGGTATAAAGCGAGATGATTTGCTAGAGGGACTCAGAAACTTTCCTGTCAAACCCTACATTGTGTTTTATACAAAAATTTCTGACAGCATAGAAATTGTGAGAATATTGCATAAATCAAGAAATATTGAAAGTCAGTTTTCCTAGTCTTTAGTATTTATTCTTGACATATTTATTCTCTATTGTGCATGATTGGCACGAGCAATTTCACGTTGTCTTAACTTCATCAGAACCCGCTTAAATTGTTCAAAATCTTCTTGGCTCAATTCTGTTTTTTGCCATGCTGGACGTTGCATTAAGCGTTCAAACCAATCATTTAAATTAGGATAATTACTAAAATTCATTCCTAATTTAGGAAATAAAGATATATCTGTACCGAGAACAATATCTGCCAAGCTTAACTGCTCACCACCAAAAAAAGAGTTATTACCTAGAGTTGTCATCAAAAATTTGAATACAGTATCTAGATGCTGCTTTGCTTGGATAAATTTTGGTGAATCTTCTGTTTCAAAAATTAAAGCAACCATTTTTGGCAATAGTTCATTTGTAGATACCATTTGCACCATTCTGACAGTTGCTACTGCTTCAGCATTTTTTGGTAATAATCTCGGTTGAGGATATTTTGTTTCTAAATAATCTAAAATAGCCAGTGATTCTAACATCCGAAAATTATCATCAACGATAACAGGAATGTGATGAAATGGATTTAGTTCTAAATAATCTGGTTGTAATTGATCACCATCTAATTTCATTAAAATTGGCTCAAAAGCGATTTCTTTTTCTAGCAGAGTTCGCCATACACGACGAGCCATTGGCGATCGCGGATTATAGTAAAATTTGAGCATGTTCATTTCCTCCTATAAAAGATATAGCAATATAGCTTAAGACCGTCCGGTCTGCAAAAATACAAAAAAATATATTTGATAAATTCAAAACAACTTAAGTTTGTAAATTGTCGTTCATATAATCATTTAAATGTTTGATTGCTCTATCTAAATGAATCTCATCTCCGTATAATTTACTCATCATTACGGCTCCTTCGAGCATGGCAATCATAATAGTTGCAAATTCATCAGCGTTAACCGTGGGACGCACCTCTCCTCTTTCAATTCCCTTTTCAATAATTAAACAAATCAGTTCGCGCCAAGAATCCATTGCTTGTTGAGCGCGTTTCCGTAACGCTGGATGTGTATCATCACTTTCAATCGCAGTGTTCAACAATGGACATCCTCCCTTGATGGGTGAATGGTTTATGTATCTGTGAAATACACCCATGATTGCTTGCAAACGCTCGATCGCATGATGCTTACTTCGCCAAGCATCTCTGTAAAGCTTTTTAATTTGAGCGATCGCATAATCAAAAGCCTGTAGCGCTAATTCATCTTTGCTGCTGAAATGATTATATATACCTCCTTTTTGCAAACCTGTTACCCGCATTATGTCTGATATAGACGAACCAGCATACCCCTGTTGATTAAACAGTTCGGCTGCTTGTTGGAGAATTTTTGCTTTTGTTTCTTCGCCTTTAGACATTAAATATTTTCAGACCCATTAGTCTGATTAAAAATAGCATGATAAATGATTTTCGGTCAAGCATTGTTTCATAGAGGCGTTAAAGATATACGCCTCTAATTTATTTGTACCGACTTACTTAGACTACTATAAGTAAGTTATACTATTAGTTGGTAAACTGACTATATGCCTGTAAAGATCAAACTCAAACAGCTAAGAGAAGACAAAGGCTTGTCTCAGAATGCGTTAGCACGACAGCTAGAGATGTCACTTGCGAATATTCAAAAAATCGAATACGGCAAAGCAAAATCTATTCCGCTTGATACCTTAGAGAAAATTTGCCTGGCGCTCGATTGTGAAATAGGTGATTTATTAGTAATTGTTAAATCACCACTTAGCCAAGACGAGCATTAAAGCTTTATGTCATACTTTTCTGACATTTCATTAATCGTTATACGTGAATAATGAAGATATTAGACATATTAAAATATATGGAGGGTTTTACCTCTCGACATAAAATCAGCATAAAACCCTCAATTTTTGCGGTATTATCCCACTTAGCAATAAATTGATTGCTTATCTCATCGCTGATGTTCGTTAATACGTAATGAAATCAAAATAGAACGCCACAGGCAATCACGCCCAAAACGAAGGGATGAAAAATCGACCATTATGCAAAACGATAAACACAGATTAGATAAGGGACAGTTATATTTCCAATCCCCAATCTCTAATTTTTAATTTTTGATTTTTAATTTTTAATTGTTTTCTCCCCCTGTTTCCCTGACAACAGGGGTTTTCGCTAAGTATTTCTTCCTACTTTTAGCAGTGTTTTTAGTGAAACAAACGCTTTTTTCCCAGAACAAATCCTGAAATCCATATAAATTAATGGTTTCATCTATCCACTTCTGGCTTGAACACTTTAGAATGATTCATTGAAAAGTTGAGCCTATGAGAGTTACAGGAATTTTAAGCAAAAATACTCTTACAGGTCGCTTTTGTAAATCTCAAAACAGGGATTTAGGTAGAGATGCGTCAAATGCATCTGTACGAAATCTCAAGTAAACCTCAAGGAGTTTGACATGAATAAAGGTGAATTAGTTGATGCAGTATCTGAAAAGGCTAGCGTGACCAAAAAACAAGCGGATGCTGTCTTGACTGCTGCTTTGGAAACTATCATTGAAGCAGTTTCCTCTGGCGATAAAGTGACCCTAGTAGGATTTGGTTCTTTTGAATCACGGGAACGCAAAGCCCGCGAAGGACGTAACCCCAAAACCAACGAAAAGATGGAAATTCCTGCGACAAAGGTTCCTGCCTTCTCGGCAGGTAAGCTGTTTAGAGAGAAAGTTGCACCCCCAAAATCTTAGTCAATGATGTTTTTGTAGGGAAATCTTTTTTGATGCGGCAAATGGCACATGGGGGAAATTTAGCTTGGGCAGCAGCAATAGCTGGCTGTTCCCCTAGTGCTATTGTTGATTTTTCTGCCAGTATCAGTCCTTTGGGACCTCCAAGCAGTGCATTAGTTGCTATTGAGTCTCAACTGGTCAATCTTCGGCACTATCCAGAACCAGATTATTTTGAACTGAGGCTGGCTCTAAGTGAGTTTCATCAACTGCCGCCAGAGTGGATTCTGCCGGGTAACGGCTCGGCAGAATTACTAACTCTGGCGGGGAAGGAATTGGCAGAATTAGCCGCAACAGCTTTTATGACTCCAGCCTTTGGCGATTACAACCGATCGCTAGCGGCATACAACGCTAAAGTGCTGGAATTTCCTCTTTCCTCAGTCATTGATCAAGAGTCATTTTTTGTGAGTGATTTGTCATCTATTCTTGACACAGAGCAAATCACACAGGACAAAGGACTTCTTCTCAATAACCCCCATAATCCAACAGGAAAGTTATTCGCAAAACAAGCCATTCTGCCTTATCTAGAGAAATTTGCTTTAGTCGTGGTGGATGAAGCATTTATGGATTTTCTACCTCCAGATCAGCAACAAAGCATAATTGGAGAAGTAGAAAAATACCCCAATTTAGTCATTTTGCGATCGCTCACTAAGTTCTATAGTCTCCCTGGACTAAGGTTAGGTTATGCGATCGCTCACCCTGATCGTTTGCGACGTTGGCAGTCTTGGCGCGACCCCTGGCCTGTCAACATTCTTGCTCAAGCCGCAGCAGTTGCTGTAGTTAGTGATCGAGACTTTCAGGAGCAAACTTGGACGTGGCTAGAACCAACACGAAACCATCTGTTTAAAGATTTAGCTCAAATTCCAGGTTTGCAACCCCTGCCCAGTGCTGCTAACTTTTTATTAGTGAAATCACAGTACTCTAGTCTGGAATTGCAGCAACAACTACTCAAGCATCATCGAATTTTTATTCGCGACTGCTTGAGTTTTCCTGAACTTGGCGATCGCTATTTCCGGGTTGCTGTCCGCTTATCCTCAGAAAATCAGCGTTTATTAGACGCGATCGCTTTAGTCAAAGGACAAACAACGTGACTGTTGACTACGATGTCGTAATTATTGGTGGTAGCTTTGCAGGGCGTTCTGCTGCCTTAATGGCCACCCAACTTAAAGCTAAAGTTGCTTTAGTAGAACCTAAAATAGATTACGGATTTATTCATCACCAGGTTTTGAGCGAAGTCGGCAGACTTTCCCAAGGCTTAAGTTATGCTGCTCAATTGGGAATTGGTGTTTCCAAGCCTCCAGATATTTTTTATCCTACAGGTGTTTACAACGGCACAATTAATAGTTCAACGGAAAAAACAGAGGAATTTTCCCAGCAAGATCCTTTCACGAATATATCTTTAGGAAAATCTCAAACATCTGTAGAGTGGTCAGAAGCATTACTTTATGCTCGTGGTATTAGTTCTAATTTAGAAGAACAAAATTCACCTGCTGTATTGGCAGCTCAAGGTGTTGATGTCATTATTGGCAAAGGGCAATTTCAAGCTTCACCAGATTTAGTATTTGTTGTTAATAATCGTTCACTACGCGCACGTATCTATTTATTAGCTAGTGGTTCAGTTCCTGTAATTCCAGATATTGAAGGTTTGCAAAAAACTGGTTTTCTTACTCTCTCGGAAATTTGGCAATCTCTGGCGAGTTCTACACCACCTAAGAATTGGGCAATTATTGGTGGTATTCCCCAAAGCATTGAGGTAGCACAAACTTTGGTGCGCTTGGGTTGCAGTGTCACATTAGTAACTCATCATCCTTCGATCATTCGTCATACTGATCCTGAAGTTGCTCAAATTCTCCAAGCACAGTTAGAAGCGGAAGGTGTGCATGTCCTGACAAACACAACAGTCACTCAGGTACGGTTGATAGAAGATAAAAAATGGCTACAAGCAGGAAACAAAGCCATTGAAACCGATGAAATTTTAGTGGCGATCGCACAGCAACCGAATATTGAATCCCTCAACTTAGCAGCTGTGGGTGTGAAATGGCGTCACCAGCACTTGGTAGTAAATGAAAAACTACAAACAACTAACCATCAAATTTATGCCTGTGGTGATGTCATCGGTGGTTATGAATTTCCTCACATTGCTAATTATGAAGCAAGAATTGCCTTAAAAAATGCTTTGTTTTTACCTTTGTCTAAAGTTAATTATTATTGCGTTCCCTGGGGAGTATTTTCTCACCCAAGACTGGCACAAGTTGGTTGGACAGAGACACAAGCAAAACGCCAGTATGGTAAAAACGAAATTATCGTGTTACGACAGTATTTTAAAACCGTGACAGCAGCTCAAATTCAGCAAGAAATCACGGGTATTTGTAAATTAATTGTTCGACGTCATGGAGAAATTTTAGGGGCTGTGGTATTGGGAGTAACAGCAAATGAATTAATTAATATTATTGCTTTAGCGATCACTCAAAAAATTAAAATTAATCAGATAGCAAATTTAGCTCCCATATTTCCCAGTTTTTCAGAAATTTTAGAACAAACCGCCAGACAGTGGCATCAGCAAAAATTACAAAATAATACAAAATTGCAAGATTTATTAGAAAGTTTCTTCCACTTTCGGCGTGATTGGAAAATATGAGATCACTTAAGAACAATTTCATACAGGAATTAAGAGCTATTGACGAAAAAGATTTTTGAGGATTTATCATCCCTGAATTAGGTTATTTTGCGAGTCACAAAAGCTAGTTTACGAGTCGCAAAAGTTTAGTTTGCGAGTTGCAAAAGCTAGTTTACAATCATCGGTAACTCTGATCAAAGCACCAATTTGTGAACACTAGACTGATAACTCACTAACAACTAACCACTAATTTTTTTTATTCTTTCCTTCTGATATTGAAATACTACCAATACCTTGTAAAATACCACGAACAACTAAACCCAAACCTCGACCGACTATTTTTGTGAGTAAAAACACAACTCCACTTCCTAAGAAAGATAATAATGATTTTAAAGGCGGAGCGATCGCATCATTAAATTCTAGTCCTAATGTGACTCCTAAAGGAATACCCGAAAGTTCTTCTAACTCTTGGCGACGAGGAGCGTAAATAGATGTTTTGGCGATACCACGTGGAGCAAATACAAATAGTTCATAGCGACTTTCAAAAATTGCTTTGGGTTCGGTAACTAAGTTTCTGACGCGGTATTTCCAAGATAAACTATTTCTAAAGCGTTCAATGTCTCGTGTGGGAATAAACTTACGGTCATAAAAATTCAGTTTAATATCTTCTATATCTCCCAAATAATTCAGTAGAGGTTGGATGACAGCATTTCCTACTTGAATTAGCAAGTTTTCTAATAACATCTCTGCATTTTGATTAGCTTCAAAACTTCCCGCAGAAAGATTAGTATTATTAATGGTTAAATCTGTTTGAAATAGTAAGTAAGAAAATAAATCAACCAACAAGGGAATTTTATTCATAATTCCTGTTTGTACTACTCCCGAAGTTTGGGAAATCACACTGACAATTTCGACTTGGTTATTACCAACTTTGACACGAGAAAATTTACCAAAAAAATCCGTGACAACTTCCTTCCATAATTCATATAAAATTGCATTTTTTATTTCTGGTAATTGATGAATTTCAATTTGGGAACTACGTAATTCATCCAGAGTATCAGCAACTTTTTGCAAAATCAGATACAGTAATTCTCGTTTTTTATCTGAGCGTAATATATCTATTTCTAAAGACTCATCTGTAATATTTTGCAAAGGAAATTGCAGTTTATTTATACAAGATGTAAATAAAGTTGCTTGTAATGCTCTGGGGCTAAGTAGAGAGGGGGTATATGGGATAATGGTGCGATCGCTTGGAATATTTTCTACTGGTGGTGGTAATTGCTCAACACCTTGAGATTCAGTTTGGTCATTTATTTGCTCAGACTGCGATGTTGATGTTGTCAATAAATGATTAATCAACCAACGAGCAGCTAATAACTCTCGTTGTTGTCCAGCTAGTACTGCTCTTTCTAATATCGACTGTCCAGGAACCAGCAATTTTGTTGTTATTGCCGCTAAGTTAGCATTTATTTGAGCATTTCCTGACAAACGCCAGTTTTCTAATAGCCGAGTCAGAAAACGGTGGGGAGATGGGGAGGTGGGGAGATTGGGAGATGGCGGTGATTCTTCTGTTGTGTCATTTAACCCATACCAATAAGTATCACCATTTGCAACTGTTTGCATAATGGCAACTAGGTCAGTAACAGGCGTACCTTTAGGACAGTAACCGTCTATACCAATCGCCTTGGCTGCTAATAGTAGCCCTTGGTCTTGCAAGGAACTCAATAACAATACAGGTAAATTTGGATACTGGGCTTTGAGTTGCCGACATAGTTGTAAACCCAGTTGTTGACTGTTGATCGAGCGATTATTACCTAGTTCTAAGACAACTAAATTTATACTTGTCGGGTCTTGTTGGGCAAACTCTGCGAGAATCTGCAAGACAGCAGTATTTGTTTGTGCCTCTGATACTATTTGTAAGTTGGAAAATTCTTCTAGAGCAACTCGTAACCCTAGCCGGAAGATGGGGTCTTGGTCAACTAGCAATAATTTCAGAGGGCGATCGCTCATAATTCAAAATATAGTGTAACGCTGTTTTTTGAAATTACAGCTTCGATACTTAAATCATTTTCCCCTTTGTCGCCCAAACATTTGTGAATTCAGAGCAAAAACTTTGAATTGTTAACTACGCTAACAATCCCACCCTTTGAAGGAGTGGGATTGTTAGTTAACCAACGTCAATTTTCACACGAGAGTAAAACCGTTCTAGAACTTCTTTAAATCTTTCACCGTTGGGCCGTGTAGGACTTCCCCATTGCAACTGAAACGTGAACCGTGACAGGGACAGTCCCAACTTTTCTCAGCGCTGTTCCAAGCAACAACACAACCCAAGTGAGGACACACCGCAGAAACAGCGTGTATTTTTCCTGTTTCATCTCGATAAGCAGCTACCTTCTCACCATCGACAGTGACTAATTCTCCTTCACCAATCGCCACATCTGCCAAAGATTTATTCAATCCCTTGAGGCGATCGCCTACCCAATGAGTACCAACTTCCAAGTTTTGCTTTATACCTTGGGGACTGACAAAAGGAGTGGCGCGGGTTGCATCGTACAAATCAGCCGCAGGATTTTTAATACCTAAAATATTGTCTGCAAGTATCATTCCAGATAGAGTTCCTTGAGTCATACCCCACAGACTAAACCCAGTTGCTACAAAGGTATGCTTGCTTAAAGGAGTTAGTTTTCCTACGTAAGGTATTCTATCAAAAGATACAAAATCCTGGGTAGACCAACGATAATCAATTGATTCAACATCAAAGCGAGAACGGGCATAATTTTCTAAATCGAGATATTTTTCTTCGGTATTTTTCACTGTTCCCACTTTATGACCGCCGCCACCAACAAGCAACAATAAGCCATCCTTGTCAGGAGTGGTACGAATAGAGTAGTATTTTTCCCCGGTTCCTATATATATTCCATGAGGTGCTTTATGCTCCGCGATACGCGCACCAATAATGTAAGAACGTTTGGGGTAAGTTTTCGCGAAAAATAATCCCTCATCGGTAATAGGGATATTAGTTGCAACTATGACATCCTGTGCCTGAATAATTCCTTTATCGGTAATAACTTGGCAAAAATTATTTTCCTCTACTTTCTGTACTCTTGTATTTTCAAATACATAACTCCCATCACCAGGAATCTGCTTGATCAGATGTAACAGGTATTTGCGAGAGTGAAATTGCGCTTGGTTGTCAAACTTAACAGCACCAGCAATAGGAAAAGGTAGGGAAGTTTCCAGAACAAATGTTGCGGGTAGTCCTAATTTTAATGCTGCTTCTACTTCTTTTTCAATGTCCTTGAGATTATCTTTGGTTTCTGCAAATGTATAGGCACTTTGGCGACTAAAGTCACAGTCAATTTGTTCTTCGCTAACCATTTTAGCAACGAATTCTAGTGCTGCTTGGTTTGACTGTGCATATATTCGTGCCTTTTCTTCACCATGATTTTTAATCAAATCTGCATAAATCAATTGGTGAAGCGAAGTAAGTTTGGCTGTAGTATGACCACTAACACCAGTAGATATTTGTTGCGATTCAATTACCGCAACAGTTTTACCTGCGCGTTTCAGTAATGTTGCAGCAGTGATTCCCGCAATACCTGCGCCAACAATTGCAACATCTACAGATAGATTATTGCTAAGTGGTGAAAAATTAGCTGTAGGTGTCGAGTCAATCCAGTAAGATATGTGTTTTCCTGATAGATTAGACATATTTTTTCGAGATAGGGTTGAAAAGATGCAACAATTTGATGATGGATTTGCTCTTTTTTAACAGGAATTAAACAGCTAATGGTCTGTCAAAATACGATTTACATAAATAATCATCATATTTAAGTTAGACGTTTTGATATGGTAAATAAAACTATCTTACGGATAAGCTTTATTCACTAATAGGAATATGTATATTGGTCTTAAGGTATAGAGCAACAATAAATTACCCACACTGTCCGTTAGGCCAGTGTGGGTTTTCAATGCTCATCACAAATTCCCAATTTCTAATCCCTAATCCCCAATCCCTCATTTCACGAATTACGGTAGCCGTAAAAGTTAATACTATAGTCTGTAACTTTCACTCCAGTTTGTTCTTCAACCAAACGAATAATGTCTTCTGGTAATGTGATGTGAACGTCCATAATTTGGTTTGTATCCAAACAGTTAACATGGCTGTGGGAATCACTTATGTTGCCATACAGACGTCCGTCACAGCGTTCAATACATTCAATAATCCCACCAGAAGACAAGGCTTCTAAATTTTGATATACAGAAGTGTGACCGATCGCCTTACCTTGATGATTGAGGCGATCGTAAATTTCTCTCGCAGAAAGATGCTCTTTTGCTTGCCAAAGCAACTCGAGAATAAAGCGACGTTGGCGACTAACACGCATACCCTGTACTTGACACTGCTCTAGTGCATCTTCTAAAGAACGAATGGGTTTTGTAGATATCGTCGGTTTTTGCATATTGATGCTTGTTAATTGTTCTACTAAATTTTTCTTTTCAATGTTTATTGTTATTTATATATCTAACGCTTATTGACCTCCCTAGTCAGCCTGAAACTGTGTTGTGACTTGTAATTGCTGCGGAAATCACAGATCGGCGAGAGGAATTTTTATGTTTCTTGACAATTGTGCAGTCACACCTAAACCTAAAACAAACTCATTACAACTTTAGCTTAAAATTGCTGTAAACGTCTAGTTTAATGGTGTTAAGGATAGCAAGAGCGATCGCACCCAATACCCTTACCTTCCTAATTCATCCCCAAATCTACTGCTATCCGATGGGCGCAAGCAAAACCAGAAAACGCTACTGCATTCAAACCCTGTCCAGGAAAAGTACTATCTCCCACACAATAAAGCCCTGGTATTGCAGTTCTATTAAACGGCATTGCTAGCAACCCTCGCAATTTACGTCGGGGAATCGGCCCGTAAGTACCATCCGCACGACCTAAAAAGCGACGATGAGTGCGTGGTGTTCCCACTTCCAGGTAATCTAACCCTGCATTTATATCTGGAAAAATTTTCTCTAACCGTTTAATAATTCGCCTAGCAGCCTTTGCTTTTTTTGCTTCATAATCCTTTACAGACAGACCTTGCCAATCATCTATCCAATGTGGTGTAAAAGCGTGAATGATATGATGACCAACTGGTGATAAATCTGGGTCAAGCAACGTAGGAATTGACACAAAAATCGTACCTTCAGGATCTGCCATTTTCTCCCAGTCTTCCAAGAAAATGTGATGACATTCTGTCTTGGCAGGTAAACTAGAAGCCTTGATGCCGATATGCAAACTCAAAAAACTAGGTGATTTCTCATAATTTTGCTGCCATTTTTTCTCATTAGCTAAAATTTTATCTTGCGGAACTAATTTATCAAAAGTATCCCAACGCGTAGCATTAGAAACAATGCGTTTGGCACGGTAGATTTGGCCATTAGCTAATTTTACACCTATGGCTCGTCCCTTTTCTGTGAGTATTTGCGTGACTCTAGCTTGGTATTTAATATTACTGCCCGTTTGAATCAGTCCTTCTACAAGCTTTTGAGCGATTTGACCCACACCACCCTTGGGATAATTTACACCACCATAATGCCTGTCGGAAAACACCATTCCCGCGTTGATCATCGGTGTCATATCGGCTGGTACTACCGACCAGCAATAGCATTCCATATCGATAAATTTCAACAATAGGGGATCTTTAATATGGCGTCGCGCGACATCCCCCACATTTTGTGGCAAATACTTTAACAAACCTAAACAAGCCCAAGGATGCTGAAAAAACATCCGCATCAAATAGCGTGGCTCTTCTAAAGATAAAAGCTCCATGCTATTTAAGCAATTAAATACTTGCCAACATTCGTCATAAAACTGATGAATACCCTTTGCTTCGTGGGGAAAATAAGCAATGAGGTTTTGTAAAAAATTTTCGTAAGTCCGCTCAACTTTCAGATTAAGACCATTGGGTAGATGATAATGAATCTGTACAGAATCGGGAATTACTTCTAAACTGACATTTACGGCATCTAAAGCACGGGTGAGTAAATTGGTTGTGCCACGTTGTCCAAACCCAAAAATCATGGAAGCGCCAACATCGAAGCGATAACCTTGGCGTTCAAAATACCCCGCACTACCACCCGGAATAAGATAGCGTTCTAAAACAAGTACTTTAGCTCCTTTTACAGCCAATTGAGTTGCTGTCACCAGACCACCAATTCCAGAACCAATAATGATTGCGTCGTAATAGGGATCAGGGGTAAGGGATCGGGAATCGGGGATTGGGGAAGGTGAGGTCTCGTCTGGGGATAAGGAGTCATGGGGATCGGTGAAGAGATTTTCATGCATGGTGGTGAAATTTTTTCAACTCGTAAATCAGGTTTTCAACTCGTAAATCAAGTTTTGGACTCGTAAATCAAGTTTTCAACTCGTAAATCAAGTTTTCAACTCGTAAATCAGGTTTTCAACTCATAAATCAAGTTTTCAACTCGTAAATCAAGTTTTGGACTCGTAAATCAAGTTTTGGACTCGTAAATCAAGTTTTGGACTCGTAAATCAGGTTTTGGACTCGTAAATCAGGTTTTGGACTCGTAAATCAAGTTCTGGATTTTCCTGTAAGAGGTTGAATTGAAAATGAGTGTAAAGGTGTTAGGACGTAGGAGTTTATGAAAGGATGATTATTCCATTAGTTTTACAGTCATCACTCATTTCTTTATTAAAAACCCAAATCTTTCAGAGTCTCACCTTCCCCAATCCTTAATCCTCAATCCCCAAAAAAAGAGGGACAAGCCTGCAACTGCTGGCCAATCCCGTCTGCCGATCCTTAAAGAGAGGAGAACACTGACTGTTAATATAACTTTGATTGAGAATAACTGTCAACGGTTAATGAAAAATATTATCAATAGTTTTTGACGAGTTTCGATTTTAGCTGATAGCCGGATATCAAAAAGGATTATGATGTTTCAGTTGTTATACAATATGCAGAACGCCTAATTTCGGCTATGACGCTACAATTGCGTGTTTATGTTCCACCACATCCCTTAATCAAGCACTGGTTAGCAGTTGCTCGTGATGCTGCCACGCCTTCAGTATTATTTCGTAGTGCAATGACAGAATTGGGACGTTGGCTTACTTATGAAGCCGCTCGAGAATGGTTGCCAACTCAAGATACAACAGTACAGAGTCCTTTAGCTACCTGTCCCGCAACCTTGATTAATCCACAAGTTCCAATGGCAGTGGTGCCAATTTTACGAGCGGGGTTAGGATTGCTAGAAGGAGCGCAAACACTACTACCCTTGGCATCAATTTATCATCTTGGTTTAGTGCGGGACGAAACCACTCTACAACCATCTTCTTACTTGAACAAACTTCCAGAAAAATTCCATCCTCAAACACGGGTACTAATTACCGATCCGATGTTAGCCACAGGTGGATCGATTATGAGGGCAATGGAAGAATTGACACAACGGGGAGTTGACCCATCTTTGACTAGAATCGTTTGTGTAGTTGCAGCTCCTCCAGCCTTACAAAAATTAAGTGCAGCTTATCCAGGTTTAATAATTTACACTGCGACCATAGATGAGCAACTAAATGACCGGGGATTTATTGTTCCAGGTTTAGGAGATGCAGGCGATCGCACCTTTGGGACTTAAGCTAGTATGCAGCTAGAACTGGAAAGTAACCAAACAATCCAAAAGTGCAGCTTTTATTATTGGCGGTAATAAATATGAGTCAGCGTGATGGTTTTGCAAGTGGTTTTTTCTTCGGCGCGATCTTTGGTAGTGTAGTTGGCGGTATTCTAGGCGCAGTTGTTGTTTCCAGGAACGATAGTGAACTAGAAGCCGAATCAGAAGAGCAACTTTCTCCAAACCAAACAGAAGCCAAAAAATTATCCCTGCGGCGGCGTCATATGAAAGCCTCTGAAACCGACAGCATGGAGATGGAAACAGCACGGCGATCGCTAGAAGATAAAATAGCCCAGTTAAATGCCACAATAGATGAAGTGCGGCAGCAGCTAGGCAGCGTTAATAGCAATTCAGGTCAGGTGATTAATGAAAGACCCCTCACCAAAGATACTTGAAGTTGACACACAAGGAAGACAAGGAAGACAAGGGAGACAAGGGGGACAAGGAAGACAAGGAAGACAAGGGGGACAAAAAGAATAATTAATATTTTATGCCCAATGCCCAATTGACTTCTCCCTTCTGGTGAAAACACACACCATGACCTGAGCTACCTTAAAATCTAAAATATAAGACCAAAATAGACATTTACGCAGGAAAGGAAACTGACCCATCCATGTACTTACTGATTTCCACATTGGCTACTTTCATTCAGATTTATAGTACCCTCCTAATTATTAGGGTTCTATTGACTTGGTTCCCCAACATCAACTGGTACAACCAACCATTTGCTGCTTTGAGCCAAATTACTGATCCCTATTTGAACATTTTCCGTAATATTATTCCCCCTTTAGGCGGAATAGATTTTTCTCCAATATTGGCGTTTCTAGTACTCAATATCGTTAGTTCTTTGTTGGTACAGGGTGGATACTCTTTGGCAAACATGTAATCATTTGGGTAAATGCAAAGCAAAAAATATATAACTTTGTTTGTAGAGACGTTGATTATGTATCGTCTCTACAATTCATAATATTTTTGCTCATCCATAAATTTTGCCAAATTGGAAGATTTGCTTACTTGATATTACAGTTCAGGATGTAGCCAATTAAAAAGTCCTAAAGAAGCAACGGTTCCAACAAAGTGAGCAGTAATACCACTCATACTTGCCATAGCAACAAAAATATCAAGTGAGCGAATCACACGATTCGGGTCATATATTGCTACCCCTTGGGGTTGGGCGATAGATTTTGAGAGTAGAACACCCAAACCTGACCCTGTTCCTAGAATTGTTAACAACATTCCTACAAAGCCTGCAATCACAGCAATCCGTAGTACTTTCATTACCTCTGCTTTAGGTGGATGCAAAGCGGGATTGGGATTGCAGAGTCGTTTGGCAAAACGAGTAAGGCGAAAAGCTAGGTAAAGAGTAAATAATAGAGCTAAGATCCCACAAATTCCCCAAAAGATGCTGATACCAATTCCAGGGGTTGTAGCTTGAGTGTAGGTTCTAACTGGTACTCCTGGAGCAGGTGCTACTGCTTGACTGAAACTACGACCAGAGATAGCAAATATCAACAATTAGTGCGGAAGTTGCTCCCAACCCAAGCTGTAACCACAAGCTAACCCAACCAACAAGGCGTAAAATGTTAGCAATTCTTTCCATTTTGGGATTAAGAGTGTGTACTTCCGATTGAGTTTGCATAGTCATGGTTGTTTGATGGGAGTAGAAGAGGAAAAAGTCTTTTCTATTTCAACCATAGGTATGTTCTTAAAAAATAACGACCTTCTCAAGTAAGAATGTCGTCAAATTCATACTTATACTAAAAACGGCTTAAAACTGTCATTCTCAACGAAGTGAAGAATCTCCGAGATACTTCGCTACACTACGTTTCGCTCAGTATGACATCAGTCCAAGTTTTACCTGTTTGCAGGATATCGAAGAAAGGAACTCTTAACAGGGAACGGAGGACTGTTTTCTGTTTTATAAAAAATATAAAAATGTGAGCGAATTTCCCATCAATCTGGTGGAAGTTCCAAGGGAATTGTACCCAACAACCCCTTACGAAAATCGGTTAAAATTTTGCGTGCTGTTCGTTCAACATCACCTGTATGACGCAACTCTGCCAATTCGTGCAAATATGATTCGCCCGTGGAGTATGTCGGATCGAGACCGTAGCGCGATCGCAAGGGATTTTCTGGTAACAAAGCGGGTGCGATCGCATAAAGCTCATTCACTAAATCTATAAATGCTGCTGCTATTAATTGATTATCGTAGGCTGCTTCCCCAATATCATCACAAACAGCCAATTTCAATCCCGCTTCTTGGTCTTCTAACTTAGCAGGAATTACACCAGGAGCATCAAGTAATTCCAAATCTTGAGAAATTCGCACCCAACGCAATTGGCGAGTGACACCAGGACGGGCTGCACTTTCCACCACTCGCCGTCCTACCAAACGGTTAATTAAAGCTGATTTGCCAACATTTGGGAAACCAATCACCACAGCTCGGACTGATCGGGGTAACATACCGCGATCGCGTCTTCTTTGATTGAGTTCCACACCAGCTGCTTGTGCTGCTTTTGATACCGCCGTGACTCCTTGACCATGTTGGGCGTTGGTAAAAAAAACTTGTTCCCCTTGACCTTTAAGCCAATCCATCCACAACTGGCGCACTTGGTCAGGAATCATATCTAAGCGGTTCAACACCAACAGCCGTTTTTTACTTCCCACCCATTGTGGTATCTGGGGATGGAAGGTTGCTAGAGGAATGCGCGCATCTCGTACTTCTAGTACCACATCTACAAGCTTGAGTTGTTCTTTGAGGTTCTTTTCAGCTTTGGCAATGTGACCGGGATACCACTGAATCAAATTTAATTTATAGTTTTGTGTTATACCCATTTTTTTATTAGTTTTAGATATTTAGTAATTAATGATTTTGTGATGATTGCTATATGGTAGCAGCCAGTTATGATTGCAAATTTTCTTCTTAGTGTTTTTGTGGTGAAAAAAATAATTTTTGAAACACAAAGACACTAAGACACCAAGAAAAGTTTATTTATCAGGCTACCCCATACCCTTATCCATTTTCATCGGGGACTGATGTAAAATCAAACGGTTGCCATCAGGATCATAGGCGTAAATTTCTCTGCCGTGGGATGCGGTGATGATTTTTCCTGGTGGGGGATAGCCTAAGACACTCAAGTGAGCGATCGCATGTTCTAAGTTATTTACCTCTAAACACAAACTGATTTTGCTTTTAGTAGAATGCTCAAATTCTAAATAATGACTTTGTTTTGGTTTAAATATTCCTAGTTTTAAACTAGGCAATTGAAACTCAGCATAGACATTAAAAATCATAGCTTCTGGTTTTTGATTAAAAAATTTAGTATAAAAACTAACTAATCTTTCAAACTCAAAAGATGCTAAAGTCACAAGTGCGTCAGTACATTGAAATAGCATAAAACGCCAACTACGAACTGGTTGCATTGTAAGATTGTTTTTAGAGTTTGACAGTACCTCTGGGGGTACTCCGGTAATTTTGATTCACACTTGCTGCGATCGCTTCATAATTAAATTAAGAAATATAAAGCAGCTAGATAGTAATTAAGCATGAGTAAAACAGCCCTGAATTTAGTCGCAATTTTTATCTTTCTTATGACCCTCTCTACTCTGCTGGGGTCAATGTTTAATTTATCGCCCACTGTACCAGCACTTGCTACCTTCACCATTTTGGGGATAGCTACTTTCGATTCTTTCGGCTTGCAAGGTAAAGGGGGAACTATATTTTTAGATTGGGTAGCGGGGTTTTCTCCTGAACACAGAGAACGCATTATTCATCATGAAGCTGGACACTTTTTGGTTGCGTATCTTTTAGGGATTCCGGTTATTGGCTATACCCTCAGTGCTTGGGAAGCCTGGAAGCAAAAACAACCAGGACAAGGTGGTGTGAGTTTTGATGATGCTGAGTTGGCTTCTCAATTAGAACGGGGTAGTCTGAGCGCCCAAATGGTAGATCGCTACTGTACCGTATGGATGGCGGGTATTACTGCTGAAACTTTGGTGTATGAAAATGCTGAAGGTGGGGCTGATGATAAAAGCAAACTAGCAGCAGTTCTCAAGAGTTTGGGTTTTTCTGCGTCTGCTTGCGAACAAAAACAACGGTTTTGTGTGTTGCAAGCCAAAACCTTGCTGCAAGAAAATTGGTCAGCTTATCAAGCTTTGGTAGATGCGATGCGACAGAAGACTACAGTCTCAGAATGCGTAAAAATAATTGATGAGAAATTATGAAATTTTTTCACGAAGAAGCTACCCGCAGATGGGAGGTATGGTGAGACAAGTAATTCTCACAGTTCATTACACAGTTACGTCCAGCCGCTTTTGCTTGTAATAGACATTGATCAGCACGGTTCAACAGACTGATTCCATTAACATCATCTTCTATTCGTAGACAAGCTGCTCCCAAACTAATGGTGAGGTTGATTGAAAGTTGATTGTTGATGGCGAATGGCTGTTCGCTGACTATGCGATTAAGACGACGCGCCACTACGACTGCTTCATCACAGCTTGTGTGGCTGAGAATGATCACAAATTCTTCTCCACCATAACGAAAAGGAGTATCTTGATACCGGAGATTTTGTCGCAGTCGGTTAGACAATAACTGCAATAGGCGATCGCCAACTAAATGTCCGTAGGTATCGTTAACTCTTTTAAAATAATCAACATCTAAAATAATCAAACTCAAAGGAGTACCGTTAGTACGGGCTTTTTGGATTTGTCGGGGTAAATCCCACTCTAAGGCCCGACGATTACTCAATTGTGTCAGTGAATCAGCTAAAGCGATCGCCGACAATAAATCATTTGTGCGGATTAAATCACGATATTTCTGTGCTTTTCGCAAAGCAACAGTTAATTGTGCTAGCAATAGGTTTTGACTACTACTTAATTCTGTTGGAGACTGCCATATATAAGCATCAGCCCCTTCTTGAAGTGCGATGGAAGTCATTTCTAATTCCCAGTCCCTACCATACTTACTTCTATCCAGAAGTAATTGAGAGCGATCCTCCAAAAGAATACAGTAGATCCAAGATAATTTTGTCTGTTCTTTTAACCAATGACAGAGTTCTAGAGAGCCGTCACAACTCGCTTGGAGAATTAATATATCGGGTGGTGTGGTTTGAATGCAAGATATCGCCTGATTAAGATTGGTGATTACTTCTAAATTAAAAGAATTTGCATCACAGATCTGATCTGGAAGTCTGGCGATAAAATTATCACTTCCAAAGATCAGAATAGATATCTTCATTGTTCTGCTTTATGCCCCATTTCAACTTTGAGGGAATAACTCTAGTCAAACCTATTCAGGTTTAGTGTTTCTACTATATATACCTACATATCCAGTTAGGAGTATAACCCCTAATTCTATTGTTTATCTGTGTAAACTACAAGTAATTTTCAATGTTCTTCTCCTTAATATACTAATCTTTATTACAATGTCTACTGTTAATATTTCTGTTACCTAATTTCTGTCGAGATAACCTTAATTTAAAACAGTAGAAATACTGAATAATATTTTTAAGTATAAAACTATTACTGTAATTTCCAGGATTAAATTATTTAAAATTTTCAGAAGATAAAACTATTGCCTTAATTATTTCCCGCAAAAACTAAATTTACTTCTCCGTATAACTTTCAGGTATTTACGTACTGGCATCAACTTCATGAATAATTTGATTTAAATATCCGTGATCACCGTTACGTACTGAAATACCCCAAAAAACGGTATAACTATTACCTCAGTGTTATAGGCAATTTTTAAGCATTCATTCAAACTGTGAATTTAAAATTGGGCATTTGAAAATATTACCCCACGACGCTCAGTCAGAGGAAAAAATCAAATATTACAATAGACCTCTTGCAAAAATATTTTTACCCCACCCTAACCCTAAGCGTAAACGGGGAGGGAACTAAATCTTCACCCCGTGAACGGGGGGATTGAGGGGGGTTCATTCGACTTTTGCAAGAGATCTAATCCTCAATGAATTATAAAAATTTAGAATCATATCCTCAGCTTCTCAAAGAAGTCGGGGATCTTGTTGTTCACGAATAATTTAGGAATTCTGTATACGAAAAATTTTTCGTGATTATTTAAGTAAAGGATAAGGTTAAGGAATAGGGTTATTTTTCCCCTTTAACCTTTAAACCTTTCCTGTAATACTGCAAAATCACTTTTGCAAATTAAGTAAGTCTGCAACGATAAACACAACGTGAATTACGAAATATAAGCATCATTGAAACCCTTACCAATGCGAAACCCTTACCAATGCTCAATGACATATCCGAATCGTAACTTTTAGTGTTGAAAGGATAATTATTGATAGCCTTCAATAGTATATCCAGCAGCAACAATTGCTTGCTTAATGGACTCTTCCGATGCTGCGGATTCTACGGTTACAGTTTTAGCTTTGACATCGACTGCGACTTTTGCATCAGGTTCCATTGTATGAATAGATTGCTTAATTGTACTGGCACAATCTTCACACGCTATATTTGGAACTGTTAATTTTAGCGCCATAAAAGACCTCTATAGATGAAAATACTACGATTTTGAGACTTTCATTTTATTCAACCTAAGTTAATCTCCTCATCCTACTAAAGTCTGGGAATTGTGCCGCTATATAAAGCTGCACATCAGACAGCGACTTTGTCAAAAGTTATTCACGCAATTAAACTGAAAAAGTAATCCCCCTTGAGAAGTATTACAGAATTGGTGGTACAGAAGCCATATTCTGCGGCATACTTTTTCTGTAAGAGATACTAGTTAGTGGTTAGTGGTTAGTGGTTGTTCTAAATCACAACCAACAACTAACAGTCCCCCAATTCCCTAGTCTTCATGTAAAAACCCATGTCTTTTCATCCCCAGTACCTTGGCGGTAACGAAATACGCACCTTATTCCTTGACTTCTACAGTCAACGGGGACACCAGATACTCCCAAGTGCTTCCCTTGTTCCAGAAGATCCGACAGTACTGCTGACGATCGCGGGGATGGTACCATTTAAACCCATCTTTTTGGGACAGCGCACACCAGAATTCAAACGGGCGACAACTTCCCAAAAATGCATCCGCACCAACGATATCGAAAATGTCGGCCGCACCAAACGCCATCAAACCTTCTTTGAAATGCTGGGTAACTTCAGCTTTGGTGACTATTTTAAAGAACAGGCGATCGCTTGGGGTTGGGAAATTTCGACAACTGTGTTTAAATTACCCCCAAAACGCCTCGTTGTCAGCGTCTACGAAGAAGATGACGAAGCTTACGCAATTTGGCGGGATAAAATCGGTGTCTCAGAAAAGCGCATCAAGCGCATGGGTGCAGATGATAACTTTTGGGCTATGGGTGTGACTGGCCCTTGTGGTCCCTGTTCAGAGATATACTACGATTTTCATCCAGAACAAGGCGACGACAATATTGATTTAGAAGATGACACCCGGTTCATCGAGTTTTACAACCTCGTTTTCATGCAATACAACCGGGATGCAGAAGGGAATTTAACACCACTTGCTAACAAGAATATCGATACTGGGATGGGTTTGGAGAGGATGGCGCAGATTCTCCAAGACGTTCCCAACAACTACGAAACCGATTTAATTTTCCCGATTATTAAAAAAGCCACAGAAATCGCTGGTATCGACTACACCGAAAGTAGCGAAAAAACCCAAGTCTCTTTAAAAGTCATTGGCGATCACGTGCGTGCTGTTGTACATATGATCGCTGATGAAATTCGCGCTTCCAACGTCGGACGTGGTTATGTACTGCGGCGGTTAATTCGGCGGGTGGTGCGTCACGGGCGTTTAATTGGTATTTATCGTAGAGACGTTACAGGTAACATCTTTACACCCCAAGTTGCGGAAGTTGCGATTTCCCTAGCCGAAGATGCTTATCCCAATCTCCGTCAACGGGAAAATAATATTAAAGCAGAATTGCAACGAGAAGAATCTCGCTTTCTGCAAACTTTGGAAAGAGGCGAAAAGCTACTTGAGGAAATTATTGCTCAGGTGAAGCAAAAAGGTCAAACCCAAATTAGCGGTGAAGATGCTTTTACTTTGTTTGATACTTACGGTTTCCCCTTAGAACTAACTCAAGAAATTGCTGAGGAAAACAACCTCACAGTTGATGTTGCTGGCTTCGATGTGGAAATGGAAAAGCAGAGACAACGCGCCAGAGAAGCCCACGAAACTATCGATTTAACTGTGCAAGGTTCTCTCGACAAACTTGCAGAACACATTCACGCTACGGAATTTTTAGGTTACACAGAACCAACAGCAACCGCAAAAGTCGAAGCGATACTTGTAAATGGGATTGCTGAAGAAGAAGCAGAAGCAGGAACAGATGTGCAAATCGTCCTTGACAAAACGCCATTTTATGCAGAGTCGGGGGGACAAATTGGCGATCAAGGTTATCTGAGTGGTGAAGGTGTCGTCGTTACTATTAATGATGTCAAGAAAGAATCGGATTTTTATGTCCACTTCGGACGCATCGAACGCGGTACGCTGAGAGTCGGTGATGCTGTTTCCGCCCAAATTGATCGAGCTTGTCGGCGTCGCGCCCAAGCTAACCACACCGCCACTCACTTACTGCAAGCAGCGTTAAAGAATATTGTCGATGATACAATCTCGCAAGCGGGTTCTTTGGTAGACTTCGACAGATTGCGCTTTGACTTTAATTGTCCTCGTGCTTTGACTGCTGAAGAAATCCAGCAAATTGAAGAACAGGTAAATACTTGGATTGCGGAGGCGCACTCAGCGAAAGTAGCAATTTTACCCATCGCCGAAGCAAAAGCCAAAGGTGCGATCGCCATGTTTGGGGAAAAATATGGCGATGAAGTCCGCGTGATTGATTTTCCTGGCGTGTCAATGGAATTATGCGGCGGAACTCATGTAAGTAATACTGCTGAGATTGGTGTATTTAAAATTATCTCGGAAGCTGGGGTTGCTTCTGGAGTCAGACGGATTGAAGCTGTATCTGGACCAGCAATTCTAGATTACTTGCATGTCCGCGACTCAGTAGTCAAAGATTTAAGCGACAGATTCAAAGTTAAGCCAGAAGAGTTACCAGACAGAATCACAATTCTGCAAAACGAACTCAAAAACAGCCAAAAGGAATTAGAAAACCTCAAATCACAGTTAGCGATTGTCAAATCTGATCAACTCCTGCAAACAGTGAAAACTGTAGGCGATTATAAAATTATTGTCGCCCAGTTGGAAGAGGTTGACGCAGAATCTTTGAAAACTGCGGCGGAACGCTTACAGCAAAAACTTGGTGTAGGTGCGGCGGTGGTGCTGGGTTCTGTTCCCGAAGCTGGGAAAGTTAGCTTAGTTGCTGCTTTTTCGCCAGAAGTCAATAAGAAGGGACTGCAAGCTGGTAAATTTATCGGTGCGATCGCCAAAATTTGTGGCGGTGGCGGCGGTGGAAGACCAAATTTGGCCCAAGCTGGCGGACGCGATGCGAGTAAGTTACCAGAGGCGTTGGAGAAGGCGCGGGGTGAGTTGAACTCAGCGTTGGGTTAATTGTTTTTTGTAGGGTTTTCAGCCCGCCTTCCTTGTAAATTTATAGGATTATTAAATCATTCAGGAGAGACAAAATCCCCGATAATTCCTGCGAAGTCGGGGATTTGGGCTTTGCGATTCTTACAAATCATATAGGATTGCTATATAAATTAATTGCATGTTATTGAATTGACAATCCTAAGTAGCCTGCTGCCAATACTTATAGGCTGTATATACCATCGTCACAACTCCAGTGACGATCGCTGATTCATCAATTTCAAATAGGGGATGATGGAGTGGATAATTTATCATCCGATCTTGGAAACCCACGCCTAAACGAAACATACTACCAGCAGAGTGTTCTAAATATATAGAAAAATCTTCTGCACCAAGGGAAGGTTCGGGTAAAACTTGGACGCGATCGCTTCCCCAGGCTTCTTCTGCTGATGATTGTAATAACTGCGTCAAGAAGTAATCATTTTGCACACTAGGAACTCCCTGACGATATTTGACTTCATATTTCGCACCGTAGGAATTGCAAACACTAGCAACTAATTTTTCAATCCAGTTGGGTAAATTAGCACGGGTTTCGGGATGAAGCGATCGCACTGTTCCCAACAACTGAACTTTGTCAGCAATCACATTCGGCGCTCTACCACCGTTAATTTTGCCTATGCTTAATACTACTGGGCGTAAAGGATTTTGTGTGCGGCTAATTGCTTGCTGTAGTGTAGTAATAACTTGCGAAGCGATCCAAATAGCATCTACTGCTTCATGGGGACGAGCGCCATGTCCTGATTCACCCATAATAATAATCTCTAGATCATCAGCCGCCGCCGTCAAAGCGCCATAACGTACACCTATTGAACCTGCGGGGATCGAAGGGAAAACATGAACACCCAAAACACCACTAACTTGATCCATGACTCCATCTGATACCATCCAGCTTGCCCCTTGAGCAATTTCTTCGGCTGGCTGAAATAAAAATCGTACTTTCCCAGGAATCTCGTCGCAAATCTGAGACAAAATCATCGCAGTTCCCAAACCGACTGTGGCGTGAACATCATGACCACAAGCGTGCATCACACCTTCTGTACGAGAAGTAAATTCTACATCGGTACGTTCTTGTATGGGTAAAGCATCCATATCAGTACGAATTGCCAAAATCCGTTTATCCTCACCTGTACCTTTGAGTTCTGCAATGACACCTGTTTTACCGACTCCTTCTTGTACATGCAGTCCACTGGAAGATAAAACTCCAGCTACAAAGGCGGCTGTTTGGTACTCTTGACCACTAAGTTCTGGGTGAGAGTGGATATGGCGACGAATTTCTATTAGACGTGGAGCGATCGTTGTTGCTAAATCTTTAATACGACTAAGCATTTTTCTATTACTTTAAAGTCTTTAGTTTAATGATAAAGAAGTGTTAATCTACAAATAACTTTTATTCACAACAACGAGTGTTACTGAGCGAAGTTAATGTAAAATAATTGACAAATACTTTGACATTTAAAGTACTCCGCAGTCAAGAGTAATTTAGCTTGTTTTCAGTTTCTAGCTCTTGCAAATTTTTTATACAAAAATATTAATAGGTGGATGGAAAGATATAAACTCAACATTCCAACCACTAAAATATAGTCTGAGAAAGCTTTTGGGCTGTTTGTTTTTACTTGTCAATTTGTAGAACAGGTTGAGCCATTGATCTTATCCTCGTTAAATTTATTACATTCTATGGGAGAGAAACGCTGTAAAGACCACCAATAAGGCTTATTAGAAGTGATAATACCATTGGATAGAGTGGTGACTCGGAAGTTTGCGCCTCGATAATTAGTAAATTGTTCTCTAGCGCCCTTGAGGTTAGCACCTTCGAGATTGGCACCAATAAAACCAGTAAAACTCAGATTTGTATTATCTAGAGATGCTGCTTTGAGATATGTACCTGTAAAAGAAGCAGATGTGAGATTAGCACCAGTTAATGTAGCACTCTCCATATTTGCACTTGTCAGATCGGCATTGGTGAGATTAGCACCAGTTAAAATGGCTGCTTTTAGATTAGCTTCGCGTAAATTTGCTCCAGTCAAATTAGCTCTACTTAAATCAGCACCACTTAAATCGCATCGAGGACAAGAACCTGATGCTTTTAGCTGGTCTAAATCTAGTTGATTAAAAGCAAAAGCCTTCTGCGTAAGTCCAAAACAGGCTAACAAGGCAGCTGTGGCGATAATCTGGAATTTCATGTTGTTTACAGTAATTTTAAAGTTGAAAATTTACAAAAACGACGGGGATACTACACCTCTGGTGGGTATAGAGGAAAGTTGCCCTTTCGCGGTAATCGGTAATAGGTAATCGAAAAACCAATTACTTATTACCAAGTTTCTCGCCCACAAGAGGACGAGAAATTTTGATTAGTACTGTTATCATAATAGGACTGATACGAAAAATTGTCGGTATAAAGCAGACATCAAGAAACTGTAAAACTACTGTAAAACCTGGTGATTTCACTAGTCAAAACCAAACTAAAGTTTATAGAATAAAAGCATCGAACATTATACTGAAACTCTATAGTCAACGAAATATTGCATTCCCCCAAGCCGAAATAACCAAAAGGCAAGGGGGAATTCTTATTTTTAGCATTAAATTTTGCTGATATGAGGGATTGGAAAGCGGGGAGCAGGGAGCAGGGAGCGGGAGGACAAGGGGAACAGCTAATCAGTTATCAGTGATCAGTTATCAAATTAAACTGATCACTGTTAACTGTTAACTGATAACTGATTCATGCCCAATCCCCAATCCCTTTTCAATCACGCCATCCCAACAAGCGCAATCCAGGTACAACTAAGTAATGACTCACTCCCAACCAAAAACTAATTACAACACCTACCAAACCAAAAAATCCTATTTTCCACAATAATTCATGCCAGTTATTGCTAAGACTAAAAAAGTCGTTGAATATGGTTGGTGGTAGACCGACATAAAGCAAAAATGCGAACGGTAGTGCTGTACCAAAAGCAGTAACTACAGCATGGACTATATGATGGCTACGCAGACCTAAGCCCAGGGTTAGGAGTGAAACTGCGGCTAAAATCAAGGCTATCAATCCTTCTCCATCTTCTTTTGGTGTGATTAATTGCAGAATGAACCAGCCAAATCCATAGCCAAAAATTCCCATCAATGATGCAGCTAAAAACCGTCGTCGTTGTCCGTAACCTCCGGCGGTCACTATTCCCCACGCAGTACCTAACCCAGCGCCAGCAAACAGAAGAATCTCTGAACCCAGCACAGGCTGATTGTTCCCCAACAACAGAGATAACTGACTAGACAAGGATTCGCCAACTTGTTTTCCCCATTCTGTGTGATAGGCCAAAACATAACCAGAAAACGCACCCGCAGCAGCGCCGACGCTGGTGAGAATCATTGTCCAAATGGTATCCAAACAGGCGCGAATAACTTTAGCGATCGCACCAAATACAAAAATAATAATTTGACCAATGGCTTGGACAAAATTAACAACTGAGTTTTGAATTTGTTTTCTCAGATCAAAGAAAAATCTGAAAATAGGAGATAATCGAGTGTTGGTGAGAACTAAAGTCACGTTGCGACTGTTTGTCCTGTTTGTCCCCACAGAATTTGGTAGTGATTGATCAATCTGTGCTAAACGTCTTTGGATGATAGCTGTATTTTCCGGACGCGATCGCGCTTCTTCCTGGATCATTTCATCGATCAAATCTGCTAACTGCGGGTGAACACGACATTGTGAACGCCAGTGCAACTCTCCTGTCAAGGGATCTTCTAAGTCCACCGGATGCTTACCCGTCAGCAACTCAATCGTTGTCCTACCCAAAGCATAAAAATCAGCGCTGGGTTCAACATGACCTCCCATCACTTGTTCTGGTGGACTGTAACCAGAAGAAAACAATTTTGTAGATCGTGGTTGAGAAACAACATTTGTTGCAGCAAATTGTTTAGCCCCACCAAAATCAATCAGTACCAGCTGATTTGCTTGTCTGACTTTTCTGTGATCAAGAGGGGATTTAGACAGATTACGCAGCATCAAATTGGAAGGTTTGATATCACGATGAATAATATTGCGTTGGTGCAAATGCTGTAAAATTTCCACAGCTTGGCTTAACCAATTCAACACCAAATCTTGTGGACATCCGTGAGGATATTGCTTGTATAATATTTCCTCCAAAGTTTGACCATTAATTTTTTCCATCACCAAACAAGGCAGAGTCTGCTGTCCCTTGCCATGAACCCAAATGCGTTGAAAATAGCCCTCTGACTCGACTTTGGGAACACCTGGATGTCGCAAATTGCTTAAAACTGATGCTTCTTGGGCAAACAACTCTCGTGCTTTTGGTGAATCTTCTACCAACACCTTTAGCACCCTTTGGGTTTGCGTTTTTTGATCCCAAACAGTATAAATTTGAGCAAAGCCTCCCGATCCCAAGCGTTTCATAGGGACATAGCGATCTATCAGCTGTAGAGGCGCACCACAGCAATGGCAGAATTTGTTCCCCCAACGCTGAGGATAGGGACGCTGACAGTCTGGATTGATGCAGTGAATTTCATTAGAGTTGAACACAACCGCTCAAAGACAATGGCTGAGTTGATTATAATCAGGGGATTGGGAATCGGGGATAGGGGTAACGGGGATCGGGATCGGGATCGGGGAAAGGGGAAAGGGAACAAGGAGAAAGGAGAAAGGAGACAAGGAGGACAAGGAGGAGGATAAACAAAACACTAATCCCTGTTCCTTGTTCCCTGTTCCCTGTTCCTTGTTCCTTGTTCCCTGTTCCCGATCCCCAATCCCTAACAACTAAACCCATCCCAAGCCATGGGAAAAGTATGTTCTAAGACGGAGGAATAGTCTTGATTGTTGCTATAGGTTTCTTCGTCTAAGACTTTAACGACTTTATTATATATTTCGTCTGCTTGTTGAGGAGAATCGCCGATGCTAGTTAAGCCTAGCTTGCCAAATTGAGACAGACAACCCATCAAATGAAAAACTGTGCCTGTTTCTGTGCCAGTATCAAAGTGCAGCCTGTGATGGGCGATGATGTCCATTAAGTCGTTGGGTAAGAGTCCTCGATAACGGTCTTTTTGGAGGTTGTCGGTGGCGATGTAGTATTTGGGACGTCCTTGCTGGGAGTAAAACAAGCCTGTTGAAAAGTCGTAACGTCCATTGGTTAATAATTTTAAGGTCATAAACGGATGAGTGGTTCCGCCTTTACGCAAGTTAATTTCTATTGCTTGCAGATCCCACTGGCCATTGTCTTGTTCAACGGCGATAAAATCAACTCCAAATCGTTCGAGTGCGCCTTTTTCTACTAGCTTCATGCCAATTTTTGTGCCTAACAATTGCAGTTGGACACGATAGGCTTCATCCGCCGGAAATCGACAACCAAGATATATCTGTCCATCAGGACCGCCAAGAATTTGGTCATGGGTAGAAAGGATTTCCACTTCGCCTAGAGGTGTAATTCTTCCTTGGACACTAGGCGATCGCTTAACTTCACCCTCCACAAATGCTTCTACAATTGCGCCTAACTCACCAATCCGTCCTGAAAAGTTTTCCCATGTCTCTTGGCTAGTTTGAAAACTCATTTTTGGCAAGCGATCGCTAATCGCTGCTAAACGTTCGGTGTGAGAAGCATCAGGAGGTGCGACATCCGCCACTGGTCTTAAGTCTAATAGGGCATTTCCTTCTCCTGAAAAGCCTTCATTGAGCTTTACAACCATTCTTTTTAATGTCGGCTGACGTTCCCATAATTGCACAGCAGCTTCTTCTAAATCGGCAACACTGTGAACTAATTCACTACCATCTGGATATGGCACGACTGTTTCTGCAAATATTTGGCGGCTACCACTTTTTGTTCCCCAAATCTGTAACTCTGGTGCAGGAGCATACAATGGCACATTTAATTTGACAGATAATTCTGCTTCTAATGGTGTGGAATTGTAACAGATCATGAAGGATTTGTCTAATCTTAACGCCTGACGAATACGATGCAGCAAGCGGGGACGTTCTAAAATTTTTTGACTGAGAGGTTTTAAGGAAGAATCATAGGTGGAAAGTAACAGCAAACGATTGCGAGCATGGGAAAAGGGTATGCCTGGTAACAGTTGTAAATAATAGTCGATAATACTAGGATGTAATGGCACAGATGTGACATAAATTAATCGATTGCGGGGATTCCACAAACGAATCAGTGAGAATAATAATCGCTCTTCATAGTGTTCGTAACCTTCGACTTTTTTGAGTTCTCGCTGATCAATACTAAGAGAGGGAATAACTAATATATCTACATCACTGCTTTCGGTAGGACCTTCAATACTTTGCCAGCGATCGCGCAAAGTTAACTGAAGAAATTTGAACGGGTCAGTTTGCTCTATATCAGAAAAGTTTAATGTTTGCATAATCTTACCCCTGTGCTGCTACTTTGCTCCCTCAGCGAGATTTCCTAATTTCACATATATCCTAAGTAATAAACCAATGCTGACTGTATGCAACACTTCTTAGAAATTGGTTGATTTGTTGCTGAAATTTTACGATGTTGCATAAGAATTTTAGTGAAAAAGTGTTTCTTTGTAATCGGGATCAATATATTCAATATATAGTGAATCATCCATTAATCACGTCGAAAAAAACAAGAGTTAATTTTATTGCCAAAGTAATACGGAGAAGAAATAATTTTTCTTAGTTATGTTTACTTCTTAAGATTGATATATTTTTATTTTTGTTTATATCTTAAGAATGATAAATTGCCATGACTTAACAGTTAATTTAATTACTGAAAGGAGAGATTTTTAATCAAGGCAGATTGGTGTAGTGAGGTTCGTTAACAAGGAGTATGCTTTTGGTGTGAGAAAAAGCTCTTTTGCTTAGATAATTTTGTTCTAGCGGCAAGTGATAAGCAAAGAGTTCTATTTTTATAGATGAAAATTTTTTAAGTTTGCCTATGGTAACAGGGTGCAGTGGTCATAACTAAACCTTGGATTGAATATTCGATCCAAGGTTAGTTTTTAAGAAATGGTTTAGTAGGATAGCACACTTGTGTGTTCTTAAAGTAGTTATTACTTAATTGGAACAAACAACAGTTACAACAATTAAAGGAAAAGTATATGCCAGAAGAAAAACCATTACAACCACCACAACAACAAGCACAACAGCCGGGTATTGAGTCAGAAATGACACCCAAACCCCAAGCAGATGATCGTCAGTATCAGGGAAGTGGTAAATTAAAAAATAAGGTAGCGCTGATTACTGGGGGAGATAGTGGTATTGGTCGCGCTGTGGCGATCGCCTTTGCTAAAGAAGGTGCTGATGTGGCGATCGCTTATCTCAATGAACATGATGATGCTAAAGAAACCAAACATTTGGTAGAAGCACAAGGACGAAAAGCATTTACTATCTCTGGCGATATTGGTGATGAAAACTTTTGTCAGCAAGCTATCCAACAAACGGTAGATGAATTTGGTAAACTCGATATTCTTGTCAACAATGCTGCGGAACAACATCCTCAAAAAAGTATAGAAGATATTAGTAAAGAACAACTAGAGCGAACTTTCCGCACCAATATTTTCTCAATGTTTTTCTTAACGAAAGCTGCACTCAAGTATCTAAAAGAAGGTAGCAGTATCATCAACAGTACTTCTGTGACAGCTTACAAAGGTAGCCCAGAATTGCTTGATTATTCTTCTACAAAAGGTGCAATAGTTGCCTTTACTCGTTCTTTATCACAAAATTTGGTAGAAAAAGGTATTCGTGTTAATGCTGTAGCTCCTGGTCCAATTTGGACACCTTTGATCCCTTCTACCTTTCCAGAAGAGAAAGTAGCTAATTTTGGGAAACAAGTACCAATGCAAAGAGCTGGACAACCTGAAGAAATTGCACCTTCTTATGTATTTTTAGCATCAGATGATGCTTCTTATATAACTGGTCAAGTCTTACACCCTAACGGTGGTACGGTTGTAAATGGGTAAAGATTGGTCAGTTGTGACTTTTTGGTAGTTGGTAGTTGATAGTTGATTGGAGCAAACAACTACCAAGCACTAACAAACAATACATGATTTTTTGCCAGATTGAAGGCAAAAGCTTATCGTTCATCCTTTTACCTTTCATTTGAGAGATGAGTAAGCTTATAAAACTTGATAATATGGCAAACAAATTGAAATCAAGAAAAGCTGCTTATATGTCATCTAAAACACGTTTACATGGTACTGATTTAGTAGATTGTGCGAGAGCAAATGCCAAGCAGGGAATTGAAACCGCCGCTTATCAGTGTGGTTATGGTGACGATTTGAATACCTTTGCACAGGAATTAAGAAAAGCTTGTGAAGAAATGAATTTGCAAGCGAAGGAACTCACTGATCTGATTGTCGATCAGGACTTAGTGCTGAATTTAGGTGAAGGTGAAATTGTCGCCCCTGACAGTGATTCACAACTTTAACAGTTATCAGTTATCAGTCATCAGTTATCAGTAGCTCTTTTTGATAACTGTTCACTGTTCACTGTTAAGAGTTCCCTGCTTTAACATCTGGGCTAAAATGTTGCGCGTCATGATTTGAGCATCAGCGTTTAAAACTGAAGGACGCAATTGGGGAACGTTGTAATCATCAAGTCCCCAACTCCATTGCATAGATCCGGTTGCAAATACTGTTGCTCCAGAATTTGTGGTATATACTGTCATATCTGCATATCGAATACCACGCCCGTAACGATAGGGTGAATGAGCAACGCGAATCGTGTAATTTGGAGCATTACCAAACATGCGATCGACTTCATAACCCAAAAGTCCTTCTAAGCGGATTTGTTTATTAGATGATTGAAGATTCCTGCTAACAGATGCTTGATTGTGATTTTGCATTAATTGCGTATCGGTAAGCAGCCAACTCGGTGCTGTGTGATTAATGACTATATCCGCGTTCACTTGAAATGTCTGGTACATGACTCCAATCAGAGCATCTTCTGGGAGATTTACAGGCTTTTTGCGCCAAACAGTAGTTACCAAATAATCATTATTCGGATCTTTATCTCTAGCATAGGGATCTAAGGCAGCATTTTCTTTATAAGCAACAATGATACGGTTAATATTTCCCGTTATTTGGCTGGGTTCTAAGCGAATTTGCCAATAACAACTATTGGAGGAAAAAAAGCCTAAACTTACACCAGCATCTCTAGCCGCTTCCACATTTTGCCGCATCTGCCACGACCAATATTCATCATGACCGACAGACAAAAATGCTTTGTGCAATAATAGCATCGACTTGCCACTGTAGGGATCTAAAGAATTTTCATGGGTATCAATATCAGTAGAATAGGTGACATCGTAGCCTTGACGTTCTAACCACCGCAACATGTTATATTCCCAGCCAGCGCTAGAAGTTCTTCTTTTGGGTTGAAAGTTAGTTAAAAATTCTCCTGCTCCCACTCCATAAGCAGCTGCACGGTTAGGACTAATAGCATAGGGACGATTAAAAGAAACTTTATATGCTTGTTTTCCACGACTGTTCCATCGATATAAGGACATTCCGCCCCAGTTGTTATACGCCTGATATGTCGTCACGCTCGATTGAAAGAGGATATCAGAAGCACGACTGTCATCACGAACAACAAAAATAATGTAGCTTTGTTTACCACTAATTCCAGTAGTTAGTTTTGCTAAATAAATACCACTTGTCCAAAAAGTAGAATTATCTGGATTATCGGAAATTTTTAATACGTAGGGATCTGTCCAATCACATTCAATTAAGCCAGTCGCTTGATCTACTATTGGTGGTCGCTGTTTTACTCCTTTGCGCTTAATTATAGGGGTGATTTGTCGTCCTCCTTTATTTCCATACCAACCCATACGAAAAATTTCTATTGTATAATTCGGCTCTTTTGTATTGACAAAAAACTTGATTTCCTCGCCACGATTTACACTTGTAAGCGAGGCATAACCTTCTATTTCTCGCTTAGTGGCAGGATTAGTTAGCTGCCAATGGGTTGTACCTGTTTTTAAGTTTTCAACGATAGTAGGATTTTTACGATGGTGTTTAGGTATATTTATATCAATGGCTTGGTTAGGATCTAGAAAAATCAATAGAGTAAGTATCAAAATTAAAAGTGCTACTGCTAGCACTTTTATTGTGTTGTTTAGCTTTTTTATCAAAACAATTATATTCCCTGTCATTTTGACTACTCAAGTTTGACCAACTTGATTGTGTCATTTTTATCAATAGGTAAAAAGTAAATAATTCTTAATTTATGCATATTAAATGAATTGTTTCTAAGTAAAATAATTAGATAAATAGTGTCAAAAAAACACAATTTTGCCAGAGCGATCGCCTGAGCAACTTCACAGCTTATACACAGCAAACAGCCCTGTGATAGCACTCATACATTTAAGATTGTTCTTGCCAAACCGAAGTAAATTAATACACCTAAGACATCCACTGCTGTAGTAATAAATGGTGCTGACATCAACGCTGGATCTAAACGCAAGAGGCGAAACAAAAACGGGAGTGCGGAACCGGAAACAGAAGCGAGAACCGAAATTGCTACCAGACTACTACCAACTGCGATCGCTACTTGTAAATTCTTTTGCAGAAAGAAAGCCCAGATCGTTGCGATCGCACCTAGCATGACTCCTAGCAACACACCCGCCAAACCTTCCCGAACAACTACTTGCAATGGTCCAAGGGCGCGAATTTCGTCGGTATTCATCCCGCGAATCACTACCGTGGAAGATTGAGCGCCGACATTACCACCAGTACCTGTCAACAGAGGAATAAACGCCGCCAGCACTACGACTTTTTGCAAAATATCTTCTTGGGATTTAATAATTGTGCCTGTAATGGTGTTGGTGATCAGCAAGACAAACAACCACACTACCCGTTTGCGAGCAATAGTCAGCAAATTTGACTGAAAATAACTATCGCCATCAGACTGCACACCACCACCCACAGCGTAAATATCCTCGGTGGTTTCCTCTTGGATAATGTCAATTACGTCATCAACAGTAATAATACCCACAAGACGATCTTCCCGGTCTACCACAGGGACAGCTAAAAAGTCGTATCTTTGGATTAATCTGGCTACTTCTTCTTGATCTGTATCTGTATTCACAGACAGCACATCACGAGTCATGATTTCGCCAACTGTTTGTTGTGGTTGAACTGTCACCAACTCACGCAGCGATAAAATTCCAGTTAAGCGCCTCGCTGCATCCGTGACATAAAGATAGTAAATCATCTCGCTAGCATTAGCTAAGGTGCGAATTCGCTCCAGAGTTTCCGCAGCCGTAAAATTTTCTTTGACAGAGATTAACTCCTGAGTCATGATTCGCCCAGCAGTACCAGCTTCGTAACCCAATAGTTGAGCTGTAGATTCTTTTTCTGCGGGACTAAGTTGTTCTAGCAGACGCTTGACGATTTTTGCTGGTAACTCATCAAATAACTTGGCTCGATCATCTGGTGACATTTGCTCGACAATCTCGCGAACTTCCTGACTTCTGAGTTCCTCAATCAATCGTTCTTGCACACTGTAATCAAGATATTCGTATACTTCGATCGCCTCATCTTTAGAAAGTAACCGAAAAGCGATCGCGTGCATTGCTTCTGGTAATCCTTCAATGGCTTCAGCAATATCTACAGGTTGTACAGGTACTAAAATGGCTTTAGCTCCACGCAAATCCCCAACTTCCAATAAACTTTGTAATTGCGCGCGTACTAAATCCCGCAATTCCCTGCGTGAAAAATCTTGAAGAACAGGAGACGTATTGTTTGGAGTTTGCATAGTTAAAAATCAAGGTGATGCGATAATCCAATTTGAATCAGGCTACCCCTAGTTGAGAGGAAAGTAGGAATCCGAAAAAACAAATTTAGGATTTTTTTCTCCTTTGGGCTAGGGTGGATGTAAACTTTTTATCTACATTTTTATAGTTTTTTATCTTGGCAACATTTAACTTGCATATTTTCAGGTTTGGTAAAAAGCGTCAATACCTCTGGTTGGATAAAACAAGGTGTAGTTTTGTAGGGTGCATTATGCCACAGGCTAACGTAGCCTACCATACAGGCTGTTAAATAGGGTTTGCTGAAAAACACGATAAAAGCCTTGTGTAATTAGAATTAATATCTCATTTCTGGAGATGTCTGGTACATGATTAAGCGTATAGCGATCGCATTAGCCCCCTCCTCGCTTGCGGGGAGGGGGTTGGGGGTGGGGTTCTATCTGTGCAACCAACCTACAATCTCTTCCACCACCCCATCAATTGCATTCAACACCTCCTCATTCCGAAACCGCACCACTCGCAACCCCAAACTCTCCAAAAAATCTTGACGAATTGCATCTTCCTCCTGAGTGTAGTCGTGAACCTCCCCATCCACCTCCACAACTAACCGCGCCTCACCACAATAAAAATCCACAATAAACCTATCAATTGTGTGTTGACGGCGAAACTTAAACCCTAAAAGTTGCTTGTGTCTCAACTTCTGCCAAAGTTTCTCTTCTGCTGGTGTAGGTTCGCGCCGCATCTGTCGCGCAATTGGTTTGAGTTTCTCCCAAAGTTCTAATGGAGTTTGCCAACCGCGTTTGCGAACCCCACCCCCTAGCCCCCTCCCCGCTTGCGAGGAGGGGGAATGAGAGTGAGATGAAAATGGTGAGTTGTCTTGCTGAGTCATTTGATGATTAAAGGCTAGCTGATTTATATGTGTTTATTTTTCCCAGTTATGCCTTCTCTCATCAATCCCAATCTCCAACTACGCTAAAATTTGGCAGCGAGGGGTTAACGATATTACCAGAAATTTCTCAAATACAGGATTTGAGGGCGATTCTGAAGTTTTGAGTTTTGAGGTTAAACGTTCTAGTTTCAAACCTGAAATTTTGAGTTTTGAGGTTGAACGTTCTAGTTTCAAACCTGAAGTTTTGAGTTTTGAGGTTGAACGTTCTAGTTTCAAACCTGAAGTTTTGAGTTTTGAGGTTGAGCTTTGCTTGAAGTATTCAGCCGTCAACAGCTTTTATTTGCATCTTTGGCTTCTAGTGCCTTCCTTATTTACCGTAGATAAAAGATAAGGGACTTCCAATCTAATTTTTCCTACTATTCATACACAGTTATAACTAACTAGGGGTAGATTTAAATACCATGATTTTTCACTAATATCAGCAATTATTGATAATTAAGTAAGTAAGTATTATGAATGCAGAGATATCCGCAGTATGGGACAAAATCCAGGCAATGACGAATGGATTTATTGCCCTACTGCCCAATATCGTGCTGGCATTGATTGTCTTTGTAATCTTCTTCTTAATTGCTAGAGAAATTAAACGCCTAGTCAAACGCTTAACCCGCAATCATCGCTACGCCCGGAATTTAGGACTGGTATTAGGACGGATGGCACAGGGTACAACAATCCTAGTAGGTCTGTTTATTTCTCTATCGATTGTTATTCCTACATTCCAAGCAGGTGATTTGGTGCAACTGTTAGGGATTAGCGGTGTGGCTATTGGCTTTGCCTTTCGCGATATCTTACAAAACTTTTTAGCAGGTATCCTCATCCTTTTGACAGAGCCATTTCAAATCAATGACCAAATCGTTTTTAAAAGCTTTGAAGGAACGGTAGAAAATATTGAAACACGAGCAACTACTATCAGAACTTATGACGGTAGGCGGATTGTAATTCCTAACTCGGAATTATTTACTAATTCGGTGACTGTGAATACTGCTTTTGAAGATCGCCGACTCCAGTATGATGTCGGGATTGGCTACGGTGATGACATCGATCTAGCCAAGCAGTTAATGCTAGAAGCAGTGCATAGCGTTCCAGAAGTACTGAAAGATCCTGCGCCTGACGTGTTGGTAATGGAACTTGCCGAAAGTACCGTCAATATTCGTGTTCGCTGGTGGATTAAACCGCCGCGCCGTGCAGACGATCTGGCCTCACGGGATCAAGTGCTGTCTGCGATTAAGAAAAAGCTAGTAGAAAATGGAATCGATTTGCCCTTTCCAACACAGCAAGTCTTGTTCCACGATCAAACAGAGGAGACAGATGGCGATCGCTCCCGACAACGAGAAGGCTGGCCAGCACCTCAGCGCGAAGTACCAAAACCTGCTCGTATCAGCGATTCGCTCCGCCGACTTGCTCAAGTCCAAACCGCAAGCGATCGCACAAATTACCAAGATCACAACGGAAATAACGATGAAAAGTAAGAGAATTGGAAAAAATAGGGATCGGGGAAAACAAGTCAAAAGTCAAAAAGTTCTTAATTTTGTAGACGCGAAGCGGCTACTTACAGAAGTCGCTTACGCGCCTACCGCAGGTATTTTGAATTTTGAATTGATATTACCTGGGTAGGTCAAAATGAAAAACGTCAAATTAAGCAAATTTTGGGACACACTCCACTCTAGCTATTGGTTTTTGCCAGGAATAATGGCAATAGTAACAATAGGCTTGGCGTTTACGGTGCTAATGCTTGACCGTACAGGTAAGACTGAAATTGATTATTGGTGGATTTACACGGGTGGTCCTGATGGAGCGCGATCGCTCTTAGAAGTCGTTGCAGGTTCTATGGTGAGTGTCACTGCTACAGCTTTTTCAATTACAATTGTGGCACTTCAGCTGGCTGCTTCTAATTTTGGTCCCCGACTTCTACGTAATTTCATGCAGGATACGGGTAATCAATTTGTACTTGGTACATTCATCAGCACGTTCATCTACTGCCTACTAATACTCCGGACAATTCATGGAGAGGGGGATGGATATGAAGAATATCTGCCACAGATTGCAGTTACAGTTGGTATCCTATTAGCAATATTTAGTATCGGAGTATTAATATATTTTATACATCATGCCACAACAATTATTCAAGCATCGCATGTGATCGAGAATGTCAGTTCTGATTTAGACAAAGCCATTGAGCGGCTGTTTCCAGAAAAAATCGGACATAGTGAACCAGAACAAGAGCAAAAGATTGTGGAAATTCCAGCTTCATTTGAGGAAGAAGCTTACCCCATTCAAGCTAATGATACAGGTTATTTACAAGCAATTGATAACGAAGAATTGATGCAGATTGCCTGCAATCACAATCTGCTGTTGCATGTCAAGTTTCGACCAGGAAAGTTTGTTGTCAAAGGCAGTGATTTAGTTATGATATTTCCTGGAAAACTAGTTAATCAAAAACTTACCAAACAAATCAATGATACCTTTATTTTGGGTAAAGAACGTACCGAGCAACAGGATGTGGAGTTTCCGATCAATCAGTTAGTAGAAATTGCTCTACGTGCCATTTCTCCTGCGGTGAATGATCCATTTACTGCAATTCGCTGTATTGACAGACTGAGTGTTGGATTATCTCATCTGGTTCAAAGGAATTTTCCGTCGCCCTACCGCTACGATAATCAGTACAAACTACGGGTAATTGTGGAACCATTTAAGTTTGAGCAGTTAGTTGACAGTGCTTTTAATCAAATTCGGCAGTATGCACAGTCGGATACAGCAGTAACTATGCGTTTATTGGAAGCGATCGCCGTCGTTGCTAACTACACCCAGAATTCAAAATACCGAGCAGTTCTACACCGTCACGCAGATATGATTTTGCGGGGTAGTCATGAAATATTGTCAGAGGAACAAGACCGCAATGACGTCCAGGAGCGTTATTACAGAGTAATTAAAGCCTTAAAGCAGCATTGATAATTTACATGAGTAAAGAGAAATGAAGAGTACAAATTGGCAAGGTTATCGAGTTCTTGCCTGGATAGGACAGGCTCTACTAACATTGGCAGTGATCACAGCAGCAGTTCAGGGTAATTGGCTAAACGCCTTAGCTCTGACATGTTTTTTGGTTGTATCTTTTGTGTTTGTCACTAAAGAAGACCGACTACCAACATTGTTCGATTTTTTGTTTGTTCTTGCAGCATTATTAAATGCTGGAGGCTGGGTCTGGGACTTATTTTATATGCCAGGACCGTATGACGAAATTGTTCATGCTTATACTACTTTTGCCATTACTTTGGCACTCAGTTTTTTAGTTTACAGTTCTATGCTGAATATCTTTCGGCATCATACATTTTTGTATCTATTAACGATCACGAGTTTTGGCATTGCGATTGGAGCTTTATGGGAAATTACAGAATGGTCGGCTGGTAAAATTCTTTCTACTAAGATAATTGGCAGCTTAAATGATACTGTCGTTGATTTAATGATGGATTCTCTTGGCGCTGGACTAGCAGCTTTCATCAGTTTTTGGGCATTGCAAGAATGGACAAATAATCATGCACAAAGCCAAAATTCGCGAAGTGAATTATATAGATAAACAACAATATCGAGTAATTTCAATAGAATATTCTGATGGCACTAGAGCCTGCAACAAATGAAGTCGCAATTACAGAACAAATTAAGCAATTTCTTTTTGCACTTTCTATATTCAAAAAATTAACTTAATTTGATTGATGATTTTCCACAGTAATCGTCTTGCGCTTCCGATCTTTTTTGTGATCGTCTTGCCAGTTATTAAGTATATCATTAATCACAACTTCTTTAATCCAAATTTGACATACAATTACTAAAGGAACAGCGAGTAAAACTCCTATAAATCCAAAAAAGCTCCCAAAAACTACCACCGATACTAAAGTAATAGCTGGTAGCAGAGATACCTGACTTTCCATCACTAAAGGCACAATAATCAAGCTTTCAACCTGTTGAATGCCAAAGTACAAAGCTACGACTGCTAGGGCTTTCCAAGGAACATCACTCAAAGCAAGCAGCGCTGGTGGAATTACACTCAAGGTCGGACCAACATTTGGGATAAATTCTAATAATCCGGCTAAAACTGCATTTACTAATGGCAATGGTACTTTCAAAAGAGACAATCCAATATAACTCAAAATAGCAATAAACGACATTGTCATCAGTGTGCCTTTTATCCAACCCGTTAAAGAGGTTGCACACTTATTAAGAATTTCATGCACTCGCTGACGATAAAAAGCAGGAAATAGCAGTATAAATCCTTGTCGATATGGTGATGGATTAACCAATAGCATAATTGTCAGAGCTATAAACAACAATAATCCTAAAACAATCACCAGTGAGTTACTTACCCAGCGAAAAAAGTTGTTAATTAGCTGATTGACCCAACTTTGCAAACTTTGAGTTAGATACCTTAGACCACTAATATTTTCTAACCGTTGTTCTGGAATAAAATTATGTAACCAATTATTCCATAACCGTAATCTTTTTAATGCCATTGGCATAAAATTGTCGAATTGTTGTAACTGCTCGAAAATACGTGGTGCAATTAAGCTGTTCAGCATTTAAATCGAGCGAGCAATCTCGACACAGTAAGCAGTATAGCTCTCAAAAATCCTAGTTTAAATGCACATCAGCTTAAAGCAAAAAATCCCACTAATATGAATATTACAATCACAACTGATATCGCTACTGCCAATCCTCGTTTTAAACGAAACTTTTGGAAAAATTGCACCATTTGATTGAGGACTGTTGCAAAAACAATAGCGGCGAATACCAGCAAAATAATTTGCCGGATTTGCCACAAAATATAAAGTGATATCACAAGGGCGAAAAAACCGATTAATTGCCCAAAACGCATCCTTTTTAACAACCTCTTAAAGACTGATTTTTGTATAAAAGCGTTTTATTGATTGAATTCGCTCTAAGCGGTTAAAAATACGGGTAATTAGTTTTGAACCCATAATTGGTTTGCTGATCCAATCGTCTGCGCCTGCTGCAAATATGCGATCAACAGTATTTGCTTTGGCATGAGCAGTAATAAATAACACTGGTAATTCCCTCCAAAACGGGTCATTACGTACCATTCGGCACAGTTCTATTCCATTTACGTCAGGCATTTTCAAATCTAAGATCAGTAAATCGGGGGAAAATGCCGCCAGTACGTCCCAAAAACGATGTGGATCTTCCAGAGTAGCCAACTTCATTCCCCAAGGCTCAAGTAAATTCCGTATCACACTTAGCACTCGTGGATCATCATCTACAACCATAATTTTGGCTTCAGTAGTACCTATTGGTTGCAGTGCTTGGGTGACAAGCTCTAAGATTTGTTTGGCAGACATGGACTTGTGTAAAAAACCGCGTCCACCAGCTCGTGCTACTTCTAGGCGATCGCTAAAATTATTTCCATCTGTAAAAACTAATCCTGGTATTGGCGGTGTACGACTGGCTAATTGTGTTAGCAACTGCAAGTTGTCTTGAGTATGATCAGAAAAATTAACCTCAACTAACACCACATCAGGACTAGAAGATTCTATTGCACTCTTAGCGTCAGCAGTATTAATAACAATATCTACATGCATTCCCGCAGTTGTAGCCTCTTTAACCAACTGCTCAACTATTTGCTTATCCTTGCTCACTATCAATAGCACATTTTGCCGTTGCTCGCTGAAGATTTCCTCATCAGTTGCAGTTTTCTCTAACTCCTGTCGCAACTCCTTCACAAGTTCATGAAAAGATTGAGATAAGAAGCTTTGATTTATTGGCGTTTTACCCTGAAGTATAATTTCTATTTTTTCAGCCAATACCGAACCACGAGCAAAACCAAAACTTCCCAAAGAACCCGCCAGCTTGTGAGCTTCTTGTTCAGCATGAAGTCGCAGTTGGGAGTTAAGCAGACCCTCTTTGAGAGCATTACTTGCTTGCTCCAAGACAGTAAGGCGCGAACCAACCTTAGCTTTAAAATCTTCCCGCGCTTTGGCAACAGCTGCCAAAAAAATTTCTTGCTGCGTTGGATTTGACTCTTTTTCGCTTACCTGAGACTTTTGTTTTTGGGGATTAGGCTTGAGGTGATAGCCCAATCCGTAAACAGTTTCAATGAAATCATAAGTAGCACCTGCTGCCTTTAATTTCTGCCGTAAACTTTTGATATGAGATTTAATAGTATCGTCTTCAGGTGGATCTACATCAGCCGCCCAAAGATGATCTACAATTGCACTGCGGCTAAAGGTGCGCTGGTTGTTGCGTAAAAAAAGCTCCAGAATACTAAATTCCTTTGCTGTTACATGCAACGTTTTGTCCGCATAAGTCACTTCACAACTACTGGGATCTAGCCGCAAATTTCCCCATTCTAGAACTGGAGGTAAGGGAGAAGCTCCTCTGCGTCCTAAAGCGCGAATCCGAGCTGATAACTCTTGAAAGTCAAAAGGTTTAACAACATAATCGTCTGCTCCAGCATCTAAACCCATAACTTTATCAGTTCTGCTATCTTTTGCCGTTAGTAGCAGAATAGGCATTTGGTAGCCTTCTCGTCGTAGTTCCCGACAAAGGCTAATACCATCTAACTTGGGTAGGATGACATCGAGCAAAATCAAGTCATAGTTGCAAACAGTCACCAACTCCCAACCAGCTTCACCGTCAGCAGCAACATCCACTACATAATTTTGCTTGCTCAGAACTGTCGCCACCGCTTGAGCAAGCGAATCATCGTCCTCCACCAAAAGAATTCTCATGGAAATATTTGCTTTTAGCTGCACCCTCAGTGCTAATAAAAACCTCTACAACTAGGTTATATATCTATTTTGGCTGCGAAACATCTATCAATTGGTTGCTGTGCAGGATATCTTTGCTTGACTATTGACCAACAACCAGCAAAATCAAGCTAAAATTTAAAGTCTTTAGACAATTATCCTAGAATATAAGCGTACTTTTGTACTATTATGTTTGGTTTGCAACGGGCAATCAGTAGATAATATGGCGAGACCAATCGAGCGAATTGAACGGGATCTTGCAGCTTTAGAAGAGGCGATCGCCGCGATCGCTAAAGAACTCCAATCCACTTACACCAGTTATTTAAACACTTTGGGGCAAGCTGTACAGCAGCAGTTGATTTTGGCAACTTATCACCTGTGTACTCAGGGGTATTCGGAAAACTTTCTCAAATTAAGCTTGAATCAGCGACAAAATTTGCAGCAGTCGATCCGTAAGCTAAGTAAACAGTCAACTGAACAGTTGCTAGCTTTAGTAAATGGCGAGGAAGAAAAGCTACAACAGCCGCAGGACGAGGAAAGTGACAAACTCATCGAATGGGATCACGATGATCCTGAGATTATTTCTTTACAACAGACAACTGATTTTGAAAGTGAGGAAGACGAAGACGAGGAACAACAAGAAGATACAAATTTCTCCTCTTTACCTACTTATCCAACTTTCCCCACTTCTGCAAATCCGATAGAACTAGCAAAATGGCAACAGTTCCTAGAGAGAGCTACACAATATACTCTCAAAAGAATTTCTCATGAGGCTAATGTCCTCTTACAAAAAGCCAAAATCTTACCTCAAAAATTGCCAGAACCAAGTTTAGAAGCAATAGGTTCGGAAGCATCTGCGGAGATAGTACCAAGTCCACCCAATCTGATGAGCTTGGTGATCGAAATTGAAAATGAGGAACAATCACAAGAGTCTAGTTTGACACGGTTCATGGCTATTAATCTGCGTCTTGTCGAGATTGAATTTGCCGATACCAAACTTTCATCTGAGCGCAAACAGATTCGCAATATTTTAACCCAGTTGAATAAACTTGGGTTAGAGTATCAAAAAAGATTGCGGGAACTTTCAGTAGCCGAAGCGGAAGCAGCATGGCGTGCTAGTTGGTATGAAGATTAGTTTTTGTCCAAAGTCCAATTTTAAAACCAATGACCAAATAACCAATGACCAATAACCAATGACTATCGACAAACCAGACTGGATAAGATTGCAAAAAGCCTTAGCAATAGAAGAAGAACAGGGGTTTACTGATTTGGTGGGTAGACAATACCGCTTCAGCGAGTTTCTCACCTTAACTTTCGGCAAATTTCCGGCTAACTTACCAAATCATGAACGCCGCCGATGGCAACAACTGGCGGCTCAATTTTCTAATTATCCAAATCTGGGACTTGAAGATAGAAAAAACTTAATATTGGAGACTAGCAATTATCTTTATCAACTCGAACAGCAGGAAGAAGAAACCCTTACGCGAGGATACGGGGGACAGGGAAGACAAGCAGGACAAGCAGGACAAGCAGGACAAGGAAGCAATGTTTATTCCTCGTCTTCTGCTCCTAGATCTAAAAAACCAAATCCTAAATCTCCAATTGTCGCGGAGGTAAGTCGCACTTTAGCGCCAAAGCTGGAACAAAAATTAAAAGATTTACCGGAAATTGGATTACGAAAGGCGGAAAAGCTAGCACATCTTGGTTTATACAGTGTGCGTGACTTACTGTTTTACTATCCCCGCGATCATATTGATTATGCGCGTCAGGTGAGTATTAGTGAATTAGACGCTGGTGAGACAGTGACGATAGTAGCGGCGGTGAAAAGTTGCAATTGTCGTACCAGTCAAAAGAATCAAAAATTAACAATTTTAGAACTGGTACTGCGAGATAATACTGGCAAGATCAAAATTAGCCGTTTTTTTGCAGGTACGCGCTTTACTAGTCGTGCTTGGCAAGAAAGTTTAAAACGTCGCTATCCGGTTGGTAGTATTGTAGCGGCGTGCGGATTGGTGAAAGGAACTAAATATGGTCTAACTCTAGAAGACCCGGAACTAGAAGTTTTGGCTAATCCCGGTGATACGATTGAGTCATTAACTATTGGGCGAGTAGTGCCTATTTATGCGCTGACTGAAGGGGTGGGTGCAGATTTGGTGCGACAGGCGATGATTGCTGCTTTACCAACTGCGGCGCATCTCAAAGATCCCCTACCCAGTGGTTTAAGAGGGAAATATGGGTTGATGGAATTAAAAGATGCGATCGCCAATATCCATTACCCTTCAGATAGCGACAGTTTACAACATGCCCGTCGCCGCCTTGTCTTTGACGAATTTTTTTACCTACAATTAGGTTTATTGCAACGTCAGCAGCAAGCAAAGCAAATTCAAACTAGCGCTGTGCTTGCACCCAGAGGTGAATTATTAGAACAGTTTTATCAAATATTGCCTTTCAAATTAACTAACGCCCAGCAACGTGTTATCAACGAAATTCTCAACGATTTGCAAAAGCCAGTTCCTATGAATCGTCTGGTACAGGGTGATGTTGGTTCTGGGAAAACAATTGTCGGTGTAGTTGCTATCCTGGCTGCGATTCAATCTGGGTATCAAGCAGCACTCATGGCTCCTACCGAAGTATTAGCAGAACAGCATTATCGTAAGCTAGTTAGCTGGTTTAATTTACTATATTTACCAGTAGAATTACTGACAGGTTCTACAAAAACTGCAAAACGGCGACAAATTCATGCTCAGTTAGAAACAGGAGAATTACCTCTGTTAGTCGGAACTCATGCTTTAATTCAAGATCCTGTGAATTTTCATCGTTTGGGTTTGGTGGTAATTGACGAACAACACCGTTTTGGGGTGGAACAACGAGCGAAGTTACAGCAAAAAGGTGAACAACCTCATGTATTAACGATGACAGCTACACCGATTCCCCGGACGCTGGCGCTGACAATTCATGGCGATTTGGATGTGAGTCAAATTGATGAATTACCACCAGGACGACAAAAAATACAAACTACAGCCTTAACAAGTCAGCAGCGTCCCCAAGCTTACGATTTAATGCGGCGGGAAATAGTCCAAGGACGACAAATTTACGTAGTTTTACCCTTGGTAGAAGAATCAGAAAAATTGGATTTGCGATCGGCTGTTGAGGAGCATCAAAAGTTACAAGAAAGCGTATTTCCTGAGTTTCAGGTCGGGTTGTTGCATGGTCGCATGAGTTCTGCGGAGAAAGACGAAGCTATTAGTAAATTTCGCGACAACGAAATTCAAATCTTGGTTTCTACTACTGTTATAGAAGTCGGCGTTGATGTACCAAATGCTACAGTGATGCTGATAGAAAATGCGGAACGTTTTGGCTTGTCGCAACTGCACCAGCTACGTGGACGTGTTGGTCGAGGTGCAGTACAATCCTACTGTTTACTAATGAGTAGTTCTAGAAGTGCTGATGCTCAACAACGACTAAAAGTATTGGAACAATCCCAAGATGGCTTTTTTATCTCCGAAATGGATATGCGCTTTCGTGGCCCCGGGGAAGTACTGGGTAAGCGTCAATCAGGCGTGCCAGATTTTACCTTAGCGAGTTTAGTGGAAGACGAAGAAGTACTAATACTAGCGCGACAAGCTGCGGAAAAAGTAATAGAAATAGATGCAACTTTAGAGCGTTGGTATTTGATGAAGGAAGAATTAAAGTATCGGTATGAGCGGTTAATGGGGGGAGCAATTTTGACTTAGGAGGGGATTGGGTAAGAGATTTTTAGGATTTAGGGTAATATATATGTAATTTTTTGCAATATCTTCAGCAGATCAAAAGCTTTACTTGGCTGTGATCTGCAAATAATTTTCTAAATCTTGGGTGCGTTGTTTAGTAAGTCGTTCCAAACATTGATTGCGAAAAATTTCGTAACCTGTCCCACCACGAGATTCGTAGACTTCAAAATCACAAGTGTTATCTCGAAAGACTATCCATGCCTGTTGTCCTTTAATCAATAGTTGCTTTGGCTCTCTTTTAATATTTACAAGGACTTTTTGGTAAGTTTGATTGAGTTTTTTGTCTGCGGCTGCATAATATTGTTGAGAACAATACTTCAATTCTGGTGTTGTTATTGCTTTAGAGCAGTTAATTACTGGCTTTTGGGTGATCGCTGTGGTTGGTTTCGCAAAGCTAGGAATAACCAGGATTGATAAAAATGCGATCGTAGACAAAATTAAAGCAATAAATAATCTTTTATACATACTTTGTTGATGAAAAATCAAATATTACTTGATTTATTTAATATATTATTTCAGTTATGTTACTTGATTTCAAGTCAAATTATTTACAATTGTCTTTTGCCCTAGTACAGTGGGCGCGTAAATAAACAGACCGTTTAAAACAGCCCAAAAGCCTGTTAATCCATTAACATAAGTGCTAAGGGGTCTAAACGCACATACCACGGCATAGGCCTATCTTTGAGTGTTGCCCATTTTTCCTTAAAAACTTCTGCTTGTAGATGGTAATCATGGAAAGTACTGGGAGAGGAATGCAACTTCAAGAACAACGTCATCCGGTGCGGTGTTTCAGTTGCTCTGGCTAGCCAACACCTGAAAGTATTATTTTGATTAGAGTCATTGCTAAAGGTGATGTGATGGGCGCGAATGCCGATGTGGGATAATTCATCGGGGATAGTTTCAACCACCTGTAGATTACAACCCCAGTCCACAGCTTCTATTTCCCCAGACTCTACTGCTATAGCAGTAGAGAAATTTTTGCAGCCTGTTAACTGAGCAGCTGTAACTGTAGAAGGTCGCTCAAACACATCATATCTCTTACCATGCTGAATGATTTTGCCATCTTCCATTACCAACAGATTTGGACAAACTCGGTAAGCTTCTTCCATACTGTGTGTCACAAACAGGGTGATCCCTTGGTAATCAGCGAGGGTTTCTATCATCTGTTGTTCTAGTTGACTACGCAAAAACGTATCAAGCGCGGAAAATGGTTCATCTAATAGTAATGCTTCTGGTTGACTAGACAAAGCCCGTGCGATCGCTACCCGTTGCTGTTGTCCTCCAGAAAGTTGACTTGGATAGCGATCGCCAAAACCCGACAATTGCACATCAATTAATTTCGATTCTACTTGCTGTTTAGTAGCATTTGCAGACATCTTCTGAGGTAAACCAAAAGCAATATTTTGTGCCACTGTCATATTAGGGAACAGAGCATAATTCTGAACTACAAAACCAATGCGACGTTCTCGACTAGGAACATTAATACCTCGTTCCGAATCAAACAGCACCCTACCATTCAAAATTATCTTGCCTTTGCTTGGTGTCTCAATGCCAGCGATGCAGCGCAAAATCATACTTTTACCAGCACCGGAACTTCCCAGCAAACCTAAAGGCTGATGATCCGCACTGAAGGAAACTTTTAAATCGAAGTCAGGAAGTATTTTTTCGATATCTACAATTAGTCCACTACTCGAAGATTGTGTAGCTAACCCAGATAATTCACTCCCTTGTCCCCCGTGTCCTCCGTGTCTTCCTTGTCCCCTTTTTCTCCTTTCCCCTCTTCTATTTTCTTGCCAATAATTGACAGCAACTATTCCAGATAGAGAAATCACCATAATGGCGATCGACCAGAACCAAGCTTCATCCATCGCCCCTGCTTCCACGGCAAAATAAATTGCCATGGGGATTGTCTGTGTTTGTCCGGGGATGTTACCAGCTAGCATTAAGGTAGCACCGAATTCACCCAAGGCACGGGCAAAAGCTAAGGTTGTTGCTGCCAAGATACCAGGAAATGCCAAAGGTAAACTAATACGCCAAAAAATAGTTGATTCGGTTGCACCTAGAGTTCTGGCTACTCGCAAGAGATTTTGATCAATTTGTTCAAAAGCTCCTAATGCAGTTTTATACATTAGTGGTAGAGAAACTACTGTGGCTGCGATCGCTGCACCATACCAAGTAAAAACTATGCTGAAGTCTAATTGCAAACTCTCCATTAGTTTTCCCACCGGACCATTTTTACCAAAAAATACCAGTAGGATGAAGCCAACTACTGTCGGGGGTAAAATCAAAGGTGCAATTAAAATACCTTCAATTAATGATTTACCTTTGCCACGATATCCGGACATCCAGTATGCAGTCGCAATGCCAAGAAAAAAGGTGATCAAAGTTGCAAGTAAGGATGTTTTCAGCGATATCCAAAGGGGAGATAAATCTTGTGGCATAGTTCTAAAAGGCAGGGTGCAGGAACAAGAAATTAAGGCAAGATAAAACCGTATTTTTGTAGGACAGTTTTAGCTTGCTCACTGGATAGAAATTGGAGAAAATCTTTTGCTGCTTGCATGTTTTTAGTTCTTTTTAAGACTGCTAATGGATAGACAATCGGAGAGTGATATTTTTCATCAGCAGCCACGACGACTTTGACTTTTTTGGAGATTTTGGCGTCAGTCTGGTAAACCAAGCCTGCATCAGCATTACCACTTTCAACTGCTGCTAAAACTTGGCGTACATTGTTAGCATAGACAAACTTGGGTTTGATTGATTCGTAAATGCCCAATTTTTTTAGGGCTTCTTCTGCATATTGTCCAGCAGGAACACTTCTTGGTTCGCCAATAGCAATTTTCTTGATCTTGGCATCTTTGAGGTTGTTAAAGCTGCTAACACCTGTGACATTCTGTGGCACGATCAAAACCAAACGGTTTTTTGCTAAAATTCCACGAGTACCTGGAACTAGTTGTCCCGATTTTTCTAAGGTGTCTACCTGCTTCTTGCCAGCAGAGATAAAGACATCTACAGGCGCTCCCTGCTGAATCTGTTGCAGCAAAGCACCAGAAGCTCCAAAGTTATATTTAATGTTGACATTCGGTTTTGTTTGTTGGTAGTCACTCTTAACTTCTTCCATCACATCTTTCATGCTGGCAGCAGCAGACACAAGTAACTCAGTGTTTGACTGTGCTACTACAGAAGAAGAAGAAATAAATTCTAAACCAACTGCTAAAATCAAGCTAGTCAGTGCAATACCGAAAAATGTTAAAAATTGTTTTCTTTTCATTTACAAATCACACTTTTAGTGGAAATATTTCTGGTTAGAATTAAAAGTTGGTATAATATTACCAACTTTATCAGGCTTTACCAATTTAATTGGTAAAGCCTGATACTAAATAATCTCAATCCCTATTAGCATTATTAAGAAGGCGATCACACACCGTAAGCCACGCAGACATGCTGGCAGTTTCTAACGATAACCAATTGATAAGTATTTAGTAACCCTGTCAAGGTGTAACCAGCTTGACAGGGCTAAAGTCAAAATATAATATGTTGCAGCATTCTTATACTTTTGAACGTTGAATTTTGAATTTTGAATGCTCTTGGTTTTCGGCTCCTTCTAAGGGTAAGAAAACTGTTAAAATCTCTCCATAACGGGGACGTTCACGCACAATCAGTTTTCCACCAATCGCTTGAAACAAATGCTTTGTTGCATTAAGGTTCAAGCTGATTGTACCTGTTTCTGGTTGGAACATCAGTAATTGACCAAGAGCTTTGCGAATTGGTGGTGTACAGGTTGATACAGTTGATGCATCACTGTCTCCCACTTGAGGTAGAGGCAGTAATTGCAACTTTAGTTGATCGCCAGCAGGAATGACTTGTACTTGAATATGGCTACCAGAAGGCAAGTTACGGGTGAAGTTTTCCATTAAACCTGTGAGAACTCGATCAAGCATGGTAGGATTACTAACAACAGTTGGCAAATGCTGGGGTAATACTACATCTAGCTTCAAGTTACGTCGATTTGCTGCTTCTTGCCAACGCGGAATACTCCCCTGCAACACCTGCTCTAGACTCATTGCAGTCAATTGCGTACTCGTAGCTTTATCTGTAGCAGAGGTTTCTAGTTCTGCTGCTCTAAACAGCAATTCCATCCTGTCAATTTGCTCTGTACATTCGCGATCAATAATTTTCAATCGCTTAATGACGTTGGCAGGTAAATCCTGCTGTTTCAGCAATAGTCTAGTAATAGTGCGAATGGTTGTTAAAGGAGTACGGACTTCATGAGCAAAAGCTTGCAGCATTTCCACATCAGGTTTCGCTGATGAGGGGTGATGAGAATGAACCTCAGTTTTTTGACTTCGTTCACCATTTCCTTCTACTGCTTCCTTAGTTGCAGTTTCCCAGCCTTTATTTTCTTGTTCTGGTAATTCTGTGAGCAACAATTGGCTAAACTGCATAACCATGCGATAATCCGGGGCAGTAGGGTAGTAGTTTTGTACCGTTTCTTCTAGTTCAGCAAATAAATCAGGATTGCTCAACATTACCCTAGCGCTCAACGCCCGCCACGCATGCTGTATGACTTCTGAATCAAAAGAAAATGAGAATGCTTTTTGACCGTTTTCTTCTGTTAATACTAAAATTAATCTAAATTTTGTTGTAAAAATTAGACAGAACTGTTCATTTGCTAACGGATCAGTTTTTAGCAGAGGTAAAATTGATTCATTGCAAATAGTTGCATTTGCTGCGATCGCAACTTCTTGATCAGACATCTGAAATGGCATTAGTGCCAAAGGATTAAATGGTTCTGCTGTAAAAGTTATTGACTGAAAACTTGCACTTAACTTAGGATGATCAAACAAAGGTGCTGGCGCAGCTAAAACCAATCCTTGTGTTACATCTATATCAATCGTTTCTAAGGCATTTAATAGCAACTGTTGTGTAGCCGCCACGCAGAAGCGCCACTGTTGTTGAGCCTTAGCAGATGAACAAAAACCCATAGTTGATTGACTATCGGCTAATACTTCGCTCAGACTAGGCAAAATCCATTTGTACACAAGTATTCACCCCTTAGTTCAACAGCGACATCCAGCGTTTAAGGCAGAGTTTTGACTTTCACTACTTTTTCACTGTTACTTACGAGGTTATCGATATTTGCGCCATAACGAAAGTCGTATAACCGAACAATACAGGCGCAATACCCGTTGATAATTAGTCAATAGTCAACGGTTAATAGTTGGTGATTATTTCTCATCTCCCCAAAATAACCTCTCTATTGATAGATCAGCTGCTTACACCTGAGAACGATGGAAATCTTCTCAAAACAAGGCAAAACATTATGTAGTAAGCACAAACAAGCTTATGAGTAAATTTTTGGAGGAGTACAAAATGGTTGTGGGGAAAAATCAACGTGCAGTTGGAGTCTTCTCTAACCGTAGCGCAGCTGAACACGCGCTCACAGAACTTAGAGATGCTGGCTTTAACATGAATAAAATTTCTGTAATCGTTAAAGACAGCGATCGCACTGGTGATGTTGCTGGTGTTGACACACAAAAACGTGTTGGTAATAAAGCCGATGAAGGAGCTACTGCGGGAGCAGTTACAGGTGGTATTTTAGGAGGTTTGACGGGATTACTCGTAGGTTTGGGTACTTTAGCTATTCCCGGTGTTGGGCCAATTCTACTAGCAGGCGAATTAGCCACAACCTTAGCTACAACTGCTGCGGGTGCTGGTATTGGTGCAGCAGCTGGTGGCTTATTAGGCGCATTAGTTGGCTTGGGAATCCCTGAAGAACGAGCTAGAGTTTACAATGAACGCGTTTCCCGTGGTGATTATCTAGTCATGGTAGAAGGTACAGAAGCAGAAATCCGTCGCGCTGAAAGTATTCTCAGAAATCGGGGGATTGAGGAGTTTGGTATCTACAATGCACCAGATGTTACTGATGCTCACGGTGGTTATGTAAATCCTGCAACTTCTGGGATTGATACTACTCCTACTTATGATCGTACAAACGTTGCTGACAATGACCCCAAAGTAATTATCGTTGATCGTCGTGATAATACTCTCTAATTGTAACTCCCCAGGTAGGACTGTAAGGATCATTCCATTGAGAGAAGAATTATGGTAGTGTTCACACATGAGTCCAGAAGAAAAAGATCGAAAAATCGAGAGGTTAGAACAAGAAAACCAAGCGCTG
>JAHHHW010000056.1 GCA_019359115.1 Pelatocladus maniniholoensis HA4357-MV3
CTGTTTTAAAGCCTTTTGTAGTTTCTCTATTTGCTGGGAAGTTAAATGATTTTTTGCTGGCATTATTCCATTTTTTTACTGAATTCGGCTTTTTATTATACCCAATTTAAATGCTGAACAGCTTATTCACATTCCATACAGCATTATCAATACAAACTCTTAACTTTTTAGCTAATTCCTGAATATGAGGCTCAATAAAAATTGAGAAATGATCCCCAGGAACTTCCATAACTTGAATAGGTTGACTAGAACATTTACCCCAACCTAGCAAGGGATCATCACTATGAAATTCTGGACTTTCAAAATCATGAATAATCTCTTCTTTTGCTCGGAATAAAGTTATAGACTGCTCATAAACAAGTGGTGTATAATTTCGCATGGCTTGAACATGAGCTTTGAAAAGTTTGTAATAACGGATAAAATCTTTAATTTCCGTATCACTAAAGATAAAATTCATTTTTTGATTAATCAGATCAAGTTGCTCATTCAGTGATAAATCTCGAAGTTCCTCAAAAGAAAGTGAAAAATCTATATTACTATCTGTTTTTATCGATTCAGCCATGCGAAGTAAAAATTTTGCATTGTCATCTTTTGTACATTCAATGCGTGTTTCTGAAAGTATGGCATCAATGACAACTAATAAATCTACTGTTTCACCTTCTCTGTGCAACTGCTGTGCCATTTCAAAAGCAAGTACACCGCCGTAACAATGACCACCTAAAAGATAAGGGCCTTTTGGCTGTACTTGACGAATTTCTTGCAAGTAATAATTTGCTGTTTCTTCTACTGTTAGAATTTCTAGTTCTTCTTGGTTAGGGTTATGTTCTAAGGCATAAAATGGATAATCTTCACCAAGTCTTCTGGATAAATTAATATAGTGATTAATACCTCCACCAGCGCCATGCATACAAAAGAAAGGTATTTTAGAACCAGAAGAATTAATTGCTACCAAAGGAGAATTAAAACTCTCACGAAATGGCTGACTGACAATAGCAGCTAGTTTCTCAATTGTGGGATTTTCAAAAAGAGTAGATAAAGTCAGATTATGTCCAAATATATCTTGAATTTTAGCCATTAAGCGTACAGCTAAAAATGAGTGACCACCCAGATTAAAGAAATTATCTTTTACTCCAATCGGACTGGTATTCAGGAGATTTTCCCAAAGTTTTATTAATGATAATTCTGTAAAATTACGAGGAGCAATTACTTTTTCAGTAATATTTACTCGAATAAGTTTATGTGTGGGAAGCGCACGTTTGTCTATTTTGCCATTGGGTGTTAGTGGGAGCGCATCTAATACCACAAAGGCAGATGGGAGCATATAATTAGGTAATTTTTGTTGCAAATATGTTAACAGTTGTGCAGTGATGTTTTGTTTTTCTATGACGACATAAGCTATTAAAAGCTGATTTTCTTGGTCATCTTTTTCAGTAATTACAATAGATTCTTTGACATCTGGATATTGTGTGATGACAGTTGCAATTTCAGCTAATTCTACTCGAAAGCCTCTGATTTTTACTTGCTCATCATCACGACCCAAATACTCAAGATTACCATCTTTGAGATAACGTACTAAATCGCCTGTTTTATAAAGCTTGTTTTCAGAAATAAAAGGATTATCGATAAATCTTTCTTGGGTTAATTCGGGACGATGTAAATAGCCCTTTGCCAATCCGTCACCACCAATATAAAGTTCTCCGATAACTCCTATAGGTGTTGGTTGTAAATTGCGATTCAACACATAAATTTGAGTATTATCAATCGGACGACCGATGGGGACACTGTTTGCTTGATCCGGTAATAAACTGGTGTCGTAGTAAGTGGCGTTAGCGGAAACTTCTGATGAACCGTACAGGTTAATTAATTTTGCAAATGGCATTAATTCTCGGAAAGTTTCAACTAATTTAATAGATAGTGTTTCCCCGCTACTAATCCAAAGTTTTAGTTGTAATAATTTCTCGGTTAGATGACTGTAATTATCTAAAAGTAAACGCAGTAGTGAAGGTACAAGTATAATACGAGTAACTTTGTAATGAACTAGAGTTTCTATAAATAATTGTGGGTCTAATAAAGTTTCATTATTGATAATTACTGTAGGAACCCCTTGGAGTAAAGGGGCAAAAATTTCCCATATCGAATCTACAAAACTAATAGCTGTTTTCTGACAACAAACTTCTCCTGGGTCGAAAGGATAAGTTTTCCATAGCCAGTGTAAACCATTTACTGTACCGCGATGAGTACCAAGAACACCTTTAGGAGTTCCAGTTGAGCCAGATGTATAGATAATATAAGCGAGATGATCAAGTTTTGAAATGTTAATTGGATTTTCTGAACTTTCTTGAGCAATTTTGTCTTTGTGGATATCCAAGCAAACAGTTTTAGCTGAAGATAATGATAGTTCTGCTAATATTTCATGGCGGCTAATTAATATCGATGCTTGAGAATCAGAGAGCATAAATTTTAAACGCTCAACTGGATAACTTGGGTCGAGAGGAATGTATGCACCGCCAGCTTTAAGGATGGCTAAAATTCCTACTACCATATCTAGGTCGCGTTCTAGACAGATAGCAACCAAAGTTTCTTGAGTTATGCCTTGTTTTTGTAAATAGTGTGCTAGCTGATTGACTTTATGATTGAGTTGACGATATGTTAGTAATTTTGACTGGCTAATTAATGCTAGAGAGTCAGGTGTTCGTTTAACTTGTTGTTCAAATAATTGATTTAAAGATGCATTTTGATAGTCTGCACTAATTTGATTAAGTTTAAATAATAATTGCTCTTTTTCAAAGGTATTTAGTAGAGATAAATTATAGATACGCTGCTCTGGATTAGCAATAATATTTGCTAGTAAAGTCTGAAAATGGTTGAGAAATTGGCTAATAGTTATTGCATCGAAAATATCTGTATTATACTCCAGACATCCTGTTAAACCCTCTTGCGATTCAAACATCGACAGAAAAATATCAAGTTGAGCTGTCCCGCTATCAAACTCTAAAGTACGCAAGGTCAATCCAGACACTTCCTGTACAGATGTAGGAGTATTTTGCAAGACAAACATGACTTCATAAAAGGGATTTCGGCTCAAATCTCGTTCGGGTTGCAACTCTTCTACAAGCATCTCAAAAGGTAAATCTTGATGTGCATAAGCATCGAGATTTACCTCACGAACTCGATGTAGAAATTCGCGAAAACTGGGATTACCACTGAGATTATTACGTAATACCAAAGTATTAACAAATAAACCCAGCATTCCTTCTAATTCGGCTCGGTTGCGATTAGCAATTGGAGAACCAATTAAGATATCTTCTTGATCTGTATAGTGGTATAATAAGATATTAAATGCTGCCAGCAAGCTCATAAATAAAGTAGCATCTTCTTGCAGGCTCAATTGCCTAAGTGCATCAGTTAAGGCTGTTGATAATGTAAAATATTGCTTGGCACCATTAAAAGATGTGACGGTTGGTCGCGGACGGTCTGTGGGTAATTGTAATACAGGAAGTTCACCGTTTAGTTGTTGTTTCCAATAATTTAATTTGGTTGCAAGGAATTCACCTTGGATGCGATCGCGTTGCCAAATGCTAAAATCTGCATATTGAATTGGCAGTGGGGGTAAGGGAGAAGGCTGATTTGTAGAAAAAGCCGGATATAAGGTTGATAACTCTCGCAAGAACACACCACAAGACCATCCATCGGTGATAATGTGATGCATGGTTACAAGCAAAACATGTTCTTCTTCATTTAATTTTAGTAAAATTGCCCTAACTAAAAGTTCTTTAGCTAAATTAAATGGCTTTATTGCTTCCTTGGCTACAAGTTGTTTAACTTCTGCTTCCCAATCTTGACCAGATAAATGCTCAAGATTAATAATAGGTATATTCCAAGTTAAATTCGGTGTAATCTTCTGTATTGGCTCTCCATTTACAAGTATAAGATTCGTCCGCCAAATTTCGTGACGCTTGAGGATTTCATTCAAGCTTTGCTGAAGTGCGGTAATATTTAGCTTTCCTTGAATATGAAAAGCAATGGGAATATTATAGAAAGAACTCCCGTGATAAAGTTGGTCAATAAACCAGAGTCTTTGTTGAGAAAAAGATAAGGGAATATTCTGATAGATTTGACGTTTGGGAATAGTATCAGCCTGAAATTTACCTCCCTTCCACTTTTCCAAGAGGGCTTTTTTTGCAGGTGATAAATTAGAGCGATATTTATCCATTGTTAGTATATGATGAAAGTTTTTTGTGGCGATCGCAGTCGTATTTAATTTATATGTAAATAAAATTAAAGCTTGAAAATTAGCTTGTAATAAGCGCTTGTCGCAGAGTAGCACCTATTACAAATATTGAATCTTATACTGACTTGCGTATTACTTAAGAGAGGTTTTTTGACAAACGAAACAAGCTATGTCTTCAGTTTCTCCAAATTCTCTGGTGTTATAGTAATTAAAATCTGTAAAGCCGACATTTTTCAAAGCGGACTGAACTTCTTCTAAAAAATGATCTTTTCTTAACCAAACTGTATCTGAACGCTGCCAACTTTTTTCAATCAATTCAAATCCTGTAACTTTGATCTCCCAGCTCCTTTTTTCTGGTTTGTAGTAAAATAGCTCTATTAACGAACATTCATCATTCATACTGACAATATTAAAATTGTTTTTCTCAGCAGTCTCATGCAGCCAGTCTGTTATAGGTATATTAAACACAAATACGCCATTATCTCGAAGTGCAGCATATACGTTTTTAAATGCCATTGTTAAATCTTCATTGTTTTGGATAAAATGAAAAACATCGTTTGCCAAAACCGCATCAAACATTGGTGGTAAATCAAACTGACGTATATCACTAAGGATAAATTCACTTTCAGGCGCGTTGTTTATAGCGTAGTTTAGCAGTCCTTTAGAAGCATCGATTCCAGTAACTTTATATCCTCTGAGGTTAAGTTGTTGTGCTAAATGTCCGCAACCACAACCAAGTTCAAGAATATACGCTCCCACAGGAAGTTGAGATAACAATATTTGGTCTAAAGCAGGTATTATACCTTGCAATAAATCTTCTGGTGTATTCTTTAATTCGTTCTGTAAACGAGCAATAGATTCATAGTTGGGGATATTTGTTAGCAGAGACATAGACTATTTTCCAGTTGTCAAATGAATGTTTGCAATCAAGTAATTCAGATGTTAGTTATTCGCTAAAAGAGCTTCTACTTCTTCTTCGGATAATTGTTCAATTTTTTCCAACAGAAGTTGCTCAATCATTTCTGCCTGTTTGGCTGGTATCATGGCTTTTAATAAAAGATCACGCAATGGTAAATCTATCGGAAATTTAGCTCGCAATCGAGAAACTAATTGAGTTGCGATGAGAGAGTCTCCTCCTAACTCATAAAAGTTGTCGTAAATACCAACCTCTGCAATCCCAAGTACATCTTGCCATATTTGCGTAATTTGTTTTTCCAACTCACTTTTCGGAGCAATATAGGAATTACTTAGTTGAGGTCTGGAATAGCGTGGATATGAATATAATTGATTGGAAGATTTTGAATTTGCTGCATAATAATCAAGGTTAAATGCATGATTATACCTAGCCTTGATATCTATTGTAGAAACAACAATTTGAGTTCCTTGATCTAAAGAGAGTATTCTTTTAAATACTTCTATAGTTTCTGTTACATCAATAGCTACTTTTCGTCCAGATTTCTGCTTTAATTTTGGAGTAAGATTTAATTGTGTTTTATCCCAATTTATAGTGTACCACGGAAAATAATTATTTTTATTTTGTTGAGTAACTAATGTATCTATTAAATGATTAGCTGCTGAATATAAACCTAATCCAAATCCTCCTAAAATAGAAGACAATGAAGAAAAAACGATACAAAAATCTAAATTTTTATTTAGTAATACTTGTGCTAATGCAGTAATCTGACAGCGTTGAAAATCAAATAGTTTTTCTGACTCTACCTTGTCAATTTCTGGAATTGAACCAAATATTTTTTCACGTTTTATTCCAGTTGAGCAGATAACTCCGTTAATTTTTTCGATATTCTTAGATAAAAATACTTGATGAATTTGTTGTTCATCAGTTTTATCCATACGAATTACCAAAACATCTGCGCCTAAGTTCTCCAATGCTTGCAATTGTTGAATTTTGCAACTCACTTCATCTTTTTGATCATGAGTTTTCAACCATTGCAATAAATCATCTTTTTCTGGAAAAGCTAAATCCTCGATAAATATAAGTTCTGCTTGAAAAGTTTTTGCTAAATATTCTGCAAGCACAACTTCAATACTTTCTAAACCACCAAAAAACAGATAAATACCGTGTTTTTTCAATGGTAGTTTTTCTTCAACTATTGACGTTAGGCGAACTGGCTCAAATGTTTGTACCCAACGGTGTAAACCACGATAAGCAACAACTAAGTCTGAGGATACAGCCGTGAATTCATTTAAAAGTTGATCAATAATTTTACTTTCATAAGCTTGGTGTTTTTTATCCTTTACATTCAAGTAGTTAGTTAACGCAACATCAATACTCCGACAGGTTATCTGAGGATTTTCTTGAGAAATTACCTGACATAAACCTAACACTGTCGCCTTTTCTGGATCTATAATTTCATTGCCATCGACTTCTTGAATATGATTAGAGACAACCCAGAGTTGTAAACTTTGATCTATTTTGAGTTTACTAAGGCTTTGTGATATAAATAACAAACTTTGGAATTCTAAGTAATTCTTTGAATGAGAATTATTATAATTATTCAGACTCCAAAAATAAGCTATATTTTGGGTAAATTTTCCTAAAGCAAGTAACTCTTTAAAGAAAATATCATAGTCTTGACCTATGCATGGATTAATTGTATAAATGTATTCGTCTTTTTTCTCAAATTTTTCTCCAGGCTTAACTATAATTATATTATTATCTTGATTTTTTAATGCTTTAATTAATTCCTCACTAACTCCAAAATCATCTACAAAAAATAACCATTTTGTTTGATTTGATTTTACTTGCTCAGAGGATGAGTGAGTAAGTAAAGAGCGTTTCCAGGAAGGAACATAAAACCAATCGGTAATATTTTGTTTCTGATCTAATATTGCTAATTTACTATTTAAAGAAGTTGATGAGGATTTAGGATCAATCCAGTATCTTTGTCGTTCAAAGGGATAAGTCGGTAAAGGTAAACGATGACGCTGCTCGTGGGTATAAAATCCTGACCAATCTATATCTACACCAAAGAGCCACAACTGACCTAATGTTTTCAATAAAAAGCTTATATCTGATTGTTGTTCTTGCACATGACGTAAGGAAGTTAATATATTTTGTTTAGCATTGATCTCTAAATGTTGTTTGGTTAATGTGCTTAAAGTTCGTCCTGGACCTACCTCTAGAAAAACACCTGTAAACTGCTTTAAAAGTTGCGATATTCCATCGGAAAATCTCACAGTTTGTCGTAAATGTTGACTCCAATAATTGTAATCTGTGGCTTGTGCATCTGTAATCCAACTAGCAGTTACATTGGAAATAAAGCGTATGCGTGGTGGATTCAATTTAATTTTTTTGAAACATTGCACAAATTCCTCTAAGATTGGCGACATCATTTGCGAATGAAACGCGTGAGATGTATGTAACAGGCGACATTCAAGACCTTGAGAAGATAATTGATTTTTTAGTGTGGCGATCGCTTCCTTTGTTCCAGAAACTACACATGAATTTCGGGTGTTGATCGCTGCGATTTCTATAGAGTTCGGAATCAGCAACTGCACTTCTTTTTCTGGAAGCGGAATTGCTAACATACTTCCTAGCGGTAACTGTTGCATCAGTTGTCCCCTTTTTGCCACAATGAATAGCGCATCTTCAAGGGAAAATACACCTGCAATGGTTGCAGCGACATATTCCCCAATGCTATGACCAATCATCGCCGCAGGTAGCACACCCCATGATATTAATAATTTAGCGAGTGCGTACTCAATTACAAATAATGCACTTTGAGTAAAAGCTGTTTGTTGTAGTTTTTGGTTAGCTGTTTCCATTTCTTCTGAGTTTGGAAACAGTAAATCACGAATATCAAAACCAAGGTTAGGTTGCAAAATTTCGGCACAAGTATCTACATCTTTGCGAAATGTTACTTCGACTTCGTAGAGTTCTCGACCCATGTTTGCATATTGTGATCCTTGTCCAGAAAACATGAAAATAACAGACTGTTCTCTATGTTCTTGATATACAGTAAAAATCCGTTCTTGGTCTTGTATTTCTAATATATTTAGAACATCTTGAAGATTTTGACATACCAACATCCGGCGATAGTTAAAGGCTCTACGACCAATTTGTAAAGTATAAGAGACATTAGCTAAATTTATCTCTAAATTATGTTTAAAATAAGTCAATAAATTTGTAGTCGCAGCTTCTAAAGCTGTGCTAGTTTTTGCTGATATTAATATCAACTGCCAAGGGCGCGATTGTAGAGACGTTCCATAGCACATCTCTACAACTGGTGCTTCTTCCAAAATTACATGGGCGTTAGTTCCACCAAAACCTAAAGAACTAATTCCTGCTCTCCGCGGAGTATTGTTAGTTTCCCAATCGGTTAATTTAGTATTAACATAGAACGGACTATTTACAAAATCAATCTCAGGATTGGGAACTTCAAAATTGATACTAGGAGGTATTTTTTTATATTTTAACGCTTGTACAGTTTTGATCAGACTTGCTATACCAGCCGCTATATCTAGATGACCAATATTTGGTTTGACTGAACTGATCGCACAGAAGCCATTTCTTTGTGTGAAAGCACGAAAAGCCTTAGTCAACGCTGCAAGTTCTACTGGATCTCCAGCAGCGGTTCCAGTTCCATGAGTTTCGATATAAGAAATATCATCAGCATTTATTCCTGCATTTGCCAAAGCTTCTACAATAACTTCAGCCTGACCATTTACACTAGGTGCGGTATAGCTAACTTTTAAAGAACCATCATTGTTAATTGCTGAACCTTTAATAACCGCATGAATATAATCTCTCTCTGCTATTGCATCTTTTAATCTTTTTAAAACAACTATGCCAAGTCCACTGCCGAAAATGGTACCTTGGGCTTTAGCATCAAAGGCTCGACAATGACCATCAGGAGATAAAATTCCATCCTGTTCATAGTAATAACCTGACTTTTGTGGAACTATAATTGTTACTCCACCAGCTAAAGCAATATCACACTCTTCATCAAGTAGATTTTTGCAGGCTAAATGTAAAGCAACTAATGAAGTAGAGCAGTAAGTTTGAATACCTATACTTGGCCCTTTTAAATTTAATTTATATGAAATGTTTGTGGTCAAAAAATCTTTGTTAAAAGTATAGTTGTTAGAAATATCTCTGGAATTAACGTTATTATATATATTATTAAAAAAGTAAGTATTTGTGCTAACACCAGCATAAACCCCTATTAAACCTTCATAGATTTCTGGGTCATATCCAGCGTTTTCAAGAGATGACCAAGCACATTCTATAAAAAGACGATGTTGGGGGTCAATTAGTTCGGCTTCTTTGGGAGTGTAACCAAAGAATCTAGCATCAAAATGTTCAATATCTGGTAATATCGGTGCTGCTTTCACATAATTTGGGTCATTTAAAACTTCCTCTTCAAGATTTAAGTCTATTAAGTCATGATTGGAAAAAAATGAAATAGACTCAACTTTGTTTTGGATATTTTGCCAAAATTCATCAATATTATTTGCACCAGGAAAACGACCAGACATCCCAACTATGGCTATATCTGGATTTGCTGTTGATTCTTGTATTATTTCATTAATCATAACTTTCTTAACCAGAATAAACTCAGTTTGTGTTTTAGTTGCTTTGCATTTTTATCTGTCTTCTTTTTTGTCCTCGACTGAGTCGTTGTTCAAAGGTATTTTTTTGATGTTCTTCAGGTGTGAAAATCTTCGCCATTGAATTTATATTTGGACATTCATACAGTTTGGCGACAGAAATATTTAAATGAAATTCCTGGTTTAAAATAGTAATAAGTTGAATACCTATGAGAGAATCACCACCAAGTTCAAAGAAGTTATCATAAATTCCTATACGTTCAATTCCAATAACTTCTTGCCAAATATTAACTAGTTTTTGCTCAATTTCATTTCTCGGAGCAATATAATTGTTAGTTAGTTCAGGTCTAGGATACTTTAATTTTGATGAATTGATTGTTTCTAAAAAATCTAGAGCTAATTTTTGGTTGTCATAATTATAGTTTTTGAGGACATCTAATAAGTCAGATGTAGATATGACAACTTGAGGTATTGTATTTGCCAAAACTCTCAGAAATACATCTACGCCTTCATCAGGTAATATACCTTGTTTGAGATTTTCTAGTCGCAATTTTTGGAGTCTTTGGGGTAATTCTGTATTCACAGCCATCCCTACTTCTTGCCAAGTGTCCCAGTTAATGCTGGTAGTAAATCGAGTATTTTGTGAAGTATTATAGTAAGCAAAAGCGTCAAGGAAAGCATTCGCTGCACAATAATCTACCTGTCCAAACTCTGCAACAATTGAACTATTTGATGAGAGTAAAATAAAGAAATCTAAATCAATATTTTTGAAAATAGCATCAAGAACTATTGTTCCTTTTACCTTCGGAGCCAAAATACTTTCTGCTTCTGCTGGAGTTTTTCGTTGAATTGCACCTCCTCCAGGAACTCCAGCAGCATGGATAACGCCATTTATTTGACTAAATTGTTGTTGAGCTTGAGCGATCGCACTTTGCATTTGTTCTGTGTTGCTAACATCAGCAGCGATCGCTAAAACTTCTGCACCCAAGTCTTCAATTTCTTGAATTTTGCGAATCTTACAGCTAGTACTATCATTTTGATCATGAGTGGATAACCATTGAGACCACTCATTTTTTTTGGGTAAAGTAGAACGTCCTACCAGCAGTAATTTTGCTTGTAAAGTTCGAGCTAAGTATTCTGCTAAAACAAGTCCAATACCTCCGAGTCCACCTGTAATTAAATAGACTCCTTTTTCTCGTAATCGAGACTTTTCAATTTTAGCTTGATCAAAACGTACTGGCTCAAAACTCTGCACCCAACGATTTAAACCCCGATATGCAATTAATTTTTCGGAATTATCAACTGTCAATTCTATCAATATTTTTTCTATAAGTTGTTCTTCTTGCCAACTTCCTCTATGAGGAAGAATCACATCAATACTACGACAATTGATATTTGTATATTCTTGAGAAATAACTTTAACTGGACCGAGTAAAGTAGCTTTTTCTGGACAAATCAATTCAGTCCCTGTCACGGATTGTATATTGTTAGAAATAACTGTAATTTGAAAATTATTAGCAGTTTCTTGTCTACCTAAAGCTTGAGCAATAAATAATAAACTATAAAATCCTAAATTTTGAATTTGTTCTAATTGATGTTCAATTATAGGTGCGACATTCCATAAATGAATTATTTTTGTTGGTAATTGATTTTTTTCTAGAGCGGTAAAACTTGCTAGAGAAGAGCAAAAATCTGGTAACGTAAGGATTACAGATAAAAAGGGCTGCATCAATGGCAAGAAAAAATCTGAAACCAGAAGCGACATCAGAAA
>JAHHHW010000057.1 GCA_019359115.1 Pelatocladus maniniholoensis HA4357-MV3
CCAATATACGTTGTTTTCTTTCGACTGCATCTAAGCATGGTCTTAATCTCTTGGAAGTGATAGTTAATGCATTACAAGGTAATGTCTCTGTTTTCTTTTCCTCAAATCCTACTAGCTAGGCAGTTACGATTTGTGTTTGATAGCCTCGCCCTTGGGACTTAAACCACTCCAATACATCGCTATCGATGCGAAGTGTAACTTGAGACTTGGTTTTTGTAGCAGGTAAACCCCGTCTCACAACTGCCTTAGCAAACATGGACGGTGTAATCTCTGGGCATTCTGATAAATCAATATCTTCATCGCTCATTGCATCCAGTCGTTGCCAATCAGTTTGAGAGTTGCTCGAAGTAGGTTCGTTGTTCATATTTCGTTGCCTTTCTTGCAGAAATAATACGGGTACAATCCTCACGTTCTGTATGGACAACGGCAATAACTCGCCCTTGCAACAAACCGAATGTGACAAAACGCTGCTCTCCATAACTGTAGCGATCGTCCTCAACCGTTAGGATATCGCCATCAAATACAGCTGGAACATCGGTAAAATCAATGCCGTGTTTACGAAGATTAGCAAGACGTTTTGCTTCATCCCATTTATATTCCATAACTGAACGACAGCTACAATATTCCATTGTAGTTACAAATTGTCGTTACAGCTACTATTCCAAGTCATTTTGATCGGCGATAGCGCAAGCGCTGACTTGTCAGTTCGCTTTGGTGACAATACTGATAACCTTTTTGTGATGACGCAATCGCCACACACTTGGGGCTAATTTTGTGGAGACTCATTCAGTTGCTGCTGAAGTTGTTGAACTTCCTCAATCGATAAGCCTGTGGAAGGGGCAATAATGTCGATCGCCACTCCTCTACGCAAGAGATTGATAGCGATCGCCCGTGTCTTTTCTTCCTCAGCCTCTCTCCAGATCGAACGATAAACGGTGGATTCCTGCATGATGTCTCTCCGTCAGATAAATCACAACTTGCCGCATCGGTTTGGTTGGATCTTTCCGGTACATTCGCACGCGGTAATCCAAAACACGGAATGGAATATTGTTCTTGGGAAGTGTTTGAAACTCGATATGCAAAACAGATTCGTCTGATTCCAGCAAAATTAGGGCATCGGCGCGGCAGTTGCCTCAACGGGGGGAACCCCCGCACAGTGCTGCCTTGCGAATCGGATCGAGGGAGAGTTCAGAGGGTTTGAGTTCTGTCATCGTGACAGGCTTTCCTAACAGCCAACTGGCGAAGTCGGCACAGAAGTGTTCGGCAAGGAATCGGCAGGTATCGTCATACATGGGAGAGATTGTACAACTGATGATACAGATTTGATTTTGAGTAAATCTAACGTTTGATGAAGTGTGGTAGGGCGATCGCTACAACTATTCAACCGCCAATTGGATCATGCGGCTTACTTGGGACGTGAGTTTATGCGATCGGAATTGGCATTGGTGACAGGACAAGACTACGTATGACTAGTCCCATATAAGTTACTGGATTTGAAAGATCATATCCTCTACCGAATTTTTCCGTATAATCACCCTTTACGGCAGGATTATACAGAATATTTCCGTATATCCTTGGTGTTGTACAGAATTTTTCCTCATAACATCCTTAATTTAGTTTTGTATTTAACGGGATTTACGAGCGATCGCAGCATAAACGCATTTTTAAAGACGCGATATATCGCGTCTGGACATCTAAACCAATAATAAACCTCTCTTAAAAATCATCCCAACCTTCAATACTAGAAGACATAACATAACTGGTCACACTCGCCTCAAAAAAATTTGCTTTTGTATTCGCTTCTTTCTTAGTATCTGAAAAACGCTCCAAGTGAGTATAGGGACTTTTCTTGTAGATAGCTTCCCCAAACAATGGCTCTAAACCGATCGCCTTCAAGCGAGCATTTGCCAGATATTTTGTGTAATCTTCTGTACTGTTGGCTGTAATGCCTAGAATATCATCTCCGACAATATGTCCTGTCCACTTGCATTCATGCTCAACAGCAAGAGCAAACATTTCATAAATTTGTTCGCGGCTGTGAGGGAAAACTTGCATCGCTTCTGGAATCAATTTTTGATATAGCCGCACATGAGAAAGTTCATCTCGGTTAATCATTCTAAAGATATCTGCACTCCCAGACATGAGCATCCGTGATGAGAGATTGTAGAAAAATATAAACCCGTTATAGAAATACAATCCTTCTAACAAATAATCCGCCAATAGCGATACGAAATAATTCTCTGGTGTGGGGTTATCGACATACTTTTGGTATAGTCCAGCGATGAATTCGCATCGTTGTTTGAGAATGCGATCGCTCCGCCAAAAATCATAAACTTGTGTACGGCGATCGCTCGGAATCACCGTCTCAATGATGTATTGATAAGATTGATTGTGCATTGCTTCTTGCGAAATTTGTTCCGCCATACACAATGCAATTTCTGGTGCGGTAATGCTGTTTTTGATATGAGGCACATTACAGGTTTGCACCGAATCGAGAAAAGTCAGGTAACTGAGAATGCCATCAAATGCACGTCGTTCTCCAGGTGTGAGATTGACGTAATCTGTGACATCTTGAGTAACGTCTATTTTGTCGGGAATCCAAAAGTTCTCTCGCATTTGACGGTAGAGAGACACAGCCCACGAATAACGAACATCATTTAATTGCATTAAGTTCGTAGTCTCTCCGAACCATATTAAACGGTTTGCTGTATCATCATTTCCATTCGGATTGAAAACGGGATTAATTGGCATTAATGATTGTCTTGGTTGGTACATCTTAAATTTTGTTTTGATTAGTTTTCACTCTTAATTGGGCAATGGGCTTTGCCCATCACCTATGCTTGATAACTGATACTTAGACTTCGCTCAGTACAAGTAAGTGTTTACTGATGACTGGTGTTCAGTTTGCACAAGCAACACATTGCTCGTTCGATTCTTTGAAACTATCTTTTTGGACAGTGCGAATGTAGTAGATTGCTTTACAACCCAACTTCCAAGCCAGCATTATGGTTTCAAAAATATCAACAGCGCTAAGACATCGCTCTGGTTCGTCAGGGAAATAAACTCCAGCGTTCAAGTTAAATAACAATTCCATCGAAATTCCTGTATCAATCCATTGTTGGATTGTGGCGATCGCGAGAACAACTTTTTTCTGATCCAGTGTCTTATTTTCGACATAGAACCATAAATGATCCCGAATGTAAGGCGGTGCGATGGGTACTGAACCCTTTGCCCACTTTTCATAGAAGAATTTGCTATAAACGGGTAAAACACTGGCTGTACAACCTTGAACTAAAGATGAAGAAGTGTTGGGTGCGATCGCAGTAATATGTGAATTGCGAATCCCATATTGCTTGATATCTCGACTCAGTTGTAAAAAACGCTCTGGTTTACTAGCGTGTTGCTCAAACCAAGTAGGTGGTTTTGCTCCGATTAAATTTCCTTTGCTCCATTCACTCTTGACAAAAGCAGGATACGCACCCCGTTCCTTCGCTAATTCCATCGATGCTGCGGTGCAATAGTAACCAATGTCTTCAAATAAATCGCTGATTTCCTGAAGATGGGTATAGGTGAGATGATATTTTGCTAACCAGTCAGCTAATCCCATACAGCCCACCCCAATTGTGCGATATTTGGCGTTGTGGGTGGCACTAGCAGCAAACGGGGGTGATGTAAGTTCAATAGTGTTATCTAATACACGTACTGCAATCTGACAAATTTCTGCTCGCTGTTCATCCTCCAAATTTGCAAGATTAACGCTGAGGAGATTACATGAATGTGCTTCTTTGTCTGGTTTGACATTTGACCATGATTCTTGACACAAGTTTCCACCAGGAATATAACCTTCATGCTGATTAGGGTTAGCTCGGTTTGCGGTATCTTTGAACCATAAATAAGGCATCCCGGTTTCTAATTGGGTTCGCATCACCTGTTTGAATAAAAGACGTGCATTTACCCGTTTGTAAAGAGTAATCGAGTTATCTAAACTGGCTTCGATTTGCAGATAAGCACGTTCAAATTCTTCACCCCAAGTTGAAGCTAGTTCAATCCCTAAACGAGTTCGCACCTCATAGGGATCAACTAACGTCCATTCTGTATCTGCTTGCACCCTTCGCATAAATTCATCACTGACAACCAATTGCGGAAACACATCATAAGCTTTGCGTCGTGCATCGCCATTCTCGGTTTGCATTTCCAAAAATTCGCTTATGTCCAAATGCCAGATATCTAAACTTACAGTAACCGCACCGGCTCTACGTCCACTTTGATTAACTGCGATCGCTGTATCATTCAATAATTTAATCCAGGGAACGACACCACCAGAAGCGTTCTTCTTTCCCATCACCCAACTACCAGTAGCCCGAATCCGAGACAGATTCACGCCCACACCGCCACCATTTTTAGAAATCCGCGCTGCATCATGAATACTGCCAAAAATGCTTTCTAAATTGTCGTCCATTGCCGTAATGAAACAACTGGCAAGAGAACCGTTGGGAATCCGCAAGTTCGCTAAAATCGGCGTTGCTAAAGATATTTGACGACGGGCGATCGCTTCATAAAACTCCCTTGCCCAGGTTAAACGATTCTCTTGTGTTTCTACGGAGGCTATCAAGAGCGCACAAGTTAAAAATGCTTCCTGGGGTAACTCATTCGCCAGGAGATATCGTTTCGTCAGTAATACTGCTCCTGCGTAATCATAGTCGGCATCCCAGTCAGGATTAATCCAAGTGTTGGCAATTTCTAATTCTTCTGGAGTGTAGATTAAGATGTGGCGATCGTATTCTCCTTTACTCACTTTGTCATGTACAGTTTGAGCATAGTAACCGTACTGATAACCTCGGGCTACTTGAGTATCTTTCCACAAACTCCAAATATGTAATCGCCCTGCCACTTGCCGCCAATCAGGTTCTTCAGGATCGCACAAATCCAAAGCACAGCGAATTAAATTATCTTGAATTTCTCGTGTAGTAATACCGGGGCGCAATCGAGTTGTTAGATGTGCTTCTAAGGCAATGGAATTGCAGCAAAGTCCGCAACAAGCCCAATTAACTACTGTGCGAATTTTATTAATTTCTAACGGTGTCGTCGAACCATCACGACGAACAACATAGATATCCGTTGTGGAGTCCTCAAAGAGTTTGGATGGAGCTTGCATAGTGGATGAATTGTAGAAAAATAATTGCAATAATGGAAAAGAATAGTTAACTAGGTTTGGCAATGTAAAAAATTGTCAACGTTATGTCACTAAACGCTGGCAATCCTAACAAATTGTGGTGTTGAAAAATTGTTAGAAGAATTGTCCAATAAAAATCCAGAGCAAGCTTTGGTAAGGAATTGAACTTGCCCCGATTCATGACGAATGCCAGTATAGATCGACCATTGATTTTTACGCAAGCAAATCACAGTTGTGTTAATATGCAAGGGAATCTCGGTTTTGATGGGAGCAGCCATCAGACGTAAGGGGGAAAGTCCGGTGCAAATCCGGCGCTGTCCCGCAACTGTAATCAAGGCTTGCCTTGTAAGTCAGAATGCCCGCCGAAGTTGACTTGTAAATTTTCTACATCTGCGAGGCACGGATGGTTTATTACATGATGAGCGTCAGGTCTAATATTTTGAAAGCACCGCACATTAAAACGCTACAAATGGCGACTTTCCACGAAATAAGTAATTAATATTAAATTTCAATTAGTAATTCCTTTGTGAGTATTCAGGTATTTTTTTACTTTGAAAAGAGAAAGATTTTCAACGAGGTATGGCACTAACTTTCCATCGCTATATCTGGCGTGCATAACTTCTCTGTATTTTTGTTAAATTCTGATTCGGTTAATCATCATGCCAAAATTTTATCTTCATCGAACTGGGAAGATTCCTACTGCTGTTCATCCTTTTGTCAAACAAACAGGTTTTAGAGAAGATAAGCAGCAACCCTTTCTAAATCTCAGGAAAATAATTCGAGGTTGGCAAAATATGGCAAGTTCAACCTATAGGAAGATTTCTCTTATGATCTCTCGTCTAATTCGGGATGAACCATAAACACACCAACATCTATCAACGGTTAGCTACATAAAAAGCTTTCACAACAATGTCAACTTTATTAGTTTATTTTGTAATTGGTTCTCTTCTCGTTTTACTAATTGGAATTGCGGCTTATTTTCTAACTGCCCGCAAGTATCAATCCTCATCCACAGTCGCCAATTCCTACGACCAATGGACGCTTGACGGCATCCTAGAGTTTTACTGGGGAGAACACATTCACCTTGGTCACTACGGTTCGCCGCCACGACGCAAGGATTTTTTGGTTGCTAAATCTGACTTTGTACATGAAATGGTTAAATGGGGTGGTTTAGATAAATTACCTCCTGGTACTACCGTATTAGATGTTGGCTGTGGGATTGGAGGCAGCAGCCGGATTTTAGCGCGAGATTATGGATTTGCTGTCACAGGAATTACTATCAGCCAAGAGCAAGTAAAACGCGCCCAGGAGTTAACACCCCAAGAACTAAACGCCCAGTTTGCAGTCGATGATGCAATGGCATTGTCGTTTCCAGATGCCAGTTTTGATGTAGTTTGGTCAATCGAAGCAGGCCCCCATATGCCTGATAAAGCCGTTTTTGCAACAGAATTAATGCGGGTACTAAAGCCAGGTGGAATTTTGATTGTCGCTGACTGGAATCAAAGAGATGACCGCCAAAAACCGCTAAATTTCTGGGAGAAACCAGTAATGCGACAGTTGCTAGACCAGTGGTCTCATCCAGCTTTTTCTAGCATTGAGGGATTCTCCGAACTTTTGGAAGCAACAGGATTAGTGGAAGGGGAGGTAATTACGACTGATTGGACGCAAGAAACCCTTCCTTCTTGGTTAGATTCTATTTGGCAAGGAGTGGTTCGCCCAAGCGGATTTCTGCGTTTTGGATTGTCTGGTTTCATAAAATCTGTACGCGAAGTGCCAACGTTTTTATTGATGCGTTTGGCCTTTGGCGCAGGGCTGTGTCGATTTGGAATGTTCCGCGCTGTGCGGGCAAATTCACGTACAGAATTGATGGACAGAAACTTTGCTAACCAAACTCCCTCCAGCTTGGTTAGGTAGCGAGCATTATGACCAATGCGTGAGTTTCAAGCTATGACCTCATTACTGCATCCATTTTTGGCAAACTGCGATGTAGTTATTGTCGGCGGCGGTATTTCGGGTTTGACACTAGCCTGTGGACTGCAATCGTCAGGTTTGCGAATTTTAATAGTGGAAGCACAACAACAGCAGCAAGCAACAGAGCGATCAAGAGCTTATGCCCTGTCGCCGATGACAAGCAAAATTTTTCGTGATTTAGGGCTATGGGAGCAAATTGCGCCAAAAATTAGCCATTTTTCACGGGTATTACTGTCGGACGCAGACTATCCTCACCGAGTCGAGTTTTGCCCTAAAGATTTGGGAGAAGCAGCAGTTTACTACTGTGGTGAGCATAAGGTGCTGATGGCGGCACTCCAGCAACGAGTGGCAACAGCAGCCAACATTACCTGCTGGTATGAGACTCAAGTGATTGAGGTGCGCTATGCAGCCCAAACCGCAGAGGTAGTGCTAGAGAATTCCCAAGGTCAACAACGATTGCGATCGCAGTTGGTGGTGGCTGCTGATGGCGTAAACTCGCAAATTCGCTCTTCTGCTGGCATCAAAACTAACGGCTGGGCTTACTGGCAATCCTGCATTACAGCTTTTGTTGCTCCAGAGCGACCGCACCAGAATATCGGCTACGAGCGTTTTTGGTCTAGCGGCCCTTTTGCAATTTTGCCCTTGCCTGAAAATCGCTGCCAAATCGTCTGGATTGCTCCCCACGCAGAGGCTCAGGCAATAGTTGGTCTACCAAGCGACCAGTTTATGAGTGAACTACGACGACGCTACGGCGAACAAATGGGAAAACTAACTCTGTTGAGCCAACCCTTAGTGTTTCCAGCACAGTTGATGCAGAGCCGTCGCTATTGCCAGCCGCGCTTAGTATTATTAGGGGATGCTGCCCACTGCTGTCATCCGGTGGGCGGTCAGGGGCAAAATATGGGTATTCGTGATGCGGCTGCCCTAGCCCAAGTGCTACAAACTGCACAACAACACAAACAAGACCTGGGTTCTCTGGCAGTGCTAAAACGCTACGATCGCTGGCGACGCTATGAAAACTGGGTGGTGCTAGCCTTTACTGATATTCTCAACCGTAGCTTTTCTAATCAATGGTTACCAATGGTTAAACTGCGGCGGCTAGTACTGCGGCTGATAATTTATTGGTCTTTCCCACGAAGGCTACTGCTGCGACTGATGACCGGGCTGTGGGGTCGCCAGCCACAACTTGACCACTCATCCTTGGCGGTGTTGCAGAACATAAATATTTGAATTTTAACGCTGGCAACACTGCATGATATCTGCGGTTAAAACTTCTTTATTGCGATCGCTCCTTTAATCAACAAACAACTTAATTTTATATGCACAAAATTCCCATTACAGTCATTACAGGATTTCTCGGCGCAGGCAAAACGACGTTAATTCGTCACTTACTGCAAAACAACGAAGGACGACGCATTGCTGTTTTAGTGAATGAATTTGGCGAAGTTGGCATTGATGGCGAACTATTACGTTCGTGCCAAGTTTGTGACGATGAAGAAGAATCTAAGAGTAACATTGTGGAACTCACCAACGGTTGTCTGTGCTGCACAGTACAAGAGGAATTCTTACCAGCGATGCAAGAATTACTCAAGCGACGCGCGAGCCTTGACTGTATGTTGATTGAAACCTCTGGACTAGCACTACCAAAACCATTGGTACAAGCATTTCGCTGGCCAGAGATTCGCACAGGCGCAACAGTAGACGGCGTAATCACTGTGGTGAACTGTGAAGCTTTAGCAACTAATCAATATGTAGGCGATTTAGCAGCACTCTTAGCACAGCGACAAGCTGACTCTAGCATAGAACACGAAACACCGATTGAGGAACTGTTTGAAGATCAGCTGGCTTGTGCTGATCTAGTATTGCTGACTAAAAGCGATCGCGTTGACGAACAAACGCAAGTGAGGGTGCAGGATTGGCTCAAGCAGAACTTACCCCCTGGTGTAAAAGTCATTCCTTGCCAGGATGGTAAAATCAGTGGCGATTTACTACTCGGTTTCAATGCTGCGGTAGAAGATAATTTAGATAGTCGTCCCAGTCACCACGATACAGAAGAAGATCACGAACATGATGACGGGATTAATGCAGTGCAACTAATACTAGACCAAGCATTTGAGCCGTCTTTTTTGGTTAAACGCTTGCAAACATTGGTGCAACAGCAAGAAATTTATCGCATTAAGGGATTTGTAGCAGTTCCGAATAAAGCCATGCGTTTGGTATTACAGGGTGTTGGTAATCGATTTGATTACTTTTACGACCGTCCTTGGCAACATGGCGAACCGCGTCAAACAAAATTAGTGTTAATTGGTCGGGAACTCGATCAAGTTGGCATTGAATCACTCGTGTTGCAGGAGGAAGTAGCAGGATTTAGAAGCCGCAAGTAAGTAATTTCATCAATGAAAAATATGGTGTCAGCTGCTAAAGAATTACGAAAAGAAGTCAATATTTCTGATTAACAATAATTGGTACAAGCAATTGTTGAATTTCACAAGTTTTTTGCTAATTAGCTATACCGCTTGGAAAGGTTTTTTAAAATCAGGGCGCGGGGCTGTTATTTGTAATATAAATAATGCTGTAGATTTCTCCCGTATCACTTTTACTACAATCACAGGTAAGAAAATTTTACTTGACGAAACCTTTAATCTTCATTTTGTTACTAAAGCTAGATTAACAGCCTATTTAACTGAGTGGATTCTGTACCCAAAAGAAATAACACAAATACTTGCAGCAATAGATACCTATAATCCGCAAAAAGACATTATTTTGTTCATAAAATTTAACTCTGATTTTGAGGTTAATATTTTAAACAATCTTGTCATTTCTCCACCGGAATGCTATCAATATGTTTGTCGAAGATGGGAAGAATTTCTCCCTTATTTGTTATGAATTATACAGTTAGCGCATTCAGGTGAAAACCCATCTAGATAGTCAATTTATTTCTAGGAGGAGTGAGTGAAAAAATTACTCTTGGCTTTGACTTCTAAACCCACAGCTTTAATTTCTGTAGCTTCCTTGTTGATGACTAGTAAAGTTAGCACCGCTAATCAACCAGTAAATCCCCAACCTGTAAACCATACAGATACGACTACTACGCCAGTATCAGCAGAAAGCCAAAAGGCTTGTGTAAAACATCCAAAACTCGGTAAATTTTTCTGTGCTAATGCTAAACAATTGGCTCATTTGAAGAAGGGCGTACCAGAGATTGATGTTACTGACGTGAATAACGAGGATGCTCTGCTTGGAGTTACAGATGAGGAAAGCGATACTGCTGTAGCTATGTTTGGCTGTGATTGCGCTGCATCGATAAATTGCTTGCGTCGTTTACGGAATAGCCTTCCCTAGAATTGGTTGTCGTTGATTTTTCATATTTATCAAGCTTGGGAAGCGGGGAAGAAAATTTTATCTCTTTCCTCTCCCAATTCATTAGTAAAAAATACTAACATCAATCATGTTTTACTTAATGAAACAACTAAAACTTGTCTCATGAATTTAATTTTTAAAACACCTCAATTTTTATGAACCGTCGTGATTTTATTGTCTTATTTAATGTAAGTTGGTTTGTAAGTTCTTTATCTGTAGTATTCACAACTACTTATGCGACACAACCTAAACCTAAACTCAAACGGAAATCATCTAAATCTGAAAATTGGCTTCATGTGGGGACAGTTGGAGAGTTAGATGAAACAGGTCAAATCTTAAAAGAAAAATCGCCTTTTGGTTCCATTCTGGTGATTGGTACTTCTAAAAGTAAAAATCTGATAGCTGTTAATCCCACCTGCACTCATATGGGTTGTACGGTGGAATGGGAAGTTGAGGAAAAAATATTTTTATGTCCCTGTCATGCCTCAGAATTTGGAGTTGATGGTAAGGTGCAAAATGGGCCAGCCACAAAACCACTCTCAACTTACATGACCAAGATAGAAGGTAATTCGGTTATGGTGAGGCGCAGTTAGTTTAGTATTTCTCCACTCTAATACATAGGTCAACCAAGAAGCAAAATTTGGTGAACTGACAAGGAGCGCGCTTGCTTGGAATATTAAGCATAAAGGTACAACGATTTCTATCAATTTATAAATGCAAAAACCAAAACTAATTAATATTTCAAAAGCAACTCGTTATCAAAATGCAGCGATAGATTACTATATGGGGCTTACAGGTTCTTCCTATCTTCATTACGGGTAAGCTGTTCAGCATTTAAATTGGGTATAATAAAAAGCCGAATTCAGTAAAAAAATGGAATAATGCCAGCAAAAAATCATTTAACTTCCCAGCAAATAGAGAAACTACAAAAGGCTTTAAAACAGG
>JAHHHW010000058.1 GCA_019359115.1 Pelatocladus maniniholoensis HA4357-MV3
AAAACTCCTTCCGGAAAAACCAGACCCAATTTTACTTGCCAATATTTTCCACAGAGTTACCAATTTAGGACGCATCCACCCTGCCGATCCTTGTTCTACCAGTTCATAAATTTGGCGAAGGTATTGGATGTGGAATTGTATGTAGTTGGCGCACAAGTGCAGGTAGAGGATTTCCTGAGAATGAGTGCATTCTGTGAAGGCATCCAACTGGTAGACGAATATGAAGCGATCGAATTAGCCAGCGTATAGTTAGGGTCAATAGCCGTCTTAAAAATGGGTATGGGGGTAAGGAGTTTACGAGTGTAATCATCTTTTTATGCACAGATTGTGTGATTGATTACATGGGGTTCTAGCTAGGAAAGAAAGTAAAGGTAAAAGCTAAGGAAGGGGAATAACTATTTTCATTCCCTCTTTGTGGGCGCGACCTCCTTAAAGGAGGAACTACGCTAACGCCCCTGGGGTTCTATCTTGAAAATAGGGGAAAATCAACAAATGAGGGAATATCATGGCTAAACCTGTTCTAATTACAATAGACGACGACCCAGAAGTTTTACGCTCTATCGAGCGCGATTTACGCCGCGAATACGGCGAAAACTTCCGTGTACTGCGTGCTGATTCTGGTCAGATGGCTCTAGAGACACTGAAAAAATTGAAACTACGCAACCATCCTGTAGCTCTATTGTTAGTGGATCAGCGAATGCCAAACATGACCGGTGTTGAGTTTCTTGAACAGGCTAAGGAAATTTTTCCAGATGCCAAGCGTGCCTTACTTACAGCATATGCTGACACTGATGAAGCTATCCGTGCGATCAATAAGGCCAAAATTGATTATTATTTGATGAAACCGTGGACACCCCCGGAGCAGGGTTTGTTTCCAGTACTTAACGATTTGCTTGAGATTTGGAAAAAAACCTATCTTCCGTGCTTTGAGGGTGTTCGTGTAATTGGCGATCGATGGTCTCCCAAAACGCATCAAATTAAAGATTTCTTGGCTCGTAACCATATTCCTTATCAATGGTTGGATATTGAATCAGAAGAGGGAAACAAGTTATCTAGTTATACCAACCCTGATCATGTAAACCTACCACTACTGTTCTTTCCCGACGGTTCACATCTTCTACAGCCGACAAATATTCAAATTGCTGAGAAAATCGGCTTGAAAACTCGTGCTGAAATGCCGTTTTACGATGTGATCATTGTGGGTGCTGGTCCTGCTGGTTTAGCAGCAGCAGTGTACGCGGCTTCCGAAGGATTACATACTGTGATTGTAGAAAAAGAGGCTCCGGGCGGACAGGCTGGAACTAGTTCCAGAATTGAGAATTATCTAGGTTTTCCGGTGGGTCTAACTGGGGGAGATTTAGCTAGGCGTGCTGTTGCACAAGCCCAGAAGTTCGGAGCAGAAATTCTGACACCACAGGAAGTAAAAGGCCTACGTGTAGATGGTCAATATCGATATATAACACTAGCAGACGGATCAGAAATAAGTAGTCACACAGTAATTATTGCAACTGGTGTATCCTATCGTAAACTCAACGTGCGTGGCTGTGACAAGTTAACAGGTGCTGGCGTATACTATGGATCAGCGATGACCGAAGCAATGGGATACCAAGGTGAAGATGTATTTATTGTTGGAGCAGGCAATTCTGCCGGACAGGCTGCTATACACCTTTCTAGATACGCTCGCTCAGTAACCCTTCTCGTACGCAGGGACTCACTCAAGAAAAGCATGTCTAAGTATTTAATTGATCAAATCAAACAGACGAACAACATCATAGTAAAAGTGTTAAGCGAAGCTACTGAAGTGTTCGGTAAAGACAAGCTTGAGGCGATCACTATTACCAACTTATTAACTAATGAGGTCGAAACTCTCCCTGCCTGTGCCCTTTTCATTTTTATTGGCGCAACACCACATACCAATTGGTTGCAAGATATTGTCGAGAGAGATCCAAAAGGCTACATTATGACTGGTCCTGATGTTTTGCATGGTCAGATGTACCCTAAAGGATGGACATTGTCTCGATCGCCATATCTTCTTGAAACTAACATACCAGGAATTTTAGCAGTAGGTGATGTGCGCTATCAGTCAGTGAAACGAGTTGCCTCAGCAGTGGGTGAAGGGTCGATAGCTATTCAATTCATACATCAATATCTCTCATCCTTATAAAAACAAAAAACACTTTAGGTTTTCCCATGCTTAATTTGTTAAAAAAAATACCGTTGTTCAAAGACTTGACAGAAAATGAGCTGATGCGTTTGGTGAGCGGTACTAACATCTGGCTGAATCCAGGAGATTTACTGTTTAAACAAGGAGAGCCTGCAAAATGTTTTTACATGGTATTTGAAGGAGCAATTCGCTTAACACGAGAGATCAATAACCAAGAAGTTGTTTTAGCTACATATGAAACTGGGACATTTTTTGGTGAAGTTCCCCTCCTTGCAGGTACAGTTCACCTTGCAAGTGGACAAGCAGTTAATCAAAGTCACGTATACTGCTTGCACGAGGAGCAATTTTGGCAGATGCTCATGTTTTGTCCATCAGTGAGAAACGCTGTTCTCGGTTTTATGGCAAGCCGAATGCAAGAGTTACAGATGTTGTCTCATCAACACGATAAGCTTATTTCCTTGGGTACGTTAGCTGCTGGTCTTGCTCATGAACTGGGTAATCCAACAGCAGCAGTACGTAGAGCAGTAGGACAGTTGCACGATACAGTCAGTGTCTTGCAAAATTTCTCGCTTGCGTCTACCAAACAACACCTCACTCCAGCTCAATTGGAGTATCTCTTGGAGATCAAGAGTAAGGCAATGGGGCGGGTGGCTCAACCGTGCAATTTTGATCCCTTGACTCAGATAGATTTGGAAGATGAACTATCCGATTGGCTAGAGTCACATGGCGTTAGTGATGGCTGGGAATTTGTACCTACCTTAGTTGCATTAGGAATTGACGTTCAGCAGTTAGAATTTATTGGTAAGCAGGTGAATGCCAATGCATTCAAGTATGTACTCACTTGGTTGGAGACAACGCTAGCTACAGAAAGTATGCTGAATGTCCTTGAGCAGGGCGTTGATCGGATTTCTGAGCTTGTCAATTCTGTCAAAGCATACTCATACATGGATCAATCTCCACTAAAGGAGGTATCTGTTCATGAAGGTATTGAAAGTACACTCACTATTTTGAGCTATAAGCTCAAAAAGCATCGTATCCAAGTGGTGCGTGAATACGAACAAAATTTACCAATGATTCAAGCATATGGAAGTGCGCTCAATCTCGGATTTTCGATCCGTTTTTCACAACTAAAGGTATTGGTGTAGGAACAGGACTAGGTTTAGATATTGCCTATCGAATAATAGTAGGTCAGCATGGTGGGCATATTCGCTGCTTCTCAAAGCCCGGCGACACATGCTTTAAGGTTAGTTTGCCTTTACGCTCGTTTCAAGAAATGAACAGATATAAAAATGAACTCGCTCTTACTTCTAAAGAGTAGATCAAGGAGAATTTATGGAGTGTACACATCTCAATCAGATACAAGCAGTCACATCCATTAGTGTTGGATGTGAGGAATGTTTGGCAAGCGGAGATACTTGGGTACATCTACGGGTTTGCCTAACTTGTGGACATGTTGGTTGTTGCAATTCATCCAAAAACAAGCACGCTACCAAGCACTTTCACAATACTGGTCATCCTCTTGTAAAGTCTTTTGAGCCTGGTGAAAATTGGATCTGGTGTTATATTGACAAAACCTTCGTGCATTGATCATTAAGTTTGATAGAAGTTAAAAAAAATGAGGTTTTAGATGTGAAAACCTGGTTCCAACCTCCTCGCCTGCGTATTGGTGTAGAAAGCGAAGAAAAAAATGGTCATGCTACTTGGCTGGAACTTTTCTATGATTTGGTATTTGTAGTTGCAGTATCACAAGTTGCCCACAATCTCAGCGAAGATGTTTCCCTATCAGGATTTTTCAGCTTTGTGTTTCTATTCATACCAATGTGGTGGGCATGGATTGGCACGACATTTTATACCAATCGATTTGAGATTGATGACATAGGTCATCGCTTGCTGACTGGTGGGCAAATGGTAGCGATCGCCACCTTAGCGGTAAATACACACCACGGCTTGGGGGAAAGTTCTGCTGGCTTTGCTCTTTCCTATGCTGCCGGAAGAGCTATGCTTGTCATTGAATATCTGCGTGCTGCAAGGCATATCCCTTTAGCACGTCCACTAGCAACTCGTTATGCACAAGGTTTTGCGATCGCAGCTGTTCTTTGGCTGCTCTCTGTATTCGTACCCATGCCATTACGTTTCGGCTTTTGGGCATTGGGATTAATTTTAGATTTCGCCACACCTTTGACAGCAAAACAGTTACAGTTAGGACTAACCCACCATATTGAACACTTGCCAGAACGTTTCGGGCTATTTACCATTATTGTCTTGGGCGAGGCGATCATAGGCGTGGTTGATGGTCTCTCCAATCAAAACTGGGATGCTAAAAGTGCGCTTGCTGCAATATTCGGTTTTAGTATTGCTTTTAGCTTGTGGTGGGTCTATTTTGAAAATATTGGTAATTCAGCTTTGCGTTCTGCTAATGCAACTGGTCAAATAGGCGTTTATCAAATTTGGCTTTACGGACATTTACCCTTGGTGATTGGACTCACTGCTACGGGAGTTGGCGTCAAACACATCATATCAAGTGAGCCTAGCGTAGCGCTGCCCCCGCCAGAGCGTGTACTTCTCTGTAGCATGGTCGCATTATGCTTATTAGCTCTAGCTCTTTTGCATCGTACTGGAGTTATACGCTACTGTAAAATCCGTTCTAGGTTTCGCCTTTATTCTGCATTTATCCTTCTTATACTTGCCATAGTTGGCAAAGGTTTGTTGCCTGTTGTGGTCATCGGACTTGTAGCTATAGTATGTACTGTTCAAGTAATTCAAGATTTGTACCAAAGCCGTCTCTTGGTATTTTGAAAAGTCCTGTTTAAATCTTGCTTAAAGCTCTTGTATTATTTTCAACTACAGTTCCATGATTATGAGTGTAAAACTGCTTTATTTGAGAGGATATAATTATCATGGCTAATGTTTCCCAACCAGTCATTACTACAGACATTAATACCGATTTTAGTAAAATCGTTGAATTGGTGTTAATCGAAAACAAACAAGTTTTAGAAAAAATCAATTATTCATCAGTTATTCAACTTGGGCAAGCAATTATGAATGCCCAAAGAATCTTTGTAGCTGGTGAAGGTCGTAGTGGTCTGGTGACTCGTATGTTTGCTATGCGGCTAATGCATTTGGGACGGCAGGTCTATGTTGTTGGTGAAACGATTACTCCAGCAATTCAACAAGGTGATTTACTAATAGATTTCTCTGGTTCGGGCAGCACAGAACATGTTTTAGAAATTGCGTGCAAAGCAAAAGAAATTGGTGCATATATTGCTAGTGTCACAACTCAAATTGATTCTCCTTTAGCCAAGATAGCTGACTTTTTAATTCACATAGAAGCTGCGGCTAAACAAGATCATAGTCATCAACATTCACAACAATTTAGTGGTTCACTATTCGAGCAATCTTCTTTGTTGATCTTTGATGCTTTATTTCATTTCTTATCTCACACTATCAATAAAAGTTCTGAAACTCTTTGGGCATTGCACGCCAATCTTGAATAACTAACACAAGCTCAAAGTAAACTATTTTTTTGAACAAAAAGAGGTTTTTCAATGAAATTGCAAGTTTCTGTAGATTTGTTGTCATTAGAGCAAGCTATCAAATTGCTTAAAGATGTTGTTGATTATGTAGATATCATCGAAGCTGGTACTCCTTTGATTAAGCAAGAGGGGTTGAAGGTTGTTGAAACTTTCAAACAATCTTTTCCAAATAAGCTCATTTTTGCAGATATGAAGACGATGGATGCTGGAGGCTTAGAAGCTGAAATGGCATTCAAAGCAGGAGCAGACTTCACTACAATTCTAGCTGTATCAAATGACAGCACTATTCAAGGAGCTATAGCTGCTGCTCGTAAGTATGGCAGATATGTGACTGCTGACATGATTTCCGTTTCAAATCGTGTGCAACGCGCCCGCGACTTAGAAAAGCTGGGAGTTAATTACTTGGAACTGCACTGCGGATTAGATGAGCAGGCTAATCACTTGTGTGCTTCGACTGCAAGCGAACTTACAGCTCTACGAGGTGCAGTTTCTATATCTCTCTCGGCCGCGGGGGGTATCAATGAAAATACGATTCAGGAAGTAGAAGCAGCAGGAGCGGATGTAGCAGCAGTTGGTGCTGCGATTTACAATGCTCAATCTCCTGCTGAATCTGCACGTCGTTTACGAGAGAAAATAAATTCTAAAGTAAAAGCTCTAAAGTAACAAGAATCATTGTAGGAATTTTCCCCTAATTTATTTCTTGGCGGTACGAAAAGTTGGTGCAAGATATCAACTAACCTCACAGAGAAATTCAAAGCCCTTGTTGTAGCATTTGGTGTTGTGTTAGGCGTGTATTTGAATCTGATTTTTCACAAAAAATATGATGTGAGCGCCTAACGCACCTTTAAAAATTAGATTGGAGATCAGCTATGCAAACAAAAGATTTGCTTATACAAAAGCTAGATAACACAGAGTCAAAAGATTTGATAACAAAATCTCTTCTTGATTTGTTTCTAGAGCAAGTGCAGGCTCAACCTCATAAAGAAGCAGTTGTATGTGATCATTGTGAGCATGAATGTCTAACTTATCAAGAACTCGCCAACATCAGTTCACGCTTGGGTGATTATCTTCAGCATCTTGGTGCAAATGTTACACTTGAAGAGGCGGAGGATTTTGAGTTCCCATCCCCACTAATTACACAGGATAGACTTTGCAAACAACCGTGTTCTGACAATTTAGCCTATGTAATTTATACTTCTGGTAGTACGGGAAAGCCAAAGGGTGTAATGATAGAACACCACAGTATCGTCAACCAGATGAATTGGCTGCAAAGTGTTTGCAAGTTAGATCACAACAAAGTTGTTCTGCAAAAAACACCTATGAGTTTTGACGCAGCACAATGGGAGATTCTTGCATCCTGTTGTGGCAGTAAAATTATTATGAGCCGCCCCGGAACCTATAAAGATCCAGAACAGTTAATTGAGACTACTATTCGACATCATGTGACAACTTTGCAATGCGTTCCGACGCTGTTGCAAGCGCTTCTCGACACCGACTTATTCCATAATTGTAAGTCACTGACACAAATATTTAGCGGGGGCGAAATTCTGTCAAAAAAACTTGCGCTACAATGCATCGAAGTGCTGCCAAAATGTGACTTAATTAATGTCTATGGCCCAAGTGAATGCACAATCAATGCTTCCGCCTTTAAAGTTGATAAAAATGCGATCGCTGATTATCCTGAAGCGATCGCCATTGGTACTCCCGTTCACAATACTCAGTTTTACATTCTCAACAACGATCAATCGCTAGCATCGGTTGGAGAAAGTGGTGAGTTATATATCGGTGGTGTTCAGCTGGCGCGTGGATATATTAATCGACCAGACTTGACAAAAGAAAGGTTTGTCAACGATCAATTTTCGACGAGTTCTGGAGATGCCAAACTGTATAAGACTGGAGACTTAGTCTGTTGGAATGCAGATGGTACTGTTCAGTTCGTTGGGCGAGTAGACAATCAGGTAAAACTTAGAGGGTTTCGGATTGAACTGGACGAAGTAAAGGTGGCAATTGAGAAACATGACTGGGTTAAGAACGCAGCTGTTATAGTTAAGAAAAATTCTCGTACCGGATACTCTGATTTGATTGCATGTATCGAATTGAGTCCTAAGCAAGCTGCTGTCATGGATCAGGGTGTCCACGGAGAACACCATCTGTCCAAGCAAAACAAGCTTCAAGTCAAAGCTCAATTGTCAAATCTTGGATATAGGGATATCGACGAAGAAAATTGTGTACCTGGCCAAATAGAAATCGATCTTCCAGGTAAAACACCGACCGAAGAACAGCGCCGATTGGCGTTTACTCGAAAATCCTACCGTTTATTCGAGGGTGGCGCTGTTCACAAAGCTGATATTATGCAGTTGCTAGATAGACAGATTACTGATGTCCAAACTGACAACTTCGCTGATTCTCGTGGCTTGGATGCATTAAGCCTCACAGAATTAGGTGAGATTTTGAGATATTTCGGTGCATTTCATAGCGATGAGCGTCTGTTACCCAAGTATGCTTATGCATCACCTGGCGCATTGTATGCAACGCAAATGTATCTTGAATTAGTTAACATAGCAGGGTTGAATGATGGTTACTACTATTACCATCCGGGACGCCATCAATTAGTACTATTAAATCAAATAGATAGTAAAGAAAAAACACGAATAAAAATACACTTCATTGGAAAGAGAAAAGCTATCGAGCTAGTTTATAAAAATAATATTCAAGAGGTACTCGAAATTGAAACTGGCCACATGTTGGGTTTATTTGACAAGATTCTGCCACCATATAAACTTACTATTGGAGATGCTAACTATACACCGGAAGTAAATGAGAAAATTCTCTGTCCAGACGAGCATTATTATTATCTAGGCACTTTTGATCTAGTACCTCAACTCAAGCCATTGTCGATTGAACCAGTTGATATTTATGTGCAGAGTCATCCTGGAAAAATTCCTGATTTACCTGCGGGTTTATACAAGTACAAAGACAGAGGCTTGCAAAAAATCTCAGACGATATCATTCTCAAAAGGCATGTAATAGCTATCAATCAGCTAACCTATGAGCAAGGAAGTTTTGGAATTGCCATGATTGGTAGAAGCAGCTGTAAATGGGCAAATTATTTCGCAATGGGCAGGAAGCTTCAACATTTGCAGATGAATGATCTAAATCTTGGTTTCTTGTCGTCCGGATACAGCTCCGAGACTGGTAATGATCTTCCTTCAGCAAAGCAGATAACAAAGATACTCAGTGCTAGTCATGAAGAACCGGGTCCTTCTTACTTCTGTATCGGTGGTCGCGTCAGTGATGAGCAGTTAATCAGCGAGGGGATGAGAGAAGACGCCGTCCAGATGAAAGGCCCTGCTGAGTTAATCAAAGAGGATCTACGCAACTTTTTGCCTGATTACATGATGCCTAACAAGATCATAGTTATAGACAAGCTACCACTTACTGCCAATGGTAAGATCGACGTTAAAGCGCTGGAAGCATCGGACAAAGTGAATATCGAAATGGCCCAACGGCCCATCATCAAGCCTCGTACAAATACTGAACAGCGAATAGGTGAGATTTGGAAAAAGGCGATGAAATGGGATTCTGTCTCAATATGTGATGATTTCTTTGAATCCGGCGGGAACTCACTTATTGCTGTGAGAATAATCAACGCTATCAATAAAGAGTTTGATTGTACCTTGCCTTTGCATACTCTTTTTGAAGCTCCAACTATCGAAAAACTCGCTCGTAAAGTGGACAGTGATGAAGTTGAACTTGCTTCGCGTTTAGTACGTCTATCATCCACAGGAGTCAAGAATCCCATCTATTGCTGGCCTGGACTTGGTGGTTATCCAATGAATTTGAGGTTGCTGGCAGAAAAAATCAATATCAATCGACCCTTTTACGGTGTTCAAGCCTATGGAATCAACCAAGGCGAAAAGCCATTTTCCTCTATTAGTGAGATGGCGGTAGAAGACATTAAGGAAATTAAACGTATTCAACCAAACGGCCCCTATACACTGTGGGGATATTCCTTCGGCGCACGGGTAGCTTTTGAAGTTGCTTATCAGCTTGAGCAGTCCGGTGAGCATGTGGAAAATCTCTTTTTGATTGCTCCGGGATCACCAAAGGTTGAAACTAATAATGAAGCTATTGATGGCAATCAACCTGTATTCACTAACAAAGTCTATGTGACAATTCTTTTCTCGGTTTTTGCAAGCACCATTACAGGTCTCGCACTGGAGGAGTGTTTGAAAGTTGCCAAGGATGAAAACAGCTTCGCGTCATTTATTGCAATATATAAGAAGCTTGATTTGGATCTGGTGAAACGAATAATCAGAATTGTACACCAAACATATGAAGTCAAGTACACATTCCGCGAACTAACCAAGAGACAGATTGTTGCACCTATAACTATTTTTAAGGCCGATGGTGATGATTACTCATTTATTGAGAGCCACAGTCGATATTCCCGAAAGACTCCAACGGTCATAAACCTCAAAGCTGATCACTACAGTATGCTTAAAATTACAGGTATTTGCGAATTGGTAACGGCGATTCAACGGCATCTTGAGACTGCTTAAGCGCTTCAATTCTCTATTATCGTACTTAGTTGAGCATTGTTATCAGCGCAACACTCATCAAGATTAGCAAATTTATAATACAATACGGTTCAGTTAATACCAAAATCCTTTGTAAAGTCCGTAAATTTACGGACTTTACTGGTAATTTTTTTGTATTCAAAATTATTAACTGAACTGTGTTGATGCATTTTGTTAAAATTTTGAGTGCTTTTTATCTTGTCACATCCTGCTAGATGCTGGCTACAAAATTTTCTGTTTAGTTTTCGGAGTTATATGTTATGAGTTCTAGAACCATTTATTTGATAGCAGCATTGATTGGTGGTGCTATTTTACCTGTTCAAGTTGCCCTGAATACTCTTTTAAAAAGTTATATTGGTAAGCCAATGCAAGTTACATTTATCTCATATCTTGCTGGCACTATCGCATCGTTTACAATTTGTTTCTTTGCCCACTATCCACTTCCTACTTTGACTTCACTTTCTCAAACATCGTGGTGGATGTGGATAGGAGGGTGTTTGGGAACTTTGTATGTCTGGTCAACTATTTTTGCCGCGCCTAAGATTGGGGCAGCATTGACATTAGGACTCACAATTGCAGGTCAGATGATTGCAGCACTTTTTTTAGATCATTTTGGTCTCATCGGGTTGAACAAATACCCAGCGACTTCATTACGCATAACAGGAACCTTGTTCGTTATTATTGGGGTTTCTTTGGTTGCTGCTCAAAAAGGGTTGGCTCAAAAGTAGTACTCCACCAAAATAATTTTGAACTGTCCCCAAGCACCGGGGTATTGGAGGTGGCACGCTGTAAAGGTCTTACAACCCCAGGTCTCAATACTGCTCGGTTAAGGGGAAATAGCAGGGCAAACGCACCTTAAAGTGACACATTAAAGGTTGATTTTTGGACAAATATATGCGTTTAGGTATACACAGTAAACCAAAAAGTTTTTCCACTTCTGTGCGATCGCTACAAAAGAAGTTGACGCAACTGGGGAATCGCGCTGCTGATTTGGTGATGCCAGTTATCATTACCATGCAGTTTGATTTTTGTACACGGTTATATTTTGAGTAATAATTTTGGAGTCCAGGTTGCATTATTTGACTGAACCGT
>JAHHHW010000059.1 GCA_019359115.1 Pelatocladus maniniholoensis HA4357-MV3
TATTAATCGCTTGGTTTCTTGAGGATTCTCCTCTATGTGATTTAGTACGTTACTCATATTTTGGTGTCAAAAAACTTCTATTGACGTTCTTTTACCACAAAATATACTATTTTGGAGATGTTTAGTGATTAATGACGAATAACTACATAGTAGTAATAGTGGTATCAGCTGGTGGACTTAAGGCTTTAAGCGCAATTTTATCCAACTTACCCCAAGAGTTTGCTGCTCCCATCGCCATTGTTCAGCACCTAGCTCCCCACTATCCGAGTATGCTTGCTGAAATATTAAGTCAACGTACTCCTTTAATAGTTAAGCAGGCAGAAGCGGCTGACAAGTTAAAACCAGGCACGGTTTACATTGCTGCTCCCAACCATCACCTGTTAATCAATACCGACGCAACTTTGTCTTTGTCTCAAACGGAAAAAGTTCGTCATGTCCGCCCCGCAGGCGATGTGCTGTTTCAGTCAGCAGCAGCTAGTTTCCAACAATGGGCGATCGCTGTTGTCTTGACTGGGATGGATGGTGATGGCGCAACCGGAGTACAGGCAATAAAAAAGATGGGTGGTACAGTAATTGCTCAAGATGAAGCGACTTCTGATTTTTTTGCGATGCCTGAAGCTGCTATAAAAACTGGAGTAGTTGATTTTGTTTTGCCTTTGGAAGCGATCGCTAATACTTTAGTTTATTTAATTAATAAGTAACTTTCCAAATATTTTTTATATTTAAACCTCATCTATCTTGAGAATTGGAGTTTGCGATCGCTTGTAAGTGAAAAATCATTTTGATCCTGATGAGTAAAACTAGGGGTTTCCAACTAGACGAGGTTTAAAACTTTTAAATTATATTTTATTTTTGTATAAATTACTTAATTTAGCAATTAATTTGCAAAATATTGTTCTTATTAATATGCTTTAACGCGCCCATTACTTATGAGTACCACGGATACTAATCCAGAACTAGAAAACCTTTTAGAATACATCAAACGCAACCGTGGTTTTGATTTTAGGGGCTACAAGCGCACCAGCTTAAGCAGGCGGATAAAAAGACGTATGCAAATGATTGGTGTTGAAGATTACAACGAATATCTTGACTACCTGGAAGTACATCCAGACGAGTTTGTTGAGTTGTTCAACACGATCTTAATTAATGTCACGGGTTTCTTTCGAGATGCGGAAACTTGGGAATATATAGCAAGTGAAATCATTCCTCGGATCATTAGTAACAAACACCCCAGCCAACCTATTCGAGTATGGAGTGCGGGATGTGCTTCTGGGGAAGAAACTTACACTTTAGCTATGTTGCTGGCTGAAGCAGTGGGTATAGAACAATACATAGCACGAGTGAAAGTCTTTGCAACTGATGTGGATGCTGAAGCTCTTGAATACGCTCGTCATGCAAACTATAACCCCAACCCCAAGGAAATCCAACCTATTTCTCCAGAGTTACTAGAAAAGTATTTCGAGCGTTTAGGTGGTCGCTACATCGTGCAGAAAGAATTGCGTCGCGGTGTCATTTTTGGTCGTCACGATTTAGTTCAGGATGCACCAATCTCCAAAATTGACATGCTAGTGTGTCGCAACACTTTAATGTATTTCAATTCTGAAACTCAAGTGAGAATTTTGGATCGCTTTCATTTTGCTCTACACAATCACGGTTTTCTGTTTTTAGGTAAAGCAGAAATGTTGTTTACCCGTAATCACTCCTTTACACCTTTGGATTTGCGGCGACGTATATTTACAAAAGTAACAAACGGAAACCGCCGCGATCTATTGTTGAATATCACACATTTGAGTACTCAGCAATCCACACCGGAGAACGTTGACAAGATGACTCGCATTCATCAAGCAGCCTTCGAGATTGATCCAATTGCTCAGGTGATAGTGGATATTCACAATTATTTGGTGCTAGCTAACGAACAAGCTCGTAGTTTATGTAATCTCAATCCTAGAGATCTAGGTCGTCCCCTACAAGATTTAGAAATTTCGTATAGACCATTAGAATTGCGATCGCAGATTCAGAAAGTTAGCACTAGCCACCGTGCTGTCACTTTGAAAGAAATTGAATGGTCAATTACAGAACAAGAAACCAGATATTTCGACGTCCAGATCATACCTCTGCTAGACAATAAGGGCGATGAATTTTTGGGCGTAAAAATCGTCTTCACCGACGTTACTCGCTTCAAACAATTACAAAACGATCTAGTACACGCCAACCAAGAACTGGAAACAGCTTACGAAGAACTCCAATCTACTAACGAAGAATTGGAAACGACCAACGAAGAACTTCAGTCTACCGTCGAAGAACTCGAAACCACCAACGAAGAACTCCAATCTACCAACGAAGAGTTGGAGACAATGAACGAGGAATTACAATCTACTAACGAAGAACTCCACACTCTCAACGACGAAATGCGTCAGCGTAGTGATGAACTTGCTCAAATCAACACCTTTTTGGAATCGATTTTGACTGGTTTGCACAGTGGTGTGGTCGTTCTCAATCAAGACCTACACATCCAAATTTGGAATTATCGCGCTGAAGACCTTTGGGGTGTCCGTGCTGATGAAGTTAAAGGTAGACACTTTCTAAATCTGGATATTGGTTTACCAGTTGAACAACTTCGTCAACCTATCCGCACCTGTTTACTAGGAGAGTCTTCATGTCCAGAAGTGACACTTGAAGCCATAAATCGACGTGGTAGAGCAATATTGTGCAAAATTTCCTGTACACCTCTACGTGCTTCAACCACACGAGATATTCAAGGAGTAATCTTGTTAATGGAGGAAATTGACAAAACGAACAAGTAGCCATCATGAACTGGATACACCAAAATGAAGTTAACTAGCTAGGGTCGTCATTGGTTATTGGTAGATTCTTAATCTCATACTTAAACGCTGTTTTTTATCACTCGCTAAGGAGATATAAAAACAACTATATATGTGTCACTCTTAATCAATTGAAAGCAGCAGATTCTATTTTATAGATGAGCTTGTTTGTAAAGGTTGCATTGATTTCCAAACTAAAATTTATAATCAATATTTAAACTTTTGGAAGATCAAATTTTGCCATACTTATAACGGCCGAGGGGTGATAGCCTCCCAAAAATCAATTAATATGTTAAATAAAGTGACAAAAATTAGAGCTTACGGCTTGTAATTAAAAAGTTGCAAGCATGAAGTTAAAAAAATCCCAAATCTTGTTTACATACTTAACCAAAACTCAATATAGTGACATTTTTGTTAAATAATTGATTATAGAAACTATGATTTAATTCTTGTTAAGATATGCCATCAAGAAATCAACCAAATAATTATAACATTCTTTTTTAAAATTCAACATCATTAAATATGCCAAAATTCCTTCCTTCTTTCTCTCCCAACTCTATTAATAAATCAGTTTCACCAGATAAATTTAATACCTCAGAGTCTTTTCGGTAGCTTTTACAGTACTAATTCCTCTGAATAATTTTACATACTTTAAATAAAAAAATAATAAACCAGTCATAATCACTAGGAGTTTCAGTGTGAACACCTCCGAATGGACCCAACAAATAAAGGCTGTACGTCAACGTGCTGATGCGCTACAAAATCATGCTAATACTTCACCATTACCGTCATCAGAAATTCTGCATGATTCTCTTGAGGAACTTAACACAGCATTAGAAGAACTCAGAGTAGCAGAAGAAGAAATACGCCAACAGAATCAGGAATTAATAGATATCCGCTTTGCATTGGAAGTGGAACGTCAACGCTACAAAGAACTATTTGATTTCGCCCCAGATGCTTATTCTAGTAACTAATACTGAAGGCAAAATCTTAGAAGCAAACCGCACTGCTAGTAGCTTATTTAGAATATCACAAAAATATATTCAAGGTAAATTACTGATCAATTTCGTCCCAGAAAATCAGCGTCGTGTGTTTCGTTCCCAGCTAATTAGTTTGCAGCAGATCAAACAAATTCAAGATTGGGAAATTCATCTGCAAACGCGGGAACACACTAAATTTGACGCCGCCATCAGTGTAACTACAATCTGCGATCGCCAAGGTAATTCTCAAGGTTGGCGTTGGTTGATCAGGGATATTACCATCCGTAAGCAAGCAGAAGAACAGTTACAGGCGATCAAAAATGAAAATTTACAATTACAAGAAGCGACAAGGCTCAAATCACAGTTTTTGGCAGTAATGTCTCATGAATTGCGTACCCCAATGAATGCGATTTTGGGCTTTTCCCAACTATTGCTACGCCACCCATATAATCAGTTTCCGCCACAGGCAAGAAGCATGGTAGAACGTATTTTATCCAGTGCCAGACGCCTACTGGCGCTGATTGAGGATATACTAGATTTCTCCAAGCTGGAGGCTGGACGGCTGGAGTTGAATCTAGAAGAATTTAATTTGGCTGAATTGATCACAACAACCGTTCAAGAATTATATTGTTTAGCCCAGCAGAAAAATTTAACTATAAATGTTTATATTAATCTTACAAATCCTCAGATTATTAATGATTGCGATCGCTTTCGACAAATTTTAGTTAATTTGCTTTCCAATGCGATTAAATTCACGGATGTAGGTAATGTAAATGTTGAAGTCTTAGAAATTCAAGACAGAGTGATGTTAATCGTAAAAGATACAGGTATAGGTATTGGCGAAGCTGATTTAAAAAATATTTTCCAAGAATTTCGGCAAGTTAACCAATGTCTGACACGTAAACACGGCGGTACTGGTTTGGGACTAGCAATTGTAGACCAATTAGTTAGCTTAATGAAAGGCACTATTACTGTGGAAAGTAAACTCGCTGAAGGTTCAACTTTTCGTGTTGAGTTACCAAGAGTCGTTCATAGCAATTATTAAATGATGATTAATTCATAATTCATAACTTGTACTTATAAATTATGAATTATGAATTATGAATTTTAAATTAAATTCGCAATTGACCGATAGTAGTTGAGTAATTCTGTTCAATTGAGTTTAAGTCAGTTTGCAATTGTATAGGTAATCCTCGAATAAGTTCCCTAATCACATCTGTTGCTGGTCTACCAGTTTGTTGGCAATATCGTTCAAGCTTCTCGGCTTCACCTGAAGCTAGGTTTAGAGTGATTCGCTTGGTTGCCCATTTTTTGTTCATCATTACTGAGTATTTACCTAAATTTTTTTGGTGTGTTCAGAAATATGTAGATGGACATAAATAAACAAAAGTTTCTAGTAACTAGTAACAATGGCTTATTACAAACTAGGAATATCTTTCATGCTTAATTATGTCCATCTACTGAATACATGAAGAAATGGAAGACTAGCCTCTTTTAGGGGATACCCTATAAAAGCATCGCTATGCCAACAAGAAATTATTGAATTCTCTGATTCACTAGTTGCACCCCAAAAAGGCAGGCTGTTTTTTCTTATCAGAACCAATAAAGGCTTCTATGATGTTGTTCTTTTTAAGAAATTACTGTTTTGAAGGCTTGGTTTCCATACATCTAAGGTATAAATCCCCTGTTAATTTTTTCAGTAATTACCGCTACAACTTTATGACTAAAAGTAGCAAACACTATCAATTAATACATATTTGATGAAATTGGCAAAAATATCAAATACAGTTGATAACTTGTTTGCTTGCTCAATCAGAAATCCGAGTCGGTTCGGAAGTAGATGAAGAAGATTCCCTATTATGCTTACTAATCTTCTCACGAAAAGCTTCTATTTAGGTGTAAAAGATCGAAGTAATTTGACAATCACCAACAGTAGCCCCAAACTAGAAAGCGAAGATGACCCTCCCAGAAGAACAACTTGTCGGCGTCGCAGATGGAATGGACTCGCAGTTCTAAGCAAATTATTTTGGGAATAGTTGATTAATGGTCATTGGTGTTTATTCTCCGCTTTGTCTCCATTGTCCCCCATAGTCCCCCATATCCCCGAATGTGAGTGCGTCTCATAACGGAGAATCCCCGATTCCTACCCTCTGAGCGATCCTTAATTTCGCAGAACGAGAACGAGGATTATTGACAATTTCATCTTCTTGTGCAGTAAGTGGCTTTTTTGTCAAAACCTTTAACAAAGGTGAGTTCCTCAAACCATGTTTAACCAAACGGTCTTCTAAACTATGAAAACTGATAATCGCAATTCTGCCACCAGGTATAAGCGCCTGTGGTGCTTTGGCGATCAAGGTTTCTAAAGATTTTAACTCATCGTTGACCACAATTCGCAGTGCTTGAAAAACACGAGTCGCAGGGTTAATTCTGCCATAACGATATTTGGGTGGAACACTGTAGGCGATCGCCTGTGCTAGCTGTGTGGTCGTCTCAAACGGACGCTGTTCGACAATGCGTTTAGCAATACGCCGTGAGAGTCTTTCTTCCCCATATTTAAAAAAAGTATCTGCTAGTTCAGTTTCATCCCAATCATTAATTACATCTGCTGCTGTTAGAGATTGTTGTTTATTCATTCGCATATCCAATTTAGCTTCATGGCGAAAGCTAAAACCCCTGTTTGCTGTGTCCAGATGGTAAGAACTCACTCCCAAATCAGCGATAATACCAGCAAAACTACTAAGTGGAAATTCGTAAGCCGCAAAGTTGGTGTGGATAAATGTGACACGTTCTCCAAATTCAGCTAATTCCTTTTGCGCCGCCGCCAAAGCATCCTCATCTTGGTCAACAGCAGTGACTCGCACATCGGTTGCAGCTTCCAAAATTAAACGAGTGTGACCTCCACCCCCAACTGTTGCATCTAAATAATTCCCACCAGGGCGTACCGCTAAACCTTCAATCACTGCTTGAGGCAAGACAGGAGTATGAGAAAAAGTCCGTTCTTCAATATCTATCGGTTCGGTGGAATGAGAATTCATGTTGACTGGCGCAGAAATAAGTATAACGTCGGGGTAGTTCAGCGATATAGCCTATGGTAATCTTCTTGAATGCCTATGGATAGTTCTGCTAGTGTCAATCGGCTTGTCTACACCCATCTCAATATAATTAAATTAGTTGAATCCAAGCTAAACGCATGAATTCTCCAATTTTAACTTGTGGAATTTATGTGTATTAGTAGCAAATATATCTTCAAAAAGCCACCCGAAATCAAAAACGTCAAATAAATATCCAAGTAGGGGTTATTGGCTTCATCGTTAACAAACCGGAGAACACTGAATCTATGGCAAGAATAGAAACCCGCACTGAACCAATGGTGCTGAACATGGGGCCTCATCACCCCTCAATGCATGGAGTTCTGCGGTTAATTGTCACTCTAGATGGCGAAGACGTTGTTGATTGTGAGCCGGTCATTGGCTATCTACACCGGGGGATGGAAAAAATTGCGGAAAACCGCACTAATCTCCAATATGTCCCCTACGTCAGTCGCTGGGACTATGCGGCGGGTATGTTTAATGAAGCCGTCACAGTCAACGCCCCCGAAAAATTAGCAGGGATTACCGTCCCCAAACGCGCCAGCTATATCCGCGTCATTATGCTGGAGTTAAACCGCATCGCTAACCATTTACTGTGGTTTGGCCCGTTCCTTGCTGACGTGGGCGCTCAAACTCCCTTTTTCTACCAGTTCCGCGAACGGGAAATGATTTACGACCTGTGGGAAGCTGCTACAGGTTATCGCATGGTTAACAACAACTACTTCCGTATTGGGGGAGTAGCGGTTGATTTACCCTACAGTTGGGTAGACAAGTGCGAAGACTTTTGCGACTACTTAATACCCAAGATAGATGAGTACGAGCGCTTAGTTACTAACAACCCTATTTTCCGTCGCCGTGTAGAAGGCGTTGGTACTATCACCCGCGAAGAAGCACTTAACTGGGGACTTTCTGGCCCAATGTTACGTGCATCTGGCGTCAAGTGGGATTTGCGGAAAGTAGACCACTATGAATGTTACGACGACTTCGACTGGGAAGTACAGTGGGAAACTGCCGGAGATTGTTTAGCCCGTTACCTGGTACGGATGCGGGAAATGCGTGAATCCGTGAAGATTCTTCGCCAAGCTCTGAAAGGACTTCCAGGCGGCCCATACGAAAACCTAGAAGCCAAGCGGATGCAAGCTGGTAAAAAATCCGAGTGGGATGATTTTGATTATCAATACATAGCCAAGAAAGTTGCTCCTACTTTTAAGATTCCCAAAGGCGAAATTTACAGCCGCGTCGAAAGTGGTAAAGGTGAATTGGGAATTTATTTGATTGGCGATGATAACGTCTTTCCTTGGCGGTGGAAGATTCGCCCAGCAGATTATAACAACCTACAAATTCTCCCTCATTTACTGCGGGGTGTGAAGGTAGCAGATATTGTGGTAATTCTGGGTAGTATCGACGTAATTATGGGTTCTGTAGACCGCTAGTTAATTGTAGGGTGGGTATAAATGCTTACTCTACTAAACTTAAGCAGGTTCAGCCAGCTGGACGCTAGTTCGATAAACCATGTGAACAAAACCACGTTGATCACAAAAGGCTTGATATATTTCCTGCAAACCAGAAATCAATTGTTCATAAAAACCTCACGGGATGCGGGAAACAAGCGCGTCTACCCTGCGGGAAGCAAGCTACAGACCTGAGAGGGAAGCGACACGAGTGGTTTTAACCACCGTGGTCTTTTTAATTTGCGTAACCATAACCATCCTTTTTGTGAATTGCTGAACAGTATTTGTAACTAATTCCTTGAACTAATCCATTATTGGTAGAGATATTGAAACTACCAGTAGTCCTAACTGCAACTCGCCCAACATATTCACCTATTTTTTTGCCAGTAGCGACAACAGCTTTGACGATATCGCCAGTCTGAAATCCTTTAACAAATTTGAATCTTGGAACGTATCTAGAAGGAAAACCAAACTTGTCAGTTCTACAAGATTGTCTAGAGCCGTGACCATTAGCAGTGATTAATAATGGTTTAATTCCTTTGATGTTGAGAATTGGTGTTGATTGCCCTACACAAGCAGCATCTAACCAGTGAGATTTTTCTAAATTTTTTGGCTACGGTTGAACTTTGTTAATCCTCCTGAACCTGTTTCTATAGGTAAGCCAGTTTCTTTCAATGCGTTCAACAATGCAAATCTGGTAGTGTTTACTGCGGCTGCATCTGCCAATGGTTTTTTAGCTTGCTTCAAAATTATTCCCAACTTTGAAGGGTCTTTTTTGAGAAACTCTTTAATATCCTTAATCCCTTTCTTTGTGTTGCATTTTTCGCAACTTAATGTGAGATTTGTAATCGAATTGCTACCTCCTTTGGCTCTAGGGTGAATGTGTTCTATCTGTAGTGGAACGTCGTAATGTTAGCTTTGTCAATGTTTTAAGAGCTTTTTAGACTTGCAACACTGTTTCAGTGACTTTAAAACTGTTTAATTGCAAATGACAGGGCAGGGAACTAGCTAGCCTTCGGCAACGCCGGGGGCGTACGCATTGTCCTCGGTGTCGTGACTCAAAAAACGTAGTACGCGAGGTACTTAGACTGGTCAATACAGCTTGTTTGATTTCTCTTACAAGCTCAGCGGCTTTAGCCCTGAGTTATTGACAAGCTTGTCCTTGACGCGGAACATAGGATAATCCTCAACTCTGTCGGAAAAGCGAGTCAAAGGGTTTGAGTGGATTCGGATTGCTAATCAACACACACACAAAATTTTTTCAAAAAATTTTCCTAAAGTACTTGCCAATTCCTAGAACTTGGTATTACTATTATTAATCGTGACGTTCCTCAGTAGCTCAGTGGTAGAGCGGTCGGCTGTTAACCGATTGGTCGCAGGTTCGAATCCTGCCTGGGGAGTTTAAAAAGGATAAAAGGTGAAGGATGAAGGATAAAGAAAGCGTTTCATGCCTCAACCTTCAATCTTCATCTTTTAAGAATTTATGGTCGCTTGATCCAAAGGTAACTTTTCTCAATCACGGATCATTCGGTGCTTGCCCGATCACAGTCTTATCATTTCAGCAACAGTTGCGATCGCAGCTCGAACAAGAACCACTACGATTTTTCACCAGGGAATGGGAACTACTTCTAGATGCAGCTAAAAACAAACTAGCGGCGTTTGTGGGTGCTGATGTCGAAGATTTGGTATTTGTCCCCAATGCAACTACTGGCGTCAATGCAGTGTTGCGTTCCCTAATTTTTCATCCCGGAGACGAAATACTCACAACTAACCACGAGTACAACGCCTGTCGTAATGCACTTGATTTTATCGCCAGCCGCACAGGGGCGCAGATAGTAATTGCTCAGATTCCTTTTCCCCTAGATTCGCCTCAGCAAGTTGTAGAAGCAGTCATAGAGCAAGTTTCACCTCAAACAAGATTAGCATTACTAGATCATGTCACCAGTCAAACAGCATTAATCTTTCCCCTACAGCAGTTGGTGCAGCAATTGCAAGCAAGGGGTGTGGACACACTTGTAGATGGCGCTCATGCACCGGGTATGTTATCCCTAAATTTGCGAGAAATTGGCGCGACCTATTACACGGGAAATTGCCATAAATGGCTGTGTGCGCCCAAGGGAGCAGCTTTTTTGTATGTGCAACGAGATAAACAACCACAAATTCGTCCTTTGACAATTAGCCACGGTGCGAACTCGCCACGCACTGATAAAAGTCGCTTTCAATTGGAATTTGATTGGATGGGAACAGATGATCCCACAGCGTATATGTGCGTACCAGAAGCGATCGCATTTTTGGGTTCCCTGTTACCTGGTGGTTGGGATGAATTGAGACAGCGCAATCATCAATTAGCATTGCAAGCCAGACAGCTACTTTGTGAAACACTCCAAGTTTTGCCACCTTGTCCGGAAGAAATGATCGGCTCAATGGCTATTATACCCATACCTATTGTTTTGTCAAACCGCAATTTTTTATCTATACGTGATGAGTTATTTGATCGGTTTGAAATTCAAGTGCAAGTGGTTCCTTGGCAAGAGACACCGAAGTTACTAGTGAGGATTTCCGCGCAGATTTACAACACAATTGAAGAATATGAGTATTTAGGCAAAGTGCTGGGAGAATTGATTGCTGAGAGTGGTGGCTAGCGGCATTAAGATACAAAGGTATCTTAACGTCTTTGTGGTTTGATAAAGGATTTTTTCACCACCAAGGCACATAGACACGAAGAAAAATAGCCAGATAAATTAGTATCGGCGTAACTCCCCAGGTAGGACTGTAAGGATCATTCCATTGAGAGAAGAATTATGGTAGTAAACATCTCCAAAATAGTATATTTTGTGGTAAAAGAACGTCAATAGAAGTTTTTTGACACCAAAATATGAGTAACGTACTAAATCACATAGAGGAGAATCCTCAAGAAACCAAGCGATTAATA
>JAHHHW010000060.1 GCA_019359115.1 Pelatocladus maniniholoensis HA4357-MV3
TAATCATCTAAAAATACATCATTCGGCAAGAATTGAGCAACTTCAATTTCGGCGTAACCCCTCGCAATACTTGGCTAGTCTTGAGAGTATGCTCCTCTAGCAAGTTTTACCGCTCTAGTTTTTTTTAAATAATTCTTGAAATAAAACATCGTAATCCTGATGATTGACCGGATTGACAGTATATTCAGACTCGCCTATCTGCTGAAATTCATCACCAATCTTTACAGTAATTACATTTCGGTTTTGTTTTTTTAGTCGTTTGACCAAGTTAATACCCAAGCCGCATTCATCGATAAATACTAAAATGCAATATTTCTCAGGTAGTAGTTCTTCGTTATTAAGTTGTACTGGAGGTAAGGAAGGCTTCCAAAAAGGAATGTAAAACCAGTCAGCTATATCAGGTTTTTTGATTAGTGAACCTGAAGTCTGATTATTGTTTTTACCTGGCTTTTTAGCTTCAATCCAGTATCTTTGTCGTTCAAAAGGATAAGTAGGTAAAGGTAGACGGTGACGCTGTTCTTCAGTATAAAATCCTGACCAATCTATTTCAACACCAAAAAGCCACAATTTACCTAATATCTCTAACAAAAAGCTGACATCTGATAGTTGTTCTTGAGATAAGCAAGTTAGTACATGTTGTTTAGCATTAATATCTAAATGTTGCTTGGTGATTGTACTTAAATTTGCTCCCGGTCCCACCTCTATAAAAACACCTTCAAACTGCTGTAATAGTTGAGAAATACTCTCGGAAAAATTTTCGGTTTGTTGTAAACTCTGGCTCCAATAGTTGAGATTTGTAGCTTGTGCATCTGTAATCCAACTACCAGTTACATGAGAAATAAAACGAATACATGGTGGGTTGAGTTGAACTTTTTTGAGCAGCTGTAGTTGTCCTTGGTTTGCTACTATTGCTAGCGCATCTTCAAGAGAAAACACACCTGCGATCGCAGCTGCAACATATTCCCCAATACCGTCACCAATCATCGCCTCTGGGCTTACTCCCCATGACATCAATAACTCAGCTAAGGCATATTCAACTGCAAATAATGCGCTTTGAGCGATGTCTGATTGCTTTAGTTTTTGGCTAGCTGTTTCCATTGTTTCTGATTGTGGAAACAGTAGTTCACGGATATCAAGACCGAGATGAGGTTGCAAAATTTTCGCGCAACTATCTATATGTCTGCGATATGTCGCTTCAACTTCGTATAATTCCCGACCCATGTTTGTATATTCTGAGCCTTGTCTAGGAAACATGAAAATAACTGGGCAACGATTTGGCTGCCAATGGTTACTAAAAACACGTTCTGGCTCTTGATTTTTGAGTAAATTAACTGCATCCTTCAGATCTTTGCAAACAACAATGCGCCGATGCTCAAAAGCCCGACGACCTACTTGTAGAGTATAAGCTACATCAGGCAAGTTTATATTAGGATGTTGTTGAAGGTAAGTAGCTAAATTTGCTGTCGCAGTTTCTAAGGCTGTGCTAGTTTTGGCTGATAATAATATTAATTGCCAAGGGCGTGATTGTAGAGACGCACCATGGCACGTCTCTACAACTGGAGCTTCTTCCAAAATTACATGGGCGTTTGTCCCGCCAACACCAAAAGAACTTACACCTGCTCTACGAGGTAAACCGTTAGTTTCCCACTCTGATAATTTGGTGTTGACATAGAAAGGACTGTTAGCAAAATCTATCTCTGGATTAGGTTTTTCAAAATGTAAACTAGGGGGTATTTGTTGATGTTTTAATGCAAGAACTGTTTTAATTAAACCTGTCACACCTGCTGCTGTATCCAAATGCCCAATATTAGTTTTTACTGAGCCAATAGCACAGAAAGTTTTTTGATTTGTGCTAGAACGAAAAGCTTGTGTAAGAGCTTTGATTTCAATTGGATCTCCCAAGGGAGTTGCAGTTCCATGAGCTTCAATATAAGAAATTGTATCCGGTTCAACACCAGCCAAAGCAAGTGCTTCTAAAATTACTTCTCTTTGACCATTAACACTAGGTGCTGTATATCCAACTTTTAAAGAGCCGTCATTATTGATAGCCGAACCTTTAATTACAGCATGAATAAAGTCGCCATCATTAACAGCATCATCCAATCTTTTTAACACAACAATTCCTAAACCATCGCCAAACACTGTTCCTTGAGCCTTAGCATCAAAAGTCCGACAATGTCCGTCAGAGGAATGAATAACACCATCTTGATAGTGATAACCAGATTTCTGAGGTAACTTGGCTATAGAAACACCACCAGCCAAAGCAATATCACTTTCTCCATTGAGCAAACTTTGACAGGCTAAATGTACAGCTATTAAGGATGTAGAACAATTATTTTGAACATTTATACTTGGTCCAGTCAGATTTAATTTATAAGAAGTTTGTGTACTTAAATTATCTTTTTCATTACCAATAAAAATATTGAATGAATCTACAGATTGCATTAATTCTTCATTAGAAGCTAAATTAATAAATAAATAATTACTATTAGTTACACCAGCAAAAACCCCAATTTTACCGTCGTATGATTCGGAATCATAACCCGCAGATTCCAAAGCTTCCCAGGCAGATTCTAAAAATAGACGATGCTGTGGGTCTGTAATTTCAGCCTCTCTAGGAGTAAATCCAAAAAATGCGGCGTCAAACAGATCAACATCTTCTATTATACTTGCTGCTTTTACATAATTTGGATTGTTGAGCAAATCTGGATCTATACCTGTAGCTAGCAATTCTTCATCTGTAAAATGAGAAATTGATTCTATTCCATTTCGCAAATTTTTCCAAAACTGTTCAACATTTTTTGCACCTGGAAAGCGTCCATTTATACCAATAATGGCTATCTCATCGTTGTCATCAAACTTATTCTTTTCCTGATCATTATTATTCATAATAAATACCTAAAACCATTTCCTTGTAAAGCTGCACCAAATTCTCTCCATACCTCTTTTCTTTGTACCTTCGCGGTTCGTTTTTATTTTTTGTGTAGCGCATGCGCATCTTCATACATAATTGGTATGATTAGCTTCTAAAGAATCTGATGTTGATAAATCTAAAGCAATCTGAATTTGATCATTTAGAACTGCATCAATATCATCTTGAGTAGTAAGCGGATTAGCAATAACAGCACGCAATGCAGTCACTGAAGTTTCTTTTTCTAAACAAGTGATTGTTTTTGTTGTTCGTGAAATAAAAGTACGACCAACTTGACGTTGAGTTTTTTGCAAGCGTTCATTAAATATATTAATTTGGTGATTATCAATTTCTGTTAATTCATTTTTAGCTGCAAGTTCTCTTAAAGACTCCGGAATGTAGCGATAAAGAAGCAAATTTATATCCGGTTGAGATAATAACTCAAATTCGGGCATAGTAGCAATCCGAGCAGCCATATATTGGGTTTTTTCAATTCCTGCATCAATCAAAAATTCATAACCTTTCAGCCCGATTAAATGTAGCCCAGCATGTAAAAATAATACCATTCCCGGACGAGAACCTTCTAAGGCACGTTTACCTAAATCGAATGAATTTTTACGCATGGTATAGCTAGCATTTTTTTCAATCGATGAAGCTAGCTGTGGTTCACGCGTAAATACCATACCAATACCCATGGGTAAATACAGCTGTTTATGTCCATCAATTGTGACTGAATCAGCGCGTTCAATACCAATAAGTTTTTGTCGATGTTGTTCGGAAAATATGAGTGGTCCACCCCAAGCAGCATCTACATGAAAATGAACATTTGCTGCTTGAGCAATATCTGCTATATCTGAAAGTGAATCTATGTTACCAGAATCGGTAGTCCCTGCAACTCCTGCGATCGCAATAATATGTAAATTTTTGGCCTGACAATCTGCAATAGCTTGACGTAATGCCGATAAGTCTACTTGATTATTAATATTAGTAGGAATTTTGATTAAACCATGCGTACCTATGCCTAATAAATCTGCTGCTTTTTCAAAAGAATAATGCATCAATTCAGAGCCAATTACTACTGCTCCTTGATAACCATAGTAATCTAAAGCTGCTGCTAAACCTGCTTTTTCTACACCAGGAAAATTATTTTTTGCACCCAAGGATTTATTTCGAGCGCACCATAATGCGATGATGTTTGCTGCGGTTCCTCCAGAAACCAATATACCTAAAGTACTTTGGCTATTTTGGACATGCTCCCTATAAAATTCATTAGAAAAATTATAAATTAACCTATGCATCATTGCTAAAGCTTGACGTTCGTATGGACTAAAGGCTTTAGCTGTTTCTATTTTGACAACATTTTGATTCATTGCTGTCATCAGTTTCGCAAGAGGTCGCACAAAACAGGGTAGCGCCGAAGTCATATGACCGATAAATCGTGGTGAAGATGTATGTATGGAATGATTAACAACATTATTTGCTAAATATTCCAGGTAGTTATCGAAGTTAGCAGGATTAATAGGAACTTGACTATCAACAAATGTTTCTAGTAATGCATTAAATTCAATCTCAGAATTGGTGTGAATGGCATTTACAAAATCATCAACTAACGCATCAGTTTTCACAGCCATATTGGCTTCTGTAGAGACTAAGCTGTTCGATGGCGCAAATAATTGCATCACTTCATTTGCAACTGCATACCTTGGTGTTAGCTCATTTTCCAAAAATAAATTCTGCTGATTTTTTCCTTGTCTTTGCTGACTCAATGCCATTTTCCACTCCACAAAGGATTTATTTTTTTATTTTCTACTTTTTACTTTCTCTTCGATAATTCTGTCTGGCTTCTTTACGACGCTTGATGGAAGCAGATCTTGCTGGAGTCCGGTAAGAGTCTTTTTGTAAATTAGCTTGTTCATCGCTACTTAAAAACTCAGCAAGCGAACTAATAGTTGGTCTTTCATAAATACTGATTATCGGAATATGGGTATTGAATTCTTTTTGTAACTGGGAAATCACCTCAACACCGATGAGAGAACTACCTCCCAAATCAAAAAAGTTATCATAAATACCAATCTTTTCAATTCCTAAGACTTTTTGCCAAGTTGTTGCAACTATTTGTTCTACATTGTTGCGAACTGGGACATATTCGCTTTGCAAATTTGCTCTGCACTGAAGTGATAAAGTATCTCTATTTTTTTGCAAAAACTCTCGTTTTATCCATTGATCAATTCTGGGTTGTAATTCTCCAGCAGAAACAATAATTTGAGGAATTTTACTTAGAGATAATACACGCCTAAAAACGTCTATACCTTCTTTCCATGTCATGCGTAATTTCTCTAACGCCACTCCCACAGTTAGATCCTGGATGTCGTCTTCTTGAGATTGCCAAGTATCCCAATTCACACTAATACAAGGAAATAAATTTATTTGGTTTTGCTTGTGAGCATAGGCATCCATAAAAATATTAGCAGCAGAATAGGAAGTTAACCCTAAACCTCCTAAAACAGATGATGATGAAGATGTGAATAAACAAAAATCTAATTTTTGATTTTGCAAAACTTTTTCTAAAATAAATAGTCCATATACTTTAGGATGAAATTGTGATTGACTTTGAGCTTTAGAACTTTCTTCAATCGTGTAATATGCATCATCGTTAATTCCCGCCGCGTGAATTAGCCCATGAATTTCACCAAAGCTTTCTTTAGCTAATTCTATAGCTTTTTGCATTTGTTGTTCATTAGCTACATCAGCGCGAATAGTTAGAACTTCTGCACCTAATTTCTCAATTTTGCTCAGTTTTTTAAGTTTTTGGCTGACTTCATTAGATTCATCATGGTTACTAAGCCATGATGACCATTGATGTTTTTCAGGGATACTTTTTCTGCTAATTAAAATTAACTTAGCTTGCACTGTTTTTGCTAAGTATTCTGACATTGCTAAACCAAGGCGACCAAGCCCACCAGTGATTACGTAAACACCCTGTTTTCTTAGTTTGGTTTTGCTGATAATGTTCTCATTTAACTGTACAGTTTCGTATATTCTTATCCAGCGATGATTACCACGGTAAGCAATTAAATTATCAGTTATTGGTGTTATAAATTCTGTCAAAAGTGAATTTATTAATGTTGAATATGGCTTAATTTTAGAGTCTGGAAGTATAATATCAAAGCAACAGCAATTTATATTGAGATACTCTTGCGGAATGACATTGCATAGTCCTAAAATAGTTGCTTTTTCAGGACATAAATTATCGCTACCAGTGACATCATTTATATTACTGGTGACAACGAGTAACTTTATTGGATCAATAATATTCTGTTTTGCTAAAGCTTGTGCCAAAAACAGCAGACTGTAGAAACCGAGATTTTGACAATCCTCAAAAAACTGATATTGTGTTTGTGTGTCTAGCTCTTGTTTAGGTAAGGTATTGTTAGGAGTAACGCTCCAAAAATGTACGATTTGCTTCGCTTGACTAATCCAATTCTGTTCTTTTAGTGTTTGCAATAAGGTATCATAGTCATCCCTTTCTTCAGGATTTATGGTATATGTACACTCATCAAGCTTGCTAAATTTCTCTCCAAGTTTGACAAAAATTACATCTTGATTTTGTTGTTTGAGTCGTTCAGCAATTTCTGCTCCCACTCCATAGTTATCAACAAAAATTAACCAACAATAATTTTGTTCTAGCAGTTTTTCCTGTTGAAAAAGCTCAATTGCTGTTGATTCTTTCCAACGAGGAACATAGAACCAATCAGCAATATCTGATTTCTTATCTGAAGTTTTTGGCGACATCATTCCCAAAGTCGCATTTCGATTTACCTCAAGCCAATACTTTTTTCGTTCAAAAGGATAAGTAGGTAAGGGTACGCGACGGCGCTTTTCATTTAGATAAAAACCCGACCAATCAATTTGAATTCCTACTAACCAAAGTCTACCCAAGGTATTAAGTAGAAATTCTACATCTGATTGTTGTTCTTGCGGATGTCGTATCGAAGTTAATGCTATAACATCTGTTTGATGTTGTTTAACCAAACCACTTAGTATCCGTCCCGGTCCAACTTCCAAAAATATTTGCTCTGGCTGTTTAAGCAACTCAGTAATTCCTAAATTAAATTGTACTGGTTGCCTTAAATGTCTTGCCCAATATTTAGGGTTTGTTGCTTCATTTGCAGTAATCCAAGTTCCACTCACATTGGAAATAAATGGTATTTTGGGGGGATTGAGTTTTACTTTTTCTAATGACTGAGTAAAAGTCTCAATCATAGGTGACATCATGTGAGAATGAAAGGCGTGAGATGTATGCAAGTGTCTACAATTGACACCAATTTTTTGTAGCTTTTGTTGCAATTTGTCTATTGCTTCTTCTGAACCCGAAACTACACAGGAAGAAGGGGAATTAATCGCAGCTAAAGAGATTTCTTTTTCTAAAAATTGTTGGATTTTCTGTTCTGGAAGCTGAATGGAGAGCATAACACCACTAGGTAACTCCTGCATGAGTCTTCCCCGCGTTGCGACTATTGCTAGAGCATCTTCTAAACTGAAAACCCCTGCTATAGTTGCAGCTAGATACTCCCCAATACTGTGACCTATCATCACTTCAGGTAGCACACCCCACGCCATCCACAACTTAGCTAAAGCGTATTCAATTACAAATAGTGCTGGTTGAGTAATTGCTGTTTGCTGTAATTTTTGTGTTGCTTCTAAAACTTTTTCTTCGCTAGGATAAAGAATTGTACGCAGGTCTATTTGCAAGTGGGGTTTTAGCAGTTCGCAGCAGTGATCAATTTGCTCTCTAAAGACGTTTTCATTTTCATACAACTCTCGACCCATATTTACATATTGCGAACCTTGTCCAGAAAACATAAATACAACTGAACGATGACAAGGTTCTTGATAATAAGTAAAAGCTCTTTGAGGATCTTGCAATGCATTAATTGCATCTTCTTGATTTTGACAAACTAACATTCGCCGATGGTTTAAAGTCCAGCGACCCACTTGCAAAGTATGAGCAACATCAGCGAGATTTAAATCAGGATGCTTTTGGAGATGATTAACAAGATTTTCTGTAGCAGTTTCTAGTGCTATATTTGTCTTAGTTGAAAGTAATAATAATTGGCAATTTCGAGAAGGACTAGAGGATTTAATTATCGGAGCTTCTTCTAAAATTACATGGGCATTTGTGCCACCGAAACCAAAGGAACTAACACCCGCACGGCGAGGAGTAGCGTTTGTTTTCCACTCAGATAATTGATTGTTGACATAAAAAGGACTATTAGCAAAATCAATTTGGGGTGATGGTTCTTCAAAGTTCAAACTGGGGGGAATTTGTTTATGTTTTAGGGCTAAAACAGTTTTAATTAAACCCGCAACACCAGCAGTTGAATCTAAATGGCCAATGTTAGTTTTGACAGAACCAATCCCACAAAATCCCTTTTGTTGAGTTTTAGTCCGAAAAGCTTGTGTTAAAGCAGCAATTTCAACGGGATCACCTAAGGAAGTTCCGGTTCCATGCGCTTCAATGTAGCTAATAGTATCAGGTTCGACCTCAGCCATCACCTGAGCAGCTCTAATTACTTTTGCTTGACCATTGACGCTGGGTGCGGTGTAGCTAACTTTATCTGAACCGTCATTATTAATCGCAGAACCTTTGATGACTGCATGGATGCAATCTCCATCTGCGATCGCTTCTTCTAAGCGTTTTAAAACTACAAGACCCAAACCTCTTCCTTTTACTGTTCCAGACGCATTAGCGTCAAAAGCACGACAGTGTCCATCAGGAGATTCAATTCCTCCCTCTTTATATAAATAACCAACTGCTGTGGAGATTGAAACTCCTCCTGCTAAAGCAATATCACACTCACCACTGAGCAAACTTTGACAGGCTAAATGTATAGCGACTAATGAACTTGAGCAAGTAGTTTGAACTGCATAACTTGGCCCTTGCAAATTTAATTTATAAGAAACAAGTGTAGTAACATAATCTGGAGAAGTTGCTTTTTCGATCTGCTTATCACCTACAGAAGCTATCAGTTCATAATTAGAATAAATATTAAGTAGATAACTGCCAAAACTCGTACCAGCGTAGACTCCAATAGGTTTTTTATATATCTGTGAACTATAACCAGCATCCTCAAGCGCTTTCCATGAATGTTCCAAGAAAAAACGGAGCGAAGGGTCCATAATTTCAGCTTCTCTGGGGCTGATATCGAAGAATGAAGCATCAAATAAGTCTATATCTTCGATTAAACCTTCTGCTTTCACATAATTTGGATCGTTCAGTAAAGCTGCATCTACACCTAAATTTTTTAATTCTTGATCACTAAATCTATGTATTGATTCTACTCCGTCTCGCATATTTTGCCAAAATTGATCAATATTTGGAGCTTCTGGGAAACAGCCGTTCATACCAATGATAGCTATTTCCATACCAGTTTTATGATTAAAATATTCTACATGTTCCATAATTAATTTTATTGGTCGCTATTAAAGATTCTGTTGTCTCTTTTGTAAAAAGCGTTGTTTTAATCTTGCTTTTCCAGCCTCTAACTGTTCATTCAATTTATCGCTCTGATTTTCAAAGCTATCGTCTTCTTCTTGGTTTAAATACCGGGCTATGGAACTAATTGTTGGATATTTAAATAAGTCAGTTATTGCTAAATCAGGTTTAAACAGTTCCCGCAGTTTGCTGTAAACCTGAAGCACATTTAGTGAATGACCACCAAGATCAAAAAAGTTATCTTGGATACCAACTTTTTCCACCTTAAGTACTTTTTGCCAAATATCAGCTATTGTGTGTTCCATCTCATTTCGGGGTAACACGTAAGCTGTTTCTAATATTGGGCGGAGATTATCTGGCTTAGGTAAAGCTTTACGATCTACTTTACCGCTTGGTGCTATGGGTAGATTGTCTAGTATCACAAAAGTAGAAGGTAACATATGGTCAGGTAATTTTTCTTTTAAAAAATTACGCAATTCACTAATACTAGGAACTAGTTCTGTTTTTGCAACCACATAAGCAACTAATTGCAAGTTACCTGGTTCTTCTTGATGAACTATGACTATATTTTCACGTACATTTGGGTGTTGACTCAGAAATGTTTCAATTTCCCCAAGTTCAACTCGGAAGCCACGAATCTTCATTTGATGATCAATACGTCCGAGAAATTCTATATTTCCATTACTGAGCCATCTTCCTAAATCTCCTGTTTTATAAATTAAATCTCTACGATTTTCTGGTAACTTCTTCCTAGCATCTGGAAAGGGATTAGGAACAAAACTTAAATTAGTTTTTTCTTCATTTTTCCAATACCCTTCGCCGACACCAATTCCCGATACACAAATTTCTCCAGGAACGCCGATGGGTAATAGCTGCATTTGCTCATCGAGAATGTAGATATTTAAATTTGCTAATGGTTTACCAATTGGTACTGTTCGCTGATTTTCATCAAAAGGCTTGTTAACAATAAACTGAGTAATATCATCTGCTGCTTCGGTGGGACCATAGGCGTTAACAATTTTGATTTCAGGATATATTTGGAGCCACTTATTTACCCAACTTACAGATACTGCTTCCCCCACAACCATCATCCATTTCAAATCAGGTAATTCTCTGTCGTGAATTCCTAGCCCCGAAATATATTCAAGTAAGCCCCCAAATAGTGCTGGTACTAATTCGACAACTGTAATTTTTTCTGATTTAAGTGCTTTAAATAGTTTATCAGGAATCGCAACAGTTTCAATGTCTACTATGACTGTCTTACCACCTATTAAAAGTGGCGCTAAAAATTGCCAGACAGAAATATCTGTCGAGGAAGGAGCGCTTTGTAGAAAACAAAATTGCTCAGTTAGTTTTAATTCATCAAATTGAGCATAGATATGGTTAATTGCACCATCATGCCTAACTATTGCTCCTTTGGGTAGTCCTGTGGAACCTGAAGTATAGAGCATGTAAGCTGGATCAACAGCATGATTAAAAGGTTCTATATTTTCACTAGGTAGCTGTTCAAAATCTAATTTATTATATATATTTAAACTTTCTTGATTCGCAAGCAGTATATTTTTGTAGTTTTTCACTCTCCCCCCACAAACGAGAGTTTGCAGCGTAGGTAAAAGCAAGGGGAGGCATCATATGGTAATGTAAAAAAAATCGGCAGTGAAATTTAAGCCAAGGGCGAATGAACCGACTGA
>JAHHHW010000061.1 GCA_019359115.1 Pelatocladus maniniholoensis HA4357-MV3
TTTTTTCTGATGTCGCTTCTGGTTTCAGATTTTTTCTTGCCATTGATGCAGCCCTTTTTATCTGTAATCCTTACGTTACCAGATTTTTGCTCTTCTCTAGCAAGTTTTACCGCTCTAGAAAAAAATAAGAGTTTTTTTTATTTATTATGATTAAATACTCTTAATTGTTTTGCTTAAATTAACGTAATTAAAGCTGTTTATCTATGCAAATAAATACCCCTAAAGGAGCGATTTGATCCTCAAGGGGTAGAGTGAGGTATGACTTAAATGTTTCTCTTCTTCCAAGACAAATATTAACTTGATTAAAAAACCTTTGTATCTATCTATAGATTTATATAGCAATGATTTAGTGTCAATTAATCTTGTGATGTTAGATACAAATTAATATGTTTTGATGTATATCCCTTGACGTATTTGATATTTATGATATTAACTAATAATTTATTTGGTAAAAACATTGAATTTTATCAATGATTTAACTAATTATAAATTTACCTTTTCTGAAGTTTTGTACTTTGCGATCGCCATTACATAATATAGCGATCGCATTCAGGAATAAGTAAGTCGGCGCAAATAAACTAGGGGCGTAGACGCGCTCTGCGCCCCTACTAATTAGGGAAGCATCCCAATTTTTTCAATATACGGGGAGCATCCCTTCCTTATCCGTTCCCTGTTCTTAGTGAATGTATAAAACTTTTATCAGCTTAAAAAAAATTTGGGTATTACTGGGGTTTTTTCTTTGGCTATATGTAGTACAATTGTTCTAGTTAAAAAATTTATTTTCAAACTTTCACTAGCTTGAGAGTGATGGTGCGTGTATGCGTAGCCACTACTTAATCGAGTAGCACCTTATGAGTGCGATCGCTTGTGTCATTTTCTGGTGACTAAAGGCGATGGATTTATTGTACGTACCAGGAAGCTTTTATGAGGTCAAGATTATGATGACACAAGTACAGAGTGTAATTACAGAGCAAGTTGACGAAAAAGTAATTGCTTTATCAGAGTTTGAGAAATACGTTGAGGAAAAAGCAAATGACTCCAACAGCGTTGATGCTGAAAAGTTTCAGGTGCTTTCACTTGCTAATGTCACCAAAACAATTTTGCATCATGCTTTTTGGTTAGCCGACCAAAAACAAAAGCTTTCAGCAAAAGAGTATAAAAAACTACTGGTTGATCAGGGTTGGAAAGGTGAAGAAAAAAAGTATCTGAAAATTGCGGCGGTATTTAGTAAGTTTTCGCCCCAAGATTTAGCACAAGTTGAGCCATTGACTGTTTATCAGTTGGCAAACAATAGTAATAAATATAAACCAGTCATAGATGCTTTGTTAGACATAACTGTAATCACCCAAGAAGCTGTACGTTCCTTAGTTAAGCAACGGCGCACTCCCAGACAATCAAAACCTGAAAAACCAAGTATCTGGCGACGAACAAAAAATGGCGGACGCTACTGTCAAATTCCACCGATTCATTCTGAGTATGAATACACAGGCGTCACTCTGCAAAAGATGATGGATTCTGAAGGATTAACTGCTCAACAAATTGTGTCAGAAGCGATCGCTTTACGACAAGCATACAAGGAAGGGCGGTTAGGAATGATATAGTACTTCTACTAATTTTTCAATATGTTTCTCATCATGAGTTGCCATGATCGAAATTCGTATTCTACTTGTAGGAACCGTAGGAGGACGAATCGCAGGAGCAAATATACCAGCAGATTTGAGTTGCTTTGCTGCTTGGAGTGCGTCTTTGGCGCTAGCAAATTGTAAGCAAATAATCGGTGATTCTGAAGGGAGTAATTTGAGATGAGGTAAGTGTTGTTGGATCAATTTTTTTAAGTAATCTACATTTTTCCATAATTGAGCGCGGCGTTGTGGTTCTTGTTTAACTATATTAATTGCTGTTAAGGCTGCGGCTGTATCTGCGGGTGAAAGAGCAGTAGTATAGATCCAACTCGATGCGCGATTTCGTAAATAGTCAATTAGGGTTGCACTTCCAGCAATATATCCGCCTAAGCTACCCAAAGCTTTACTTAATGTTCCCATTTGTACTAATTGCTTAGCCGTACAGCCGCAATACTCAACACACCCAGCACCTGTTTTTCCTAAAACTCCAGTACCATGAGCTTCATCAACTAGCAGCATACAGCTAAATTCTGCCGCTAGATCTACCAGTGCAGGTAAAGGACACAAATCGCCATCCATACTAAAGACGCTATCTGTAGTGATTAAACAGCGTCGATAATCTTGACGCGATCGCTCTAATTCGGTTTTCACAGCTTCCACATCACAGTGAGGATATTCAAAAATTGCTGCACCACTGAGAATTGCTCCGTTTTTGAGACTGGAGTGATTATACTGGTCAGCTAATATTAAATCCCGCTTCCCTACTAAAGCCGTAATTGCACCCAAATTTGCTAGATATCCTGAACTGAAAACAAGGGCGTCTTCTGTTTGCTTGAGAGATGCGATCGCTCTTTCTAATTCTCTGTGTAATTCTCTATGCCCACTGAGTAAACGCGAACCAGTACTACCAGTACCAAATTCTTGGATAGCAGCAGTCGCTGCTGCGATTAAACGTGGATCACTAGCCAATCCCAAGTAATCATTACTGGCAAAATTAATTACTTCTCGTCCTTCCAATAACACCGTTGCACCACCGCAACCATTGATTGTCTGTACCGAACGATACCAGTCTGCACGGTGGATTGTTGCCAGAGATTGTTCTATCCAAGCGTAGGGATTGGGGATGGGGGATTGGGGATTCTCCAGGGGTTTCTGACGATTGTTTTATGAGTTTTAGATATCATAGCAAAAATTCTTCCGTTACCCTAAAGACTGTTATGGAATGTAGCAACAACGCCACAAATTATCTAGTACAGGTCGGCGGAAATAAAGCTACCATACCCTCGCAGTATCTTAACAAGGGTAAAAGACAAAACTTTACCTCTAGAGAAATTTACATACTACTCTCCGAGAAGCCGCTGCGCGTCTACAGTTGAATCGTGCCTACTTAATTTGGCAAAGCCACACTTTTACTTACAGCGCGTTTGCGATCGTTTTTCCGAGTACCTCCAGCCATCTGATACTCATAGCTATTACTACCAAACTTATAAGCAATACCACGTAAAATTTTCTCAGAATAGTCTGCTAAATCTTGTTCATTTTCGATGATCTGAGTTAGTAAGACATCAATAGTGGAGAGGGTGGTATTGTATGCTTCTAGAGATTGCCTAAGATTTTCTATTTTTTCAGTATAATCTTGGACTGTTAACCCTTCTCCGACATCGAGAGTCGGACTGATAGATTTAATGCTGGCTAGACGTACTTCAGCTTTGCTAAGAGTACGTGAACTGCGTTTTTGTCTTGACATAATTTAATACTCATTTTTCTAATTACTGATAACTCTATAGTGGACAATTGTGGAAAAGTTTGTCATACGTGAAATTGTTGATTTTTTTGAAAAAGTAAGACAACCATGAGAGATTAATAGTTTTTGCTCCCTTATACACCTTTTGGCTCTTTGGTGGAATGGCGCATCATTCAAGAGCCGAAACTTAAGCTATAAAGATCCTAAATCATTTATGAAATTCTCTACTTTCTCTTCCTCTGTGTCCTCTGCGGTTCGTTTTTCAGAAATCAAAAAGTATACTATACCTGCTATAGTATACTTTTTGACATAAATTACTAAAAAATAAGAAAACATGCAGAACATTATTAATTTTCATCAGGACTTCAACAGATTCGTGGAAGATAGCTGTTGTATTCTTCCACGAATGCAGTTGCCAATCTCACCTCTCAAATATGTCTTGCAGGAGAAACTTGTTAATCAAGATGGTCTTTGGTTAGAGTTTGGTGTTGCTAGCGGACACACCCTCAATCTTATCTGTGAGTATCGGTTACAAGGAACTGTTTATGGGTTTGACAGTTTTGAGGGATTACCATCTGATTGGCGTCCTGGATTACCTAAAGGAGCTTTTAAGCAACCAGAATTACCTCAGGTAAAAAGCAATGCGACTCTCATAAAAGGTCTTTTTGAAGATACTATTCCTGAGTTTATTGCTGCTCACACCCAGCAATATATATCTTTGTTGCATATTGATTGCGATCTTTATTCATCAACTAAAACTATCTTCTCTTATTTAGGAGAAAAACTCACAGAAGGTTCAATAATCGTTTTCGACGAGCTGATCGGATATCCTGGATTTGAGGAACATGAGTTAAAGGCGTTTTACGAATTTGCTCTGGCTTGCGAGAAAAAATTTCAATGGATTGGAATCAATGGAACTCAAGAAACTCAAGAACTATTTGAATACGCACAATACGGATCGATGGGTGAACTCTGGTTTCCTCAAAATGTTCCACTCAAGGAGCGTGTTGCCGTCAGAGTCCTTTCTTAGAACCTATATTTCGCACCCTCAACTGTCACATGGATAGAATTAACTATGCCTTCCATGTTTCCGAGGTCAATCTCAAAGAACGCACTTGACGATAATCATCGTTTTTGAGCGCAAACTTCACTTGAATATCCCGTTTTAGCATAAACTCTCCCGTGTAATACACTGTTAGTTTATCCCTATCCGTGTATTATTTGGAAGATGTATTCTACTTTGACGCTGATTTGTGAAGCATAAAATGGTTAACTATTTTTGAAGCATATCTTGAGCTAAAAGTTTATTTTATGATTCAAATCACAAATAGATTACAGAAAAACTGTACTAATCTAACGGATGTGGGCATGAAGTAGGACTACCTTCAGCCTCATAGTTCAGGCCCATTGCTGTGGCAACAAGCTCATTTGCTGCACTAGCGCTAATATGCCCCCGGCAAATCATGCCGTCTAGAAAGTCGGTAATATCCAATCCAGGTAAACCACGATCTACATAGTTAGGGTTGGTTCCCAAGGCACCGTTACCGCCCAAATAGTAAATCAGCACATCGTTAATCGCTAAGGATGAGGGAGGAGTTGAGGTTCCGCTGCCTGTGATCTTGTCGAATTGCCCAAATTCACAAGCATTGCCACAGTTGTTGGGACTCTGATTAGGGATGATAAAGGTTGTCAACGGCTCAGGCTCGGAGGTTCCACCATCGACTAAGTCCCATACAATGCGCTGAAACCAACCCGCGCTTGCCAAGTTATTAGACCAAACGACTGCTTGGGGGAACCCTGGTATCCCACCACTATTAGTGCATTCATTAAATTGACTCGGGGTATCAATCCGGGGGTTCCATTCTGTTCCGTTCCAACAGGCCATGCGTGCATTCACATCCAGATTCTCGACCAAGTCAGTTCCAGTAGTAGTGATCCACTGGCTTTTCCGGATGATGGCAGACTGAACATTAGCCAGGCCTTCACCGAACCGACCATAGTCAGGGTTTTGTCGCAAGAAAAGGCGTTGAAAATAATGGGAGGTCTCGTGAATATGTGCATGAGCATCCTGACCCAAATCGTTACAATCCCAAGGAATGAAAATGAAGCCGAGATCCTTTGTAGGGACATAAATTGCTGACTGGAGGTTCTTTTCTTTTGCATCCCATGCATCGCATTCCAAGCCACGAGGCTTCAAACCTTTGCTGTGAACTACGTTTATTTTTACCAGTTTAGTATCAGAGATACCTGGCAAACTACTGTAATAGCTGCGTGCAATGAGAACGTTATCCATAATAAAGAAACCCCGCGAGGCTTCATCATTCAGGGGGATGGTAATTTTCCCCAAGTCGAGATCATTGCCACCATTCTTGCGTGCTGGTTTGATATCAAAGGAGTGGCTAAAGGAATAAGGAATATAGTCTGAGGTATTGCTGGTCAATTCATCCATTGTGTTGACTGGTCCCTTCAGCCATTTCCCAACCCCGACTTTGTCAGCCTTATTGCCAGGTGCAACTGACCAGACCGTAATTTTGCCTTTGTTGCAGCCAACCGGAGTCCACTCAAAGGAGAAATCTCCATTCGATGAGATTTTACGTTTGATGTAATGTCCACACTCATCCTCTAGGATGACTACAGCATCGCGCACAAGGCGGGATTGAGGTGTATTGGTAACAGTAGCCTTCCAAGGGAAAAGGGGTGATTGTTGGGCATTGACTAGTAAGCCGACCTGATACTCAAACTGGAACTGTCCAGAAACTCTATGGGTGTGTTCAACAGGTTTTCCTGTGAGATCATCGACTACATTCGATGATGAGCTACTTACTGGTTTAGGCGGTATACTAATCCCTTGCACCGGATAGGGTTGAGGGGAGAGTTTAAGATCGACAGGCGTTGCTCCGACAGCAGGTTCTCCTGAGAAAATATTCGGCAGTATTACAGCGACGGTACCTGCTAGAATTGCCAATGCACCAAATACAAATGTGGTTATTTGATTTGACTTTTGTTTCATTGATTTGCTCTAGTGTTTGTTTGCCTCGCTAAGGACTAACGCCTTCCAAGACTAGTGCGTTAATCCAATAGCAGTTTGCTATCTAATGCGTTCACCACGACATGAAGGTAGCATTTCGCGGCAGAGTGACAAAACTTTACGAGTTAACGCGATGTGCGACTTATTGTTTCGTTACACAAGGGTAGTGTATGGTCGAATCAACGCAGATGTAAGGATATGCGATCGCGGGAATATCTCTTACCCGAAGAGGTGGAGGCGATGATGAATTCATAACACAAGTCTGTTTCTCGTCAAGGCGGAAGCTGCTACAGGGTGCGCGAAACACGGAAACGTCAAGGCGGAAGCTGCTGCAAGGAAGACGGAAGCTGCTTCAGGGTGCGCGAAACACGGAAACGTCAAGGCGGAAGCTGCTGCAAGGAAGCCGGAAGCTGCTTCAGGGTGCGCGAAACACGGAAACGTCAAGGCGGAAGTTGCTGCAAGGAAGCCGGAAGCTGTTACAGGGAATGTAAACAGTGATCGCCTGCTTGAATCAGTAATATGTTGGCCTGGGGAGTGTCAAATTCACATTCCCGCTTGATCCTACTTTTTTTGTTGCACCTGGAAAGTCTGCATAGGCGCGATCAAGATACTTTGCTAGTTGAATATCTCGATCAGAAATAAAATGATCGATATCCCAAGTGGTCAGATAAACATTAATCGTTCTCCAAATATTTTCCCAACGGGGATGATGCATAGCAATTTCACACCCAGGAGCAACCTGATTCATAAATCCAATAGCGTCTAAGAAGCTCTTAAACTTATACTCGCGAAAAAGCTCAATCCGAACCTTGGATGGCTCTCCTGGCAAAGGACTAATCACCTTTTGCCAATTAGACAGAGAACTGCTAAGGGCAATTTGCAGTTTATCTTCACTAAGCGGGTCTGGCTTTTCAGGTGGTGGTGTAGGATAGGGTCTGATATCACTCAACTTTTGATCTTTTTTTGGCTGCTCCTGTTTAACTTCCATTCGGAGTTGTTGAAGAATCAGTTGGATATCATGATCCCAGTACACATCTCGAATATCAACAGCTTGCCTTTGGGTAAAATCTCTGATCGACTCAGGCAATTTATCCGCAGGTGGCAGCTTTGCACCTTTAACCAAAATGGGTAGCAGCTTTTTACTTGAATTTAGCACCGTCTCAAGCTCACGCCGAACCCAATCGTTCTCTTGGTCAATCCGACGTATACCCCATTCATCGCTAATTCGGAGCCAATTAGGGCCAATCACGACAACAACGACTTGGGCAGATTGTAAAGCGTCTTCGAGTTCCTGCGTCCACTGTCTTCCTAATGCGATTGAAGACGTATCCATAAACACAACATCTTCGCCTAGTTCTCGGATAATTGAACTCTGTAAACGACCTGCTTCAGATGCAGTATCTTCTCTACGATAGCTGATGAAGATTGGCGCAGGCATTAACTAACTCCCTTATTGTGTAATGAAATTTAATAGCAAGCTCAGACCTATCTGGTACGCCTACGCCTACTGTCGTGATTATTACCAGCCCAGCAGATTTAACTTAGAAGCTTTTGAAGAGCTTTAGCCAACACCGACTTAAGATAGTGTTGATGCGGCAGCAAACCGAGTAAAAGCAAGCAAAGGGCAAATAGGTAAACTTTTGCCCTTGTCCTTAGCTTATTGCTAGGGGGTGTTTGCAAACTACAAAATCGGTTATTTTGAGGTTCATGATTTTAATCAAGGCTACGCCTTTCCTTTTAGGAAGAAGCTCAGTTTTTGTAAAAAGTCTTTACAAATTGGCTTTGCACACCCATTCAACTCAACAGCTAAAGTAACTTGGATACCCATACATTATTTTTGCTGGCAGAATCAAAATATCCAGGCTGCGCCAATGTGAGAAACTTGGAAACAATGAAGCGAATCAAATTCGATACTACTAATAACCAATAATAAATAACAACCAAAATAATAATAGTAACTCTTGACAAATAACTAATAACTACATTCACTACTACTGAGATGAGCGATCGCTTGTCTGAGCCATTCTTCTAAGAGTGCGTCTTTTGGTAGTCCAATATCTTCGCTGACTACGTGTAAAGCGTGGCTGACTTCGTTAGGGGTGTAACCCAAGGCGAGGAGTGTCATTTGCACTTCTTCGAGAATTCCTGGTGCTGGGCCGCCTGTAGCGACGAAAAAGCCTGCTGTTTTGCGCCATTCGATTAATTTGCTTTTCAGTTCTAAACAAATGCGTTCTGCGGTTTTTTTGCCGACGCCAGGCGCTTGAATCAGCAATTGTACATTAGCAGTGATAATAGTCTGAACTAATTCTGGGAGTTCCAGAGTGTCGAGTAAGGCGATCGCCAAAGCCGCACCAATCCCACTTACACTTAGCAAATGACGAAACACATCTCGTTCTGCTGGAGAACCAAAACCGTAGAGCAACGGTACTTCCTCGCGAATTTGGTAATGGGTAAATACTTGTACTTCACCTCCCGATTCTGGTAGCTGCTGTGCTAACCGCCCCGGAATTTGTAAATCGTAACCAATTCCGTTGACTTCGAGAGTCAGGATATGGCGATTTCCAGTATGTTTTTGAATGCCAGCAACGATGCCTTTGAGATAACTAATCATTTTATTCTATCAATCCAAAATAAGTTAAACCTTCCAAGATACCACCTGCACAGGCATTTTGTGCCAAGTAGCGGTGGTTAGCGGGATTTTCATTGTGCCACTGGAGTAACTCACTACGAGCATTCCCAACGATAATCCCTCGTTCATTGCCTGTTGTGAATAAAGCAATATCATTACCAGAATCACCACAAACAACAGTTTGTTCTGCTACAAATTTCCATTTTTGGCGAAGAAACTGTACTGCCTGACCTTTATCGCTCCTGTAAGGCACAATGTCAAGGTCTATACCACTGCTGTAGATTAACTTTACATTTAAATTAGATTTAAGCAACTCCGACTCTAGTTTTGGTAAAATAGTTACAGATGCCTCCTGTTCTAAGAAAAAACTTACTTTAAAAGGACGTTGTTCAGAATTGGGCTGTATTTTTAACTCCGGGAATTCCGCAGTTTTAGATAATACCAAATTTCTTTGCCATCCCTGTGAAAGTATTGTTGCCCAAGTTGAGTCTGGGCGATCGCTACCATCCAAGTATATTTCTGTTCCCACAGATAAAATCAAGGCATCTGGTTCGAGAAGATTTTTTTCTTGTTGAATTTCGCGGTACAGAACAGGTGATCGTCCTGTAGCATAAACAATTTTTGTACCATGTTCTTGGCGATGTTTTTGCAGGCGATCGTTTAATACCAACAGCGCTTGATCATCGCCTACCAGAGTATGATCCAAATCAGTTACAAACAAAAATTCAGCCACGGCAACCTCTTTGTGTCAAGTTCACCATCAAAAGTGTATGCCGTTTTTGCACCAGAGCGATCGCTGTAATCTAGCTTACGATGCTGATGCATTTATCCCAGAAGCGATCTCTTGATCCAAGCATAAAACACAAAGGCGATCGCAACTGTAAACTTCTACAGTTAATAATCAACCACTAACAAACAACAGTTACAAAGAAGCAAACTTATCTGTTGCTGCAATCAAAGCACTCGTAATTCCTGGTTCACTCATTGAATGTCCCGCATCAGGAACAACAATAAATTCTGCTTCTGGCCATGCACAATGTAATTCCCAAGCTGATATCATTGGGCAAACTACATCATAACGTCCTTGTACAATTACTGCTGGAATTTGACGAATACACTCAACATTTAAAAGTAAATAATCTTCTGATTTAAAAAAACCTTTGTTAATAAAATAATGACATTCAATCCGTGCAAAAGCATCAGCAAATTCATGCTCACCAAACTTTTGCATCAACTCTGGATCTGGTAACAATCTGCTAGTAGTTGCTTCCCAAATTGACCAAGCACGGGCAGCTTTCAGCCTAATTTGCATATCAGAGCTTGTTAAGCGTTGGTAATATGCTGTCAGCAAATCGCCACGTTCTGCAACAGGAATTGGTTTAATATATTCTTCCCAAGCATCAGGAAAAATATAACTTTCTCCCTCTTGATAGAACTAGTGTAATTCTTTTTGCCGCAGCATAAAAATGCCCCGCAAAATTAACCCACTACAGCGTTGTGGATGAGTTTCACTGTAGGCTAATGAGAGAGTACTTCCCCAACTACCACCAAAGACAACCCATTTTTCAATACCTAAATGCTCTCGTAGTTTTTCAATATCATTAACTAAATTCCATGTGGTATTTTCTCGCAATTCAGCATGGGGTGTACTTTTCCCACAACCACGTTGATCAAACATAATCAATCGCCATTTTTCTGGATGAAAATATTGGCGATAAAATGATGGACAACCTCCACCAGGGCCACCATGTAGTAAAACAATTGGTTTACCTTGGGGATTACCAGACTCTTCAAAATAAATTGTATGGATGTCTGATACTTGTAATTTACCTTCGTTATAAGCCTCAATTGGTGGATAAAGTTCTCGCATTTTAAAAATGTTGATTGTTGATTGTTGATAGCGTAACAAGTCAAAAGTTAACTATTTCGTCGTAAGTCCCGCGCTCTAACGCTTCGTTGAGCGTCGGGATATAAGACGGGCGGCGACGATTGCATCTAGGACTGATTCTTTTCACCCCGAAAGAGAAGGAGAAGATGTATGAGG
>JAHHHW010000062.1 GCA_019359115.1 Pelatocladus maniniholoensis HA4357-MV3
TATCGTTGCAAACATTCCAACAGTGCTAATATATCTGGCATGGGCTTTCTGTAGCGATTGAGTTGTAGTTGTGGTAAACAATAACTCTACTACGGAAAGCCCTCTTTATTTTGGCGAAGGTATTGAAGAGGAAATAGATATCACCTGCTGCGATGTAAGTTGGCTGAATATTTCCTGGATGCGATCGCGTAAATTTTGTAAGTCAGAGAAAAGTTGATTTTTAAGTGGTTTCTTAAGGAATTCCCAAAGCCTTTCGATCGGGTTAAGCTCAGGGGAATGAGGCGGTTGAAGCAAAGGAATAATATTTTCTGGCCAGCGAATAGCCGAACTTGTATGAGCAGGAGCTTGGTCAATTTGTAAAATTGCGTAGTCTTCGCCTAATTGCTGAGATAACCAGTCCAAAAACTGTTGAAAATAGTTACCGTTGAGTTTGGGGTACTCATGCTGAAAATATTTTCCACTCATTGGTTCAATCGCGCCATAGATCCAAAAATTGTCTCGTTTCCATTTAACCTCAACAGTAGGCTTAACTCCAGCAGCAGTAATTACTTTCCCTGTTAGGGTTTTGAGTCCAACCCTAGCTTCATCTTGACAGAGGTGAATGGCACTAAGATAAGCTGTAACTGAATGGCACGAAGATAAGCCGAAACATATATGGAACAAGAGCTTGAAATCTTTATATGTCAAGGGGAATTCGCATATAAAAGCAGCGCAGTAAAATTATTGATTTTTTAGGTACCAGTCCAATAATTATAGAAAGAAGGCAAAGTAGTTAAAATTGATACTTTCTTACCCTGTAGAAAAACCCCGATCTATCCAGTCAAACTAGATCAGATATCGGGGGAATTAAAAATGACTACTTATACTGTGTCAAAAAGGGTAGACATTCTCAAGCATAAATTTAGTAATAGTATTGGATTGCCTTTTAAAGAATTATTACCAGAGGCAACGCTCAATGAAATTATTAGGGAATTAAAAATTAAATATAGATGTCGTCTATTTACTCCAGTAGTAACATTATGGGCATTTTTATCTCAAGTGTTAGATGTTGATAAAAGTTGTCATAATACTGTTAGTAGAATCATCGCCCACCTCGTCGAAGAAGGAGTAGAAGTTCCTTCAACAGATACAAGTGGATACTGTCAAGCGCGTATTAGATTACCAGAATTGTTACTGGAGAAATTATTTTATAAAATAGCAGATGGTATTGAAAAAAAAAGTAAGTGAAGAGTATTTATGGTGTGGACGAAGTGTAAAAGTTATAGATGGTTCTAACGTTTCAATGCCCGATACAGAAGCTAATCAAAAAGAATATCCACAACATAAAAATCAAGCGTGCGGTTGTGGTTTTACAATTGCAAAAGTCGGGGTGATTTTTAGTCTTGCAACTGGTGCCGTGATTGCTTTAGTCATAGATATTTTTAAGACTCATGATATTCAACTTGCAAGGAAACTATATGAATTTTTAAATCCAGGGGATGTGCTTCTAGGAGATAGAGCTTTCTGTGCATATGCGGACTTAGTAAAAATAAAAAGCCTTGAGTGTGATGCTGTTTTTCGTAAACATCAAAGTCGGAAAACCGAGATGCGACATGGAAAGATAGTCGGAGAATGTGATAAGTTAGTAACTTGGAACAAGCCGAGAAAGTGTCCTAATGGCTTAACAAAAGAAGAGTTCGATTTATTACCAGAAACTTTAATGGTAAGAGAGATTTACTTTTACATTAATATTCCTGGGTTTCGCACAAAGCAGGTTAGTTTAATTACAACATTAATTGATGAAGAAATATATTCAACTGTGAAAATAGTTAGACTTTATGGTGAAAGATGGAGTGTGGAAGTAAATTTAAAACATCTAAAAACTACTTTGGGAATGGATGTTCTTCGAGGCAAAACACCATCATTAGTACGTAAGGAAATTTGGGCATTTTTATTAGCTTATAATCTTCTAAGAACCTTGATGATTGAAGCTGCTTCTAAGAGGAAAGTATCTCATTTCAATTTATCGTTACAAGGTACTCGCCATCACTTTGATAATTTTATCCCCAAATTATCAAATGCTTCGGAAAAAGTACTATTGCAGATTTACAAAACATTATTAAATATCTTAATTCATAAAGAAGTTCCACAACGTCCTGGTCGCTGTGAGCCGAGAGTCCGAAAACGTCGCCCAAAAGCTTATCCTTTAATGAAAAAATCAAGACAACAATTATCGGTAGCGATAATATGTAAATCTATTTTTTGATGTCTGATTAACTTTATTAATCTTTGTGTGAAAGAACCTTTAAGCCATCTTTTCCATGAGGACTGTTGGCTTTCACCAATAATAATTTGAGTGATGTGATAATCCACTGCAACTTGAGCAATTTTCTTGGCGATACTTTGGCTCTTAAAGTGTAAAAATTCGCCACCAAAATCTTGACATAATTTCTTGCATGTATCGATATGCAAACTCTCTTCTTTGGTAAGGAAACGTTCGGAATATGCTACAAACACAGTGTACAGTCGCGCATTCATATAATTGGCGATGCGTGCGCCTCGACGTAGTAATTGCACTGAATCAGGATAAGTAGATATACATACTAAAACTCGTTCGTGAACATTGCACTTTTGTCCTACCAAGTTGGAAGTATTTGCTTCTTCCTCAACGGTATCTGCTACTTCTCTTAATGCTAGTTCTCTTAAAGCAATGAGATTACGGCGCTGAAAGAAGTTTTTCAGAGATTGTTCGATTTTTTCAGGAGCATAAATTTTGCCTTCTTGTAAGCGTTCTTCTAGAGTTTCTGGAGTAACATCAATCACAACAACAGCATCAGCTTCATCAAGTACATAATCAGGAATGCGCTCTCGCACCACCACACCTGTAATTCTTGCTACTAGATCGTTTAAACTTTCCAAATGTTGAATATTAACAGTGGAATAAACATCAATTCCATTTGCTAAAATTACTTCTACGTTTTGATAGCGCTTTTCTCGTTGAGAACCAGGAACATTAGTATGAGCAAGTTCATCCACTAGAACTAGTTGAGGAGAGCGTTGCAAAATTGCCTCTGTGTCCATTTCTTGTAGAGTGACATTCTGATGGATACAGGCTTTTTGGGAAACTACCTCGATTCCAGCAGCTTTCATTGCCGTATCTTTGCGTCCATGAGTTTCTAAGATACCGATAACTACATCAATCCCATCTTGTTTGAGTTGATGTGCTTCTTCCAGCATTTTGTAAGTTTTGCCGACACCGGGAGCCATGCCAATAAAAATCTTATGTTTTCCGCGTCGATGAGGACGAATATAAGAACTGTCGGGGGATGGGGTGTGCGAATGAATCATATCATTAACAAAATACTGGGTAAATTGGCAATTGTTGCGGCTTGATATTAAGTTAACTTCCGGGCTGTAAAGCATCTAAAGCTAGATTTAGCCGTAAAACATTAACTCCTGGTTCACCAAAAATTCCCAGGAATCTACTATCAGTGTTTTGAGATACCAAAGTTTGAATTTGGGCTAAGTTAAGATTACGGGCGCTGGCGATACGTCGCACCTGTGCTTGGGCTGCTGCAATGCTAATGTGAGGATCTAAACCGGAACCGGAAGTATAAACTAAATCAGCAGTTGGTTGTATATTGGCTTGTTTGAGCCGTGCTACTTCCACTTGAATGCGTTTGAGGAGTTCAGGATTGCTGGGTGCGAGGTTGCTAGCTCCTGATATCCCGGTTTTGGCAACTTCTGGATCTGTGCTATATTTTACAGTGCTGGGACGATTCCAGAAATAGCGATCGCTATTAAAGGGTTGACCGATTAAGGCAGAACCTATAACTGTACCTTGGTTGTTGGTAATTAAGCTCCCATTAGCCTGAAAAGGCAATGCTATCTGTCCGCAAATTAGCATGAATAAAGGATAGAGGAAAGCTGTTAGTAGCCACAAAGCCAAGGTAGAACGAATAGCTTTATTGAGTTGATTCATCAGAATTTCTCCGGTTGAAAAATGACTACGAATAAATAAACACTTATGCTCAGAGTCACGAGTCCTAAAAGGGCAATAGCATAAGACGCAAAACGTGATATTTCGCTCGGTGTTGCGGCTTGTACTGCTGGCGCTAGAAGTACATTCAAGCAAAGCAGTAAAAATAGAGATAAAGGAATGCGATTTGGTTTTTCGCCAATCAAGTCAAATACATTCTTCATAATTAAAATAGTGAATTGAAACGCCAACTAATGCAGATTTTGGACTAAGCTAGACCTATGGACACAATCAAAATATCAATGATTTTGATGGCAAAGAAAGGAATAAGAACGCCACCAAGTCCATAGATAAAAATATTGCGTTGTAAAAGTCGATCTGCTGTTAGTGGTCGAAATTTAACACCAGTTAGTGCTAATGGAATGAGTGCTGGAATCACTAAGGCGTTGTAAATCAAAGCTGATAAAACAGCAGATTGGGTACTTGCCAAACCCATAATATTGAGAGTACCAACACCAATACCTGCGAAGATAGCAGGAAGGATAGCAAAATACTTGGCGATATCGTTAGCAACAGAAAAAGTGGTGAGTGCGCCACGGGTAATTAGCAATTGTTTACCAATGGTGACGATATCAATTAACTTAGTAGGATCAGAATCGAGGTCTACCATATTAGCAGCTTCTTTCGCCGCTTGAGTGCCTGTATTCATCGCCACACCTACATTTGCTTGAGCTAAAGCTGGGGCATCATTAGTACCATCTCCAGTCATTGCTACGAGCTTGCCTTGGGCTTGTTCTGTCCGAATCACCTCAATTTTGTCTTCAGGTGTAGCTTCGGCGATAAAGTCATCAACTCCTGCTTCTTCGGCAATCACAGATGCAGTAATGCGGTTATCTCCAGTTAGCATAATGGTTTTAATTCCCATCCGCCGCATTTGATCAAACCGTTCTCGAATCCCCGGTTTAATAATATCTTTGAGATAAATTACACCGTAGATCTCATCATTTTTACAAAGTGCTAATGGAGTACCACCTAATCGAGAAATTCGCTCAAAGGTGGTATCAAGTTCAGGGGTTAATTTTCCATTACGAGAACGCACAAATCCTTTAATCGCATCGACTGCACCTTTACGAATTTGCACCTCGTTGGGTAAATCAGTGCCACTCATCCGCGTTTTGGCAGAAAACTCAATACCTTCTGCTTGTTTGGGGTCAAAATCTAATTTTGCCCCTAATTTCTCTGCCAGTTTGACGATGGATTTTCCTTCTGGTGTTTCGTCAAATATACTTGATTTGAGAGCAACTTTTGCTACCTTCTCCATAGAATGACCGTTAACGGGAATAAATTCCTCTGCTAAACGGTTTCCCAAAGTAATCGTACCTGTTTTGTCCAATATCAGGGTGTTGATATCCCCGCAAGCTTCAACCGCCCGTCCGGAAGTCGCAATGACATTAAACTGGGCGACTCTATCCATTCCAGCAATCCCAATCGCACTTAATAATCCGCCAATCGTGGTAGGAATCAGTGCTACAAGTAAAGCTATGAGTACGGCAATACTAAGAGGTGAGTTGATGTATACTGACACCGTAGGTAAAGTAGCAATCACAACCAAAAATACCTGAGTAAGAACTGCCAACAAAACAGTCAGGGCGATTTCATTAGGTGTTTTGCTGCGAGAAGCTCCTTCTACTAAACCAATCATGCGGTCAAGAAAACCTTGACCAGGGTCAGCAGTTACCCGAATAATTAGCTCATCGGAGGTGATACGCGTTCCTCCAGTCACGGAACTAGCAATATCTGACCCTGGTTCTTTTAGTACTGGTGCTGATTCTCCCGTGATTGCAGATTCATCTACAGAGGCAATACCTTTAATCACCTCCCCATCAGCAGGAATAACATCCCCAGCAGTTACCTTGATTTGGTCGCCACGACGTAAGACTGTAGAACTAATCTCTTCGATGGAACCATCAGCAAGGAGTTTTTTGGCTTTAGCATCAGATTTTGCCGATCGCAAGGCATCTGCTTGAGCTTTACCTCGTCCTTCAGCTACAGCTTCCGCAAAGTTGGCAAAGACAACGGTGAGGAACAAAATCAGAGTAATTAAACCATTGAATAATCTGGGGTTGTCGCCAGGTGTTGGGCCAAATAAGTTTGGTGCAATTGTTACCAGTGCTGTAACGATCGTACCCAACCAAACTACGAACATCACTGGATTTTTTAGCATGTTACGCGGATGCAGCTTGACAAATGCTTGCTTAAATGCGCGTCTGTAAAGTCCGGCTGGTTTGGCTTTGGGTGTATGTTTGCGTTTTTGTCGCGATTTAGTAGATGGTGTCATTGGTGATTAATTAATTTCAAAAACTCATATAAAGGTGCAAACAAGAGAATATTTATCCACCTCTAGCAATCAGAAATGCCTCTGCTATGGGGCCTAAAACCAGTGTGGGAAAGAACGTGAGAGCGCCAAGAATTAAAATCACACCACTTGTAACTCCCGTGAAAAGTATAGTGTCAGTTCTCAGAGTGCCGGTAGTCATAGGAACAGGTTGCTTGCGAGACATGTTGTCTGCCAAAAGTAGCAGTGCAATAATTGCGATATAACGTCCTGCCAAAATACTGACGCTGGCGGTGAGGTTCCACCATAAAGTGTTATCGTTTAATCCTTCAAAGCCAGAACCGTTATTTGCGGCGGCGGAAGCGTATTCGTAAACTACCTGAGAAACTCCATGAAAACCTGGATTACTAATGCCTGAAAGGGTATCGGGAAAGCCGAAAGTAATAGCCCAAGGGATGAGAATAGCAAAAGGGTGAACTAATAAGACAACGCTGGCTAGGACAATTTCTTTTTTCTCAATTTTGCGTCCTAAAAATTCTGGTGTTCGTCCTACCATTAACCCAGTCAAGAATACTGCCAAAATTAGATAAATAAATAGGTAAGCTGTACCAGTTCCTTGACCTCCCCAAATAATTTGCAAAAACATATTAAAGAGAGTGGCAAATCCTCCAGGCGGCATTAAGGAATCGTGCATACCATTAACAGCACCACACATAGTTGCTGTAGTCATGACTGCCCAAAGTGCTGTTTGCGCCCATCCAAATCGTACTTCTTTGCCTTCTAAGTTGGGTTGCTGTTCTCCTAATAGTGGATTAATAAGGGGATTTCCTTGAAATTCGCCTACTGCGGCAACACCTACTAAAAAGACAAAAATGATAAAGACCATCCAAAACACTAGCCATGCTTGTTTATGGTTATTAGCAAATATGCCGTAGGTATAAATCAGTGATGCGGGGATGGCAATCATGATGCAAGTCTCTAACAAGTTTGTAAAGCCATTGGGATTTTCGTAAGGATGGGCTGAGTTGATACCAAAAAAGCCACCACCGTTTTCTCCTAGTTCTTTAATAATTTCAAAGTGGGCAACCGGGCCACGGGCAATTACTTGAGTTGTACCTTCTAAAGTGGTTACTGTAGCTGAACCTGCTAAGGTTTCGGGTACACCTGCCAAAATCAATAACAAGCCACCAATCACAGATATGGGTAGCAAAATTCGTGTAATTGACTTAATTAAATCGCTGTAAAAGTTGCCTAACGATCTACCAGTTAAACCGCGAATAAAGGCAATTCCTACTGCTAAACCCGTCGCCGCTGAGGTAAACATCAAGAAACCCAGGGCAAAAGTTTGGCTGGCATAGCTAAAGGTTGTCTCACCAGAATAATGCTGTTGGTTGGTATTAGTGACAAAAGAAATGGCAGTATGCAGTGCTAAATCCCAACTTGGCGCATCTAAATTTGTAGGATTTAGCGGCAACCATCCTTGCAGCATCAAGATTAAATAAACTAAAATCCCCGTGACAAAATTGCTATAAAGTACTGCTTTGGCATACTGCCAACCTGTCATTTCTTCTTGGGGACGTATACCACTAAAGACATAAATAACTTTTTCTAGGGGATTCATTAGCGCATCAAGAAGTGTTTTTTCTCCCATGAAAACGCGAGCTATATACTTCCCCAGTAGAGGAGTAGTTACTATGACTATCAGCAATGTTAAAGCAATTTGTATCCATCCTTGTAACATGAATTTCAAGAATCTCCTGATAGATTTTTATATTGTTGGCTTTTTAATGAAACACTCTTTGGGTGAGTAGTGAACTGGATGTTTTTTATTAAGGACAAAATTTAGCATAGGAACTGAGGCTGAACTTAAAGCAACAGCTAGTAGGTAATCTCCATACCAAATTATGGGATCGGCACTTGCTAAGATGACTTGATTATTTCTAATCATGCCAATAACTATGCAGCTTTCTGGTAAGAATAAGCTAGTTAAAGCTTTACCACAATGGCAGCTATTACTCATTATTTTTACACTTATTAAACCTAATGCCATAATGCATTTTTGCGATTATAGAGAACATTAGGGACAACGTTATCTAGTTGCTAACAATTAATATAATTGACTAAATTGTGAGTCAAAACAAGTAATAGAAGGATATAAAACAGCGTTTATTTTTTGTATATAGTGTTTATCGAGTAATATATATTAAGCGTTTATTATGTTTATTTTTATCTAAACGCTTTATTGATTGGTTAATAATCTGCTATGGTTAATTTAGAGATAAATATAATTTTTAGTTATACTAATGTATATAGTAATCATCATGTCCTAAATGATAGATTTCAAAGTTAGATTACTTCATAGAGAATCGCTTTTAGGCAAATCCCTGTTAATAGCAGGTCTATTTATAGTTGTACTAATTCTGGAGTACTCTACACCTAATGAATATGTATTTGGCTATCTCTATACAGGGCCGATTTTGTTAGCAAACTCCTGGTTGGGGAGGCGCAGTACTTTTCAAACTACCTTTGTTGCTGTGTGCTTAACCATGCTGAATCTTGTAGTGCCAGGAGGTGAAGTCATGAAGATTCCGACGATCGCTAGTAGAGCGATCGCAGCAATGGCATTAATTGTCACAGGTGTTTTGAGCGATCGCCTACGCCGTTCGCAAGAAGCGATCGCTCTGACTCGTACCAAACTAGAAGCTCAAGAGGAATTATCTAGAGTCCGTGAAGATTTTGCTTCCACCCTCACTCATGATTTAAAAACGCCCCTCTTGGGAGCAATTGAAACTCTCAAAGCTTTTGAACAAGAAAAATTTGGTGCTGTCTCACCAGCACAGCACCAAATTTTAGCCACAATGACACGTAGTCATCAAACTTCCTTACAACTGCTAGAAACTTTGTTAGATATTTACCGCAATGATACAGAAGGCTTAAAACTCAACTTAGCACCTGTAGATTTAGCTATCTTGGCACAGGAAGCTGCTAGCACTCTCTCAGAGTTAGCAGCCAGCCGTCGCATTTATCTTTCACTTAATTATGGCGACTCTGATTGGCGGCGATCGCTATGGGTTAAGGGTGATGCTTTGCAACTTCAACGAGTTTTTAATAATCTTTTAGTTAATGCTATCAATCATTCTCGGCGCGGTGAGCGTGTAGAAATGGTGTTAGAACCCCAAGCTTCTTATCAAGTCGTGAAAATTTTAGACACAGGTGCAGGTATTCAGTCCGAACAATTTTCCCATTTATTTGACCAATTTTACCAGGGACATAGCCAACGCCAAGCTAAAGGTTCTGGATTAGGGCTTTATCTATCTCGACAAATTATTGCAGCTCACGACGGTATAATTTGGGCAGAGAACAGAGTACCTATCGGTGCAATGTTTGCTTTCAAGCTTCCCGTTTATCCGTCTCAATCTTCTCTTACTGTGTAAGATGCCATCTACCTCGATTAAAATTCTTCTGGTTGAAGATGATGAACTCTTCCGCTTGGGTTTGCGCGTGAGATTGCAACAAGAAGCAGAGTTAGAAATTGTTGCTGAAGTTGAAGATGGAGAAACAGCTATTGAATTAATTAACCAAAAATCTTTCGATGTGGTGCTATTAGATGTAGGATTACCAGGAATTGGGGGAATAGAAACCTGTCGCCAAATTAAGCAGCAAAATCCCCAATTACCAGTTTTAGTTTTGACTTCCCATTCTCAAAAGTCTCTAATTGCACAATTAGTTGAGTTGGGCGCTCAAGGCTATTGTCTCAAGGGAGTGGCAGCAGAAAAATTAGTACTGGCACTTCGTTCTGTTGCTGCTGGGGCATCCTGGTGGGATGAAACTGCAACCAAAGAAATTCGTTCTACTTTTGCATCTGATTCTGGTCAACCTAACTCAGAAAATATTTTAAAACCCTCCAATCCTCTAACTCAACGCGAACTAGAAATTTTGTCACTGTTGGCAGCCGGAAAAACTAATCAAGAAATTGCCCTGACACTCTACATTACACCTGGAACAGTTAGAGTACATGTCCATGCGATTTTGCATAAATTGGGAGTAGGCGATCGCACTCAAGCTGTTGTTGTTGCTTTACAAAAACGCCTAATTAAAAGTGACTTGATTGTAGAAGAGTAGCAATCACCTTGAGCCATTATCGCGCAAGAACAGTAAACAGCATTGGCTCTCAAAAGCATTGATCTGGTGCGGCTTGTGGCAACTAAAGTAAGAAATTCAGTCAAAGCGTTTCTTACTTTGTGGTTTTTAATACCATTTTTTCCTCTACTATAAAGCGGCGATCGCTCAAGACTCAAAAACCCAGCCGGGATGACTGGGCTTTTGTTGGGGTTATATTCCCCAAGGGGTTGTTATAGAAGTTATTTAGCGCTCTTTCATCACTCTGGATAGAGAAAAACAACTATGTTTGAAATTTATCCAGAGTCGAACATAACGTAACCAGTAAATTGATTCATAATATTTCGTAACAACAAAAGTCCATTTTCTAATG
>JAHHHW010000063.1 GCA_019359115.1 Pelatocladus maniniholoensis HA4357-MV3
TATAAATATAAGAAATAGAGCGCAGGGGCATCGCGTTCTTAAAGCTCAGAGTCTCCTAAGCAATAGCCGGATTGTCTGAGAAGCCCACACTGTAATGTACTCATTCAGTGTGGGAGTATGTCACTATTTATCTAACCATTGTTTTGGATCGCGTTTTGCATGGAAGCAAGCAAGTACAAAAACAGTATCTTGGTCAAAAACGTAGAGAATTATGTATGGGAATCGACGGATTAATGCTCTTCTTACCTGTTTGTGAATGACTTGGTAAGCAAGAGGGTTTCGTCCAATCCCTGATAGACAAGCATCGACTGCACGGACAAATTCAGAACCCAAGCCTGGATTTTGAGATTCGTACCACTTAAAAGCATCCTGAATATCGTATTCTGCTTCTGGCCGGATAATCAGGTTATAGTTCATCGGGAGGAGCCTAACCGTTTTTTAACCTCTTCCCAACTAGAACCATTTGTAGGGTTTTTCTTGTAACTTTCTAACCGTCGATCTAACTCTTGTTGTTGCGCTTCACTCAAGTTAAGTTCCTCTTGCTGTTCTACGATACTGTCCCATAAATCTTCAGCAAGTTGGATACGTTCCGCAACGCTGAGTTGAGAAATGTCAACTTTCAAGAGGGGATGGGAACTCATGAGTATAGAGTTAGAGTTTAGTTTTTAACTATTTTACAACATTGCGGCTTCAGGCAGTACATTTTGTTCCACTCAACCTAAAAGTCTAACCTTCTCCAGCACAACGACAATCATCTAAAAGTGCGTTTAGTTCCGCAACTATTTTCCAAGGATTTCGACCTTTGAAGATACCAGCAATTGCTGCTTCATAGGGATTTTTACCTGTTTGTTTAACTGCTGCGATCGCTTGTTGATTTGAGAATCCGCGTCCACTAACTAGCCAAGCAGCTAATACGTGTCCTGTGCGTCCAATCCCACCAGAACAATGAACTACTACTTTCTCATTTCGCTGGTTTGCAACTGCTAAGAAGGGTAAAATTTGCTGAATTAGAGTTTGGCGATCAGCGTATTGAAAATCTGCGATCGGTGTCCAACAAACTTGATCAAGTCCAAATTTTTGTCGGTAGATTCCAAGCAAATCTGAGTAACGAGTTAGCTGAGTCTGAGGAAGTAAACAACAAACGCGTTTAATGTCTTGACTCTGCATAAACTCAATCCACTGGTTGACTTGCTCACTACTGTATCCAGGTCTTGCAGAACCAAATACAATTGTTTCAGTTTCACAAGCCGCAGCAAAGTTGTACATAATTTGTTGACGCTGAATGTTCGATATTTAAGCACTAAAGTGCTTACTACAAACCTATCAAAACTTTTGCCATGAACCACTAGGATAGAGCTTCCTTCTGAGCAAGAATAATGAGAAACCAAGGTTTGGTTGAGAGTTTTTCATAGTCTTGAGGATAGAGTAGTTTACACTCTTCTGTAGGGCGTGGTTCAACAATTTGTTTGCTCACAAATCCTGCATTGTTTAGTGCGGAAGTCATTGCACTTAATGGACGGCGATAAAAGCGTACGCGAACAGGTGTGTTACCAAAACTGTACCAAAAGTCTTCTATGAGGTCTGTGGCAAAATAATCAGCTTTTTCAAAAAATTGGAAGTCTATGAAAGGATGATGGGTCGAAAATAATAGTAATCCTTTGGGTAATAGTATGCGGTTAAATTCTTTTAAAACACTTTCCCAATCTTTTAAATAATGCAGAGTTAATGAGCTTAAGACTATATCAAATGAATGATCATCTAAAAAATCAAGGGGTTTATTTAAGTCGGCTTGGTGAACTTGACCCCGATTTTGTAGCCTTTGCCTAGTCAACTGTACCATCTTATGACTGATGTCAACCGCTACAACATCAGCACTATGATTAATCAACCATTCGGAATATATTCCACCTGCACAACCAGCATCCAATACTCGCTTAAATTTAACATTTGATAAAAGAGAGAACATGGCTGGTCTTTCATAGTTAGCATTGTGAGAATTGAACTCTGTAATCTTTACGTAAGTTTCTGCAAAAGCTTCGTAGTCATCAAAAGGTATGTATTCCTGCTGATTATCTAAACTCATATTTAATTTCGTCTCTTAGCTGAAATTGAAGCTAATACTTTGTTTAATCTAAATAGTTTTACACTATGTATTAAAAAGCAATTATTGATTACTAAATTAACCCTCATCAATACGTTGCAAAACTAAATGATTGCGTTCAGTTAAGCGTGCTTGCCATTCAGGCTCAACTACGATTGTGCTAATTTTCTCAACAATAATTGCTGGTCCATTAATATGATCTTCTGGTTGTAAATCTTCTCGTCGATAAACTGGAGTATCATGCCATTGGTCAGCAGTAAACATTTGTACTGTCTCGATAGATAGGGGAAGTTGATTGGTAGGACGGGTACGAGTGATTAATGGTTCTTCAGGAGTATCCATTTTCTGAATAACTTCAACTGAAGCAGATTCGACAATCAAGCTTTTTTCGATTTGAATGAAACCATAGCGAGATTTATGTTCAACCTCAAATTCTTGCCGCATCACTGCTACATCTGAGACAAAATTAATAGTCAAAATAGAGTTAGTCCCTTCATATTTCAAGTTAAGTTTTCGGACTACTTCCTCTTTGTTGCTTGCTTCAATTCCATCTGCTCTATCAGTAGAAAGGGGTAATTCTTGTCTAGCTTGGGTTTCTAATATTTGCATTAATTGTTGTAATTGCGGGACTAATTCTTGGGTAAGAGGCTGTTCTACTCCGCTTTCTCTAATTGCCCTAACATCAGCTAATCCCATACCATAAGCTGAAAGTACTCCCGCGTAAGGATGCAAAAATATCTTTTTCATTCCCAAAGTATCAGCGATTAAACAAGCAACTTGACCACCTGCACCACCAAAACAACAAAGCACGTATCGAGTGACATCATAACCTCGTTGTAAACTGATTTTTTTAATTGCGTTTGCCATATTTTCAACGGCGATCGCAATAAATCCGGCGGCTACTTGTTCAGGAGTACGAGTGTCACTTGTGGCATTTTTAATATCTTGAGCTAATTCGGTAAATTTCTGAATGACAATATCTTGATCTAAAGGCAAATTACCATCCACCCCAAACACAGAGGGAAAATATTGGGGGTGAATCTTGCCTAACATGACATTTGCATCAGTGACAGCTAATGGGCCGCCACGACGGTAACAAGCAGGGCCAGGATTCGATCCCGCCGATTCTGGCCCAACACGATAAGTAGAACCATCAAAAAACAAAATTGAACCACCGCCAGCAGCAATAGTATTAATTGCTAATACGGGAACTCGCATCCGGGCGCCAGCAATTTCTGATTCTAGTTGACGTTCATATTCTCCTTTAAAGTGGGCAACATCTGTACTTGTCCCGCCCATATCAAAGGTTATAATTAAATCAAAGCCTGCTCTTTGACTAGTTTGAACTGCGCCAACAATACCCCCAGCTGGGCCACTTAAAATACTATCTTTGCCTTGAAATTGTTGTGCATCGGTTAAGCCACCATCCGATTTCATAAACATTAATCTTACACCAGGTAACTGACTAGCTACTTGGTTGACATAGCGTCGCAAAATCGGAGTTAAATATGCATCTACGACTGTTGTATCTCCGCGACTAACTAATTTCATTAAAGGACTAACTTGGTGGGATATTGATATCTGCGTTAAACCAATTTCTTGGGCAATTTGGGCAACTTGTTGTTCATGATCAGGATAGCGATCGCCATGCATAAATACAATGGCACAACTACGAATGCCTTTCTTGTAAGCTGTTTCTAAGTCTTTTTTTACCTGTTCAATACTGACCGGAGCTAATTCATTGCCATTAGCATCATAGCGTTCGTCTACCTCAATTACCCGTTCATAAAGCATTGTGGGTAAGATGATATGTCGAGCGAAGATATGAGGGCGATTTTGGTAGCCAATTCGTAATGCATCTTTAAATCCTTTGGTAATCACAAGCACAACGCGATCGCCATGTCTTTCTAACAGAGCATTTGTGGCTACTGTTGTTCCCATTTTTACCACTTCAATAGCTTCTGGTGGTATGGGTTGATGACGAGAAAGTCCGATGATATCCCGAATACCTTGAATAACTGCATCTTGATATTGTTCGGGATTTTCTGAGAGTAATTTGTAAACTATAATATATTGATGATTGGGAAGAGGAACAATTAGAAAACGTTCCTGATGTTGTGAAAGTCTATTTATAATTGCTTGATTATCAGCAACAGCAACAATATCTGTAAATGTACCACCGCGATCGGCAAAGACTTTTAGCATTTTTGTCATTTGTCTTTTTCAAAAATTGAGATGCTCCCGATTTATCTGACTTTAGCTATTAGCCAAAAAATTTATTTATTGGCGGTATGAAAAGCTGGTGTAAGATCTGAGATTGGCTGCGATTGTTTAGAGCCTGTAATATAACTGAGTTCATCCAACAATTCTAAAAAATCTTTGACACTGATTTGAATATCTGTGGGAAAGTGACGTATGAAAGTTAATCCAGTTAATCCTTCTGGGTCTGCTGCTGCTACTAATAAGGCTGAACGAATGGCATAAAAACCATTTTTACCTGTTCGTGTCTTGATAATAACACCATATTGGCGTATGTATTCTTCTCCGATTGGAGAGTAGGTCAGTTTGGAAACTGCTACAGGATTAGTATTAAATTTATACTGCAATAAATTGCGAAGGGTTTGTAATTTGTCTGGTTTGAGTCGTTGAGCAAAAAACTCAAATTCTTTGGTAATTCGACCTTCTTTTGCAAAAACTTCTAAAGATTTAACTGATAGACGTAAATTCGTAGACCCGACAGGTAAATAAATATTCTCTGCACTGATAGCAGGTTTGATTTGAAATCCTGTGAGGAAAGTAATACAAGTAACAAAAATAAATGTGTAAATTAAGTAAAAAGTTAATTTAAAAGGATTCATTATAACTTTTCAAGATATTCGTGTATTAATTATTGCGATCGCTCTGGTAAAGCTTGCTGTGCTTTTTCTTCTGATCTTAACCAAGCAGCAATCATCCCAGCAATGGGAATCGATAGAAATATGCCCAATAAACCAGCTACTCGCTCACCAATAAATAGAGCTAAAAACAGTAATACTGGACTAATTTCCAAAGTATTGCCCATAACTTTGGGACTAATAAAATTATCTTGAATTTGCTGAAGAATTATGCAAGCAATTACAACTTTAACTGCAACTGTCCAGCCTTGAGACGCCAAAACTAATAGAGTAATCGTGAGTACTCCTAGTGTTGCACCAATACCAGGAATGGCATCTAAAATGCCAATAATGAGTGCTAAAAATAACGCATAGTTGACTCCCAAGACTAAAAAGACAAGAAAACTCGCAATTGATAGGAATAATATTAACAATAACTGTCCCAGCAAAAACCCCAAGAAACTGCGTTGAAAAGTCGTAGCAAAGCGATCGCGTGACTGGGCAGGAATCAGCTGTAAACTATAAAACCAAACTTTTTCACCATCGATTAGCATATAAAGACTGATAACGGCGAGAAAAATCAATGTAAAAACGCTAGAGAATATATTTTGAGCAATTCCTAATCCAGATATTAAACCAGTTTGCAGGGTTTGTAAAAGTCTTCCCAAATTCAGATTTCCGATAAATTCTTTCAGTGGTAGTAGGTCTTGTGTCTTCACCGCTTGAGTGATGCGATCAACTAAACTCTGTCCTTGATTTAACACCTCTAATCCCAAAGCAGTTACCAAAGCTATTAAAATAGCAACAGCGCCCAAGAAGGTGATAGTAATTGCTAGTCCGCGAGGAATATAACCAGACAACCACTGAACAGGATAATTTAGCAATGCAGCAATAATGGCAGCTATGGTGAAAATGGCAATAACGTTATAAAAGTAACTAATTAATATCACGAGCGCCCAACCACAGGCAAACAGCAACAATAAGCGCAGTAGAGTGGAGTTGTTTAAGTTTTGCAAAAAGCTTGGTTTTGAAGATTGACTCATAATTTCAGGTCAAGCGTCATTGGTCATTAGTCATTTGTCATTGGTTGTTTACAAAGGACTAATTTATTTTGTTCTTGATGAACAGAATGATCTGCTTTTATGGCGATATCTTAATAAATAATTACATCTCCCAGCTGATAATTATTGATGTCATATGCTTGGCTAAATTTATATGCCAAGCTATTACTTTGTATACATATAAATATAAACAATAAATAAATAAAAAATAAAAACTATGATCTAACGACAGCTTGTTGGGGAATAGCGATCGCTCTAAGTATATAACGAGTATTACTAGAGATAATTGAAAATCTATCCTGAGATGATTTGATATAGAAGCGATCGCAAGTAAGCTTGCAAAGCGAGTGATTATTGCATTTGATAGCTTTTATGGTAGATATTCATATTATTAACCTGCTTATTATTGGTCTACTACTGCTATTTGTAACTCTAGGCTCAGGTTGGATTGCACGTTTACCTCTATCTTTTGCCCTAATTTATCTGGTGGTTGGTATTTTTCTTGGTCCTTACGGATTTGGACTGATTCAATTACGTCGTGAGAACATTTTTAATGCTGAATTGTTAGAACGTCTAGCTGAATTTGTAGTAATTATTTCTGTTTTTGGTTGTGGTTTAAAAATTGTTCGTCCAATAAGTTGGAAATCTTGGAATCTGACGACACGTTTGATTACATTGTTAATGCCAATTTCCATATTTGGGCTAGCAATTGTAGGCAAATTGTTTTTAGGAATGAATTGGGGAGAAGCTATTTTATTAGGAGCAATTCTTGCACCTACTGATCCAGTTTTAGCTTCCGAAGTTCAGCTAAATGATACACGTGATCAAGATGAATTACGTTTTGGCTTAACTTCCGAAGGTGGATTAAATGATGCTTTAGCTTTTCCTTTCGTTTACTTTGGATTATACGCTTTAAAAGATCACAATTGGAATAATTGGTTTAAATTTTGGATTAGTGTTGATGTCATCTGGGCTATTACTGCTGGTATTATTATGGGGTTTATTGTTGCCAAAGCAGTAGTATGGATTGATAAAAAAGTACAAAAACATCACCGTCCTGATGAATTAATGGAAGATTTTATTGCTATTAGTACTATTTTATTAACTTATTCATTCACAGAAATAGTTAATGGTTATGGTTTTTTAGCAGTATTTATAGCGGGATTAGTTCTCCAGCGAAGTTACAATAATCAAGACAAAACTTTAGCACAATTGGAATTTATAGAAAGGTTGGAAAAGCTACTAGAAGTAGGAACAATTTTATTACTAGGTTCGATTTTATTATTTCAGCCAATACTCAATTATGCTACTCAGTCTTTATTAGTGATAGTATTCTTATTCTTTATAATTCGACCTTTAGGAGTGTGGCTCAGTACAATCGGTCATCGTTCACCGTCTATGCGTCGTCACTTCTTACATCCCGGAAGTCGTTGGTTAATTGGTTGGTTTGGAATCCGTGGTGTTGGTTCTTTATATTATCTTGCTTACGCCTTTGGTAAAGGTTTAGAAGGTCAAGTTGCTGAGAAAATTTCCTGGATTACTTACACTACTATTGTAGTTTCTGTTATCGTTCATGGCATTAGTGCTACTCCTTTAATGAATCTATATGAACGTCATATTCAAGAACGCAACGAAGATCATCCACCTTCAACAATTGATGAATTTGATTAGTTCTTATTTCATAAAATTCAATATCTAATTCTAGGATCTATATAAGCATTTAAAATATCAATCAAAATGCTTGCACCCACAACAATAGCCCCAAAAAATACCATAATTCCTTGGACTGTCGGATAGTCCCGTTCTGAAATTCCTTGATATAATCTATTTGCTAATCCTGGCCAAGAAAATGTTACTTCAGTCAAAATTGCTCCACCTAATAGAGAAGCAAAAGTTAATCCTAAGACTGTAATGACTGGGATCAAAGCATTTTTAAAAGCATGAGAAAGTAAAATTGTATTCTCAGGAACACCTCTGGCTCTAGCAGCTTCTACATAATCTGCTTGCATAGTTTGCTTTAAATTGACACGTACAATACGTTCAAAAATACCACTGAGCAAAATTCCTAAAGTACAACAAGGAAGAATGAGATATTGCACAGCAGTAAATAATTGCGTAAAGTTACCTTTTAAAAGACTATCAATGCTATATAAACCTGTAATAGTATCTGGTGCTGGAAGAGTTGCAGGATAACGTGTTCCTAAAGGTAATATATCTAATTGGACAGCAAAAATTAATTGTAAGATCATTCCTGCCCAAAATATGGGCAGTGCATAGGTAATAATTCCAAATAATCTTCCTCCTACATCCAAAGATGTACCAGGACGAGAAGCAGAAATCACACCAACTGCAATACCAACAATCAGAGCGATCGCAATACTATATATTGCTAATTCTGCTGTCGCTGGGAAATATTGCCAAATAATATCCCAGACTTGTTGTCCGCGACTGGAAATAGATTTACCCATATCAAAGCGCAGTAAGTCGCCGATATACTTCAAGTACTGTAACCACAAAGGTAAATTTAAACCTAGCTGTTTTCGCATTTCTTCCTTGACACTTTCTGGCGCACGCGCACCCAAAATTGCATCAACAGGATCTCCAGGTGTTGCTCTGAGTAAAAGAAATACAATTGTGATAATTGTCAACAACTGAAGCGGAGCTAACAATAAACGAGTAGTTATGTAATATGTTAAAGCTTTAGAACGGGACATGATTTAGTCAAGAATCAAGGGTCAAGAATCAAGGGTCAAGAATCAAGGGTCAAGAGTCATTGACTCTTGACTATTTTTTGATATTTTTGTATATCAAAATTTGAGTAGGGTCTAGTTGGACACCACTCATACCAGTTTGAGCAAAGACATAATCTTTACTTTGCCATAAAGGAACGTAAGGTATGTCTCGCGCCAATATATTTTGAATTTCTGCAAAAATTTGCTTACGTACTTCGGGGTTTTGTTCTTGTCGTTGTTTGTCAATCAGTTGATTCATCTGTGGATTATAGTAAAAAGAACCCTGAGATTGACTTCCCCCGTCTTCACATCCCTTTTCTAGTGAACCTTTGTCACAAGATAAAAATGGCTGAATATAATTATCTGCGTCCAAAAAATCAGGATACCAATCTAGTAAAAATGTTGGATATAAGCCTTGAGAAATGTTTTTAAAAGCAGTGGTAGCCTCTACAGTATGTATTTCAAATTGCAGTAGATCATCCATTGTTTTTTTCGCAAGAGCTTTGATGACTATTGCTGCTAAACTCCGAGTAGGAGAACCAGAAGGATACCAAAGTTCGACTTTGGCTGGATTATCTTTAGAAAAGCCTGCTTTGGTGAGCAATTCTTTAGCTTTTTGGATATTTCCATCACCATATTGCTCTTGGAAAACAGGTTGATAATCATTGAATGCTTTTGGGATCAAACTATAAAGTGCTTCTGCTTGGTCGTACAATACTCGTTCATATATTAATGGACGATTAACCATGGCAGCGATCGCACTTCTAACTGCTGGGTTGTCTACTGGCTTTTGATTACGGTTAACAGCTAGATAACTGACTACATTACCTTCATTAGGAATCGCTTGCCAAACGCCTTTTTTTGCACTTGCTTCCAAGCTACGAACTTGATCTGGGTCCATACTTAAGCCAGCTACATCCACAGCTTTTTTACGAAAGGCGTTATATAAATTCACTCCACTGCTAAAAATTTGGACATTAATACCTTGATTTAAGGGTTTTTCTCCCCAATATTTGTCAAATACATCAAACTGCAATGAATCAGGGCCAAATTTTGTTAATTTGTAAGGCCCAGTCCCAACAAAAATATTTGGGGTAAATTTTCCTTCGCCAATTTCGTAAGCTTTTGGCGATAGCGGACAAACACCAGCAAACGCCAGCAATGACGGGAAGGCTGCAAATGGCTTTTTCAGCTTGATTGTTAATTCATATTCGCTTGTAGCTTTGGCTGACTCTACGACATCTCCCAGCAAGAAAGCAGGTTTACCCTTATTTTCAATAAAACGGCGTATAGTAAAAGCCATTGCTTCGGCATTAAAGGGAGTTCCATCGTGAAATACTACTCCTTGACGTAGAGGGATAGTATAAGTCAAACCATCTGGACTCACTTTTGGGAAGGCGGTAGCTAGCTGTGGTTTAATTTCTGTGTTTCCTGGTTCATAGGTGTAGAGGCGATCGCTTATGTTATATACCAACGATAGTGATGCTAATTCATAGGCATCAGATGGATCGAGAGTACGCGGTTTTAGTGTTGTACCAACAGTAATGCGACCATTACCAGATACTAATGTGTTTGTTTGGGAAGTAGTACCACAACCTACGACTAACAACAAACACAGACAAACTGTCAGCACTCGTGTTATCTGCACCCATCGTCCAGGAGACAAAATAGACCAGTTCATGGCATGGAATTTTGGAATGAGTGGTTTGTTATTTTACTACATAATGTTAAAAACAGTTTTATCAATAATCGATACTTTGATTTTGATATTAAGTAGAACGGCGTAAATAATTAAAGGTTCGTAGTAAGGACTTTAGTTCAATACCTTCGCCAAAATAAAGAGGGCTTTCCGTAGTAGAGTTATTGTTTACCACAACTACAACTCAATCGCTACAGAAAGCCCATGCCAGATATATTAGCACTGTTGGAATGTTTGCAACGATA
>JAHHHW010000064.1 GCA_019359115.1 Pelatocladus maniniholoensis HA4357-MV3
TAGCTTTGGCAGAAGTACCTGTTTTTAATTCTGCAAACTCTTGAGGTAGAACTTGCCCAAAGCGTTGAATTATTGCCAATCCAGCAGCTTGGCTATCAGGTTTATTTTCTGTTTGCAGAGTAGAAGCTAATGAAACTCCTGCTTTGAGAGTCAAACCTGTTAACCACAATCCGTCGATTTCATTGCGAGATTCTAATCGTTGTACAAGATTAATTAAAGCCGGATTCATCTTCTCAAATCCGGAACAGGGTGAGTTGAGGGCTTCCTCAATTTCAGCATTTTCTGGGGTAATAATGTGCTGACCTTCTACCTGCAATCCGGGTGCAACAATTATTTCGCTCTTGCTAGAGTCAGAAATTGAAAGATTGCCTTTAACTTCGGTTGTCGCTACATCAATAGTTGTGATGGGCGGTTCATGGAATATAATACAACCGCTTTCGATCTGCATCTCAATTTCCTGTTGTTTAAAAGGAATTGTAGCAGTAGTTTTTGTAGGTTTATTTTTGAACGAAAAGTTAAATCCGGTTAGGTAGTTTTCCTCAAATATCAAATTCATTTGAATTTCCCTATCGTGTTCTAAACTGACTTCTTTTAAAGCAGTTTGTACATCTTTGATAGAGCCTAATACATGATTATTATCTAATACTTGATTAACTACATCAAAGATGTATTGTAAATCTTGAGGTTCGGTGATGAAAGAGCAAATAATTGCCTCAACCATAAGATTGGACTTGAGAAATCATTATGCCTATTTTCTGTTAAAGGCTTTGGATAGTACTCTTTCTAAAGACGTGAATTAATTTATTGCTTTAGTGCTAAACAACCCTATCGCTTTAGTGATAGTTAATGATTTTGCAATCAGTATCAAGTTTAGTAATTCGGTGATTTTTTATTGATTTGTGTGAGATGAAGTCAGTCAAAGTTGATTTGATGTTGCTCAATCAAACTTGTCAAAGCAAAAATAATTATGTATAAATGATTCCAAATAGACCAATAATATCTAACCTCTTTTATCTGTTGAATTTTAACGAGACAGATTTATTTAAATAGGTTGGAATATTCTTTCTTCTTTAAGAAGATAGGAAAAATAAAAAAAATAACAATTTTTGTGCCAATATTGAAAATTCTCAAAGTAAAGTTTCAAAAAGATTTATATGATGCTCAAACTATGTTTAAATTTGTAAGTAAACAGCAAGCCTCGGAGCATCTGAATCTCAGCTTTGCCACACTCAAGAAATATCGGCTTGATGGAACGTGGATTGAAGGGATACACTGGGTGCGGATTAATAGTCGTTGTGTTCGCTACAACTTAGAACTCATACAAGACTGGTTGCAAAATCGCCACGATCCGATCGCTCACTATCGGGCAATAGATGTATATCATGCCAGCTTACTGAGCAATCAGAAACGTTCTAATCGAAGGGCGAATTCTATTTAGAATTACGGCACAACATTTGGTTGGTAAGCCTATAGGAAATGTGAAGAATACAGGTGATCGCTCATCAACTGGCAATTCATAATATTTATGCCAGCTTATAGCGGTTCTCGCTCAGATGAGGTACATTCTCAAAGTTGAAATGATTTATCTATTGGGACTTAGACATTTTTAAGGCAGAAACAAGCCTCAAACCCATACAGCGCAAGGGAAATACCCCAAAGGCTCAAAAATGCTTGAAACCCAGATATATCAAGAAACTAGGCAAAACGATGTCAAAGTCTCTCTGTATATGCATTTGAGTGTTTTTTATGGCTACTTTTTGTCTAAGTACCACTATGAAGTCTAGCTATACTTCATTAGCATAGGAAACGCTATAATGAGCAATCAGAAACTTCTAATCAAATAGCTTTCTCAAAAATCTGGCACAACAATGTCTCTACTTTGTCCTGCATAGTGTCGATAAATAACTTCCGGCGAATTACCCACTAACTTAGCCACGTCTTTCACATCCATCTTATTGTCCAATGCCAGTGTAATAAAAGTATGTCGCGTTTGATAAAGCTTGCGATATTCAATCCCATCAAGCTTTGCTAGAATCGATTTCCAACCTCGATTAGTCAGGTTGTGAATATCAATCCATCCTCCTTCGGGTGAAGGAAATATCTTTGCATCAGCACAGACAGTATTGGCTTTGATCGATTTTAGTAGTGTAGCCAAACGAGCATTGACGGGAAAGGTTCGTTTCTTCTGAGTTTTCAAGCCTTTCTTGCAGGTTAGTCCAGATTCAGAAATTACTACAGCTTGCTCAAACCGGATAGAACTGAAGTCTTTAGAAATGTGTTTCCATTGCAAACCAACAGCTTCAGATGGTCTACAGCCTGTCATGAAAAGAAATTCAATGAATGGGGCATAGTGTTTGTAGTAGCGGTTATTTTTGAATGCTTCGATAATTCTGTCACGTTCATCCCGGCTGAAGGGATTTATATCACTGTCTTCCTTGTCTGCCTTGGGAATCTTTATGTCAGTTGCCATATTCTCAAATGGATTTTCTTTAATTAACTGAGATTTCACTGCCCAATCACAACAAGCTGAAAGTTGTGTCAGGATTCGTTTGGCTGTATTCGGGGTTTTATTGGCAATTAACCAGTCTCGAATTGCTACTGCACTATCCAAGGTTTTGATTGGCAGATGAAAATTGATGCAGCGAAAGATTTTACAAAAGTCTTTCGCTAGAGTACTAGGCGATAAACCAGGGCGCTTAAAGTCGGTGTACTTCTCCCACAACTCCACCAGAGATGGTTCGGCTTCAACAACTGGTGTAATTTTTGGGGTAAAAGTTGGGGTAACGGTACTCAGCAACAACTCTGGTTTGTACTTGGCTAGAGTTGTGTCAAAATTGCCAGAGAGAATATCTAGCTCTATTTGCCTAGCCTTCATTTCCGCCAACTTGCGATTGGCTGGCGTATCTGTAAAACCTGTCGAAAGATAATGACGTTTTCCGGTATAGCTAAAAACGAGTTGCAGGCGTTCATTTGAGTTTTTAATTTGGACAGTTCCCTTAGAAGCCTTGCGTTGAGACATTTGGGTTTTCATCAGGCAACTCTTGAAATAGGTCAATCAGCGCGCCCTGATTTACCCCAACTTTACCCCAATAATTTGACTAACCCCGTCCAAAAATGTCCAACGTGGCATAAAATTACACCAGATTTACACCACCAAAAACGGCTGAAATGGGGTTTTTATGGAGACACTAAACCCCTGGAAGTCTTGCTTACCAGGGGTTTTATCTTAAGTGCCAGGAACCGGACTTGAACCGGTGACACGAGGATTTTCAGTCCTCTGCTCTACCAACTGAGCTATCCCGGCGAAAACATTTGTTTTCAACGATTAATTAATGTAGCAAACTTTTTCTAAGATTGCAATAGCCAAACGAAAAAAAACTAGAGCGGCAAAGTGGGGATAGCGATCGCACTCACAGCAATGCAATTAATTTTTGGTTCTGGTTTAGGCGGTGTAGGTGTCTCAGTTGTGCTAGTTTCCCCACTTAACCCCAATAAATCGAGCCATTCTCGCATTGATTGCGATCGCTTCTTGGGGTCTAATTCCATAACAGCAAGCTATAATCTCAAAAAGCTAATCCATATAACAAACTAATAAAAAGTCAATTATGGCTCAAGTCTTGGTTGAAGACCTAGACCCCATCATCCTAGAAAAGCTGAAAATCCTTGCCAAACAGCACGGTCACTCTTTGCAAGCAGAAATCAAACGCATCTTGGAGATGGCAGTACAAAGTGAGGCAACTTCAAGCAAGCAAGTCAATATGGCAAAGGTGAGAGAAGCTGCTTTCCAAATGCGGCTGCAATTAGTAGGTAATATCCATACCGACAGCGCAGAACTCCTCAGAAAGGAGAAAAACAAGTGAATCGCTACGTTGTTGATGCCACTGTGGCTGTTAAATGGTTCATACCAGAGATTAACAGCGAAAAGGCAGCTCGTCTTTTGGACGGAACTTATGAATTACTAGCGCCAGACTTACTACTACCTGAGTTTGGTCATATTTTGTGGAAAAAAGTCCAGCTAGGGGAAATTACTCAAGAAACAAGCCGAAGGATTATACATGAATTTAAGGCAATGATGTTGCAGACTTATCCTTCAACACTGTTATTAGAAACTGCTGTGGAAATGGCTAACACTCTAGCACAGACTGTAAATGACTGTTTTTATATGGCTCTTGCTTTTACAGAAGAATGCCAGCTTGTCACAGCTGATCGCAAACTCTACAACTCGCTCAAGATTAGTTTTTTTGCCGATAAACTTGTGTGGGTAGAAGATATTTCCAATCTGTAGCAAGCGTCGGGGATCAGGGATTGGGGATCAGGAATTGGTTTATTCTCCAGCCTCTCCCTGCACCCTGTACCGCTTCTAAAAACCTATGTATATCTAGGCAATAAGCTGTAAATATACGTAAGCCCAACTCCACGGTATAAGTTTGCTCAATTAGAAGCGCGCTTGCGTTTAGTCCCTTCGCCTGGTGACTCCGGTTCCTTGACCACTAATTCCCAGTTAGAGATACTGAAATTTATTTCAGTACGAGACTTAAAAAAATATTCAGTTTTTTACAATTAGTTTGTGCCAAGTGTTTCAAAGTTTTCACAACCTCGTAAGCTTTTGCATCCCGCACTAATCAAGCGTATTTATATTATACGTTGCTTCAATGCAAAGTTTACGGAAGAATCTGGGCAATCATGCCGATATTTGCCTAGATATGCACAAAATTTATTGAGCAGCAGCCAGCCCTGCGTTTCCTATTCCCCGTTCCCCAATCCCCATTACCCCTTCGCCCCTAATCCCCACTCCCTTGGGGGGAGTGGGGGCAATACGGTTCGGTTAAGGATTTTTCGCATGATTTGGGAATGTAGAGACGTTGCAGTGCAACGTCTCTACAGGGTTTAAATGCCAATCGATTTGTCTTATCCGAACCGTATTGGGAGTGGGGGCCCCGAGTTCCCCAGAGGGGGCCCCCTTTCATGGGTAGGGTTTTTAGCAGAGCGAAAATAGTTGAGAAAATTCTCAAATGTTCAACGTGGTTTGGTCGTTTCCGGATTCTTAAATCGGCTGAAATAGTCAAAAAATGACCAAATACAAAATCCCTACCCTTGAAATGAGGGGGCCCCACCTGCCCCTTATCCCCTCCAGGGGACCCCTACCTTCCCCAATCCCCGTTCCCCAATCCTCGTACTCTGTCAGAAGCCGCTTGCGCGTCTACGCGTAGCGTCTCCTCTGGAGAATCCCCAATCCCTGTTCCCCAATCCTATTACATTGTTTAAAGTTATGTAGCCTTTTGATTACGACAGATGAGTCACTGCGGTAAACTAAGCCTTGATTATGATTCTTTCGCGGAGAAGAACACCTCATTTAGGAGTTTTTTAATGTCTCATACCGTAAAAATTTACGATACCTGCATTGGCTGCACCCAGTGCGTCCGCGCTTGCCCGACAGACGTATTGGAAATGGTTCCCTGGGATGGTTGTAGAGCTAATCAAGTAGCTTCTTCCCCCCGTACAGAAGACTGTGTTGGTTGCAAGCGTTGTGAAACTGCTTGCCCCACTGACTTCTTGAGCATCCGAGTATATCTGGGGGCTGAAACAACTCGCAGCATGGGTCTAGCTTACTAAAAGCTAGAAAAAGCCCACACCATACCCGATTGGGTCGGGTCGGTGTGGGAGCAGTCACTGTATTAATTATCAAACTTTTTTTTACAAGGTAGGGTAGACATTAATCGCCTCTCTATTTAGATTGGGGAGAAACGTCTACCCTATAAATTTCTCGTTTTTTATAAAAATTAAAAAATCTTAGTATTTAGTCAATTGTCAATGGTCATTGAGAAGAGACTTGTTAAATAATTCTCCCTTGTCCCCGATTCCCGATCCCCTCACACTATCTTCCAAATTTTGAATTTTGAATTGTTTCCCCTCCCACCTTTTACTTAGCATCTATACTGGAATTTAATCATCCTGAAATTGTAGTGGTGTGAGTAATGTGTGGTATCGTCGGTTATGTAGGGACTCAAACGGCGACAGAAATTCTCTTATCTGGGCTGGAAAAACTAGAGTATCGAGGTTATGACTCTGCTGGAGTTGCAACGATTTGGGAAGACGAAGTTAACTGTGTCCGAGCTAAAGGCAAACTATCTAACCTACGTTCCAAGTTAGAACATTTACAAAGTCCTGCTCAAATTGGTATTGGTCATACTCGCTGGGCTACTCACGGAAAACCAGAAGAGTACAATGCTCATCCGCACATGGATACAGCAATGCGGATAGCGGTAGCAGTAAATGGAATTATTGAAAATTACTCTAAGTTGCGTGAGGAACTCAAACAGCAAGGATACCAGTTTCGTTCAGATACTGATGTAGAAGTAATTCCCCACCTCATCGCTCAATTTCTCAAAGAAGAAATCGCTTTTGGACAGAGTAATTCCGATTCTGTGTTTTTAGAGGCTGTGCGAAAAGCTGTTAATGAATTACAAGGTGCGTTTGCGATCGCCATTATCAGCGCTGACTATCCCGATGAATTAATTGTTGTTCGTCAGCAAGCACCCATCGTCATTGGTTTTGGTCAAGGAGAGTTTTTCTGCGCCTCTGATACTCCCGCGATTATTTCCCATACCAAGGCGGTACTACCCCTAGAAAATGGCGAATTGGCACGTCTGACTCCTTTGGGGGTAGAAGTTTATAACTTTGCTGGCCAAAGATTGAAGAAACATCCCCGGCTACTCAGTTTGAATCCGATGATGGTAGAAAAACAAGGATTCAAGCACTTCATGCTCAAAGAAATCTACGAGCAACCAGGAGTAGTCAGGGCTTGTTTAGAAGCATACTTTAACACCGATTGGCATCCAGGAAACAGTAGCAGATCTCCCATCAATATTGGTTTAGCAAGTGAATTTTACGCAGATATAGAACAAATTCACATTGTCGCTTGTGGTACTAGTTGGCACGCAGCTTTAATCGGCAAATACTTACTCGAACAACTAGCACAAATTCCCACTCAAGTACATTATGCCTCCGAGTTTCGCTACGCTCCCTCACCCCTGACACCCAATACACTAACCATTGGCGTGACTCAATCAGGTGAAACTGCTGATACACTAGCAGCCTTGGCAATGGAACAAGAACGCCGCCAGGGTAGAGAACCAAAGTATCAAGCGCGACTTTTAGGCATCACCAATCGTCCTGAAAGCAGTCTGGGATACATGGTTTCCCATATGATTAATACCCTCGCTGGGATTGAAATTGGCGTAGCGGCGACAAAAACTTTTATTGCTCAATTGATGGCATTTTATGCTTTAGCCTTGGATTTGGCTTATAGTCGTCAAACACTTCCCCTAGAAAACCTAGAAGATATTCTCAAAGGGTTACGCCAGATTCCCAAAGAAATGGAAGCAACTTTAGAAAGTCAAGAAAAATTAACCGAACAATTAGCACATGAATTTGCTGAAACTCAAGATTTTATCTTTTTGGGTAGGGGAATAAACTTTCCTATTGCTTTGGAAGGGGCGTTGAAATTAAAAGAAATTAGTTATATTCATGCAGAAGGCTATCCAGCTGGAGAAATGAAGCATGGGCCTATTGCTTTATTAGATGCCAAAGTACCAGTAGTGGCGATCGCAGTTCCTGGTAGTGTATATGAAAAAGTGATCTCCAATGCCCAAGAAGCAAAAGCCAGAGATTCTCGGTTAATTGGTGTTACACCTGTTAAAGATGGAGAAGCCGCAGAAATCTTTAATGATTTAGTTCCTGTATCCTTTGTAGATGAATTACTTTCTCCCATTCTGACGGTAGTTCCCTTACAACTATTGGCTTATCATATAGCTGCCCGTCGCGGCTTGGATGTGGATCAGCCTCGGAACCTCGCCAAGAGCGTAACTGTGGAATGATTTTATACAAATTTTATCAGTACTTTTCTTTAAAATACATGATGTAAATTCTGGATTTTGCTTATGATAGCACATCCAGAATTTTTTTTGAAGTGATGTTTGGCACAAGTGTTTATAAATATGTTTTGATACTCCCTGCGGTTTCAATAATTTGGAGTTCACTGGTATGTGTGACCTTCCCTGTAGCAACTTCCGTCTTCCTTGCAGCAGCTTCTGGGTTGACGTTTCCGTGTTTCGCGCACCCTGTAGCAACTTCCGTCTTCCTTGCAGCAGCTTCTGGGTTGACGTTTCCGTGTTTCGCGCACCCTGTAGCAGCTTCCGGGTTCCTTGCAGCAGCTTCTGGGTTGACGTTTCCGTGTTTCGCGCACCCTGTAGCAGCTTCCGTCTTCCTTGGGGCTGTTTGAGCTAGTATCAAGACTGTAATTGTAGCTGGTGGTTTAGTGAAGCAGGCGATCGCTTGACTTTCAAGACAGTCGCTACAAAACAGGATTTGGAGTAGAGTAGCTGATCTAAACGCCAACAAACTTAGATTATGCTGGATAGCAAATAATTGCTATTAAAGTTGCCTTTTGAGTGTCAATATGTATTTGTCACACTTATTCAATCTGTCTCAAATTAGGCTATTCCAGATTTGGGTTTTTATCGCCCAAGCTACTCCATCTCCCACACCCAGCCCAAAACCATCTCCCTCCGGTGGTGCTGATGTCGAGTTACTCAAAAGCCAAATCCAGTTTTTACAAGATGCTAACACACGCCTGAATAATAGTTTTGGCAGTTTTGTTGGTGCGATTAATCTATCATTTGTGGTATTCGGAATAATTTTAGGAGTAGTTGGAGCGATCAGCGTTTACCTGTTTAATCAAAGTCTTAAGGAAGCACGTCAGTTGATACGCTCTGAAGTTGAACAACGGCTGCAATTATCAGTGAGTGAGGTTGTTGGTCAACAAGTTGGTAATCTCAAACAAATTTTAGACCGCGAAAAAGTGCTTGGTGGTATATCTGTTGATTACCTTCTTCCTCAAGGCCAACCAATGCTTGCTGATGATTATCCAGAAGAGTATCAGTTGCTTGCACAACGAGGATTTAAAACAACACGAATGTTAGATGCTTCCAAAAGAATCAAGGTTTCTGGTGATGTTGTGGTTCTAGATTTGGTGAATTACAAGCTAATTGCTGATACAGAAAAAAACAGTTTACCAGAAACAGAAATTGCTCAGTTAATAGAAAAGCGAGTAGCTGAACAACTCAAAAAGATTGTTAACGTGCTTCCCAACAAAGCAGTTTTAGTGGTTTATATTCGACCAGGTAAGCAACGCATCAATGCGATTGATGAACTCTCACCAAAAGTTAAATATTACGCTTCAGCGAATACACCTGTAAATTTAATGGGTACTGTGGTTGATTCTGCTTATGTTGCTGATGCTTGGAATAAATGTTAAATCAGTCGCAAGCTCTGCGTAGGTGTAGGGGCCAAATTTGAGCATAGCTATCAAAGGAATTTTGAGAATTATCTATCGCATCTTTCAATCTTCTTAAATATTCTTGACGAGGGTCTTGGTTTGCTCCAAATACTGTCACAACTTGATATTTGTGCAAGTTAGCAATCCACACAGGAGAAGGTATCACATCACGGTCAATTTCGTCACCTTCTTCTGTAGATTCTTTATTGATTCCTCCGCATAAACTTTTTGCTATTGTATAGTCGTGAGACTCTAAGTCATGAAATTGGTCATGTAATATTTTGAGTGCATAAGGTCTAGAATTTTGTTCTTTCACTGCTTTGCGAATTACCAAAATCTCACAATTGATATCCACAGCCTCAACCCAAGTATGTGCAGTAGATGCAATCACATCTTCTCGTGGTTGGCGATAATCAATTTCTTGTTTTGCCAATACACGTAACGTTGAATAAAACTTGTCTAAATGTTGTTGAAATAAATTCTGGAACTTTTGAGGAGTTGGAGGTAATATCCAATTCTGTCTCACTGTTTCGGTAATTTCCTCACGTGTAGGCATCAAATTAACTCCTCGATGTTGAGGATTTCCTATGCGTTTGTAGTAAGGTCTTCTCGCACCATGTCCAACTCCCCCTAGATGAAACATTAACCAAGTCAAACTTCTCAATAAGTCGCGAATTAATGGCTTAATTTTGTCATTGATGAAGGGTGAATAATGTAAAATAAGAATTCCAGCTTGAGAATGGGATTGAGAGTTATCCCCATTATCGATTTCTAGCTGAAAAAGTCCTGTTTGTGCTTGTGGCTCAATTCCACCAAATACAAATATTTCTAGCTTACGTACCCGCTTTTGAGGCAAAACCCCTAAAGCAAAAATTCTAAACCAATACCGCAGCATCGACCGAAAAGCAATAGGTCTCACTTCTGATACTGCTTGGGGTCTCGGTTGCCAATTACTCTGGCCATCTTGTCTCCAGTCAACTCGTTGATATCCGTGAATTAGTTGTCCTTCCAATTCAAAAGGAACTTGTAGAATTGGGGTTCTTTTTTTGGGACGTAGTTCTGAAGGAAGAGAAACAAAGGCTTGTCTTTCAAGTTTTAACTTTCCATAACCACTATTGACTCGTGAACCAATTCCTTGAATTAATCCTTTAAGTAACCACTGTTTTACTTGTTGCAAAACGGTATCAGAACAACTTACTCCTTGACGTAATCCAATCACAAAAGTAGGTTTGAATAAGGAAAGAAAGTATCGGCTCAATAATTCGGGGTAGGCAGTGATTCAAGCTGCCACGACCAGCCTAATGGAATGAGAGAAGATTTCTCCCGAATAACTTGGGCAAGAGAGGGGATTGCTCGAATTTGAGAAATACGG
>JAHHHW010000065.1 GCA_019359115.1 Pelatocladus maniniholoensis HA4357-MV3
CCGAACTAACGAGCGATCGCTTCAAAAATTTCTGGCTCGACTGAACCTAAAATCAATGCTTTCAACCTGATTTCTTTACAAAACTTTACAACGTGTCCCATTTTGCACGTATCCCGGCTGTACCCCTAAAAGCAATACAAACAAGCTCTTGAGCAGGCAGCGGCAACCAGAAGAGGCAAACTACTAGGGGATCTCCAAATAATAAAATGCCCAGCCGTCGAGGCGCGCCCTTCAGGCGAAAGCGCCTAAATCTTTGGGCTTGGCCAAAATATATTTAATACGGCTGGGCATTTTATTACGAGTAAGTGCCTAGGGGGAAAGACCCCCTTTTTCTGAGCGCCAATATGCTTACGCATCAATAATTTTGAACAAGCGCGAAAAGCGAGAAACATATGGTACAAGTAGTTGCTTCTTCCTCAACAGAAACATTCTTGAAAGACGCTGTAGTAGAGCGTTATAACCTTCAGAAATTGAATAAGACTCGTATCCGTTTCAAGATTCAACTCAAGAAAACTACCAAAAGCAACGCTCCAAAGTGGGCGGATGTCCTCAAAGCTTCTCAAGACGAACAAGAATCGGATTTGGTGAAGATAAAAACTTCGGAGGTTGGTTTAAAGGGAATCAAAGTCTTCAAAGCCCTGGACGAAGCCGCATCTGAGTTGAGGCAAGAAATCGCCTCAGTACAAGAGTGGATGAGTAACGACAATGGGGATTGGATTTGTCCAATTGATTTAGCACCTTTGGTGTGGAATCAACTATTAGAAATTAGAGATTCGATTGCTCCTGCCTTGCGTAGTCAACTTCAAAAAGAGTATGAAAAAGGCTATGCAGATTATAACTCTCGAATCGACAAATTTCTATCTTTAAATGCTTGGCAATTAGAGATAGAACAACAACAACAAGTCAAGCAGAATTTGCTCAAAGCATTCCCACTTTTAGAGGAATTAGAAGATTATTTACAGGTAATAATTGGACGACCCACTATCATTCCTGCAATCAGTGAGCAGTTATCAAACCAACAAGCCGAATGCTTGGAGCAAATAACTCGATTTATCCAGGAGTATGACCAAAACCTGGAGCAACAATTAAGGGAAGCAGCGATCTCAGGAGGTGAACAACTAGCAGCCCAGTTGCTCGAAGAATTAAGCGAGTGGGAACCGGGACGTAAGCCAGTTCAGTTCAAGAAAAAGATGTCCAAGCACCTACAGAAAGTACGGGTGTTGTTGGCGAATGCTTCTGTTGAGGCAAGCAGTAGTCTCCAAGAAATGATGAATCATTTGGATTCCATCGTTAATGATCCAGCAATTGCATCCAAGAATTTGGGCTCCCTTGGGCAATCTCAACTCCAGGCGAAAGTGGATGCAATCTACTCCAAACTCCTAGATGAGCAGCGAAATCTGCAAAGGCTGGCGAGTGAAGATGTTGGTCTGACGGTAGCTACTGTTAAGTCGTTCAAGTTCCGTTAAGCATCCTTGCCTTGAAGGGCGTTGGTCAGGCGTGTCTTCGCCCTATCGGGCGTTGCCCCCTCCACGCTCTCCAGCTTGAATGAGTCGAATAAATATAAGCCTGACCAACTTATTTTTGCTCAACCCCTAAACACAAAGTATTTGCCATTCCGGAGATAACAAATGTCCCATTTCTCAACAGTCAAAACTAAGTTGACCAACCGCGAGTGTTTAATACAGGCTTTGCAAGATTTGGAACTTCAGCCACAAGTCCACAAAACACCGCAGCCACTCACAGGCTACTACGGTGGTTCGCAAGGGCAGAGTGCTGAAATCATAGTCAGTGGTCATACATTCAAAGCTCTTGCAGATATTGGTTTTCGGTGGAATTCCAAGTCTGGAGTATACGACATAATCCACGATGCTTATGAAACAAATCCCCAACTAGGACAAAACTTCTTTACTCACAATTTGGTAAAGGCTTACGGACGAAGAATGGTTCTGTCCAAAGCTGCCCAACTTACCGAACAGTTTGGCGAATGCACTATCACTCAGACAAGTAATGGTCAAGTGCAGACCCTACGGTTAACTTTCGCCGCACACCAGCAAACCCAACAATATGTGAGGAGATAAATCATGGAACGATCAATACTAATACATTTTGACCAAGTAACGGGGGAAGCCAAGATAGAGGCAGAAGGATTTGATGGGCTTTCTTGCCTGGAAGCGACGCAACCGTTTGAGGAATGTTTAGGGGTTGTGGAAGGCGAACGAGAATTTAAGCCGGAAGCTCAAACCCAGCAGCTACGGACTACTTCGACTCATCAAACGCGCCTGCGGCAGTAAAACTAACGGGGGGAAGTGTTTAATTTCCCCCAGTACAAAAAATTATGAACGAATTACCCAAAGAATACGCGATGGTTCATATTTACGCAGCCACGAAAGCCCAAGAACCAATCGTGATCAAAGGCAATACAGAGGGTTTGTGTGTATTGATTAATGCTTTGGTTTCAGCGATTGCCTTCAGTGATGGAACTGCGGAGATTTTCGACGGCAAAGCCGAACTTCATGGGATCTCCAAAAAATAAAATATCGGTGCCATTGCACTGTCCCCGACAAAATTGGGCAGGCTTATATCAGGCTTATTTAATTGGCCGACGAGTTATCTCTCGAGTGAAGCCTGCCCAATTTTGGTACGTGGAAGACCCTAACCCTATCAAATATATTTTGGCTCAACCCAAGAATTGGTGAGCGTTCCCACCCAGGTGGGAACGCGAGGGCACCGATATTTTATTAATTGGAAAGGCCTATGAGGTAGTCGTGAAACTGGTAAAGACTCACGACGAACTCTCCCCATTACCGTATAAACAAGAACAATGAACCTAAATAATATTTTTGCCACCTTAGATTCTCAAATCCCCATCGTGGCATTAGAAGTTCTCTCGCCGGAAGAAGCCACAATTATCCAGTGGCTCACAACCCAGGCACAAGAGAAACTAGAGAGTCCCGTATTCTTCTGGAATCTGGGAGTATCGGGGCTGGAACAGTGTCTGATTGCTGACGATGGCGGGTTGGTATTCAAGCCAGTGCCAGAATACAAAAGACCAGCCCACGCAGATCCGTTGTTGTACATTTTCGAGTACATTAACAGTTTTGATGGTGTAAGTGTTTTCATCTTGGACGATGTGCATCCCTTTGTAGGTAAGAACTCACCGCAGTTATCTTGGGAAATACTCACACGGATAAAAAACCTCTATCACCGACTCAAGCCCACAGAAAAACGCATTATCTTTCTAGGTCAAAATATTGAATTGCATGAGTCATTGGTGAGACTGATTCCGTTCGCTGAAGTACCACTGCCCACCGTTGAGCAAGTTCAAGAGCATTTATACTCCTACCTAAACTACTTATCAGAATCTGCCACTGAACAAGACGTACCATTCCGGGTGTTACTAACTACCGAAGAAAGAGAATCTTTATCAAGGGCAGCGCTAGGATTAACCCTGGAGGAAATTAGTGATTTCTTACGGTTGACAGTCAAAGAGCGATTGAGTAGCAATGGCATTACTATTGATCGCACTGTCACACCTCTAGTTGTCAAGTACAAAACTCGTCTGCTTGCACAAATGGGAATTGAACTAGGTAAACCAGCAACTATCCCATTCGGTGGACTAGACCTATTGCGTGATTGGCTTATTCGTCGTCGCCGACTATTCACTCAACAAGCACGCAGTCTCAATTTGCCACAACCTAAAGGTGTGTTGTTGGCTGGCCCACCGGGTACGGGCAAGACCCTAATAGCCAAAAACATCGCCAGCATTCTCAACTTACCATTACTCCAACTTGATATTGCATCAATGCTCGGTTCTTTGGTGGGTGAATCCGAGGGGAATGTCCGCCGCGCCTTGAAAACTGCTGAAGCCATCGCACCGTGTGTATTGTGGATGGATGAGATCGAAAAAGCTCTTTCAGGTAGTAGTGATACAAGTGGTGTTTCACAAAGAATCCTGGGCAATATCCTTTCCTTCATGAGTGAGTGTACTGCTGGAGTGTTCGTGGTGGCAACATGCAACGACCCATCAGCATTGCCAAGTGAATTGAAAAGAAAGGGAAGGTTTGATGAAAATTTCTTTGTTGATCTACCAACAGAGCCAGAGAGAGTCCAAATCCTCAAGATTCATCTAGAGAGATTTGGTATCGCACTGCAACAAGAGTATCTCGAAGCGATCGCCGCCAATACTAACAAGTTCTCCGGAGCTGAACTCGAAACCCTTGCAGCAGAAGCGGCACTACTGGCTTTTGATGAAGATAGACCGCAGCAGGTTACTTTAGGGGATTTGATGCAGTGTTGTGAGAATATAACCCCTTTGGCTGTAAATGATGCGGCTGCAATAGAGCGAATGCAAGCATGGTCTAAGACTGCTCGCGCTGCTTCTAGTACAGTGCAGACAACAACCAAGTCCTTACGGACTCCACGACTGAGAAACATAAACTAATCAAGTCGGCGATCACTGCTACTCAAAAGCAGGCGATCGCTCTTGTCTTTTCTCAAAATTTAAGTATCAAAACTATGGAAATATATTTAGTATTTGTTGATGCTGTTCGCAACAGTAACAAATTTTGGTCAGCCAAAGTCTCTGGCAGTAACTTAACTGTTGAATGGGGACGAGTCGGGTATTGTTCTCAAAAGAAAGTTCACCACTTGAGTAGCTACGGGCAAGCTGTTTCCAAATATCATAGTTTGGTAGCTCAAAAAAAGATGAAAGGCTATCAAGCAAGTCACCCTCAAATAGATTCTACTCGTAGTGTTTCAGAAATTACCAGAGCAATTAATCTACTCAATATTCTGCGTCCTTATGTCGCTAATCGAAACTTTGATGATAAGTATCTACAAACCCTCAATGAATATCTAAAAATCATTCCCACGCCTTTGGGGATGCAAATAGATCCGTCCAGAGTTTACCAAAGTGCTGCGGATGTTGACCATCAGCGAGAACTGCTTAATTCATTATTACCATCTCAGGCACTTCCAAATAATAAAATGTCCCGCCCTCGCGTTCCGCCTAGGGGTGGAACGCTCATCAATCCTTGGACTAAGCCAAAATATATTTGATAGGGCGGGACATTTTATTTTCTGGAGATCCCTCATAATGTAGCTGTTGTGCAAACATTAGAAGTAAAAACAGAAAATAGAACAGTTAGTTTGAAGTCTATCAGCAAAAATCTTTGGCGGCATTTTTAATAATTATCACCAAGCTGATTACTGGCTTGGTGTTTTTTTTATCGCTTCGCGGAAATTATTGCGAGAAAATTAAAGAAGTAGAAAACTATCGCAAAGCTAATTGTTAGCTCTTTGGAGAGAGCTACAGACATCCCAAGCATAGGTAACAACAGATAAATTCTCCACAAACAAAAACAGCACAGATATGCGACAAAGGAAGCTAGCTAGTTTCCGCCTCAAAGATGAGGCGGAAATTTTATATAAATCATTGAGGCGCTTACGCGCAATTAGGAAGTGATATTGACATGGACGATTGACTATGTTGGCAGACAAATTTGCACAAGAAGAACTTCAGCTTCTCAGAAAATATATTGATGAATTATTGAAAGCAATGGACAACAGAGAGTATGTTTATTGCGAAGGCGATGAAGGTTATAAAGATTGCTGTAACTGTGCAGAAGATGCAGCAGTCAAGCTAAAGAAACAGCTTGAGGGAATAATTATTGATTGCGGTTTATATGGAGAGATTTTGAACAATTTCGTAGAAAGCTGCGGATTGAAACTAACAAGCTCGCCAATTAAATAATATTTGAAGTGAGAAATATGGAATGAAGACTACCACAGTTTCTATTAGTTATTCCCGCAAATTTAACCTCGGCAATTATGAATCCATTGAGCTAGGTTGTTCACTTTGGGCGCAAGTGGATGGTGACGAAGACTCACAAGCCGTGACACAGTTTCTCTACCTTCAAGCCAAGCAAGCAGTAAAAGAGGCTGCGATGCCAGTTATCAAAGCCTCCGAGTATCAGCAAATCAAAGTCAAACAACAAAAAAGATTTATGAATGAGCCGATTGAGGAAATAGAACAAGAAGAATTTTAGCCAAAATAAGCACATTTATTTCAAAAGATGTTTCAGTCGAGAGCATATTTTTCGACTTGGCTCTCGACTATTGTGCTTTCACAAGGCAGTCCCAATGAACAAGTTTCACGAGCCTTGCATGAAAGTGGAATTTTTCCTGTTAAGAGTTAAGAGTTCCCGACTGTAAAAATGTTTCTTTTGACGTGGGATTTTGATGCATTCAGAATGCACGACACCACACCAACGCAAAATTTTAATTATGAATATGGTAAGCCAAATCGCTACTCAAGGTTTGCTTTTCGACTTACAAACAATACTTGACTACGGGCAATCAGTCATAAACGTTGCCCAGGAACTTGTGAAGTCTTTGCTCCAAAATCGCCCCTTGGATTCAAAGACGATTCAGATACAGATGAATCGTTATTTCCTCGGTACAGCAGCAGAGGGTGCTTGGCAGTGGAAAGATGCCTACGAAGCGGTGGAAGTTGCGTTCATCCTCTACCTGCGATACAAGGGTTTGTCAGACAATCCCCTGGAGGAACTGCAACGGCTCGAATCACTTTGCCCAACTCATACTCGTCGCAGCGAGGAGCAGTTGAAACTACAGCAGTTTTCAACTCCATTACCATTAGCTTACTTGGTTGTAAAAGCAGGACAACTCAGCAGTGATGATCGCATACTTGAGCCATCAGCTGGAACCGGGATCTTGGCCCAGTTTGCCAAACTTCAATGTGCAAGTCTGATGCTAAACGAACTTTCGCAAGATAGAACGAAAATTCTGAGACACTTGTTCCCCGGCGTTCCACTATTTCAGGTGAATGCTGAACAAATCAATGATCATTTAGCAGGGCAGACCAAGCCATCGGTAATATTGATGAACCCTCCCTTTTCAGCTTCTCCTGGATTGCGAGCGCGCAACCCGGACGCTACGGCTCGTCATCTCAACTCGGCATTGCAGCGACTAGCGGATGGTGGACGGCTGGTGACAATCAGTGCTAACTGGTTTTCTCCGAATAATACCACTTGGCGACAAACTTTTGAGAAGTGGCACTCGGAAGCTAGTGTGTTGCTGTCAGTCGGGGTCAGTGGGCAAATTTACGCCAAGCACGGGACAACAATGGAAACCAGGATTACGGTGATTGATAAAGTCCCGGCTGACAATCCCTGCGACATCCCGTGTATTTCCGAAACCTTGGATCTGCCTGAACTGCTGGCGTTGATTGAGCAGTTGCCGGGGCGTTCGCAGTGGAAAGCTACAACTGTCAAAGCTGCGGCGGCGGTGGCGAAAGTGGTTCTGACCAAACGTACCACAGTGGTAGAACAAGAACCAGTTTCCGAAATCCCAGACGTGGTAGTTTTGGAGTATGAGGTTATCAAGTGGGTTGCCAGTGAGGGCTTAAAAGACACCCTTTACGAAACATATCGCCCGCAGCGCATCCGCATCAAAGGCGCAAGACCTCATCCGTCGCTGTTGTGTGAAAGTGCAGCACTGGCTTTAGTATCACCGCCAGCACCAATTTACCAGCCTCACTTACCTAGCAATATTGTTTCACAAGGCTTGTTGTCAGAGGCACAGCTTGAAAGCGTTATCTATGCAGGTCAAGCTCACTCAGAATTTCTGTCTGGGTCATACTTGGTAGATGATTCGTGGGACAATGTGAAGGTGGCGGCCAACAGCGAAGAAAACGCCGTCAAGTTCCGTCGCGGTTGGTTTTTGGGTGACGGTACGGGTTGCGGAAAAGGCAGACAGTGTGCGGGAATCATCCTCGACAATTGGTGTCAGGGGCGACGCAAGGCAATCTGGATCTCCAAAAGTGCCGCATTAATTGAGGATGCACGTAGAGATTGGTGTGCTTTGGGTGGTTCCGAAAAGGACATAATCGACCTAAGCAACATCAAGCTGGGTGAACCAATCCCTTTCACTCAAGGGATTCTGTTCTGTACGTACTCCACACTGCGTTCCGTCAGGTTGCCGCAGGCATCGCAAAAAGGTGGCAAATCCAGGCTCAAGCAAATCGTTGAGTGGGCAGGCAAGGACTTTGAGGGTGCGATCGCGTTTGACGAATGCCACAGCATGGGCAACGCGATGGCGACCGAAGGTAAGCTCGGCATGGTGGCAGCTTCCCAGCAAGGTGTTGTGGGGCTTCGACTCCAAAATGCCTTACCCAAAGCACGGGTTATCTATGTGTCAGCAACCGGAGCAACCAAAGTGTCCAACTTGTCCTACGCGAACAGGCTAGGATTGTGGCAAACCGGCGACTTCCCATTTACATCTCGTGAGGATTTTGTAGGTTCTATCGAGGGGGGTGGTATCGCCGCGATGGAAGTTGTTGCCAGAGATTTGAAGGCACTCGGTTTGTATCTGGCGCGATCGCTCTCGTTCGAGGGCGTTGAATACGATACTCTCGAAATCGAGCTAACACCGACGCAAGAGCGAATCTACGACAGCTATTCTGAGGCTTTTCAGGTTATTCATTGTAACCTAGAGAAAGCACTGGAAGCTTGTAACATCACTGGTGCGAAAACATACAATCGCGCTGCTAAGATGTCAGCCAAATCGCAGTTTGAATCGCACAAGCAAAGATTCTTCAATCATCTGTTAACTGGAATGAAGTGTCCACAGTTAATCAAGGCGATTGAGAATGATTTAGCTGCGGGTAATGCCGTTGTCATTCAAATTGTGTCTACAAACGAAGAACTGCTGAAGCGTCGGCTTGACGAGGTTCCCGCTTCGGAATGGAAGGACTTAAACCTTGACTTAACGCCAAGGGAATATGTCATGGATTACTTGATGTCTGGTTTTCCCATTCATCTCCATGAAATCCACTCTGGCGAAGATGGCGAGGAGCATTCCGAACCTGCCTTTGACGCTGATGGCTCTCCAGTTATTTCTACTGAAGCTGTGGCGTTACGAGATGCCCTGATTGATAAACTGGCAAGTCTTGACCCGATTCCTGGAGCTTTGGAACAGCTGCTATGGCATTTCGGTCACAAACAAGTGGCTGAAGTGACTGGACGCAGTAAACGAGTGCTAAAGGATGAATCTGGGCGTTTGTTCGTGGATTCACGCGGTTCTGCTGCCAATCTTGCCGAAACTGCGGCGTTTATGAATGGAGATAAGCAAATCCTCATATTCTCTGATGCTGGCGGTACGGGTCGCAGCTATCATGCTGACCTCAATGCCGTGAATCGTCTTCGAGCGTTTCGAGTTGCTGTTGAGCCAACAGATTGAAACTGCGCGAGCCGCAGGTGTGTTTGAAGTGGGCGTAGAGACTTTACGGGCAGAACAGTTCACTGTTGCAAGTAAAGAGTCTGTTTATACTCATAGAGGCACTGGTAGTGTGACCAACTACCTGAAGATTGAGCGTGTGCAAAAGACTGATATCAAAACCGCGTCTGAAGCAGTGGAGTTTGCCCTAAAGCACCAGGGACGGCTGATGGTTAACTCCAATTCGCGCAATGCTGCTGTTTGTATTCCCACACATAGTATCTTTGATGACAAAGGTGGAGTCGTTCCAAGGGTTTTGCTCGTGCGACCTCAAAATCAAATGCGCGTACCTGTTGATAAATTGGAATCTTCCAATTGGAAAGAGGTTTCAACACAGTCGTTTATCACCGCTTGGTCAAAGGAAGTAGACAATCTGCCCAAGTTCATTACTGACTACATTCACTTAGTCACGGGGATACTTCTGCCTATTTGGAAAATACTTCCGCGCAAGAACAGCCGAGTATTTCGGTTGCAAACTAGTGATGGAGAGAAAATTCTGGGGCGGGTCGTTAATGCAGAAGACATTTGCACTGTTGCTGAACAATTGGGTATGAAGAACAAACTCTTAAGTCCAGAAAAATTAGTTTCTCTGGTACTCAACGAGAACTATTCACAACAGTTGCCTGGAGGTGTAACCTTACGTTGTTCCTCTATCGCAGGTGAACGCAGGATTGAGTTGGTGAATGCTCTACCTTTGGCTGACCGACTTGTAGTTGTAGGATGCTTTACCGAAATTATTCAATGGCGCAAGCGGATATTTATTCCTACTAACGATAAAGCTGCGTCTATTCTGGCTGCTGTGATCGAGATTCTTGCCTAATAATTATGTTTAAATAAATCACTTCTTTTAAGACAATACCTTCGCCAAAATAAAGAGGGCTTTCCGTAGTAGAGTTATTGTTTACCACAACTACAACTCAATCGCTACAGAAAGCCCATGCCAGATATATTAGCACTGTTGGAATGTTTGCAACGAT
>JAHHHW010000066.1 GCA_019359115.1 Pelatocladus maniniholoensis HA4357-MV3
TCAGCATCGCATTTGATTCATGAAGAGTATGATTGAAAGTTAGATGAGGAAAGGGTTTTACAGTTTTCTGTTATCTATTTTGCGGCGCAGTCGCATCAAGACCTTTGTGCCAGTTGCGTAAGTCCTGACACCATAATCTTGTGTTTTATACACTACTTCAAATCTTCAATAGTTCAGATAGTCGCTGGTATAAAATAGCTAATTTATATTATCGTTAGGATGATAGCCAACTTTGATTTATAGTTGCTAATGTTTTCACCGAAAACCTCATATTTAATAAATTATAACGTGCGTAACGTTGATACTTGAACACACAATGTATTACAACTAGTTTTGACTTTCTCAAACTCTCCAATCCCCAATCATAAACCGATAAATTAAATTTGTTTTTTCACCCAATTCCGAAAATTTTTCGTCATCCCCATCACCCCAATTCTTTGACTTTCCTCCAAAAATCGTGCAATTTCAATTAAAGGCAACTTAGCAAAAGTAGACGAATCACTACACTCCACATATTGCCCTTGTTGCAATTGATAAATTCTCAGCACACCTTCTTCATAACGCCAAAGTTCTGATACACCCAAAGAAGCATAAATTTGCAATTTATCCAAAGACGAACTAGTTAAATCAATTTCCACTACTAAATCTGGAGGTGGATCGCTATTCAAGTCAATTTCTGATTTGTTCCTCACTCGTGCTTCGTTCTGGATATAGTAACTACTATCGGGTTCTGCACCCCGCAGCAAATCTTTACGTTTCAGGGTAGTGGAACCAGCAGGAAAAATTTCTAAATTCAACTCTTCCCCAAGCACAAAAATCAGACGTTCAATTAGTCTGTTCCAATACTCATGGGGTAAGAGTGGGGTCATTATTTCCAGTATTCCTTGGTCGTAAGTCAGTCTAGAGGTTCTATCCTCTCCCATATCAGCTATTATGGTTTCAAAAGTCTGCCAGCTAATGTTTTTTAATACAACCATTTGTGCTGAGGGAGTGCGTGTACTTACCATTGCTCGATAAAATGTTAAAGATAAGTTTAGGTTGGGTTTCGCATTTAAATTGTATCTGGATCGATATTTAACTCTCGCAATTTAGCAGCCAATCTTTCTGCTCTACTTAGTGCTAATTCTTTCTGTTGACGTTCAGACTCAGCTTCTTCTTCAGGTGTTGGAATTAAATGTCCTTCAGGGGTAAAAAAACGTAATAAGCCCTGATAAATACCTAGATATAAACCTAGCTGCTGACTCCATAAATACCCTTGATTGTTTGCTTCTAGGGGTTGATAATTGCCGTCTACTAAATGAAAACCAGCGAATTCTAGTGTGTATGGATCGAACCAAAAATAATCGGGTGTGCGGAAGGTATTTTGGTAAAGTTTTTTCTTGAATTCTTTATCAATATTAGCTGTGGATTCAGAGAGAATTTCCAGAATTACATTTGGATATTTGCCATCTTCTTCCCAAACTACCCAACTTTTACGAGCTTTGCGTTCCGTGTCTAGCACAACAAAAAAATCTGGCCCCCGGAAGTCTTCTGATTTACTTTTACTGAAGCTATAGTAAATAGTAAGATTGCCAGCAGCATAGAAATCAGTTCTGTCTCGCCACAACCATTCCAGACATTTGAAAAGTAGGATTATTTGCCGCAGATGCAGTTCAGTTTCCAAAGGAGGCTCATCGCTGTATAAATCACTTGGGGGAAGGATAACATCTTCTGGGATACCTTGGGGAGAGTCTAATTCTTTGGCGAGGGACATGGCTTGGGCATCAGGTATTTATGGGTTTATTTTAACGTTGTCAGTGGAGCGATCGCATTTGCTGCTCTGTTAGGTTGGAAAACCGCATTCCGCATCCGGTAACATCACAATTAGTAAGAGTTTTGACACAAAAACAGTGTTGTAAAATAGAAAGAGTAGGATTCGGAGGACCAGTTCACTGGTCAAAGACGCTTATCGAGACTATTTTCGGTAATCTTCAAGGTTTAAAATCCAGCCAGCTAAAGCAACTACAGCGGCTGTATCACCAACGTATTCCGGGCGATCGCATCACTACACCGGAGTTTGCCCAGCGTTTGGCTGCTATTAGTACAGAAATCAATCAACCTGTATGTACCTATCTCAATCGTCGTGGACAAGTGATCCGCGTTGGGGTTGGTACTCCGCGTCAAACGCAAATTCCACCGTTGGAATTGCCCCGTTACGGTGCGGAACGACTTAGCGGTATCCGTTGTATCGCCACACATTTGAAGTCAGAACCGCCTAATGAAGCGGCACTGACATCTATGGCACTACAACGCCTTGATGCATTAGCGGTAATAAATATTACAGGTACAGGATTTCAAAAACGGGGTGGTGGAGCTACAGGCTACGTTAAAGAAGCATATTTAGCGCATCTGACATCACAAGAGTCCCGCACCCTGATTACCAGTCCCTCTTTAAAGCCAGAAAATGGTAATGTTCCATCCCCAAGTTGGAATGTATCGCCACCAATGAGTCTGGATGCTCTGACCAAACAGGACTTGGTTGATTTAGTTGAAGAACTAGAAGAGGGTTTCCGGCGGGAATTTGTCGCCCAAGAGGTAGACACTGAACACGATCACGTGGTGATAGTTGGAGTTCTGACCGATGATCTGTCATCCCAACAATTCCAAGATATTGTGGCAGAATTGGGGCGGCTGGTAGATACTGCTGGTGGAGAAGTATTACAGACTTTATGGCAGAAGCGATCGCGTATTCATCCCCAAACGGTAGTTGGTGAAGGTAAAGTACAAGAAATAGCCCTCACAGCCCAAACTTTGGGAGCTAATCTTGTAGTTTTTGATCGCGATCTTTCACCTTCCCAAGTCCGTAACCTAGAGACTCAAATTGGTTTGCGAGTCGTTGACCGTACGGAAGTAATTTTGGATATTTTTGCCCAACGCGCCCAATCTCGTGCTGGTAAATTACAAGTAGAATTGGCGCAGTTAGAATATATGCTGCCAAGACTAACTGGGAGAGGACAAGCCATGTCTCGACTTGGTGGTGGTATTGGTACTCGTGGTCCTGGTGAAACTAAATTAGAAACCGAACGCCGTGCTATTAGTCGGCGTATTTCTCGTTTACAACAAGAAGTTAACCAGCTACAGGCCCATCGAGAGCGGTTGCGACAACGACGACAAAATCGAGAAATTCCTTCCGTAGCTTTGGTTGGTTATACAAACGCAGGTAAATCCACCTTATTGAATGCTTTAACAAATGCCGAAGTTTACACCGCCGACCAGCTATTTGCTACCCTTGACCCTACTACACGCCGCTTAGTTGTTCCTCACGCAGCAACTAGTGAACCCCAAGAAATTTTGGTTACAGACACGGTAGGTTTTATCCATGAATTACCAGGATCGTTAATGGATGCTTTCCGCGCTACTTTGGAAGAAGTCACAGAAGCTGATGCTTTGCTACATTTAGTAGACTTATCTCATCCAGCTTGGTTAAGTCATATTCGTTCGGTCAGAGAAATTTTGGCTCAAATGCCAGTCACACCTGGTCCAGCACTGGTCGTTTTTAACAAAATTGACCAAGTTAGTAGTGAGACTTTAGCTCAAGCACGGGAAGAATTTCCCCTAGCGGTGTTTATTTCTGCAAGTAAGCGCTTGGGATTAGAAACTTTACGTCAGCGTCTCGGTCAACTGGTTCAATACGCCACTTCCTCTCGGTAAATACTTAAAAACAATTAATTCAGTGATAAAAATCTTATATAGGGGTGGACAGTTGTTCACCCCTATTTTATCTAATCAAGAGCCAAAAGCATTTTCCGGCGGAGAATTGTTGCTATATAACAGCAAAATAGAAAATAATTTATATGTAAATGCAGAGTCATTTACAAAAATAGAACCACGTAACAACAGTATAGTTTTCTTTCTTAGCCGTTGTATGCATGAAGTTCTCCCTGTAAATTGTAAATCAAAAGCTTTTGCCGATAGTCGTTTTACTATTAATGGCTGGGTACGTAGAGCAATAAATTAGTTAATTATAAATACTCTGATAAGTAAGTCGGTTGGAATAAATCGATCTATGTTAAGCAATGTAAAATTATTGTAATCTATTTCGTAGTAAGGACTTTAGTCCTTACTACAAACCTTTAATTATTTACGCCGTTCTACTTATCGTCTTTGTAATTCAGGAAAGGTGAGTGCCTTTCCTTATTTATTTTCTGGTTAATCAAAAAAGTTATATCTATAGATATCCAGTAAAATCACTGATTTAAATTAACAGAAAATAAAACAAATCTTCAATTTTTCTGGGTTTATTTTTAGATAAAAAACATAGAAATTCCAAATACTTCTGTGAAAATTTATATAGGTATAAAAAACGAGTTACAGAAGAGCTACCCAAACGCCTTTGTAAAACAAAAAAAAGAGGAATAATGTCAACACATTCAAAGTCAACCCTTAGACATTTAGTTGTAGGTTTAGTGACATTTGCCGTAATTGGAACAGGTCTAGTCAGTACTGCTTATGCTGGTAACGGTAATGGTAAAGGTAATGGCAACAATCAAAACCAAGCTACACCAGCACCCACACCATCACCCACACCATCACCCACACCAGCACCCACACCAGCACCAGCTAGCAAGGGTACTATTAGTTTTTCAGCAACAGGAACGAATACTTACGACAAATCTAATGATCCTCTAGCAGCATCAGCTGTCTTTGATTTTTTAGAAAATGGCATATTGTCACTAACTCTGTCTAATACATCTTCTATGGGTATATCAAACCCTTCTGATGTTTTGACAGCAGTCTTCTGGGACTATGATGGCTCTCCCCTAAACTTATCGTTGTTGTCAGCTACAGCTTCAACTTTAGTTAGTGGCTCTTCTACTGTTGGAAACAATGTTGATCTTCTTGGCTCTCTAAATGAATGGAAGTTACCAAACACTAGCAATACCAGTGGACTACCTGGTATCACTCAAGATTATGGTATTGGTACTGCTGGTTTGGGTATTTTCCAAGGTGGTGGTGGACAACAATTCAATTACGGCATTATCAGTGATTACTCTGACGATGCAAACAAAGCTGTCAAAGATGGAACTTTTGTTAAAGGTTCCGCCACGTTCCTTTTATCAGAGCTGACTTCCGACTTTGATATAACCAAGATTGGTAACATCCGCTTCCAGTACGGTACATCGTTAAGCGAAACTAGTTTAACGCCGACACCTACTCCGACACCTACTCCGACACCTACTCCGACACCAGCACCGACACCAGCGCCGACACCAGCACCGACACCAGCACCGACACCAGCACCGACACCAGCACCGACAACTTATTACCAACCTACTCCGCCTGAATCTACACCTAAAAAAGTGCCTGAACCTGCTTTGGCTACAGCATTGGGACTATTTGCTTTAGGTGCTTTGAGAAAAGGACAAAAGTTCAAAAAACCCGCCTGTGATTAAATTTATTTGAGTCGTCTGAAGACGACTTGTGCTATTGGCTAAGGGTTAAAACCCAAGCGCGGTATATTGAAAAAATTGAGATGCTCCCCCCTCCACACTTGGAATGCGGTAAGGAGGATGTCAAACTAAGGCTTGGAGGTACAACACAGCTAGCTGTCCTTCTGGGCCAATTTTTTTTCGCCTCATTCTTTCCAAGCAACACCAACTTGTCTTACTACTTCCAAAAACCTCTCCACCGTTGCAGATGTATTGTCGCGTCGCCAAATCATCGCCAGCGCTATCTTGGGTGTTGGTTCTTGCATTGGTTTATAAATTACCCCAGTTCTTTGCAAATGTTGCAGCGACTCCGGTACGATCGCCACACCCATCTCTGCTGCAACTAAACTCACAATTGTTTGCATCTGAATTGCTTCTTGGGCAACGGTAGGACTAAAATTGGCTTGCTGGCAAAAACTAATTATTGAGTCGTACACTCCAGGGGCTAAGGGACGAGGAAACAAAATGAAGGGTTCACCTTGGAGTGAAAACAACGATATACTCGATTGATTAGCTAGTGCATGAGTTTCTGGTAACGCCACCACTAATGATTCGTAAAAAATAACTTCCCAGCAAAATGTATCTTCTTCTACTGGTGGACGCACAAATCCAACATCTATTCGGTTATCTCGCAACCATTGTAATTGTTGATCTGTAGTCAATTCATGCAATTCTAGATTGACATCTGGGATGCAACTACGAAATGTCCGCATAATAGTTGGCAAAATATTATACGCAGCAGAACTGACAAAGCCAACTACAACTTGTCCGCCTAAACCACGACTGATTTGTCTCCCCAATTGCACCGCTTGTTCTAGCTGCTTGAGAATTTGTTGAACTTCGCCTAAAAACACCTGTCCAGCTGTGGTTAACTGCACAGTTCTTTTGGTGCGGTGAAACAATTGAAAGCCCAACTCTACTTCTAACTGACGAATTTGTTGACTTAGAGGAGGTTGGGCGATATGTAAGCGTTCCGCCGCTCGTCCAAAATGCAATTCCTCAGCTAATGTTACAAAGTATCGTAAGTGTCGCAGTTCCATTCATTAAATGACTCGGTCAACTTGTTTCAACAACGCTTCTAGGGTGGAGGAATTATCTAAGACTACATCAGCACGCGCGGCTTTGTCGGCGATTGGGATTTGACTGTGAATTCTCGCTTGTGCTTGCTCGAAAGTGAGATTGTTTCTTTGCATTAATCTTGCTAATTGCTGTTGCTGGGAACAACACACGACCCAAATTTCTGTGACTAAATCAGTCATTCCAGCTTCAAATAATAAAGGCACAACTAATACTAGTATTTTTGCGGTAGATGCTTGAATTTCGGCTAAAAAGCGATCGCGTACGTAAGGATGAATCAAATTCTCTACCCAAGCGCGTTCATCAGGATGATGAAAGATGATTTCACCTAATTTTTGACGATTGAGATCACCATTTGGTAGTAAAATTTGATTACCGTAATGAATGGCGATCGCGTCGAGAATAGGTGAACCAACACAAACAGCTTGTCGGGCATAAATATCCGCATCCAAAGTTGGCAAATCATAAGCATCTGCCAAGTAATTGGCAACTGTTGTCTTGCCTGTAGCAATACCACCTGTTAAGCCAATGATTTTTTTGGTCATTTGTCATTTGTCATTTGTCATTGGTTAATTTGAAATTCTCTGGACTATTGACTATGACTATTGACTCTGGACTATTGACTATGAATTGGTTGCCCATTGAATTAGCGCTTGTGTTAAACCTTCTAGTGTATATTCTTGGGCTTCGACATCTACGCGTCCAAACAGAGAACGACAAGTGTTTGATGTCTGAGGGCCAATAGAAGCGATACAAACTCCTTCTAAAGAATCAGCTACTACAGATAATTGACTTTGTGATGAGTGACCAGAGAAGATTTTTTCTGCCAGTTGATAGAAAAATTGCACTGTTTTGGAACTGGCAAAGGTGATCACATCAACAGTACCACTCTGTAAAGCTAGTTCTGCTGAGGGAGGAACACTATTCGGACAGCAAGATTGATATGCTGGAACTTCAATCACTTCTGCACCTTTGGCGGTTAGTTCTCGAATCAAAATTTCTCGTCCACCGCTTTCGACTCTGGGAAATAAAATTTTCTTACCTGTGAGATCTTCAGGAAAGTGTTCGACTAAGGAGTCAGCAACAAAGTCTGGTGGGATGAAATCAGGTTGTAAACAATGTTGTCTGAGGGTTTGGGCAGTTTTTTCACCAACTGCGGCAATTTTGACTTCTGCCAAGGCGCGAATGTCTTTACCCTGGGCCAGGAGTCGTTCGCAGAAGTAGCCTACACCGTTGCTAGAAGTCAGAATTAACCAGTCAAACTCAGATAAGCGAGCGATCGCCTGATCTAAAACTTCCCAACTAGAAGGCGGGCCAATTTCCAAGGCAGGCATTTCCACAACATAAGCGCCTGCTGCTATTAAAAGTTCTGCAAATTGACTTGACTGTCCAACTGAACGTGTTACCAGAATCGTTTTACCGTTGAGAGGTAAGTGGGAATTTGTGGGAACGGCAATAGAGCCAGAGGAGGAGAGGTTGCTTGCCATAGTGTTTGAGAGTAGTGCATTCTGGGAATGTCTAAGTCTATATTCTCAGGTTGTTAGTTTCTGCGTAACCCCACCACTTCCCCAATTACAATTACCACTGGTGAAAGTAAAATTTCAGACGTTTGCTCCACAATGGTTTCGAGTGTTCCTATCCAAATTTGTTGTTTTTTAGTTCCTGCCCAGAGAATAATCGCGATTGGTGTAGATGGCGATCGCCCCTGTTGTTGTAGAAGATTTTCAACTTTATAAAAGTTATTAAATATGTTAAGTAATGTTATAATAATGCAAGATTTTCTCAATTAACCAACTAAGTAGTCAGACGGAATTAATTACAAAAAATTAGACTTGAAACGCTTACCTAGCCGAGAACTCATCTGTAAGTATTTTTGTCCGGTTACTTATTTTCTTTCGTTTCAGGATTTGGCTAAAATCAGTCATTTTCGATATGCTAAAATATTTGAATAGGCTGGCTATTTTATGTAAATTTTTTGAATCTTGTGATTCTAGCTAGTTTTCGCCTCAAAAATTAAGCATTATTTTGTGCCGAATAAATTTTTTGTAGCAACTGTTGAATTTTTTCAGCTTTATCAACCAGGCGCTGTTTTTGAAATAAAGCTTCGGCTTGTTGCAAGACTGTAACTGCTTGCTGGGGTTTTTGTTGTTGCATCAAAGCTTGAGCTAGGCGTAAATAAGCATCAACTTTTTTCGGAGCGCGTTCAATCACATCTTGAAATTCAGTAATTGCTGCTTCAACCTTGCCTTGCTGCATAAGTGCATCACCTAACAATAAATGCACAACATCGTTAGTAGAGTTAATCGCGATTACCTGACGAAAAGCTGCTTCTGCACCTGAAAAATCTTTTTGCTGATAAAGTGTGATTCCTGTTTGGAAATGTTTGTCAGTGATGATAGTTCTGATAGCCAAATAAATTAAAGTAGACAGACTGATTAAGACTATAAATACAGCTATGAAGTTATTGGTTTGAAATAATTCCATCTTTTTTGCTCTACCTATCCTAGTTTGGGTATATAGTCCTCGCAAACTAGTTTATACTGTGGTACTCATGATTGGAATTTTAATGATAAACTCAGTTCCTCTACTTGGTTGAGAATTAACTGCTAATTCACCATTGTGTTTGTCTACAACTATTTGATAGGCTATCGATAAGCCAAGTCCCGTACCTTTACCAACAGGTTTTGTAGTAAATAAAGGCTCAAACAACCGTTGTTGGACAGATTCTGGAACACCCATTCCATTGTCAGCAATCCTAATCACAACCCATTGCTCAGAATCTACCTCTGTGAGAATTTGAATTTGAGGAATAGGATCGCTAATTTTATCTTGCGCGATCGCTTCATCAATGGCGTCAATTGCATTTGCCAGAATGTTCATAAATACTTGATTCATCTGCCCAACATAGCAATCTACCTCTGGCAATGCACCATAAGTTTTGCTGACTTCGATGTGGGGGCGATCGCCATTATCCTTGAGGCGATGTTGTAAAATCATCAACGTACTATCAAGTCCTTCGTGCAAATCCGCAGGCATTTTGACATCGCTATCTGAACGACAGAAACTACGGAGTGATGTAGAAATTTTCTCAATACGTTGAGATCCTACCTTGAGTGATTCTAAGATTTTGACCATATCTTCGAGAACGAATTCCAAATCCAGTCTTTTAATAGCAGTGGTGATTCTGCTTGTCGGGTTGGGATACTCTTGTTGATATAGTTGGATAATTTCACTAACTCCGGCGATGTATTCTTCTAAAGGCGGGAGATTGTTAGCGATAAAACTGATGGGATTATTCATTTCGTGGGCAACACCAGCAATTAACTCTCCTAAAGTTGATAGTTTTTCTTGTTGCACCAATTGTACTTGAGCTGTTTGCAAAGCAACAGTGCGATCGCTGACTTGTTGTTCTAAAGATTCGGTCAATTGTTTGAGCTGCAAATGCACACGCACCCTAGCAATCACTTCCTCCTGGGCAAAGGGTTTGGGAATATAGTCTACAGCACCCAAAGCAAATCCCTTTGTTTTGCTTTCGACATCACTTAAAGCAGTAGTGAAAATCACCGGAATGTTTTGAGTCACAGGATTGGCTTTGAGGCGACGACAGGTTTCAAATCCGTCAATACCAGGCATTTGTACATCCAGTAAAATTAACTCTGGTTGATGACGTTCGACTTGGGCGATCGCACTTTCTCCATCGACTGCAACACGGAAACGAAATCCCTCACTATTGAGTGCTTCACACAAAACAGACAAATTTGTGGGATTATCATCCACAATCAAAATAAATCCAGTATTTAAAGTAGTTACCATAGTGCATTGAATAATAAAATTTACCTCTAATTATTTACCTTTAATTCACTAAGCGAGTGGAAATAAACTAAGCACGCAAGTTACGAAAAGCCAACACTTACCAAACCTTTACTAATCACAAATCACATAGACGCGCCTTCTTCGGCTTCAAGGTAGAGTATGACAAATGACGAACTTAATTAATGTGTTGTTGAATAAAACTTTCTAAACGTTTGAGTTGAAAATTGCTAGCAAGCTGGATGATTTGCTGAGTAAAAGCTGTCAAATTATCATCAAATGCAGAAACTTGTGCAGCCATTTCTAAAATTCCTTGAATGTCGCCGTCTTGTGAAAGTTCAAGTAACTTTTGTAAAACATCGTTGCTAGGAGGAATCACATCAGCTGGAACATCCAGACTCACTGCATTAGTTTTTTTAATGTTCTGTGTATTGCTTTCATAACTCCATTCCAATTGCAAATATTGTCGCAGCATTTCCAGCAGCGCGTCGGCTTCTACAGGCTTTGGCAGAAAAGCATCCGCGCCTGCATCAATACTGTTGTACTGATCTGCTGCAAACACACTAGCAGAGGAAGCGATCACAGGAATCTCTTGGAAAGTTGAAGACTGACGCAAACGTTTGATGAACTCAAATCCATCCATTGTTGGCATGACTAAATCGGTAATCATCAAGTCTGGTTTGTGAGCGATCGCTTGTTTCCATCCTTCCTGTCCGTGACTAGCTTCGACAACAGTAAATCCAACTGGTTCCAGTAAATTGACAATTACTGATCGGTTTTCCCATCTGTCATCTACAATCAGGATGGTACGTCTTTGCCCTTCATAACCAATTATCGTTCGCTGATCATTGATTCTGGCAACCTTTGCCCAATCTCTGGCTTCTGTTAACTGCACCTCAAACCAGAAAGTGCTACCTTTGCCGAACTCACTTTGCACCTGAATCTGACTACCCATTAACCCCACAATTTTTTGGCTGATAGCTAATCCCAAGCCTGTACCTTCAGTTTGTCGTTTCTGATTTCCCGCTTGCTCAAAAGGCAAAAAGATTTTCTCGATTTGCTCAGAGTTGATACCTACGCCTGTATCTTTTACCTCAAAGCGAATTTTGTAGTTTGTCCTTTGTTCTTCCTCTTGACTAATGACTTCTACTTTGAAAGTTACGCTACCTTGATGAGTAAATTTAATCGCATTACCAAGCAAGTTAATCAGCACTTGACGCAAGCGTTTTTCGTCAGCACGAATCCCCGTTGGTAAATCAGGATCAAGTTGGATGTGAAACCCAATCACCTTCTGTTCTGCTCGGATGCGAGAAATTTCAATTACACTGTCTATAAACGCAGGTAAGTAAAAATCAATCGGATTCAATTCCAGCTTACGGGCTTCGATTTTAGAGAGATCTAGGATATCATTAATCAGGGTTAACAGATGGGAAGCGCATTGATAAATGATTCCAACTCCTTTGCTTCCTTTCTCAGTTAATGGTTCCGTACGTTGAAGAATCTGGGTGTAGCCTAAGATCCCGTTGAGTGGTGTACGTAGCTCATGACTCATATTAGCAAGAAATTCACTCTTGGCTTGGCTGGAGTTTTTAGCAATTTCCTCTGCCTGGCGTAGTTCTTGTTCAATACGCTTGCGTTCTATAATTTCACTGCTGAGTGTTCGATTGATAGCTTCTAACTGAGCAGGACTAGGTAATGCCAAAGCTTGAGGAATAAGATAAACTAATGCAAATGCTGTATAAATTGAAATAATCGCAGTGACAGCCTTGAGACTACCTGCAATCCAATAATCAGGATGCCAAAGCGTCCAAATATCCATTAAGTGTCCAGTACCACAAGCAATGATAAAAGCACCAAACAATAAAAAGACTCCGTTAAAAGGAACATCCTTGCGCTTGAAAATAAAGTAAAGCAGTGAGAACGGAATAGAATAATACGCAATAGCGATTGTTCCATCAGAAATAATGTGGAGCCAAACTAGTCCAGTTTTCCACAGATAACAATGTCCGTGGGGAATAAAACCACTTGTGTAGAAAGAATGATTGAAAAATGCCAGCATAAAACTAGAGTTTACTTGATTCTGGAATAAATGCCTATAACTCTAGTATTCCCATAATTTCCAACAAGGAAGCGCGATCGCATTATTTTGACACTTAGATGAATTTTTCCGCAAGTTATGAATGTACTAGAAAAGATAGTGTACTGCTGGCGATCGCATTTAAAACTAAACTAGGCTAAAAGACAAGCCATCGTAAAAATTAGATACTCGATAAAAAACAGCTTCCAAATAAATTGATAAAAACGCGCAATAGCACTTTTATCTTGCAAATCTACACCCCAACTTTGCCACCACATTACACCCAGCGCGACTAAATGAGTAATAACTAAAAATACAGAATTAACTTCTGCTAGATGCAGCAACCCAATTAAAATCATGCCTATATAACATACACTTAGTACCCAAAGGGCAAGATTAAATACTGCTTGCTTACCAAGTTGAATGGTAAAAGTAGTGATATTATATTGCAAGTCGCCTTCCATATCAGGGATGTCCTTGAAGATAGCGATCGCAAACGTAAATACCAACACAAATATAGTTAATACCCATACTGCGGCTGGAATTACTGGAATTACTATCATCAAACTATTTTGTTTCAACACCCAATTAAAATGTAAAAACAATCCCAAATTAACAATTGCTCCCCGCACAGAAAAAATACATAAAGCTGCCCAAAAAGGAAACCTTTTCAAACGGATTGGTGGTAAAGAATAGGCTGTACCAATAGCTAAACTTATTGCCACCATTCCAAACAAAAATTGTCCACCTAACCAAGCAATTACCAACGCCAAAATGCCAGTAATTCCTACAATTATTTGACCTGTTTGTTGAGAAAATTCTCCGGCAGCAATCGGCAAATGTGGTTTATTAATCTGATCAATTGCCACATCTTCGAGTTGATTCAAACCCACAATATAAACATTGCCACACAGACAAGCAAACCATGCTAGCAAAATAGGTAATGGAGAAAAACTGCTATTTGCCAGAGCAAAGGCAATTAAATATAACCCCAATACACTTAAACTTGTACCAATAATTGTATGCGGGCGAGAAAATTTCCAAAAAGCATATAGCCAACTGCTTTGAAAAGCTGATTGTGAAATTTGATTCATGTTATTTGTTGTTTTTTGGTAGTTAGTGGTTGTTTGTGGTTGTTAGTTAGTGGTTGCTTGTCTCCCCAATCCCTTCTCCCCACATAACAATCCAAATCTAATTAACCCACGCTCGTAACCGTGACGCATCAATCCCAACGACAACGCGCCGACAATCGTACTCCAACCGGATCGCACTAACCCAAATATTGCTTTCGGAGTGAAAGCTGAATCAATCACCATATTCCAAAAAGGTGCTACTGCTTGTGACCAATCAGCAGTACGGATATTTTGTAAGCCTAATTGCAGAGCGATCGCTTCATACTCCGGCAAAGAAATCACATAGGGTAAACAATATACCTGATAAATTTTTGTTAAATGCTGCTGTTCATCATCCGTCAGTGGGGAATTCTCCGTAGGACGATGACACCAAGTCACCATGATTAATTTTCCACCAGGTTTGAGTACCCGATAACACTCTTGCATAAACTTGGTTTTGTCGGGCATGTGTTCGCCACTTTCTAGCGACCATACCAAGTCAAAAGAATTGTCAGCAAAGGGCATTTCTAGAGCATTTGCCACTTGAAAATTCGTCCGGCTACCTAAATTAACCTCATCAGCCCTTTCCTTCGCTCTAGCAGCTTGTACAGGACTCAAAGTAATACCAGTTGCTTGAGCATGGAACTTGGTTGCTAAGTATAAGGAACTACCACCAATTCCACAACCAACATCCAAGATGTTCGCAGCTTGTTGTACATCTGCCCAATTGAGGATTTCTTCAATTAAATCAATTTGTGCCTGACGACGGTTTTTTTTCTCTCTACCATCTGCACCATAGTAACCATGGTGCATATGTTCGCCCCATATTTCTTCCCATAAACCAGAAGATGCATCGTAAAATTGCTGAATTTGTTTGTAAAGAGTTGCGCTCATGGAAAAGCAGGATCAAAACACACATACAAAGTAGGCTACCATGTGTGTTTTTATTTAAAGTAGGGATTTTTGTTGTGAGGCAGTTACAACCCTACACGCAATTCCTAAATCTGTTTGTTTTTTAGCTAAATATGACTGTTTCTCGGACAATTTGTTTGGGATTTTTGGCAGTTATCGCAGTCGGAAGTATCCTGCTGATGATGCCTTTTTCTACCAGTAGCGGTACATGGAATGACCCCATTGTCGCCCTGTTCACCTCAACTTCCGCAGTGTGTGTCACAGGTTTATCTGTAGTCGATCCTGGTACTTATTTTTCCTTTTGGGGCGAGTTGTGGATTTTGCTATTAGCACAAATTGGTGGATTGGGTTACATGACGACTACGACCTTTCTAATTTTGTTAATTGGACGTAGATTTGACCTGCGCCAAAAAATTGCTATTCAACAAGCTTTAGATCGTCCGGGAATGAGCGGTAGTACTCAAATTATTCGGTCAATCATTGCTACGACATTAATCTTTGAAATTACCGGAATATTTTTACTATTGCCAGCTTTTGTTCCTGAGCATGGATGGCAAAAAGGACTGTGGCTAGCAATTTTTCATAGTGTGAATGCTTGGAATAATGCAGGGTTTAGTTTGTTTTCTGATAGCTTAATTGGTTATCAATCTTCCGCTTTAGTTATCTTGACAATTACAGGGTTAATTATTTTTGGTAGTATTGGCTATCAAGTAATTTTAGAAATTTATTTTTGGATACGCGATCGCATTCGCAAAAGACAAGAGAAACTATTATTTTCTCTTGATTTTAAAGTTGCATTGAGTACAACAATTGTGCTTCTAATTATGGGTACAATTGCTTTTTTATTCGTAGAGCTACGAAATTCCCAAACATTTGCCAAGCTCAGTTTTACCGACAAAATTTTAGTTGCTTGGTTTCAATCTGTGACTCCCAGAACTGCTGGATTTAACACTATTGATATAGGGAAAATGACAACAGCAGGTTTATTTATTACCATTGCACTCATGTTTATTGGTGCAAGCCCAGGTGGTACAGGAGGCGGTATTAAAACTACAACTTTGAGAGTGCTTACAAGTTGTACGAAAACAATTCTCCAAGGAAAAGAAGAAGTTTTATTGTACGAAAGAAAGATCGCAGTATCTTTAGTTTTAAAAGCTGTTGGAGTCTTAATTGGTTCTGTTGGTACAGTTATTATCTCAACAATCTTAATAGCTCTGAGCGATCCAAAAATTGAGTTTATTAAAATCTTATTTGAAGTTGTGTCAGCCTTCGCTACAGTAGGACTTTCAACTGGTATTACAGGCACTGTTTCCACAGCAGCTAAACTGATTTTAATTGTCACAATGTATGTGGGTAGGGTGGGTATTTTATTACTAATGTCAGCTATACTAGGAGATCCGCGCCCAACCAGAGTTCATTATCCAGAAGAAAACTTGCTAGTTGGTTGATAGTTGATAGTTGTTTGTTGGTTGTTGATACTTATGATAAAAATCAACAAACACTTATTGACTATTAATTCTTGAAAACTTAATTCCCTCAAGATAGGGAGCGTTAACAAAGGAAACAATTGTGCATTTGTCATCATTAGGTTTTTTTCGTAGTCTGCGTAAAGACAATCATCAATTTGCTGTGGTTGGCTTAGGTAGATTTGGGCGTGCTGTCTGTGCAACACTACATAAATTGGGATATCAAGTGTTAGGAACAGATATTGATGAAAAGCGAGTATCTGATGCTTTAACTGACCAAATAGTTGGTCATGCTTTACAACTAGATTCAACAGAACCAGCAGCACTACAAGAAGCAGGTGTTTTTGAGTTTGATACGGTGATCGTCGCCATCGGAAATTATATTCAAGAAAGTATCATCACCACCCTCAATATGAAAGAAGGAGGTGTACCTCATGTAGTAGCAAAAGCTTCTAGCGAAGTTCACAAGAAACTACTGCTACGAGTGGGAGCAGATCATGTTGTATTTCCTGAATTTGAAGCAGGATGTTCACTGGCGCGATCGCTTACTAAACCATCAATATTAGAACGATTTGACCTCGATCCAGATCACAGTATTGTAGAGTTAATTGTCCCTGATGAATTTCATGGAAAAACTATCTCTGAATTACAGCTGCGTAATCGCTATGGCTTAAATTTGTTGGCGGTAAGTCATGATGGCAAATTTCAAATTAATCCTTATCCAACCCAACGTCTCGAACGCGGTTCAGCTATTGTAGTCATTGGTTGCAATAAAGATATTAATCGTTTACCAATTTAAAAATGGATAGTAGATAGTGGTTAAAAATTAATAACTAACCACTAACTATTAACTACTAACTATTAAGTATCACTGCTTCAACCCAGGTGATGGTTCTAAAGAAAAAGGTACTTCTTCGGGATTGATTTCCTCTGGAGTCGGGATATCGCTTGGGTTCGCTTCTGTATTTATGGGAGTGTCTGGGTTTGACAAGTCGTCTTGGGAAACTTGGCTAACTTGCGGTTGCTTCGGTTCTTGCATCTGTGCAACTTGCTGCATTAACTGCTCAATCTTGTTAGCTTGCTCTGTGTTACCCTGTTGACGATATTGTTTACGCGCACGCTTAAAAGCACTGCTAGCTTTTTTGAACTCGCCTTGATTATAGAAAGCTACTCCCAAGTTATAGTAAGCCTCAGCATTATTAGGAAGGCGTTTAATAGCTGTTTGATAAGTGGCGATCGCCTCAGATATTTGACCTTTAATGGTCAACAGACTGCCCATATTATTGTAAGCGACAGCGTTGTCAGGATTGAGCTTGAGAGTTTGGCGATAAGCTGTGATCGCTTCAGATAATTTTCCTTGTTCTTGGAGAGCGATCGCTAAGTTAAAGTAAGCATTAGCATTGTAGCTATCTAAATTAATTGCTTGCTTATAGGCTGCGATCGCTTCTTCTGGTTGTCCTTTTTCATATAATGCTAAACCCAAGTTATACTGAGCATTTGCCATCGTCGGATTGATAATCAAAGCTTGACGATAAGCAGTAATCGCGGCTTGAGTTTGTTTTTGTTTATGCAATGCCAAGCCCAAGTTATAATAAGCTTCGCCCAAGTTGGGATTGAGTTTAATCGCCTCTGCATATTCTTGTGTAGCAGCATCAAAACGACTTTGCTGCAACAAAATGTTACCTAAATAATTATGTGCAGAAGCAATATTGGAATCTAGCTGCAAAGCTTGACGAAACGCATATTCTGCACCTGCTAAGTCTTTATGGTGATAGCGCATCACTCCTTGTTGAAAATAACTCGCTGCTTCCAAATTTTGAGAAACAACATTCTGCGCCAGCAGTTTGTTTCCTGGTAGCTCAGTCATTGTTGGTGCTACCAACACCAAAAAAGCGGAAGAACAGAATAAAACTAGCTTATGTAAAGCGGGAAACCACTGGCAAATTTGATGCTTTTGAGACATAATCGGCAGACCTATACTGATAGCTAAATGCTCATAAAGTCAGATTACCCAGTACATAGATAAAAATAGATGTGTGACAAAATTTCTGATTTTTTATAGAGAAATAATAATTAATTTTTTATGCGAGTTTCTTGACTTATCCTCAAAAAAGTTACAATAAATACAGAAAGAAAATCGTTCATCTCTTTAAGACTGTGATACCGCACTGCGTTTGTGGTAGTACTGAAGCACTACTACAAGCCAATGATCGTAATGACGCTTTTGATTACTGATTACTTACAGCGAATGGGGGAAATCAGCTTAAGAGACGGAAGTAAGGACATATCCTGAAGGAACGCGCCTCTATTTAATTCCAAACTGCAAAACAATTAAAAGCGAGGCGAAGCAAATGAAACTAACCTATCGCGGCGTAGATTATGAATCTCATCCCCTAACTGTAGAAACGATTCCAGGGGAAATTAGTGGTAAGTATCGTGGTCAGCAATGGAGACGTCATTATCCAAGACACATTAGCGCACCTCAACCAGTAGCAGAGTTGAAGTATCGCGGAGTACCTTATTGTGTTGGTGATCCCCTAGACGTAGAAGCAATGAAACTACGCAGACAGCCGGAAGCGATCGCCACTGGAAAAACAAGACAAAAAACAGGGCAAGAATTAGCAAATACTCATCTTACCCATATCCGGAGTAATTTAGAACATCGCCTGCAAGTAGCCAGACAAAAAGGAGATCAAACTCTTATTCATCTGTTGGAAGATGAAGCAAGGCAAATAATGGTTGGTAGTTAGTTGATGGTTGTTTGTTGTTTGGAATAATTAATGTACCAGACGTGCCATAGTACATCTGGTACAACCCAACCAACAAAAGTAAAGGCACTTTGCGCCTCTACTTTTCACGATTTATCCAAATACCTCTTAATCCGGCTGCTTTTGCTGCTTGATAATCTTCTGCAACACTGTCCCCAATGTGCCATGCGGCTGTTGGTGGACAGTTATGTTTTTCTAAAGCAATAGTAAATATTTTGGGATCTGGTTTGGCTGCACCTGCTTGAGTAGAAATGGTAATGGAACCGAAATAGTCTCTGAGTTCCAAAGCCTGTAATACAGAGTAGATGCGAGAATCAAAGTTAGATATTATTCCCAGTTCAATCCCCATCTTTTGCCAATTTGTCAAAGATGGTAATACATCAGCATAGACAAACCATGGTTCACCTGTGCCAAAGTGAATATAAACTTCGCTAAAAAAAGCTGAAAAATCAGAAAATTTCTCTAGAACACCTGCTTTTTCAAAAGTATCGGAAGCAATGCGAAGCCACCACTCAAACTCCCACTGAGGAATATCTTGCGCTTGTGCAGTTGCAAATACAGGAGGTGGTGCAGCTTTCAAGCTTTGGGCAAATGTTTTATTCAAAGTTTCAGTAGAAACTTCGACACCAAACTCCTGTGCGATTTGACTATAAACTTCGCCCACACTGCCTTTGACGCCGAAGAGAGTGCCAACTGCATCTAAAAAAATAACTTTCGGTCGTTCCATCAACCTATAACTATTTTGGATTTTAGATTTTAGAGAAATAATGTATTCGGTGCGAAGCGCAATGTCTTACGACAAAACGATAGGCGTGTTTTCAAGCTGATTATCTCACAGATTGCAGCCTAGAGTTACAAATGCAAAGCCCAAATTATAATTTTTAGCCCGCATACACAGACTAAGTTTATGTAGCCATGGTAGCGCGCTTTCAGGAATTGTACCCGTTGTTGCGACTACCCGTTCATCTAGAAAAGGTGTTATACAGTTTGAAAACAGAGGCTAGGACGTCTACGCTCAATACATTCTACACCATCTATGATTTTGATAATGTCTCTATAATAGGACGAGCGAGCCAGTTAAAACCAACTTTGAGTTTATGATCTAAAGTTGGCATTCGATACAGATAGGCTAGACGACGGGCTAGATAAGCCAAAGAACCCTCTAATTTGATGCCTAATCCACTCAAAGTCGCGTTATCTGTTCCCAATGCCATCATTTCACCTAAGTATTGGTAACGGAATGGAATTTGAGGACGATTAGTCAGATTTGCCCAAATATTCCAGGCTGTGTAATCGGCTTGTTGAAAAGCTGCTTGGGCTGTAGCGGGAATTAGTTGTCCTTCCGCGTCGTGAGATTCTGCTAAATCTCCCAATGCGAAAATTTCTGGGTGATCAGGGACTTGGAGAGTTGGTGTAGTCGTAATTTGCCCACGCTGATTTTGCTTTAAACCAAGATTTCGGACTACAGGTGAGACCCGCGTTCCTACTGTCCAAATTACTAAATCTACAGGTATAGTGTCTATTTGACCTTTATATTCCAGGGAAATTGTATCTTGAGCGATCGCTTCTACTTTGGTTTCTAAGTCAATAAATATACCCCGTTCTTCTAGGGCTTTTCTAGCTGTTTCCCGGTTAAACTCTGGCGAGGTTCGCAAAATTTGGTCAGTAAGTTCTATTAACCGGAAGCGTCCTCTTGAGCCAAGTCTGTCTGCTAGTTTACACGCTAACTCGACACCACTGTAACCAGCACCAACAATTGCTACTCGAATTTTATCAACGTCTGATTCTTCTAAGACCCGCAAGCGTTCTTCTAGGCGGTAGGCGTCAGTAATTGTACGAAAAGGATAAGCATAAGAAGTTGCACCTGGTACGATATCTAAAGGCGTTTCGCCACCCAGCGCTAACACCAAGCGGTCATAACCAATTTCCGGCCCATCCTGTAAATAGACTTTTTGCTGTTCTATGTCAATTCCCGATACAGCAGCTTGATAAAAACGCACACCCGTGTCTTTTAATAGTTCTGCAAAAGGAGGCGCAATTTCCCAAGTTTGCAGTTCTCCTGTTAGCAGTTCGTAAAGTAGAGGAGAAAAAACAAAGCGATCGCTTTGATCTACTAAAACTATTTCCGGTTTGGCTAAAGACTCCCAGGGTAACTGACTCAGCCTTAAAGCTGTGTAGAGACCACCAAAGCCTCCACCCAGTATACAGATTCTTGTTTTATGTTCGCTCATTTTGATAATGGGCAATAAATCCCATTAGGGCAACTTCTATCAGTTTAATAATTAATTCCAGGATTTTTCTGAATAAACACTATAAAATTCAATCGGCGGTTTGCACCAATCACAAACCGCCTTCTATCTAATAGAGAGTTAACAAAAAATTAATTACCACCAGAAGTGACAGCTTTATAATGTTGGGCAGTAACTTCACCTTTCGCGTGCCATTTACCGTCAGCGCCTTTTTCATATTGATTTTTCACGCTGTTCCAAGCAACTTGACGAGCGCCTTCTTCACTTATACCATCGCTTTGGGCAGCTTTGAAAGCAGCAGCAAAAATTTGTTGGGCAGGTTGAGGCAATTCTGCTTTAATTTCTTCAGTTAAAACTCCAGTGTTGCTGTTTTTGCTTTCTGCTGGTGTTTGCTCTTCGTTATTATTCTTATTTTCTGATTGCTCGACGTTCATATCAGTCATCAGTCCACTCCGATATATCTTAATCTCAAATTAGTCTTGAACTCATCGTAAAAACTCAAAGATTGATTCTCCTCTTTCTGCAAGCATAGATATGAGTGAGTCCATAGTGGTAATTTAAGAAACAAATTAAGTCTTGTTATCATCCAGTTGTTGGGATGATCTCAAAGTTTACTTACATCAATATCAATGAATATCAAGTTTATGATGGCTACTTACTTAAGTTTTTGCAGTTAGCTCATTTGGTTCAATTGCATGAATTAATCCTTGTACAGTCAAAACAGAGCAAGAAGCATGATGCAGAACATAATTGCTAACACTACCAAGGAAAAATTCACTGAGACCTCGACGACCTCGACGACCAATTATGATTAAGTCAGCTTCCCAATTTCGAGCTACTTCACAAATCACTCTACCTGGCTCACCAAAATTTTGGGTATATTCAGTTGTTACACCTTTGGCGATCGCCTGATTATAAAAAAGTTTTACAAATTCCATACCTTCTTGCTTAAGTGTTTCCCACTGATCCATATAGTAATTTACAGCTTCAGAGTGAAAACTTGGATAAAGACTATCTGTTTGTAAAGCTATAGAACTTGGGTAACTTTCATCGAAAGGATCGAGAACGTGGAGCAAGATCAAACGAGCATTTAGTTTTTGTGCTAAAGCAAGAGCTTCATCAAAAACGTATTGTCCAATTTCAGAATTGTCTATACCAACCAAAATTTTATCAAACATATTAATTGTTCCTTAGTTAAAATAAATCACATCTAGACAAGAGTGAATTCTTATAACTATTGTGATTTGAAAAATTTTCAGACAGAATTGTTCTTATCAACCTTATTTACACTTGTTCAGAGGAAGGTTACATTTTTTACTTATTACATTTATAACCATATAAAATTAATTTGAGGATCTTGTGAAGAATGAACCATGAAAACAAATATAAGTTGTTCCCTGTTAAGAGTTCCCTGTTCCCCTTGAAAATTTGATCCTTTTTCCCTATTGGGATATGTCCCTCTTAGCTCTAAAATTCTACACGGGGAGCCAACCAAGGCTTGACCCGTGTATTACTATTATCTCAGGAGTTTTGTTGTGGACTTATCCCTTATTCCCCCCCAACCTAAACCAGGTCTAATCAACGTTCTGATTGAAATTACAGGTGGAAGTAAAAATAAATACGAGTATGACAAAGAGCTACAGGCTTTTGCTTTAGACAGGGTACTTTACTCATCAGTGCAGTATCCATATGACTATGGCTTTATTCCTAATACTTTAGCTGATGATGGCGACCCACTTGATGGCATGGTGATCATGGACGAACCTACTTTTCCAGGGTGTGTAATTGCCGCACGACCTATTGGTATGTTAGAAATGATAGACGGTGGCGATCGCGACGAAAAAATCCTTTGTGTACCTGACAAAGATCCTCGTTATACCAACGTCAAATCAATCAAAGACATAGCCCCACATCGATTAGAGGAAATAGCAGAGTTTTTCCGCACATATAAAAATCTTGAAAAAAAAGTGACAGAAATTCTTGGTTGGCATGATGTTGATAAAGTTATGCCTTTAGTAGAAAAATGCATCCAAGCTAGTAAAGGTTAGAGGATATCGGGGAGCGGGGAGCGGGGATCTGGGATCGATGTTTATTCTCGTCCTTGTCCCCCTTGTCTGTGTTATCTCCCTTGTCTCCCCAATCCCTAATTCCCAGTCCTTAATTCCCAGTTCCTAATCCCCAGTCCCTTACACGCAATGCAGCGCACACTTCTTTTAGCAAAAATTCACAACTGTACTATTACAGCAGCTAATCTCAACTATGTAGGTAGTATCAGTATAGATCGTATGTTGATGGAGAAAGCTGGTATTTTACCTTATGAGCAGGTACAAGTAGTAAACAATGCCAACGGTAAGCGCTTTATTACTTATGCGATCCCCGCTCTAGAAAATTCTGGGGCGATTGAACTAAATGGTGCAGCAGCACGTCTAGGCATGATAGGCGATCGCTTGATTATAATGGCTTACGGGCAGTTTACTATAGAAGAGTTAAAAAGTTACTCTCCAACTGTTGTGATTGTGGACGAAAAAAATTGTGTTTCGGAAATTCGCTACTACGATGATCTGCTCAGTAAGACCTAATAGCAAAAAAAATGTCAAATTTTGAGCAGTCGTCACCCCAGATATACGTAACTCAGAAGCAAGCTACTCAAGCCTCCAACCAACGGGAAAAATTCGTAGTGCAATTTTGGGGTGTACGGGGTTTAATCCCCACTCCAGGCAGCAATACAAGCCGTTATGGTGGCAATACTGCTTGTGTAGAAATGCAGTTAGCTAACAAACACCTTGTTTTTGATGGAGGTACTGGTTTACGTATACTCGGTAAAAGTTGGCTAAAACAACAACAGCCACTAGAAGCTCATTTATTTTTTACTAACTCCCAATCAAATCGTATTCAAGGATTTCCATTTTTTGCTCCAGCATTCATTTCTGAAAATAGTTTTCACATCTATGGAACAGCAGCCTCAAATGGAGCTTCAATTAAACAAAGTTTATATGACCAGATGCTGCTACCACACTTTCCTTACCCTTTACAAGTAATGCAATCTGAATTGCAGTTTCACAATTTTCATCCAGGTAAGATAGTAAAGCTAGATGATGTTACGATTACAACCGCGCTAATAAATAAAATCCAAAAGTCTATAGGCTATAAAATCCGTTGGCAGAATTATAGTGTTGCCTATGTAACTGATTTAGGCAATGAAGTTGACCCTAATGAGCAAGAAAACATCATTCAGCTAGTTCAAGATGTTGATTTGCTGATTACTAATATCAGCAATCCTTTCAGCTTCCACAAAACTGACTCTAGTAATTCACATTGGCAAACAGCTGTGGATTTGGCTGGGATACATAACATTAAGCAAATAGTCTTTTCTCACCATCACCCAGACGATTCTGACGATTGGCTTGATCAGGTGCAAATAGAAATTGCATCTGCTTTTCCAGAAGCACTGATTGCACGTGAAGGGTTAATTTTAGATGTTGGTCAATAGTTCAATAGTTAGTTGTCAATTGTCAATGGTTAGTAGCGTTGAATTATAAAGTGTAGACTTTTGTTTGTAAATGCTTTGAGTAACTTCTTGAAGTTTGGCTGTTACTGCACCAGTTTTCAGTAATTCTTTTGCTTTGGCAATACCCGATCGCATATCTGAACAAATACCAGAACGCCACAGGTAAAACCCACCGTTCCATAAAGCTGTTTCCATTAGTTCACAAGATATACCTTTCAATACACCTTGCATATCTGCTACTAGTTCTTCACTAGTACCCAAGGGTAAATTTTTGGTAGTAAAACCGTAGTCACGGGGCGCTAAATGCAATCTTTCTATTTGATTGCTGCTTGCTGGTGTTAACAAACCAATAATCGCAGTGCGATCGCGTGGTAAATCACAACTACCTTCTAATCCTTTTATAGTTGTAAAATTAGTTACTCCTCGCCGAGTTAAAGCATCTTGAAACATAGCTTCTGTGGGAGGATGAACAAACCCTGACACAATGTGAGTATTACCAGCATAAGGACACCAAATTAATTCCATAGTAGCAAAGGGCGGGCGCTTACCTAACTGATCACGGTAGTTCCAAATACTTTTAGTTAATGGAAAATGCTGAGGTTGGTAAACAAAGCCAATCCCCGTTTTCTCAAGTATCTGCTGAGTTTTTTCCAGGCTTAACCCAGTCCAATCTACTCCCAAACTCTGCCAAATTTCTACCAAGGGTAAACCATATTTAGTTGGTAAGCGATCGCCTCCATGCATTACTACTGGTTGTCCAGCAGTAGCTAATATCAATGCCGTAATCGGGCTAATGGGTGCTGTGCGGGTTCTGCCATCGTAGGGTATGCCCAAAACCATAACTGCTTGTACAGAAGATATGGATGCTAGTTTTGGCCCTAGTTGATCATAGGCATCTAACATGCCTGCTAATTCCTCTCCAGTCGGACGTTTAATTCGATGGGCAATCAAAAAAGCTCCTATTTGGGCTGGTGTCGCTTCACTCAACAGCATCATCCTAGTAGCAGTAGCAGCTTCCTCACGAGTCAAATTTTCTCCCGTGTGATTACCACTACCTACCTTTTTCAGTAAATCCCGAAATGTATTGCTCATATATTTTTTGTCCTATGTCATTAGTCATTAGTCATTTGTGAAAGACCAATAACCAATGACCAATGACCAATAACTAATTTTACTTAACAAGCTGACCGCTCTAAAGGAACTTGTGGTGGTACATTGTCCTTCACTAACTGCCAAAAATGTAGGATAGGAGGAATTTGCAAACGATCTTGAGTTGTCACCATCACCACCCGACGAGTCAGATTGGAGTTGTCAACACAACCATTACTAGCCAAGGGACGAACGGCTAAGGTGGAGTCTTTACGTGCTTCTACTAATGCTGAATTAGGCAACAAAGCGATTAATTCTCCCTGACGCACTACTCCCCGGAAAGCGTCTAAAGTATTGACTTCTAAAACTGCCTGGAGTGTAGCTTGCAGGCGTTCAAACCGATCTTGAACAAGACGTTGCATTCCATAACCATCTTTAAAAACTACTTGAGGATAACGAACTAACTCAGACCAAGGAATGCGTTCATACTGGGCTAGTGGATGATCGGCCGCGATCAGGACTTCTATTGCTTCATCATATAAAACTTCTACCACCATTTCTTTACCCGCAGTTAAAAAGCGATTATTCATCACAATCGCCATATCTACTAGCCCATCTTTGAGGACTTTTAAAGCGCGATCGCTACCCAAGGATGTCACCCGCAGTTGCACGTTTGGATAATCGTGACAAAATTGTTGCAATACTGGTGGCAAGTAATAAGCACACAACGAGTGAATTACTGCTATACACAATTCAGGCTGCTTTCCTGCTACTAAATCTGCTATTTCATGGGTAGCTGTTTGCCACTCTTGGCAAATTTTGCGCGCACGTGGTAGCAAGCGTTCACCAGCCACAGTCAACTTTGCTTGGCCAGTTCTATGAAATAATTCCAAGCCCAAATCTGCTTCCAGTGCCTGGATTTGGCGACTGATAGTCGATTGGGTTACACTACATTTTCTTGCTGCTCCTTGAAAGCTACCACTGTCCGTGATCGCTAGAAAGGCTTGCAACTGCTCTAGTCGCATGTGGATGTAGCCTGAATTACATTTATGGGTGTAATTAACTTAACGTATTTGTAGCAATATTTTAGTAGAGTTTGTTACATCTATATGTTGTATTAGTCATCAAAACAACAATATAAGATTGTTTACTCTTCTGACTCTCTCCTGATCTCCAGATTCTTCAACGCTGCGATCGCATGTAGTCTGACTCGTTCATCAGTATCTTCTGCAAGCGCAATTACAGCTTTTTTAGCTTCTATTGTGCCTAATTCTCCCAAAGACAAAGCTATTGCTCCTTTGAATTCCACACTTTCAAGTGCTGGGTGTTGTTTTTGCAGTATTGCCAATAATATTTCTGTTGCGATTGGGGTTAATTGTGGCTGTTTGATTCTTCCCAGAACTGTTACGATTTCTTGACACAATGCCACTGATTCTAGTTGGTTAAGCGCTGTACGAAGATATTCCAAGCTAGAAGGTGTTTCTATCCAGCTTAAAGCATGGATTGTTTCGATTTGCAATTTGACTGGCGTGTGAGGTGACACCAGTACTTGAAATAAATATTGAGCAGCATTGTCACCACCTATGCGCGACAAAGCAACTGCGGACGTACAACAGACTTCCAGATTAAAGTCATAGAGTCTGGGTTGCAATTTTGTGACTAAATCTAATGTGTCGCCTAATTCTGGGCGGAAACTCAAACCTAATATAGCTTCTCGTCGAACCGGGGCAGCAATATCATCTAACGCCCGTAGAAGTACTGGTGGTATACGTTGATCATGAAAGCTGCTCAGGGCTTCAATCGCAGTAGCACGAACGGCTACAACCGGATCGTCTACTACAGTTAACAGTGGTGTTATAACTTCTTGATGACGAATCAGGGAAAGCGATCGCACCGCTAACAAGCGCGTTTCATCATCTGTCAAAAGTTCGCTTACAGCAGCGATCGCCAGCCTACCCATTTGTCCGAGTGCTGATACAGCCATTGCTGTGAGTTCTTCATCTGTTTCTGTTTTCAGTAATTCTATGAGGGCAGAAATTGCATCTGGGTGCTGAAATTCTCCCAAAATTCGTGCTGCATACCAGCGCAGTTCTTCTTCGATCTCTTCATCTGTCAATATCTCTATCAGTGGAGGAATAGCGATCGCTCCCAAATCTTTAAATACTTTGATTATCTGCCAGCGTTGCTGAAAATCTCCCATTAGCAAAGCACAAAGTGCTAATTCTAGCTGTTCTTGTTGATTTTCTACCATTTTTTATATCTTTACCTAGCCTGAGTACACCTTGAATCAGTTACCAGTTACCAGTTATCAGTTATCAGTTAACAGTAAAAGAAAAAGGGGGGAGCATCCCAAATGTTTCAAATCCCCGCAGACTGGAAGTCAGGGCTACACAAACAAATTAACAACTAACAAAAAATACTGGCGATCGCTTGTATATCAGCGCTTTATGGCTATTTTTAGTTAATTTTTATGCATTTAACGCATATTTTTAATACAATTTGTGCATTTTTGCAGATATTTCGTAACAAAGAATACGATTTTTATGTTTTTGCAACTTTAACCTAAGTGCATGTGAATCAAAATTGCGATTCAGTACTCAAAAAGAATTGACCAACTGACCACATATCTAAGTCCTTTGTCCTTTGTCCCTTGTCATTAGTGTAAGGCCAATTACTAATGCCCAATGCCCCCATGCTCAATGCCCACAGACTAGTGATTAACGACTAATCATGACAGAAGCAGCAACTACCACCACAACCACCCTGAATCGATTCGAGAAATTTAAGGCAGAAAAAGATGGACTCGCCGTCAAGGCAGAGATAGAAAAATTTGCCTCTATTGGGTGGGAGGCAATGGACGAAACTGATCGCGATCATCGCCTCAAGTGGGTGGGTGTGTTTTTTCGTCCAGTCACTCCAGGTAAATTTATGATGCGGATGCGGATGCCGAATGGTATTCTCACAGCTGCTCAAATGCGAGTGTTAGCAGAAGTTGTACAGCGTTATGGTGATGACGGTAGTGCCGACATCACAACTAGACAAAATATACAACTACGGGGCATTCGGATTGAGGATTTACCAGAAATTTTTAATAAATTTCATACAGTCGGCTTAACCAGTGTGCAGTCAGGAATGGACAACGTTCGTAACATCACTGGTGATCCTGTGGCTGGATTAGATGCGGATGAGTTATTTGACACACGCGAGTTGGTACAGCAAATTCAAGACATGCTGACTAACAAAGGCGAAGGCAACCCAGAGTTTACTAATCTGCCACGGAAGTTTAATATTGCCATCACCGGTGGACGGGATAATTCGGTTCACGCTGAGATTAATGATTTAGCTTTCGTACCTGCATTTAGGGAAGGGATCGGGGATGGGGGATCAGGGATCAGGGATCAGGGACAAGGGGAAATTAGTTTACAAGTTTCTTCCCAATCCCCAATTCCCAATCCTCAATCCCCAATCTTTGGCTTCAATATTCTTGTTGGTGGATTCTTCTCTGCCAAACGCTGTGAAGCAGCTATTCCCCTAGATGCTTGGGTATCACCAGCAGATGTAGTTGCTGTATGTAGAGCTGTTTTAGAAGTCTTCCGTGATCACGGTTCACGTGCCAACCGTCTGAAATCTCGGCTAATGTGGTTAATCGATGAATGGGGTGTAGAGAAATTCCGTTCAGAAGTTGAACAGCGTTTAGGTAAGCCGTTTTTACCAGCAGCACCTAAAGACGAAATTGATTGGGAAAAGCGTGACCATATTGGTGTATACAAACAAAAACAAGCAGAATTAAACTACGTAGGATTACATATTCCTGTAGGTCGGATGACAGCCCAAAACATGTTTGAAATCGCACGTCTGGCTGATGTGTACGGAAGTGGTGAAATTCGGTTTACAGTAGAGCAGAACGTGATTATCCCCAATATTCATGATTCACGCTTGGTGTTCTTTTTAGCAGAACCACTACTAGAAAAATTTAGCATTGATCCCAAACCATTAACGCGATCGCTCGTTTCTTGTACTGGCGCACAATTTTGCAACTTTGCCCTGATTGAAACCAAAAATCGCGCCTTGGCGTTAATTAAAGCTTTGGAAGCAGATTTAGAACTGACTCGTCCGGTGCGAATTCATTGGACTGGTTGTCCCAACTCCTGCGGACAGCCTCAAGTTGCAGATATCGGGTTGATGGGAACCAAAGCCCGCAAAAATGGCAAAGCTGTAGAAGGGGTTGATATTTACATGGGCGGTAAAGTCGGCAAAGAAGCCCATCTAGGAACCTGCGTCCAAAAAGGTATTTCCTGTGAAGACTTACAGCCAATATTGCAAGATTTATTGATTCAGCATTTCGGAGCAAAACCCAGGCAAGAAGCCTTAGTGAGATAGAACGAGTATAAAGTTTTGCGCCTACCAACCACCAATAACCAACCATCAACAATCAACAACTTAAGAAGGTTTGAATGCTTAAAGGATTATTGTCATTTCAAGGCCGTTACCGCATCTTGCATCTGACGTGGTTTGCGTTCTTTTTATCATTTGTAGTTTGGTTTAACTTTGCTCCATTTCAAACAGCAGTAAAAGAAGCGATCGGTTTAACTGAAGGACAAGTCAGAACTATCGCTATCTGTAACGTCGCCCTTACCGTGCCAGCACGTATCATAATCGGTATGGTTTTAGACAAATATGGGCCGCGAATTACTTATTCGATGCTGTTGATGTATGCAGCTATTCCCTGTATTGCCTTTGCAATGGCACAGAACTTTAGCCAGTTGGTGATTAGTCGTTTGGCATTGAGTATCGTCGGTGCTGGTTTTGTGATTGGCATTCGTATGGTTGCTGAATGGTTTCCTCCCAAAGAGATTGGCACAGCTGAGGGAATCTATGGTGGCTGGGGTAATTTTGGTTCAGCAGCTGCGGCTTTTACCCTACCTTCCATTGCTGTAGGAGCAGCATTTCTAGCTGCTGGTCAGATTAACTGGCGTTTAGCGATCGCTCTGACTGGAATCATCACCGCTATCTACGGAGCTATTTATCTATTCAACGCTCAAGATACTCCCTCTGGTAAGGTCTATCAACGGCCTAAACGCCACGGTGGTATAGAAGTAACTAGCCGTGGAAGTTTTTGGCTACTGATGTTAATGAACATTCCCCTCGTCGGCATTTTAGCAGTATTAGCTTGGCGTATTGCTCGAATTGGTTTAATTAATCAAAGTCAATTGCTGATTGTCTACCTTCTATTAGCTGCTTTGTACCTATTCCAAGCCTACAAGTGCTGGGATGTGAATCATGAATTGATGACAGGTAAGAAGCATTATTCTCCTGACGAGCGCTATAAGTTTTCTCAGGTTGCTCTACTGGAATTAACATACTTTGTGAATTTTGGTTCAGAACTTGCAGTTGTTTCCATGCTTCCCGGATTTTTTGAGACAAGCTTCGGTCTAAGCAAAGTGTTAGCAGGAATGATTGCTGCTAGCTATGCTTTTATGAATTTGTTTGCACGTCCTGGTGGTGGCTGGATTTCTGATACCTTGGGTAGTCGCAGAGGAACAATGACTGTATTGACTGCTGGTATGGGGATTGGTTATTTACTGATGAGTGGAGTAAATAGCAATTGGTGGTTACCCCTTGCAATTCTTCTGACTATGGCTTGTTCTTTCTTTGTACAAGCTGGGGAAGGTTCGACGTTTGCGATCGTGCCTCTAATTAAGCGGCGAGTTACTGGTCAAATAGCTGGTAATGTTGGTGCTTACGGCAATGTGGGAGCCGTGGCTTATCTCACTCTATATAGCTTGTTACCTGCTGGTGAAGTCGGAAATCGAATCTTTTTCCAAACTTTGGGAATTACCGCACTGATTGTTACTTTCTTATGCTGGTTCTTCCTTAAAGAACCAAAAGGTTCTTTTGCGGAACATCATGAAGGCGAAGAACCGGAACTAGCAGCAGAAGTAATACCCGTTTTCAACGAAGAATTAAAGTAGATTTAGAAGGCAGTTATGTTCCCACGCTTTAAAGCGTGGGAATTAGACTGTGAACGCTGCTAGCTCACGCAACACTTCACGGCGAAAGCGTTTACTGCTCTTTGCCTTTTCTTATAATCAGATTTAAATAAACAGAATTTTGTCCATGTCACAGGACGCGACAATTCAACCCACAATTCCTCTCAACACCAAATCAAAGATTTCGCGCGCGGACTCCTTGCGGTACTAGTTGAAAATTAAAATAATCAGGTTTTTTTAGATATATTTTCAAAGCATCCTCAAGCCTTCGGATAAATCCTGGGGGTCAATCCAAAATCGTTCGACTGAGCGCTCACGACGAAGTCTAAAATCGAAAATTGTTTGACTTCAATATTTAAATAATCAAGGAACATGGTGCGATTACCATGACTGAAGTTACTAAAACACTCTGTCCTTACTGTGGTGTTGGCTGTGGTCTAGAAGTTTCACCGCCAGCCCAACCAGGTAAAGCAACTCATCGCGATAGTCAAGGAAACCCAATTTGGCGGGTACGGGGTGATAAAACCCATCCATCGAGTCAAGGGATGGTTTGCGTCAAAGGTGCAACGATCGCTGAATCTTTAGATAAAAATAGACTGCATTACCCAATGGTACGGGACTCTTTAGATCAGCAATTTCGGCGCGTCAGTTGGGATGAAGCTTTTGATTTGATCACCAAACGGATTCAAACTGTACGTTTTACTCAAGGTCCAGAAGCCATATGCATGTATGGTTCTGGTCAGTTTCAAACCGAAGATTATTACATAGCCCAGAAACTGTTAAAAGGATGTTTGGGTAGCAATAATTTTGATGCTAACTCCCGCCTGTGTATGTCTAGTGCTGTAGCTGGTTACATTCAAAGCTTGGGTGCGGATGGGCCTCCCTGTTGCTACGACGATTTGGAGTTAACTGATTGTGCATTTTTAATTGGTACTAATACAGCAGAATGTCACCCGATCATTTTTAACCGACTGGAGAAATACCACAAAAAGAACCGCAAGGTCAAAATGATTGTGGTTGATCCTCGTCGTACACCCACCGCAGAAGTAGCTGACTTACATTTAGCAATTCGTCCTGGTACAGATATTGATTTGTTGAATGGAATTGCTCATTTGTTGATGCGTTGGAACCACATTGATGCTGGCTTTATTGATGAGTGTACCAGCAACTTCCCTGCCTATGCTGAAGTAATTCGCCATTATTCTCCAGAAATAGTAGCTGACCGATGCGGAATAGAAATCAAAGATTTGGAAACAGCAGCTAGGTATTGGGGTCAATCACAACGCGTTTTGTCTATGTGGTCAATGGGTGTGAATCAATCTTCAGAAGGGACAGCCAAGGTCAGAACTATTATTAATCTGCACTTGATGACTGGACAGATTGGTAAGCCAGGAGCGGGGCCATTCTCTCTCACTGGTCAGCCCAACGCGATGGGAGGTAGAGAAGCCGGAGGATTGGCACATTTGTTACCTGGTTATCGCTTGGTGAAAAATCCCCAACACCGCGCCGAAGTTGAAGAAATTTGGGGATTAAAGCAGGGACAAATTTCACCTAATCCAGGTTTGACGGCTTGGGACATGATTACTGGCTTAGAAGATGGGACTGTTGGCTTGCTGTGGATCGCTGCTACTAATCCGGCGGTGAGTATGCCAGATTTGGAACGTACAAAAGCAGCGTTGATGCGATCGCCTTTTACTATTTACCAAGACGCTTATTATCCCACAGAAACCACTACTTACGCTCATGTTCTTCTACCAGCTGCCCAATGGAGTGAGAAAACAGGCGTCATGACCAATTCTGAACGCCGAGTTACCCTGTGTTCAACATTTCGCCGACGACCAACACAAGCCAAAGCAGATTGGGAAATTTTCGCCGAAGTCGGGCGCAGGTTAGGTTTTGTTGGAGAATTCGCCTTTGCTAACTCCGCCGAAGTATTTGCAGAGTTTGTCCAACTAACTCGCGATCGCCCCTGCGATATGACAGGGTTAAGTCATGAACAATTGCGCTCCCAAGGCCCGACTCAATGGCCACATCCCGACAAACAGATAGAGAAACGGGGAAATGGGGAATCCAAAAGACTATATACTGATTTGCGCTTTCACACCTCCGATGGACGCGCTAGATTTGGAGCTTATCACTCACGCGGACTAGCAGAACCACCAGATCCTGATTATCCTTTTGTCCTGACGACTGGTAGACTTTACGGACATTGGCACACTCAGACACGTACTGGTCGGATTGAAAAAATTCGGCAAATGCACCCCGAACCGTTTATCGAAATTCATCCCCGTGATGCTGCTGGATTAGAAATTACTGGTAACCAATTAGTGGAAGTGCGATCGCGCCGTTCTAAAACTTTCTTCCCAGCCAAAATTACCAAAGCGATCGCCCCTGGTACAGTGTTCGTTCCCATGCATTGGGGTGCTATGTGGGCAGATAACGCCGAAGCCAACGCCCTCACCCATCCTGAAGCTTGTCCCGATTCTCTACAACCAGAATTAAAAGCCTGTGCGGTGCAGTTAATACCAGTTACAGCAGATTTAACAGCTATTAGGGATCGGGGATTAGGGATCAGGGATCGGGAATTGGGGATTAAATTAGTAACAAACCCATGATCTAATACTGCTTGGTTAAGGATTTTTTGTCATAATTTTGGGGTTGTAGAGACGTTGCAGTGCAACGTCTCTACTTTTGATGAATACCTTTGAGATTTCAAAATTCAAGGATTAGGCTAGTCCTATATACAGCAGACTTCAACTAGCGTGAGGTACGGAAGAAGCCCATGCACCGCTTGGGGAACTCGGGGCCTCTTTGGGGATTAGGGACAGGGTGTACTCCATTTAGATGCAAAGCGCTGTATATAAATGTATAAGTTAATTTATGACTGTTAATTTAAAATCATGTTTTCTCTAAATAAACTACTGCAATGGTTAATTTTGACGCTTCTGTTTCCATTAGTATTTCTGAATGGTTGGTTAGCTTTTAAATTTTTTCAATATTTTCAACCCATAGTCACTATTTTAGTTTTAGCTAGTTTGTTAGCTTTTATTTTGGACTACCCTGTTGCACTCCTTGAACAACGAGGAATGCAACGCAAATATGCAATATCATTGGTTTTGCTTTCAACTTTAGTAATTGTGATCAGCTTGGGTATTACTTTATTACCCATTGCTATACAACAATTAAATGAAATGATTAAATCAGTTCCTCAATGGATTGATGCTACTGAACAAAAACTTCAATTTCTCAATAATTGGGCAGAGAATCACAGACTAAATATTAATTTTAGTGAGATATTTAGTCAGTCAATCAATCGTTTACCTGATGAGTTACAACAAACAGGAGATCAGCTATTTGGTATTATTTTAGAGACTCTTGATAGCGTTTCCGAAGCTTTAATCACAGTTGTATTAACAATATATATCTTAATAGATGGCGAAAGAATTTGGAAAGGAATATTTCAAAAAATACCTTTTGGTTTAGCCCAGAAGATACAGCAATCTCTTCAGAAGAACTTCCAAAATTTTCTGATTGGTCAGGTGATTTTAGCTTTAATGCTGGGAGTGTCACAAACGATTCTATATTTAATTTTGAAACTAAAATTTGGTTTAGTTTTTGGTTTAGGTGTAGCAATTTTGAGCCTAGTTCCTTTTGGTGATATTGTGAGTTATTTTATTATCGTTTTAATACTCGCAACACACAACATTTGGTTAGCGGCTAAAGTTTTAGTTCTATCTCTGATTCTTGATCAGTTGATTGATCAAGCGATCGCACCCCGAATTTTAGGTAGTTTTACTGGTCTTAGACCAATTTGGGTAATTATCTCTTTGCTGGTAGGAACTTATATTGGTGGATTATTAGGGTTATTGCTTGCTGTTCCTTTAGCTGGTTTTATCAAAGATGCGATCAACGGTTTTGCTGATTTCCCTGAAAGCATTGATTCTGTAAAGGATAAGAAGTTACCAGAGATGTTAGTCAATGAGTCAACTTTGCAGTAATTCAAGCAAGGGATAAGAAAAATTAGTAGATCACAAAGTTTTTCTCAAAGGGCGATCGCTCTGAAATCACAACCCCATCACCAACCGATAATGTGCTTCAATTTGAGCAACTGTTTGAGATTGACGCTGAGTATCCCACTGACTGTGATTAAATAATTCTTGCTGCAATTTCTCAACATCAATTGTTGTAACTTTGCCATCAGCAACAATTTGTTTACCATTCACCCACGCACTATTAACTACATTACTAGGACGTCCTAAAACTAATAAACCAATCGGGTCTGTACGCGGTAATAATGATAAATTAGTCAGATCATAAAGTACTAAATCTGCTTTTTTCCCAACACTTAGAGAACCAAGTTTATCTGCTGTATTCAATCCCTTTGCACCACCCAAAGCAGCCATTCCTACTGCTTGTCTGGGTGTAATCCAGTATTGATAATCTAAATCGGTGACGTTATGTAAGATAGAACCAATTTTGATCGCTTCTAATAAATCTTGCGAATCATTACTTGATGCACCATCGCAACCAAAAGTTACGTTTACTCCTGCTTGCCGATATTTTAAAATTGGGGCAATACCACTACCCAAACGCAAGTTACTTAAGGGGTTATGAACTACGGTAGATTGAGTTTGATTAAGGATAGAAATATCATTGTCAGTTAGATGGACACAATGGGCTAGGCTTGTGCGATAGTCTAAAAAACCAATACGCTTTAGGTGTGCAACGGCAGTACAACCGTATTTTTCTTGAGCTAGTTTTTCCTGGGCTTTGGTTTCTAGTAAATGGGAGTGACGACAAAGATTGTACTTTTCGCTTAACTGTCTACATCCATCAAATAAAGCATCAGAACACAGTTGGATACCAGTTGGGGCGACGAGAATATTCACGCCTGATTCTGGACGATGAAATTGTTGTACTGCTGCTTCAATAATTTCTAATGTTGCTTGCGTTGAGCGAAAATAAGGCTCATGATTTTGTTGAGTTTCCCCCGATGGAATACCAGCAGTAATCGATTCATCTTGAATTAGGGGTGCAACAAACGCACGAATACCAACTTCTTGATAAGCACGAACTGCGGTGGCGATGGTTTCTAATTCTTTACCAGGAATCAATACTAAATGATCTACGACACTCGTACCCCCAGAAAGTAGAGTTTCTACTGCTGTTCCTAAAGCACTGAGGTAAACTTTTTCGAGATCGAGAGGCGCGAAATCATAGAGTTCTGCTAGCCATAATTCTAGGGGTAACATAGACATGATCCCCCGTTGCCACATTTCCGATGAATGGGTATGAGCGTTGAAGAATCCTGGTAATAAAAGTTTATTTTCACCGTTAATCGCTGTTCCCACCACCTCTAGCTGTGGTGCGATCGCAGTAATAATTCCCAGGTTAACTTGCACATCAACGGTAGTGTAATCATCTTCGACAGGTATTAAGGCATTCTCAATAGTAAAGTTCATGAATATTTAACCTTAATTAAGTAATCCAGCTCTGGAGCTAATTTCAAGTTACAAAGTAAACAATGATGTTGGATGTTGCTTTTATGGATCTGCCTCTTCGGAAACTAGGAATTGCACCAAATGCTTGGGCAGTAAATCAGGCGATCGCAGATATCACTCGTCCTCCCCTTAACCCACAACCCGTTATCTTAGCAACAGAAACCAAAAATCTCCGCCTTGATCTCGCAAAAGCTGCTATCCTCGTCATTGACATGCAAAATGATTTTTGTCACCCTGATGGTTGGTTATCACATATCGGTGTAGATGTCAATCCAGCGCGTCAGCCAATCAAACCTTTGCAAAATCTACTGCCAACACTGCGGGCAACTGGAGTGCCGATAATATGGATAAATTGGGGAAACCGTCCTGATTTACTCAATATCAGTGCAGGTATACATCATGTCTACAATTCCACAGGGGAAGGTGTGGGGTTAGGTGATCCATTACCGAGTAATGGTGCTAAAGTACTGATGAAAGGTAGTTGGGCAGCAGCAGTGGTAGATGAACTCGAACAATTACCAGGAGATGTTTTTATTGATAAATACCGTATGAGTGGTTTCTGGGACACTCCTTTAGATAGTATCCTGCGAAACTTGGGCAGAACGACACTATTTTTTGCTGGTGTCAATGCGGATCAATGTGTTATGGCAACTTTACAAGACGCCAACTTTTTAGGATACGACTGCATATTAGTTAAAGATTGTACAGCGACAACTTCCCCTGAATATTGTTGGTTAGCAACACTATATAACGTCAAACAGTGTTTCGGTTTTGTCACAGATTCAGAAGCAATTTTCAAAGCAATTAATGGTTAGTAGGGGCGAACGACCGTACGCTCGCTCCTACTAACAAATGACCAATGACATAGACGCTAGACGCTTTAGCAGCTTCTTGTATAGTAGGACAAATGACATATGATCAATTGCTGTGTAATTCCTGTTGTCAAATCTCCCAAAGATTACCAAGTTTATCGTATTAGCCCCCAGGATTCAAACCGTTTGGCGATCGTATTTGACCCGGCGATCGCGAATGCTTCTCTAACTTGTTGTGTGGAAATTTTTGATGTAGGTGGTAAAACTCCCCCTAATCGTCATCAATTCGCTATAGAGATGTTTTTTGTTCTCAAAGGGGAAGGTAGGGCCTCTTGTGATGGTAAAAGTATTTCAATTAAAGCTGGAGATAGTTTGTTAGTGCCACCTACTGGTACTCATGTAATTGAAAATACAGGTTCTGGACGTTTATATACGTTGACTGTGATGGTTCCCAATGAAGATTTTGCCGAACTTATTCGCAGTGGGACGCCTGTAGAATTCGATGCAGAAGATATGGCTGTGCTTGGTAGGTTTGATGCTTTTGTTGCAAATTAAAGATATCTGTGGTTGAGTTTTGTGGATTGTGGGGAAGTGGGAGGGATAATAATTTTTTTTAAATTTGGAAATTTGCTTTTGAACTAGCCATCAAAAACTTTAAACGAGAATGTTAGTTTTTAAGAAACGCTGGGTATTCTCTTAACAGGAGGTTTGCTGGTACTTAAGTATTTACCGCAGTAACAGTTGAAAGATGGCTAGTTCTGGAGAAGAATACCTAGTTAACCGTAGCAAGAAAATTGAGCGGCGAAAAAAGATTTTAACCTGGGTGTCAATTGTATCTTTTGTTGGCTCCGGGTTTTTTGCTATAGTTCCCACAATACAAAAAGCGATCGAAAATCCTTCAACCCCACCTGTGTCTGCTGAGTCTTCATTACAGCAACAGGAACAGGGTTTTAAGTTGGTGTTACAACGAGAGCCAGAAAATAATACTGCTTTAGAAGGATTAGTGAAAATACGGTTAGAGTCACAGAATTTCAAGGGTGCAATCGAACCTTTAGAAAAGTTAGTGAAACTGAATCCTGAAAGACAAGATTACAAAATTTTTTTAGAACAATTGAAAAAGAAAACAGGTAATTATAACAAACAATAGAATAAAAAATAAAAAATATGAATAACGAAATTAATAATTATGAACTGAACCGTTTAATTCCTCCAGAAATTAAAAACGATGAATTTTATGCAACTATTCAAATAATTGCTAGAGAAGAAGATATAAAAACAGTTTTAGAAATCGGTTCATCTTCAGGAGAAGGAAGCACATAAGCATTTGTCACAGGAATGCGTCAAAATCCTAACAAACCCATATTATTTTGTATGGAGGTGTCAAAAAGTAGATTTACTGAATTAAAAAAGAGATATGAAAATGATGATTTTGTAAAAGTATATAATTTATCTTCTGTGCCTGTAGAAAGTTTTTCTAGTGAAAACGAAGTTATTGAATTCTACGAACAAACTAATAACAATTTAAACATTTATCCGTTAAAGACAGTCTTGCATTTGCTAAAACAAGATATTGAATATGTCAAAAAAATTGATTTTTGTGATCATGGAATTAAAAAAATAAAAAAAGAAAATAATATAGATTTTTTCGATTTAGTATTAATTGACGGTTCAGAATTTACTGGTAGCGCCGAATTAGATGAAGTCTATGGCGCAAAATATATATTTTTGGATGATATTAATACATTTAAAAACTATAAAAATTTTGATAGATTATTTCAAGACTCTAGTTACACTCTAATTAGCTGTCATCATAAAATGCGGAATGGATATGCAATTTTTAAACAAAAAAGTGTTTCACCCGTAGCCTATCAAACTATTCATGATGCTGTTGAATCTATAGAAGGCTTCATGATTCCTGGTCAAGAAGAATACCTTTTTAATAAAGTAAAATCTCTTCCAGAAGATGCTGTGATAGTAGAGATTGGATCTTTTAAGGGGCGTTCAACAGTTGCAATGGGCTATGCTTGCATAGGAACAAATAGAAAAATTTATGCCATTGATACATGGGATGGAAATGATTCCGATTTTGCTGAACGCCAATTTTTTGAAATTTGGCAACCAAATATACAAGCTAATGATCTTGAAGAATATATATTACCATTACGTGGTTACTCCCATGATGTATTAAAAGATTGGCAAGAGCTAACAAATGGTAAAGCTATTGATTTTATTTTTATTGATGGTTCTCATCAATATTTAGATGTTTTAAAAGATTTTGAAATGTCATTCCCACTAGTAAAACATGGTGGTTGGATAGCATTTCATGATGTTATATATACATGGCCCGGACCAGAACGTGTTTGGTATAAAACAGCTAAATATATTCTTGATAATCATGAATACTCTTCAAGTCTCGCCTGTGGACAAAAAAATTTAACTGCTACAAACTCTTCATTAACCACAGGCTTGCCAATTCACTTTTTTACTATTGTTCTCAATGGACAACCATTTATCCGTTACCATATTGAAATTTTCAAACAACTACCTTTCAAATGGCATTGGCATATTGTTGAAGGTGTAGCGGATTTAAAACATGACACCAGTTGGAGTGTAAAACTCGGTGGATGTATTAGTGATGAAATTCATCAAAATGGGCGTAGTTGTGATGGAACTACGGAATATTTAGATGAATTGGCAGAACTTTATCCAGATAACATCACAATTTACCGTCAATCGGAAGGCGTGTTCTGGGATGGTAAACGAGAAATGGTTAATGCACCACTTGCTAACATTCAAGAAAAATGCTTATTGTGGCAAATAGATGTCGATGAACTATGGACATTAGAACAGATTTGTACTGCTAGGGAAATATTTATTAGTAACCCTGAAAAAACACCTGCTTTCTATTGGTGTTGGTATTTTGTCGGTGAACAATTAATTATTAGCACTCGCAACTGTTATGCACAGAATCCTCAACAAGAGTGGCTAAGAACTTGGAGATTTAAACCGGGATATATTTGGGCTGCACATGAGCCTCCTGTGTTGGTAGAACCTTTAGCTGATGGTCAATATAAAAATATAGCGAATACTAATCCTTTTTTACATCACGAAACAGAACACCATGGTTTAGTTTTTCAGCATTTTGCTTATGTCACACAAAAACAATTGAGATTTAAAGAAAAATACTATGGTTATAGTAATGCTATTGCTCAATGGATCTCTTTACAAAAAAATACTAAATTTCCGATTTTATTAAGGGAATATTTTCCTTGGGTTCAAGATGCAACTCAAGTAGACATTGCAAATAGACAAGGCATAGTTCCAATTGCTCAAAGAGATAATGACAATAACAATTGGCGATTTTTACAACCAGAAGAAGTACAACAGCAAATTGCCCAAGTCAGCAAAATATCACCGATAATTATCGTTGATGGTGTATTTTTCCAACTCTATCAAACTGGAATTGCGCGTGTTTGGAAATCTCTCTTAGAAGAATGGTCAAATAATGAGTTTTCCAAACATATTATTGTAATTGACCGTGCTGGTACTGCTCCGAAAATCCCAGGTATTAAGTATTTGAATGTACCAGCTTATGACTATAACAGGATCAATACTGAGCGAGAATTTTTACAGCAAATATGCGATCAAGAAGGTGCAGATTTGTTTATCTCTTCTTACTATACAACACCTATAAAAACACCTTCTGTGTTCATGGCTTATGATATGATTCCAGAAGTCATGGGATGGGATATGAATCATCCCATGTGGCGAGATAAACAACAAGCAATAAAAGACGCATCCGCCTATATAGCTATTTCCAAAAATACAGCACTTGATTTAGCAAAATGCTTTAATCATATATCTTTAGAGTCTGTTACTATAGCGTATTGTGGAATTAGCAGTACTTTTAAACAATCTACATCTGAAAACATAAGCTTTTTTAAAACAAAATATGGTATCACCAAGCCTTACTTTTTATTAGCTGGTATTGGAACTGGATATAAAAATAGTATTTTATTCTTCCAAGCTTTTTCACAGCTTGTTAGCAGCTATGGTTTTGATATTGTTGTTACAGGTAGCGGAGGTTTATTGGAATCTCAGTTTAGATCCTGTACATTTGGTAGTGTTGTTCATATGCTGCAACTGAATGATGAAGAATTAGCAATAGCTTATTCTGGTGCTATAGCATTAGTTTATCCATCTAAGTATGAAGGTTTTGGCTTACCTGTATTAGAAGCAATGGCTTGTGGTTGTCCTGTGATTACTTGTCCTAACGCTTCTATTCCAGAAGTAGCTGGAGAAGCTGCAATATATATCAATTATGATGATGTATATAAACTAGCAAATGCACTTTGCGAAGTACAAAAACCTAGTGTTCGTCAATCATTAATTGCTGCGGGTTTAGAACAAGCGAAGAAGTTTTCTTGGTCAAAAATGGCAGAGATTGTTAGTTCGGCTTTAATTGATGTGACACTTTTATCTTTAAATCTTAAAGATATAAACTTAATTATTTTCCCTGATTGGTTGCAACCAGAAGAATTCATCAGTCTTGAATTGGCACAAGTAATTAAGACGCTAGCAACTCATTCTGATAGTAGCAACATGACTTTACTAATTGATACTAATAATATTGCTACTGAAGATGCAGATTTATTGTTATCAAGTGTCACAATGAGCCTTCTCATGGAGGAAGATTTAGATATTACTGATGGATTAGAAATTTCTCTAGTGGGAAATTTAACTGAGATCCAGTGGAAGGTATTACTACCTCGTCTTCATGGGCGAATTGTTTTGCCAAATGAAAATAAACAAGCATTAATACAAGCAAAAGCAGATACTCTTACATCTTATGAATTAGCAAGTTTCAGCCATTTGTAGTAAGGGCTTTAGCCCTCTTAGAAGTTATCTTGAGGGCTGAAGCCCTCACTACGAACTAATATATATTTGCCACATTTGTTCGTAAGCCTTTTCCATTTCACGGGTAAATTGCTTACCATTCCATAGAGGTGATGTTTTCCTTGACTGTCTCAATTTCCACGCAATTTGTTGTCTTAAAGCTTCATCTTTACCTAGACGTACACCCCACTCTACATATTCTTCATCAGTCCAGGCGATACCTTCTGTGATTCCAGCATTCATCATCATGGTGTAACTGTTACGAGCGGCGAATTGTTCACCGACTTTCGTCACCATAGGAATACACATCCACAGAGTTTCTAGAGTGGTTGTAGCTCCATTGTAAGGATAGGTATCTAATACAACATCTGCAATACCTAAATTAGCTCGGTGAATTGATTCTGCAATAACACCTGGGAGAAACCTGAATTTAGCTGTATCTACGCCTTCTTCTTCTGCTAGCTGATAAAAAAACTTTTTAATAGATTCTTCATCAGATAGTCCTTTAATTAAGAAGTAGCTATTGGGAACTTCTTTAATAATTCTTAATTGCAGTCTCGTAATGTATGGATGTCGCTTAAAGCCTCGCTGACCAGAGAAATATACAACTGCATCATGAGGAATATTTAATTCCTCACGAGTTACTGTAGGTACACTGACCTCAAAACCATCTACAGCTACATAAGTTTGAGGTAAACGCCAAATTTTTTCGCTGTAATATTCCTGCGCTGATTCTGGTAATACATAAGAGTCTGCAATAAAATAATCCACTGATGGACTACCAGAAGCATCCCAACCTAACCAAGTTACTTGAATCGGCGCAGGTTTCATGCTTATAACTTCACAACTAATGTCTAAAGTAATGCTATCTAAATCAATTAATATATCAATTTCATCCTGGTATATTTCTTCAGCAATTTCAGCAGTTTTATTTGCTTTATATGCTTTATCTACTTTGCTGAGATACCATTCATGTAAAGGGTCACATTCTGGATTTGTACTAATAAAGTAAGCATTAATTTCAAATTTATCACGGTCGTGATACTGAAATAGCCATCGACTGAGCCAACCTACAGAATGACTTCTAAGGCAATAAGATAGATATCCTAACTTAATTTTTTTATTGGTGCAAGTGTGTTTTTTTCTTTCTAAATGACCTTGATAATACTTATCTACGGCTTCTTTTGAATAATTTGCTATATTTGCTTGGCAAAGTTGCAATAAGCAATTTTGTATAACTCTATTTTTTATGGGATTATCTTCAATATAAGGAGTAAAAAAAATAGCATTAAATAGTCTACAAATTCTAATATTATCCAATGGCGCAGGATTATTTTCAATAAGCTTTTTTACTAAAAATTCTTGCCTTTGATGTACATAACAAGATTCTTCCCAATGTCCACCTGCACTCATTAAACACCGAAGTATTTGACGATTAGCAAACACCATATCTGGTAATTCCTGTACTCCATCATAAAATAATTTAGCGGCTGATATCGCTTTTTCAAATTGCATAGAATTTTCATAAAAACCAGCTAAATGACCTATGATTTCTGAGTTATTAGGACTTAACTGCAAATAAATTTCACATAATTGAGCTGCTATTCTAGGTAATCTATGAGAATAGGCGATTTCTACGGCTGACGGTAATATAATACTAAGCAAAGATTGGCAATTATCTTGAAGATATGGTAAGCAGGCTTTGGCAAAATCCAGAGTAGATGGATAGAGATAATAATTCTCTAAAATAATCTGTAAAGTTTGCATTAACAATTCAATATTTACTTCTAATCTGAGTTCAGATTGTAGGATTTCAATTACACCTAGTTCTTGCAATCCATCACTTGTATAGGTTTTTAACTTGATTAATAATTGAATAAGATATAAAAGGTTGTTAATATTTTGAGGAGCAATTTCTTTAATATTGTGGCGAATTTTTTCAGCAAGTGAATATTCCTTTAGTGATTCCTGGCGTTCGGCTTCTGTTTGTAAAATAGAGACTAATTCTGTATTCCAAGCCTCAACTTGTTCTGCTTCTCCTTCGATCATTGCCATGAACCAAGTTGTTTGAGCTTCTACTTCTTGTCCTTGCAATAGCAAGGTTAAACCCAAATACCAATAGTTAGATTTAATATTAGATTCTAAAGCAATAGCTTCTTCGTAGAGACTTGCAGCCTGGATATAATTACCTGCAACAAAATATTTTTCTGCCAACTGATGATGTTGAGTTGGAGTAGTTAATGAGAGCATAGTATTTATGAAAAACTTGTGAGAATAAAGGAACAGAATTATACAGTTAGTAAGTTGCACAAATTGGGTAATGTTTTTAGACATTACCCAATTTAAGAAAGTATGTGAAATTACTCGTAATAGTGATTAATGAATGCTTTCAACTCTCTTATCTAGCTAAAGAGACGAAGTTGTTTGCACACCCTGTACTAAATGTGGTAACATCAGCTACTGATGTAGTAGGTCCAGGAGATTCGCAAGCTATTGCTAGTGTTAGCGCTTCAGAGGTCGCGCTATCTCCTACTTGAGTACCTACTAATCCATAGTAGGATTTAAGCGCAGGTTTAATAGCCATTCCTTTAAACTGGGCAGCACTAGTACCACTACCAGTAATAGCATACTGATAATTTTCAGATTGAGTTTTTATCCCTACTTGCAATTCAGAGAGGTTAGTAGCAAACTTTTGATATTCCAGGAAGTAAGCTTGTTGAGAACGGTTAACTGTACCTACGTAGTTTCTCGCTTCTGACTGTTTAGCTTTATTCACCTGACCCAGTAGCGAAGGTAGTGCGATCGCCGCAAGTACACCGATAATAATTACTACCACCAATAATTCAATAAGTGTAAAACCTTCTTCATTTTTTTTCTTACGGTTGTTCAAATGCTGGAGGAATTTGGCTTGCAGTTCTAGCTTGAGCATTGAGTTCTCCTGAAGTGAGTATCTTATAAGTGATTTTTGTGTTGTAAAAGTAACTTACCCACTTAAAATTGCTTTCATATCACTCTGGCTAAAAAATTTTCTCGCCAGCACGGAAAAGGAATGGGGATTGAGGGGAGAAGGGGACAAGGGAGAATGACAATTAACCCTTGAAGATTGACCAACAATCAACAATTTATTTGTTATGCTAGATTAGACATAGTCGTTATGAGTTCGCATAACCTAGCCATCATGACCAACCCAAATGTAGAAAACGTCGTAATTATCGGTTCTGGGCCAGCAGGCTACACAGCTGCTATTTACGCGGGACGCGCCAACCTGAAACCAGTTGTATTTGAGGGGTTCCAAGCAGGGGGTTTACCTGGTGGACAGTTAATGACAACAACGGAAGTAGAAAACTTTCCTGGCTTCCCCAAAGGGATTACTGGGCCAGAACTGATGGATTTGATGAAGGCTCAAGCGGAACGTTGGGGCGCTGAACTTTACACAGAAGACGTTATTGAAGTAGATTTGAGTCAGCGTCCGTTTACAGTCCGCTCAGAAGAACGGGAATTTAAAACCTATAGTTTAATTATTGCCACAGGTGCAACAGCTAGGCGTTTGGGTTTAACCAACGAGCATGAATTTTGGAGTCGCGGTATTTCTGCTTGTGCAATCTGTGATGGCGCTACACCAATTTTCCACGGTGCTGAATTGGCTGTGGTGGGTGGTGGTGACTCAGCAGCAGAAGAAGCTATTTATTTAACTAAATATGGCTCTAAGGTAAATTTGCTGGTACGCTCTGAAAAGATGCGCGCTTCTAAAGCCATGCAAGACCGGGTTTTGAGTAACCCCAAAATCCATGTTCATTGGAACACTGAACCTGTGGATGTGTTCGGGAACGGTCACATGGAAGGAGTGAAAATCCGCAATAATCAAACCAGCGAAGAAAGCGAACTGCACGTCAAGGGTTTATTCTACGCGATCGGTCACACTCCCAATACTTCTTTGTTTCAGGGACAAATAGAACTTGACGAAGTGGGTTACGTTGTTACCAAACCCAATTCACCAGAAACAAGTTTAGAAGGGGTTTTTGCTGCTGGTGACGTGCAGGATCACGAATATCGTCAAGCAATTACCGCAGCAGGTAGTGGTTGTATGGCGGCAATGTTAGCAGAACGGTGGTTATCTGCCAATGATTTACTTCAGGAGTTTCATCAAGTGTCGCAAACTCCCGATAATGATTTAGAGCCTCAGCCTACCTCTAACAAAACTCCCACTGATGACGAATTTGATTTAAATGCAACACGCCATGAGGGAAGTTATTCTCTGCGGAAGCTTTTCCATGAAAGCGATCGCCTGCTCATTGTCAAATACGTTTCTCCCGGTTGTGGCCCTTGCCATACCCTCAAACCTATACTTAATAAAGTAGTCGATGAATTTGATGGCAAAATTCACTTTGTAGAAATTGATATCGACAAAGACCGGGAAATTGCAGAAAACGCGGGTATTAGTGGAACTCCCACAATTCAGTTTTTTAAGAATAAGGAATTGGTGAAAGAACTTAAAGGCGTCAAGCAAAAGAGCGAGTATCGACAATTGATAGAAAGTAATTTGTAGTTGCTACACTTGTCAACTTTTGGTTTGAATCTACAGTGGAATCCCAAACTCAAGATCCCCGACTTCGCAAGAGTTGTCGGGGATCTTGTCTGGAGCTAATGATTTAGGAATGCTATATGACCAAAATTGCACCCGTTATTATTGTGCTGGGTAACAACAGTATCCCTGTTGCTCGTAAGATTATTAGTGTTTTGCCAGAAGCGCAGTTATACGGACTAGCAGGCCGGACTTCTGATGTGGATGTGAGTTTTACAGAGTTTGGAGTCACACTGCGGGAGTTATTCACAAATAACACACCGATTATTGGCTTTTGTGCTACAGGTATTTTGATCAGAACCTTAGCACCACTGCTTGCCAACAAGCGACAGGAACCCCCAGTTTTAGCTGTTGCAGAGGATGGTAGTGCAGTTGTACCTTTGTTGGGAGGACTCAATGGTGTCAATAGTTTGGCACGAAAGATTGCCAGTGTATTAAGTATAAAACCTGCGCTCACAACTACGGGTGATATCCGCTTTGGTATTGCGTTGGAAGATCCACCAGCAGGCTATCGCTTGTCTAACCCGGAATATGCCAAAACCTTTATGTCTGACCTCTTGGCAGGACAATCGGTGCGATTAGAAGGTAATGCAGCTTGGCTAAGGAATAGTTCATTGCCTATTGTTCAAGATGCAGAGAAAGTCATAGAAGTTACAGAAAAAGCAGTAGATTCCACACCAAATCACTTAATTTATCATCCTGCAACGATCGCCATCGGAATTACTCCCCTCAATCCCACATTACACACTGGGGAAGATTGCGAGTTAGTTGCGTTAGTACAACAAATGCTAGCAGATGCACAGTTAGCTCCAGCGTCGGTGGCTGGGGTTTTTGCTAGTATTTCAGATGCGGCTGAACCTGGTTTACAAGCGATCGCTAGTTCTTTCAATCTGCCAATTCGTTTTTTTACTCCCGATGCGATCGCTCAGGTTATGTATCAAAACAATACCGCAGATGTGGCAATAGGAGCGGCTTTATTGGCTGCTGCTGGGGAATTGGTAATGCAACGGCAAACAGCTAATTTTTCGTGTGCGATCGCGATCGCACCTTTACCCATCGACATCAATACCACAGGTACACCACGGGGACGCTTGGCTATTATTGGCACAGGGCCAGGTAGAAGTGATTGGATGTCGCCGGAAGTCAAAGAAATATTACGTAATGCCACTGATTTTGTTGGTTATTCTACTTACCTGAATTTAGTTAAAGCTTTCACCAAGGATAAACGCCTGCATGAGTCTGACAATCGCGAAGAAATTGCACGAGCAAAGGTAGCGCTGGATTTAGCAGCAGAGGGATGGTTTGTGGTAGTAATATCCTCTGGTGATCCTGGAATCTATGCAATGGCTGCCGCAGTCTTTGAAGTGTTGGATAAACAAGCAAAGCCAGAGTGGCAAAGTATCGAAATTCAAGTAGCGCCGGGTATTTCCGCAATGCAAGCAGCCGCAGCTAAAATAGGCGCACCCCTTGGTCATGATTTCTGTACAATTTCCCTTTCAGATATCTTAAAACCCTGGTCAATTATCGAACAACGGATTACTGCTGCTGCTCAAGCAGATTTTGTGATTGCTTTTTATAATCCAGTTTCCAAGCAACGCACCTGGCAATTAGCACAGACACAAAAAATACTCCTGCGTCATCGTTCTGCCGATACTCCGGTAGTACTTGCGCGTAACCTCGGTAGAGATGGAGAATCAACTGTAGTGTGTACTCTGGGAAATTTAGTACCAGAACAGGCTGATATGCGGACAGTGATTATTGTAGGTTCCAGCAAAACCCGAATGATCCAAAAACCAGATGGTGGTATCTGGGTTTATACTCCCCGTCGCTATGATGATTAATACCGAGATCAACATATGAAATATCACTATGTACTTACATCTGCCCTAATCGGCGTATCCGTTGTGATGGTGCAATCCCAGATTGCAACTGCTCTATCTTCACAACAATTAGAAAAGATTTCTCAAGAAATTACAGTCAAGATTATTGATAATGATCAAACTCCCCCTGGTAATGGTTCAGGAATAATTATCAAGCGCTCTGGTGACACTTACACCGTCCTCACTGCTTACCATGTGGTGCAATCTGGGAAAAAATACGAAATCATTACCCCTGAAGAACAAAGTTATACAACCAACACTGTCAAACAATTGCAAGGGTTAGACTTAGCCATTGTTGAGTTTAGCAGTAGTGAAACTTATAACGTTGCGAAAATTGGTAATTCCGATCAAGCCACAGCCAGTACAACTGTGTATGTTGCTGGGTTTCCTGGGAGGACAGCAGCAATTTCTAATCCTGGCTTATTTTTCGTGAAGGGACAAGTAAATGCTAATGGTACTGCCCAGCGTGATGGTTATAACTTAATTTACGATAATAAGACAGCCAAAGGTATGAGCGGCGGGCCTGTGCTGAATGAACAAGGGGAAGTAGTAGGCGTTCATGGCAGAGTTGACGATCAATTAGACGTGGGTATAGGCACTACCATTAACTTAGCTTTACGACAAATACCAATATTGACGGCAAATACGGGATTGACTGCGCCAATTAAAAAAGTTACTGCTGCGCCTAAATCTGACGATTTTTATATCAAAGCAAAGGAGAAGTATACTCAGAAAGACTATCAAGGAGCGATCGCCGATTACAGCACAGCAATTCGCCTCAATCCTAGATATGTGTATGCTTACAACAACCGAGGTATAGTCCGTTCCGAATTAGGAGATAACAAAGGAGCTGTAGCTGATTACACCCAAGCCCTCAGAATTAATCCCAAGTTTGCCTTAGCTTATAGCAACCGATGTAATATCCGCTCAGATTTAGGAGATCATCAAGGAGCCATTAGTGATTGCAACCAAGCTCTCAAACTTAATTCCAATTTTGCCCCAGCCTATCTCAACCGGGGTAAAGCTCGTCGTGGATTAAAAGATAACCAAGGAGCTATAAGTGATTACAACCAAGCCCTCAAACTTAGGCCCAACTATGACAAAGCCTATAACAACCGAGGTAATGCTCTTTCGGATCTAGGAGACAGACAAGGGGCTATAGATGATTACAACCAAGCCCTCCAGATTAATCCCAACTATGCCGAAGCATACTACAACCGAGGTTTAGTCCGTAGTAAATTAGGAGACAGACAAGGGGCTATAACTGATTACACTCAAGCCATCAAACTGAAGCCCAACTATGACAAAGCCTACAACAACCGATGTAATATCCGCTTATATTTAGGAGACGAGCAAGGGGCTATAGCTGATTGCAACGAAGCGCTCAAAATTAATCCCAACTACGACAAAGCTTACTACAACCGAGGTAATGCTCTTCGTGATTTAGGAGACAAGAAAGGGGCTATAGCTGATTACAACCAAGCTATCAAAATTAATCCCAATTTTGCCTATGCTTATTACCGCCGAGGTAATGCTCGTGGTAATTGGGGTGACAAACAAGGTGGGATCGCGGATTTACAAAAAGCTGCTGAAATATTTCAAAAAGAAGGAAATAAACAAGGGTATCAAAACGCCTTGCAGGATATTAGAAGGCTTCAGCAGTAATTAAAATCGAAGTTCAAAAAACCGCCTGGTCATAGCTCAAGTCTGCTTAAGTAGACTACTTGATTTATTAGAGTCGTCTGAAGACGACTTGTGCAATTAGCTAATACCATTTTCATATGAAGATGCATAGAAAGAACCCCACCGCCTTCGGCACCTCCCCTTGGTAAGGGGAGGTTGGGAGGGGTTAAAATAATGTGCAGCTTCATATTTAATTGGTATAAGGGTTTAAACCCAAGCGCGGGTATATTGAAAAAATTGGGATGCTCCTTATAGATATAGATCCCCGACTTCACAGAAGAAGTCGGGGATCTGAACACCCGCCACTCATTAAAATCAATGTGTCGAGCTACTTAGAATGTTGCAACAGAAAAGCTTCCACCTCATCTGTGGTTGGTTGAGATGCGATCGCTCCTGGTTTCATTGTTGTCAATGCTCCAACAGCGCTAGCATAGGTGACAATATGTTTAGCTTTTTCTGGATCACTCAAGCTTTTGATCCCATGAGTTATTAACTGGTGGATGAATCCAGCCACAAAACTATCTCCGGCGCCAGTGGTATCAGCTACATTCACAGCAAAGGCGGGTAATTCACCATCGTGTTCTTCAAAGGAGTAAGCACAACCGTGTTCGCCATCCGTCACTACCACACCTTCAATGGAGTCGAGATGGTTGAAAATTTCCCTTGGTCTTCTGGTGTTAAATAGCCATTCGGCTTCTTCTAGTGAAAGTTTGAGAAAATCGACTTGTTTGAATAATGCACGGATCGTTTGCGGTGCTATGTCAGGGTTAGGCCAAAATACAGGACGCCAATTCACATCCAGCAAAACTTTGAGGTTGTATTCTTCTGCTAGTTGCAAAGTACGGTAAACTGCTTTGGCACTTTCTGGATAGGCTAATTCCAAAGTTCCCAAAACCAGAAAATCTGCGGCTTCAAAGAGCTTGATTGGTAATTGCTTGGCTTGCAAGCGGGTATCAGCAAATTCTGTGGTGTCGTACTGTCCAAATCCAGCAAAGTGGCGATCGCCTTCAACAGAGCGAACGACATAAACTTGTCGCGTTGGTGCTGTAGGATGGCGCTGGACACCAGTTGTATCTACATCGATATTTTGCAATAAGTCTACCAGTTCATTGCCTGGTTGATCTTCACCTACACAACCAATAAATCCCGTGGGGATACCCAGCTTGACTAAAGCACAGGCTACGTTGGCTGGCGCACCTCCTGGATAAGGAGTCCAAGACTCCACCTCGGCGAGCGATCGCCCCAATTGATCAGCTAAACAATCAAATAAAATCTCACCCAGGCACAGAACACGGGGATTACTCATCTGGTTTTAAATTTCGGAAGATGATTTTCCATTCATGAAGGCAGAAGGCAGGAGGCAGAAGGCAGAAGGGAACCCACGTCTAAAAACGTGGGATTGAAACAAGGATGCCGTATTTCATCGCGCTACGCATCTCGAAATACATTTTCTTCCTTAGTGGGCTTTATACCCACAACTAAAGTTTTAATTGATACTTCTTACCTTCTGCCTTCTGCCCTCGACCCTCTGCCTTTCTTTGTAAAAAATCTACAATAATTTCTACTATTTTAGAGGCGATGTGTAACACAATTAAACAGCAAGGCATTTTTTTGAAACCCCCACTCATTCCTAGACCATAGAGCTAAGAATGAGTGGGGGTTAAGAATCGCATACAGCGTTAGTTCAATTATCAATAATTGATGACTTTAATCATCTCATGACTTTTTATCTGCTAACTTGACATTCGTGGCTAGACCAAGCGTCTGTAGCAGTTTGACTGTCATCCAAGTCATGTCAAATTCCCACCATTGCAGTCCGTGACGAGCCGAATACTGAAATGCATGGTGGTTATTGTGCCAACCTTCACCGTAAGTTAATAAGGCAACCCACCAACAATTTGTTGAGCGATCGCCTGATTCATAAGTACGATAACCAAATTTATGGGTAGCACTATTGACTAACCAGGTGCAATGCCATACAAAAACTAGGCGAACAAAAACTCCCCAGATCACGAAAGGCCAGCCACCTAGCAAAAACAGTACTACACCTAGAGCTACTTGGAGCCAAATTAAATTGTTTTGGAAAAACTGATAAACTGGGTCATCGCAAATATCTTTCGTAAAGCGAGGTACTTCTGGCTGTAGTGGTGAATGAAAAAACATCCAACCCATGTGACTCCACCAGAAGCCTTTGTTGGAATCATGGGGATCTAACTCCTTGTCTGAGTACAAATGATGCATTCGATGCATACCAACCCATTCTATTGGCCCTCCTTCGCAGGAAAGGGTTCCGCATAAAACAAGGAAGTATTCTAGCCACTTAGGAGTTTGAAAACTACGGTGGGTGACGAGGCGGTGATAGCCCAGAGTAATACCTAAGCCACCTGTTACCCAATGGAGAAACAAGCACACACCAACTGCTTTCCAGCTAAAGAAACCGGGAAACAGAGCAAGCAACGCAGCAGCGTGCAGAACACTCAAGAATGTAATGTGTACTAAATGGCTTCGGGATTTTGTTGATGTAGCAATTGTCATGCAGTAACCTGAATAGGAATTGTTCAGCCTAATCTGCGCGATCCTTAAATCCGCATATTATGTTTTTTTTGTGAATGAGGAACTAATGAACAGCTTGGAACAGCTGCGGCAAGCAGAACAGGCACTGTTACAGATTTTTTCTGGAATTGACGCTCAGGTCAAGAGAAATCTTTACAGAGTGTTAAGTGCTTTTCGCCATCATCGAGTCGGCGCTCACCATTTTGCAGGTGTCACAGGATACGGTCATGATGACTTAGGGCGAGAAACTTTAGACAAAGTGTTTGCCGAAGTTATGGGCGCAGAGGCAGCTATTGTGCGAGTTCAGTTTGTATCTGGAACTCACGCGATCGCTTGTGCCTTACTTGGTGTCCTCCGTCCTGGTGACGAAATACTCTCGGTGGCTGGCGCTCCTTACGACACATTAGAAGAAGTGATAGGTTTACGGGGTCATGGTCAAGGCTCCCTTATAGAGTTTGGCATCCGCTATCGCCAATTGGATCTTACTCCAGAAGGAACAGTGGATTGGCAAGCTTTAAGCCGAACGGTAGAGAATAAAACTAGTTTAGTCCTCATTCAGCGCTCTTGTGGCTATTCTTGGCGTCCGAGTTTGTCAATTGCTGATATTGAAAAAATTATTAATTTAGTCAAGCAGCAAAATCCAAACACGATTTGCTTTGTTGATAATTGCTACGGCGAATTTATAGAACTCAGTGAACCTACGCAGGTCGGCGCTGATTTAATGGCGGGTTCCTTGATCAAAAACCCTGGTGGAACTATTGTCACAGCTGGTGGTTACGTCGCTGGTCGCGCTGATTTGGTAGAAGCGGCTGCCTGTCGCCTGACTGCCCCTGGTATCGGTAGTTACGGCGGTGCGACCTTTGACCAAAATCGTCTACTCTTCCAAGGCTTATTTCTTGCACCCCAGATGGTAGGGGAAGCCATGAAAGGTACGCACTTGACAGGTTATGTTTTTGACAAGCTTGGTTATCCAGTTAATCCCGCACCCCTTGCACCTCGGCGTGATGTGATCCAAGCAATAAAACTCGGTTCTGCCGAGAAGTTAATTGCATTTTGTAAGGCAATACAACAAAATTCACCCATCGGTTCTTATCTAGACCCCATTCCTGATCAAATGCCAGGTTACGAAAGCAAAGTCGTCATGGCTGGCGGGACATTTATTGAGGGTAGCACATTAGAGTTCTCGGCGGACGGGCCGTTACGAGAACCGTATGTAGTGTATTGCCAAGGGGGAACACATTGGACTCATGTGGCGATCGCTCTAGAAGCTGCTATTGAGGCGGTAGGATCAGCAAGCTAAGTCAATTGAGAATCCCACCCCTTCAAGGAGTGGGGTGTAGCGACAGGGGAAACAGCAAGAAGCCTCACGTCTGTTCCTTCGGGGAGCGTGAGATGAAACCATGACACAGAGAGCGATCGCGTTGATCGACATTGCGATTGTAGCGAAGGTAATCACTTACCCAGTTACAACCATGCACTAGTAAGTCATTCATGTCTAAATTCCATAAGATGATGATGTTGTCATTGCCAGCTGATGCTAAGGTTTGACTATCGGGACTAAAACTTACACTCAATACCGGAGCATGATGTCCATTAAGAGTTTTGATCAATTTGCCATCATAACTCCAAATTTTCACTGTGCTATCCCAACCAGCAGCAGCAAGAATCTCGCCATTGGGGCTAAAAGTTACAGAGTTAACACTATCGCTATAGCCCTTTAACAATGTTTTCAATAATGTGCCATCAGAACGCCATAGCCTGACGGTATTATCCCAGCTAGCAGAAGCTAGTAAATGATCAGTGGGACTAAAACTTACACCCAAAACCCAACTATCATGAGGTGAAAAAGTTTTCAACAAAGTACCGTCTCGTCGCCAAAGTTTTACCGTTTGATCATCACTGGCTGAAGCAAGAATTTGACCATTCGGGCTAAAACTGATGCTATTTACCCAACCCTGATGTCCTAATAGAGTTTTAACTAAGTGACCTTCACGATTCCAAAGTTTCACACTCCGATCTTTACTAGCTGATGCTAATAACTCTCCGTCTGGACTAAAACTAACACTCATGACACTATCGCTATGTCCTGTCAGAGTCTTGAGTAGATGACCATCTAGCCCCCAAAGTTTCACGGTTTTGTCATAACTCCCTGAAGCCAACATCTGACCTTGGGGGTCAAAACTGACACTCGGAACTCTATCAGTATGTGCAACTAAAGTTTTATACAAACGAGTTTTACCACTCTTGAGTTCACGTTGCCAGAGTTTGACAGTGTGATCCTTACTACCAGAAGCCAGCATTTTGCCATCACGACTCCAACTCACACTCAAAACTCGATCTGTGTGACCTTGAAGGACAGGTAGTCTCAAAGCATTTAGACTCCATAATCTGACTGTTTTGTCATAACTAGCCGATGCCAATAGCCTATGATCAGGACTGAAAGCAACACTGACAACACCATCACTGTGTCCTTTAAAGGTTTTGTCAGGTTGATTTTCCACCTCGCCTTTTTCATTGATTTTCCACAGGTATACAGTGTTGTCATCACCTGCACAAGCTAGCTGTTGACCATCAGAACTAAAGTTGAGATTCCATACAATAGTATTTTGTTGTTGTAAAGTCTTATAAAGACGAAAATCATAATTATCTTTACCACTTTTACCCAAACGCCGCCAAAGCTTGACAGTTTTGTCTCGACCTGATGTTGCGAGTATTTGACCGTTAGGGCTAAAAGCTAGGGTCGCGACTCCCTCTTGATGCGCTAACAAAGTTTTCAGTAATTTACCGTCGTGTCGCCAGATTTTGACTGTTTTGTCGTCACTAGCTGAGGCTAGAAATTGGCCATCAGGACTAAAGCTGACCCAATTCACCCAACCTTGATGTCCCCGCAGTGTTTTGATGAATTTTCCATTCCGACGCCATAGCTTAACATTTGTATCTTTACTACCTGTAGCTAATAATTTGCCATCTGGGCTGAAATTCACGCTGAAGACCCAATCGGTGTGTCCTTGGAGAGTTTTTTCGGGTTGGGGAAAAAATTTTCCTGTGATGGGATGACGACGCCAGATTTTGACTGTTTTGTCGCGACTAGCAGAGGCGAGAGTTTGACCATCAGGACTAAAGCTAAGACCAGTGATTGCATCGCTATGATGATCAAGAGTCTGGATTAACGCACCATTAGGATGCCATAACTTGATTGTGCGATCGCGGCTACCTGATGCCAATAATTTGCCATCGGGGCTGAATGCAATACCCCAAACAATATCATTGTGTCCCTCTAGACGATTGACCTCGGTGACTCCGTATACTGCCTGCTGTAAAGCAGTTACTACCCGCATCTTAGTATCTGATTGTATTCCATTTGCTTGCTTAAGTTTCTGCCATGCACGTAAACTTTCCAGAAGAGCATCAAATTCTTTATTGGACGCAAATAAAGCTTCTGAGGAGGCTGTGATCGCACTAATTTTCAAATTAGTCTCGCTATTTTCTGCCCGCATTGTTTCACGAATAGCTGCTCTTTTTTGTAAGTCAGCTTGCCACCATAACCCTGCTATTGTTGTTGACATGATTGCCAATAATACACCTGCAATACGTGCTTCTCGCAATCGTCTTTGTAAAACTAAATTCAGTTTTTCTTGACTGACTTTTTGAGCTACTTCAGCTTTTGTTTTTTCAAATCTGATTTTGGCAAGTTCAGCAACTATGCCATAGTTATTTTTTTTACGAATTGGTTCTACTAAATAATCATGAACTAATTGATAGCGATCGCCTGATTCTTCCCGAACTCGCAATATTAGTCCACTACCTACCAATATGTCTAAAATTATTTCTATATTGATGATGGGGTGATAGAGATTTCGAGATGAAGTTATAGTTTTACTTGCTCCTTTATCTCCCCATTTACCGATTTTCCCGTCTCTTTCTTGAATTAGTGCAGCTACTAACTCAGCTTTTGTTTTAATCGGTCTTGTACTTTTTTCATCAGTTAACTCAAACAATAATTTCCAACTTAAATATTCGTTTTCCTGACCACAATCTTGGATTACTTCTTCTAACCAGCGCTGTACTAATTTCTTGGAGCCACCACAACGCTTATACTCTTCAATAGTAGTAATTTTTTCGGTTTGTAGTTGGGCGCAGACTATTTGTAATTCAATCGGATGTACTTCTTCAATATCTCCTGCTAAATCATTTACTATTTGGTTGATTAGCTCATGACTTAATCCATAATAAGAACGTTGATTTAGACTTTGAATAACAACAATTGCATCTTTTTTAGAAAATTTTCCTAAGTAGTAGCGAATATCTTTATCTAAAATGTTTTTATTAATTACATCTAAATCATAACCACGAGCATTATTCTGATTACAAAAACGCTCTAAATCCAATAAATAATGTAAACAATCTTCTCGCAATGATAAAATAATTTTCACATAAGCAATATTTAAACATTCACTAAAAATTTGATAAAATTCGGTTCTAGCCAAGGCATTTTTATTAACAAAGAAAAACTCTTCAAACTGGTCAAAAATCAAGATAATAGTATAATTACGATCAGTTAATGATTTTAATTGCTTGATAATAAAATTGTGAGAAAACTCACTCTGAGTAGTGATTTTGTTTTGAGCGATCGCCTGGTTTAAACTATGTCCTAAACTTGTTTGCCAATCTGTATAAACAGATAAGACAATCTGTAAAGGATTACGTTCTCCGATGATTGTTTGTTTTAAAGCTGGAACTAAACCAGCTTTGAGAATTGAACTTTTACCAACACCACTAGGCCCATGAATAACTGTGAGTTTACAGTCTGCACGGGTAATTCTTTCAATTAAGCGATTAATATCTTGCTGTCTTCCAGAAGCGGCTATTTCTTGGGCAATTTCTTCGGGAAAGATTGTGCTTGTTTGTGAGTGTAGGGCCGAATTAATTCTGTAACGTTGTGGCTGTAATTGACTAGCGCCAATGAAAGCACGAAAGCCATATTGATGCTCAATTTGAGCTTTTTCTTTTTTGAGATTAAATGCCTCTAAGTAGTCATGGCGTTCAACAAAGTATAGCGATCGCAATTCATCCACAATTTCTAAGTACAGTGATGGCTCATACTGTGGTTCACAAACAATCTTCGCCCACTCTAGATTATTGACTGCTTCTTCCCACTCTCCCATCTGTCGCTGTGTTCGCCCTAGTAAAAGCAGATAGGAACTTTCTTGTTGACGGGAAACCTTTGGTGCTTCTTCAGCAATAGAAAGCGCAGAATTGGCTAATTCATGGGCAGCTGTCCAATTTGACTCAGAAGCAGCCACAGCAGCTAAAAAACCATAGTCTTGTGCTACTTGTACTTCATCACCATAGATTCGATGCAATTCTAAAGACTTGAGAGCTAATTCTTGCAAATCTTGCCAAGCTTGTAAACGTTGCAACATTTCGCAAGTTGGCAAAATGAATTTAGCTACTAAATCTTGTCTTTGTGCTTTTTCTAAAATTCCTAGACATTGCTTAAACCAAAAGAGTGCGTCTTGCCAATACCTTCTGTTGAGCGCAGGACGTAATTCAGCCATTCGACGATAGCACAGTCCTTGGTGAAAGAGTACAACGGCTTGTCTCAGTAGTGAGCGATCTACAGAAGACATAGAGAACTTCTGTGTATTCTCTTGTTGCTCCCAAAGCTCTAAACTGTGTTGAAAATAATTTAAAGCTTCTTCAATTTCATCATTAGCATAGCGATCGCGTCCCAAAACAAATTCGAGACTTGCTGTTAATTCTGGTTCTAATTTGACGTCATAACGCGTTTTCAAATCATGACGTGCTGACTCTATTTCATGACGCTGCTGAGATTTAGGATCTAAATCAAGGGCAGCATTAGATAAAAAATGTTCTGCTCCTGCTGCTAAAATATTGGCAAATAAAGATTCTGTCTGCTGCTTAATTAGAGCAATCAAATCTTCTTTTGCCATTTCAAATTTGATCGTAGTTGCTGCCCAACTTTTAAAATCAGGTGCTAATCTCGACAGCAATGTTGCTACTTCGTCTGTAAGCCACAATATTACGGGAAAAGGAAAACTATCAGCATAGATATCTCGTGCTTGGTTGATACCAATTAACAAGTCTTCCAAAGCACTAACTGTCTCTAGACCGAAAATCATCACAGCAGATGGTAAACAATCTGTAATTACAGTAGGATTATCTAAAAATAGTTCTGAAACAATAGTGGCATGTAGAGCAGTGGACGAAGTCGAAAGAAAAACTTCTCGTAAGTAAATATCTTTAGTTAAAGAACGGAGGTTCTCTAACATTTGTTCGCATAGTTGCCTGTAATTGCATCGCACTAAAATTAGAGCAAATTGACTTTTAGACAGTGCGATCGCCCGGATCAACCTTTGCACAGAACGCTGATTTTCACTGGCGTTCTCAGTACCTGTGAATTTCCACTCTGTCATCCGATTTTGGATTTTAGATTTTAGATTTTAGATTTTAGAAAACGTCAGAAATAGTTATGAGTTGTGAATAAGCCTGCTTTGCTGCCAAGCGAGGATTTTTTCTGTTTCCGCTAATGCTGGACTAATACCAAACCAGCGTCCTGTAGTATCACGGTATTCAAAGACAAACATACTGCGTAGCAATGTCTGGTAATCAGATTCGCCTTTGACACTTTGTTGATTCACTACTTCTAATAGCAATTCCCAGACTTGTTCATCAATTGCTAATAGCAGATCATCACGATAGTCTTTGATTACTGCTTCTAAACAATCCTGAGAAAAAGGTGGATCTTGCCGTTGCAGACAACTGTATAACAGACCTAGAAGGTTACGAATATGACCACCACTGATCCGACATAGGCGATCTAGAGTTTGGGGATGATCAAATAACTCTGTGATTAAGCCTAGCCTTGCATTCCAGGAAATTTCAGGAAAAGCCCTTGTTAGTACTAGTTGGCGTAACAGAGATATTCCTGATTCGTAGTCACTACCATCTCTTTGGCGCACAAGTACCATTGGTAACACTTTCGGAGCGATACCACCCCCAAGACGGTTTTTGAGTGTTTCGTACTCATTAGAAAAAATTAATGCCAGGGGGATAGTGTAGACCATATGGCATTTGAGTCGGCGTAACTGTTCGCCTCGGTCAATGAAAAGATATTCTGGTAGCGATCGCCCTGAAGCTAAGGGGCGCATATCAACTCGATCTAAGTTATCGACAATTACTACTAATCCTTTTTGACCACGCTGCTTTAGCTGTTGAACAGCTTTGTCTAGCAATTCTTCGTTGATTGCTTGCAGAATACCATTGGTGCGTGGTTCCAAGTACTGGCGCAGTTGATTGCGTAATTGTGGACTATCTTTAGTTTTGGCGCTAATTTTCGCAATACCTAAAGACAATTCTGCTTCTGCTGATAAATCTATTGGAGTTTGTAAAAAATCCCCAATTTCTCGAAACAAATTAGCAAAATAACCTGATTTCTCTTTGATGTTAATTGCTTCTAAACTAGTGCTGACTTGACGGGCTATACTCAGCAAAATATCGCTGACGTCAATATCGGCCATGTCTAAGTCTTGACTGGATTCAAAATAAACGACATGAAAGCCTGTCTGCTCTAGTTCTGTCTTTAGGCGCTGTAATTCTGTTGATTTACCACAACCAATATGACCTGTAAATAACTGGCAAGTTGGGTCATTTGGAGAAATACGGACAATTGTGCGTTGCAGTTCTTCCACAATTTTGCAACCACGCACATCAGAAAAGTCTATGTAGTATTGTCGATCTGATGCATCACCCATTACCAGGGTTTTACTAGGATTACAGGCTTGATAAAAACGTTGCAAATTTAGTGATGTTTTCATGTAGATGCAGACTTGTTTTGAGTATAAAAAAAAATAAGTAACCCTTACCTTCCCATAAAAGTATGCATGAGACTTATTCTGCATTTTTTGCGTTTAGTAAGTCCGTAGCATGGTAAGAATTTTATCACTCCCTGATATGTGGATTATATCTTGTCTTTTTTACACCTATTGTTGATATTTTGACAATCTCTAATTTTAATCCCAGATAAATTTATGTCAATCTCAATCACGCTTTAACGGTGAACCATACTAGATAGTATCCTCAGCTTAGTGTGTTATATAAAATCTTGAGTATAAATATTTACAAGAATGCATCAGGCAATTATTGTATAAAATAGTGATTTTTTTGACTATTTTTTGCAAACCAAAATACAGTATGTTTATCTATTTTTATTTTTCGCAATAATTAGAACACATGCTATTTGGATTGTCATAGATTATACTTTAAACGATTTTAGTAGAAGTTTTGATGACAGATAATTCTCTGAGCGATGCAAAATCAGAGTATAATTTCGTTTTCGCTAATTACTCTGTCCTGATTTACAGATGCACAAAAATATCTATTTGTCAACAAAACTTGTAGCTTTTTTAATTAAATGATCACCGATAATTCTGAGCAGGCTTGGAATGATTGGTCACGCATCAAACAAAAGCTACATAAGTTCAAAGTCCAGATTTCAGAACAATTGTAAATTTCAAATTGTATGAATGTACAATGGCTAACTACTAAAATCTTGATTTTGTTGCTGTAGAGTGTTGAAACGGCAGCTTTGACTACAATTATTGAATGCTACTAATGTGCAATTAACAATTAACGACTTGGATTAAGGGTGTGGAAGAGGTTTGAATGGCTAGCATAGTATCAATTTCCCGCACAATCTTAGCAAGACGCCGTAAGAAGTTACGTAAAAAGCGGTTGATCAAACTTATTCAAGCGATTTGGCGAACTGTGAGCGTAACTAGTTTGGCGGGTGGTTTGCTTTGGATAGCAATTCAACCGAATTGGGTTCTCAAAACTCCCAAAGATGTGGTGATTACAGGAAATCAATTGCTTTCGGCTCAAGAGGTTCAGTCTTTGCTAGTGTTGTCTTATCCCCAATCTTTGTGGAAGATTGAACCATCTCGGATTGCTCGTTCTCTACAGCAACAACCAAGTATTTCCCAAGCAACCGTGAGTCGTCGCCTGTTTCCTCCTGGCTTGGTAGTCCAACTTCAGGAAAGAACACCAGTCGCGATCGCTCAAATGCGGCGAGAACAAGCCAATAGTAAAAATGCCAATACAAAAGTAACCATGGGATTACTAGATGCGAATGGCGTCTGGATACCTTTAAAAAATTTGACTTCCCTCAACTCTAGAGTCAAACTGCCAACTTTAAAAGTGATCGGATCACCAGAACAATATCGTTCCTACTGGAGTTCTTTCTATGAAGCGATCAGTCAAACTTCCTTAAAAGTGACAGAAATAGATTGGCAAGACCCAACAAACTTGATTATAAAAACAGAACTAGGTTTGGTACATCTCGGTACTCCCAGTCCCCAGTTACCAGAACAAATTAAGGTACTTGCCCAAATTCGCCATCTCCCCTCACAACTAAATCCCAATGAAATAGAATATATCGATTTGAAAAATCCAGAACACTTGCTAGTACAAATGAACCAAAAAAACAGGAAACCAATATCCAAACCGAGCAAAAAAAACTTGCGTGTTTGATGTTAGAAGATTCTTAGGCTATAAAGAAGTTTTATGTTGAATAATTATGTTTATTGTTGAGTTGGGTTTGCCCAGTCATCTATGTCAAAATCGGCATTAACTTCGTAATTACAACTGGAGGATTAGTTGCAAAACCTCTCTTTAGACAGTAAAAGGTATTATTGTTATTTAACTAACATCTAATGATGGGTAGAAGATGTTAGGTTCTTTACTTATAGCATCTTACCTAAAAGCAATTTTTAACTACCCAATCTTCAGTTTAGCACAATACTTGCTATATTGAAGTTCTTTTTATTACCTGCCAATTCATGTAGGTAAACTGTTGCTTTTAAAGACTTTTCGAGAGTTTACTCTTAGGTAGATGTTTGAATTGAGCTAAGTAAAGCAGTAAATCAATAAGATGTTTCAAAACCTCAGTAAAACACTACAAATATAGTTTTTCCGTCACCTCTATTTAGAGCATAGGTAAATAAAATATTAAGACACTAAATTTGTATGAAGTTGCAATTATCCCCAATAGTGAATCCGATTAAACATATCATCAACCGAGAACTAACGTGTCATCGCCAGTCTTTGCAAGTAATACAATTATCTCAGTATTTTACGTGCAAAAATTTGATTTTTAAATGTAAGAGTATAATTCAATACTGCGTGGCTATGCAATTTTTGAACTTGGAACTATCTATTTTTGGTTTTCAGCAATGTTTTAATAGTTTTATGCCTAATATTTTATACCAGTCTTCTGGCTTATTTTAATGAGAAAAGAAAAAAAATACACTTATAACTGTAAAATTAATGACCAACATAAAGCAACGGCAGCAAACGAAAAAGGTTATTGGGGTTACAAAGGGGATACCGAACCAAATCGGTAAAAAAGCAGTGAATATATTAATGTCTGGTGGAAGTGATACAGGTCATTTTCAAGTAAATAGTAGGTATACTTCTCTAGAATTAACTGTGCAAACAAGCGCCTTGATGACTTACCCCATAACAAATGTTCCTACCTCTAATCCCGAAAGGGTTAGAAGTGGGAAGAACAAGAAAAAACAATGTCATATTGTTGATGGTAGCGTCAAACTATAGTTGACTCTTAGGTGAATGACACCTTAAAAAGCCGTTTATCTACCTTTGTGAATCCAATGACACTTGATAATAACCAAGGACTTACCTATAAAAACTCCCAATCTCCAGGACAGTCTGCTTTTTCACTGGCTGTGAATTCCACAAATCCGTTTAATCATTCAGGGTTGAGCTTTGGGCAAAATAATGACAGTAAAAAAATAGAGCATGAAGATACCCGAATCGGCGACATTGTTCCCGGTCGAGTTGCCAACATTAAAGTGATTGGTGTAGGTGGCGGTGGTAGCAATGCTGTTAACCGCATGATTGCATCAGATGTCAGTGGTGTAGAGTTTTGGTCTATCAACACAGATGCTCAAGCTCTGACTTTGGCAGCAGCTCCGAGCAGACTACAAATAGGGCAGAAACTAACACGGGGGTTGGGAGCAGGTGGTAATCCTGCTATTGGTCAAAAAGCTGCTGAGGAGTCACGGGATGAGATTGCGACGGCTTTAGACGGTGCTGATTTAGTATTTATTACTGCTGGTATGGGTGGTGGAACTGGTACAGGTGCAGCTCCGATTGTGGCAGAAATAGCCAAAGAAATGGGCGCTCTCACCGTTGGTGTAGTTACACGTCCGTTTATCTTTGAGGGGCGTCGCCGGATCAGCCAATCAGAGCAAGGGATCGAAGGGCTAAAAAGTAGGGTAGATACATTAATTATCATCCCTAACAACAAGCTACTGGAAGTGATCCCTGAACAAACACCGATGCAAGAAGCTTTTCGCTATGCAGATGATGTGTTACGCCAAGGGGTACAAGGTATTTCCGATATTATTACCATTCCTGGTTTGATCAATGTTGACTTTGCAGATGTGCGAGCAGTAATGGCAGATGCAGGATCAGCATTAATGGGGATTGGTATTGGTTCTGGAAAATCTAGAGCCAGAGAAGCTGCGATCGCAGCAATTTCTTCGCCATTACTTGAGTGTTCGATTGAAGGAGCTAGGGGTGTTGTCTTTAACATCACTGGTGGTAGCGATCTCACACTACACGAGGTGAATGCTGCTGCTGAAACAATTTATGAAGTGGTTGATCCCAATGCCAATATCATTTTTGGGGCAGTGATTGATGACAGACTCCAAGGTGAAGTCAGACTCACCGTGATTGCAACTGGATTTACAGGTGAAGCCCCAACTGCACAACAGCCAAACGTTACCCAAGGGCGAGTAGTACAAACCCCACCACAAAGAAGACCAATGCAACAGCCTGCTGCGCCCACTCCACCAACACCAACTCCAGAACCAAAAGAAAAAGGAACCATATTGGATATTCCTGATTTTCTGCGGAAGCGGACACCACCACGCAATTAAAAGATTAACTGTTGGCTTGCCGGCTGCTCATTTCTAATTCCACTAGTTTATAACAGGGGTTATGATCAGCAATTTAGTTACCATTTTTGGTGTAGCCAATCAGTATCTCAACTCATCTACGTATCCCATAGACTGAAAGTAGTTTAGGCTGGAGTCAGCTTGTTTAAAATCATCAGTGTGTTTGGTAAAAAACGAAAGCGATCGCCTTTGTTTTGGTTATTGATTCAGTTGTCTTAATAGTGTCTTGGGTCTGGATAAGTATTGTTAATGATGGACTTATTTTGCTTTTGTAGTCTTTCAACACAGAGCTATTTTTTAGCTGTTCGGTCTAAATTTCAGCACCGGACGCCACTGTAACTCTCTATGTTATTTGTAATTTATTGTTTCAGTTTCCAGGGTGCAAGAGTAATTACAGATGAATCATGAATTATGAAGATTGAAAGAATTCATAATTCATAATCAATAATTTATAAATTTTTTGTCTGCTCAACCCATTTGATCACCAGATGACCAAGGCGAATACCCTCTAGTCGATCAATTTCACGTATTCCTGTGGGACTGGTGACATTGACTTCTGTCAAGTAGCCACCAATTACATCGATCCCGACAAAAACTAGGCCGTCTTGACGTAGGGTTTCGGCAACTTCGGAGCAGATTTCGTGTTCTTTTGGGGTAATTTCGGTTTTGGCAACTGTACCACCAGCAGCCATGTTATTGCGAAATTCACCGCTAGCAGAAAGGCGATTCACTGCTCCAATCGGTTTGCCATCAACAAGGATGATGCGTTTATCTCCTGCTTTCGCCTCTGGGATAAAATTTTGTACCATCACAGGTACTCCACCCCGAAGAGTACTAAGCTCGATCATGGAGTTGAGGTTGCGATCGCCTGGTTGCAAAATTAAAATTCCCTCACCAGCTTTATTACCTAGTGGTTTGAGAACTGCTGTACCTTTTGCTTCCACAAAATCTCGGATAATCTGCTTATCGGCGGTAACAATGGTTTCTGGTATTACCTTGGTAAACTGAAGGGCGTACATTTTTTCATTTGCTGCTCGGATACCACTAGGACTATTGATGACCAAGGTTTTGTCTTGATCAATGTAGTCCAGAATGTAGGTAGCATAGAGGTATGAAACTGTAACTGGTGGATCGGTTCGCATGAATACAGCATCCATTGCTTCCAAAGACATGCAGATGCGATCGCCCAGAGTGTACCAAGGATTCGCTGCTACCCAGAGTCCTTCCACCAATTCAATAGGCACGAGTTCTACCCGTTGCAAAATAGCCCAAGCTTTTCCTGCTACTACACTTAGTAAATTCGCTTGAGTGATCCAGACTTCATGTCCCATGACATGTGCTGCTTCCATTAGAGCGACGCTTGTGTCATGACAAGGGTCTAGAGTCTGTATGGGATCAATAATAAAAGCCAATTTCACGCTTTCTGCCTCAATTACCAGCAACTTCCACGGTCATTCAATTTAGATTATCGCGTGATCGTTAAACAAGTTTTGCGATCGCTCCCCAACAAAAATACCATCGAACTCTTCTATCTATACGCTATTGCCAGAAGCTAATAAATTATCTAGCTGTCCTCGACTATCTAAAGCGTATATATCATCACAACCACCGACGTGAACATTATTGATAAAAATTTGTGGTACGGAGCGTCTTCCATTTGCTCTTTGAGCCATTTTCTCTCGTGCGACCTCATCTCCATCAATACTGTACTCGCTGAAGTTTACCCCTTTTTTCTTCAGCAAGCTTTTAGCGCGGATGCAAAATGGGCAAGTCCTCCAAGTGTAAATTTCTACTTTCGCAGCCATAATATCCTCAATTTTATTTAATATTTCTTAAATTTTAGAATGTTATTACTGGCTGTGGCTGCTTTATCCTACTTTTATCAAATTCTAAGCAAACGTTTCATTTGTCATACTCATTTTTAATTTGGATAAACTAGTAAATTTAATACCAAATTTAAGTATTTTATGTAAGAGCATTTGCTGATGAGCATGTCACTAAAAAATAATAACAAACTCGTGCAAATGCTTATCCAGGAAAACTTATATGAATTGCATCTAGTTGCGTAACAAACCGATATTATTCGATTTACGATACTTTAAACCTCAGAGATTGCACTGATAAAAAATTAGGGTCATCGAAAAAAAATTTCAGTATTTGCCGTATAGCAACTAAAAATCTAATGCACAAATTTAGCCTTGCCACGCTACTAATGGGGAGCATCCCAATTTTTCAAACTTACCTGGCGACTAGAAGTCGCGGCTACACAAACCTAGTCCGCCTGCGCGGACTAATTATAGCCTGCGTAGGCAGGCCTAACCCTACCCTGCGGGAACGCCTGATGTCTCAAAAACACAGACGTTTGTGAGCCAGCGACTTCCAGTCTACGGGATTTTTAAACATTTGAGATGCTCCCTACTAATGTGAATTAAGCAAATATTTATATTTCCGACTCTACCAGTGCTGTACAGAAAAATCCGGAAATCATACTAAGAAGCAGCTATGTGCTTCATCCTTACCAAAAACAGTTAAAGACTAAGATATTCCTATACTTATATTTTTATCTTAGGAATTAAATATTTAACTAATGGCAACAATTATCACATTACCCAACTACATCAACGGTGAATGGCGTGCATCTAATACTACAGAATTTTTGGATGTAATCAACCCAGCGACGACAGAATTATTAGCGAAAGTTCCTCTATCAACTGCATCTGAGGTCAATCAATCCACAGATGCAGCCGCAGCAGCTTTTGTTACATGGCGGCGAACTCCACCTACAGAACGAGTACAGTATTTATTTAAACTTAAAAATTTATTGGAAGAAAACCTAGAAGATTTAGCCCGCACAATTACCCAAGAATGCGGTAAAACATTGGCTGAGTCGAAGGGTGAAATGCGCCGCGCCATTGAAAATGTTGAAATCGCTTGTGGTATTCCGATGATGATGCAGGGGACAAACCTGGAAGATATTGCGCGGGGGATTGATGAGATGATGATTCGCCAACCACTGGGAGTATGTGCGGTGATTGGGCCCTTCAACTTTCCAGGGATGATACCATTTTGGTTTATGCCCTATGCGATCGCCTGCGGTAACACCTATATTGTCAAACCTTCGGAAAAAGTACCACTGACAATGCAAAAAATCTTCCAGTTACTAGACAAAACTGGCTTTCCTAAAGGTGTCATCAATCTGGTGAATGGGACGAAACAAGCCGTAGACGCAATTCTGGATCATCCTCAAATTCGGGCAATCAGTTTTGTTGGTTCCACACCTGTAGCAAAGTATATTTATAGTCGAGCCGCAGCAAACGGTAAGCGTGTCCAATGCCAAGGTGGTGCGAAAAATCCGATTATTGTCCTACCGGATGCAGATATGGAAATGACCAGGCGTATTACTGCTGATAGCGCCTTTGGTTGTGCGGGACAACGTTGTTTAGCAGCCTCAATCGCCGTCACCGTCGCAGAAGCACGGCAAACTTTTACAGAAGCGATCGCTGATACTGCCAAAAAGCGGGTGGTAGGTAATGGTTTAGAACAAGGTGTGGAGATGGGACCAGTAATTTCTGCCCAAAGTAAGGATAGAATTGAGGACTTAATTCAAAAAGGCGCGGACAGTGGCGCGACGTTGTTAGTAGATGGACGCCAACCAAACATTTTTGGACATGAACAAGGCTACTTTGTGCGTCCGACAATTCTGCAAAATGTCGATCCAGCTAGTGAAATTGCCAAAACCGAAATTTTTGGGCCAGTACTGAGTTTAATTCATGTGAATAATATTGATGAGGCGATCGCTTTCGTCAACAGTGGTCAATACGGCAATATGGCTTGTTTATTTACCACCAATGGTGCAGCAGCACGGAAGTTTCGCTATGAAGCAGAAGCTGGTAATATCGGTATCAACATCGGAGTCGCCGCCCCAATGGCATTTTTCCCTTTTAGCGGTTGGAAAGAAAGCTTTTTTGGTGATTTACACGGTCAAGGTAATCATGCAGTTGAGTTTTTTACGCAAACGAAAGTAGTGGTGGAACGCTGGCCGAGTGAATGGTCACGTCAGTTTTGATCGGGAATCGGGAACTGGGGATTCTCCAGAGGAGACGCTACGCGTCTATGTGTCCTTTGTGGTAGCCTGCGGCAAGTCGCTAGCGCGCCTACGCTAAAATAAATATCTCTGAGTGGGAAGGGACTAATTAAATTTCTGGTGTTTGTCTATTATTAAATTGGTATTAGTTGTCCGCTTGTGGGATAATGCGACGCCAAACATGTGAAAATCTCCAATCCCCAATCCCCAATCCCCAATTCTACGGTAAACTTGCAAACACTTCTTCAACTAACTGCTTGGCTTTGTTATCTAAACGTTGCCAATCCACATCACCCAATTCATCAATTAAACTAGTATCAATCTCAACCGCAGTATTGTTGGGAGAAGTGTAATCAAGAAAACAAACTTGATAACATAACTCCCATAAATCTACGCTGACTTCTTGCTCTTGACGCTGCAAACACAAGTGATATCCTGGATGGGGAATTGGCAGATGAGTTAGTGTCTCCCTAATTTTTATGGCTTTTTCTGGTGTTGCAGCTTCTAGTTCTTGCAAAAGCTTTGTAACAATTGCTTTTGTATCTTCTGTGGTTTCTAGGGGCCAAATCAGTACATCCTGGTAAGTTCCTTTCCAATCAGATAGATCCAGCAGCTTGCGAATGTTATCAACAACGCGAATGAAAGCAGGTTGCATGAGGAGTTCAGCCTGCTGCCATGCGAGTGAGTTGGTAATTTTAGGTGGCATGGGTACTAAAAAATGTTATTGAAAAATAAATTAACAATTTGTATCTATTAAAAAGTGCGTTTTACGTGCAAATCTTTTTTCAAGATAGCGGATTTTATCGATCAAAGCTTGGAGATATTTATTACCATTCGGCAAAACTGGGTGTAAACACTGGGGAGGGAATATGATTGGCAAGTTACTAGACCACCGATACCAAGTTATTCGAGTTTTGGCAACAGGGGGATTTGGAGAAACCTACATTGCCGAGGATACGAAGCGACCGGGTAATCCTATTTGTGTGGTGAAGCATCTTAAGCCAGTTAGCACCGACCCTGCAATCTTTGACACTGCCAAGCGATTGTTTCACAGTGAAGCCGAAACTTTGGAAAAACTGGGCAATCATGATCATATTCCCAGACTTTTAGCTTATTTTGACGAAAATCAAGAATTTTATTTAGTACAAGAATTTGTTGAAGGACATCCTCTCAATGATGAACTAGTTGCTGATGAAGCTTGGACTGAGGGCGAAGTTATTGATTTATTAATAGAAGTTCTCAGTATTCTGGAATTTGTTCATAGCCACGGGGTAATTCATCGGGATATCAAGCCAGATAACATTATTCGTCGTGCCTCTGACCATAAATTAGTTTTAGTAGACTTTGGTGCTGTCAAACACTTACGTTCTCCTTCTGGATATCCTCAAGCATTTGCTGGTGGACAGTTCTCCGCAACAGTGGCGATCGGTACTCCCGGTTATATGCCTACAGAACAAGGACAAGGTAAACCCCGTCCCAACAGTGATATTTATGCTTTGGGTATTATTGCAATTCAAGCATTGACAGGAGTAGCACCAATAGATTTGCAAGAAGATACTCACACTGGTGAGATTCTTTGGCAACATTTAGTACCTATCAATCAAAATTTGGTTGCAGTTTTAGACAAGATGATACGCTATCACTTTAAAGACCGCTACCAAACTGCTACAGAAGCACTACAAGCATTGCATTCTCTGGGTATGCATTCTGAGTCTATAACAAACCCCAGAAAGTCTAGCTACCAATCCATCAAATCTCCATCGGTTCAATCTCAGCAGAGAACTATCGCTGTTGCACCTGTAAATCGTGCAGTTTCAAAACCAGCAACTCCTCAGCCTCAGCCTACTACCATTCGCAGAAGTTCTGGTGGTCTTGATTTACTACAGCTATGTATTCTGGTAATTTTGGCAAGCAGTGCTGCTGTTGTCGCCCCAGCTTTAGTCAAAAATGTCGAAAATTTCACCACTAGTTTTTGGGGGGGTAATGACGTTAGCGCCAGTAACTGCTTTGTTGTGGTTGGTGCAAATAAAGTTAATCTCCGTTCTGAACCAGTTGCGATCGCCAATAACAACATCGTAGAAACACTCACCAGGGGTAAGAAATTGGAAGTCACTGGTAAGCGGACAAAAGCTGGTTGGGTAGAAGTCAAAATTGATCCAAAGAACTCAGCTTGGATATATTCCGATGCAATAAAAAATAAAGAAGAATGGGTTTCTTGTCTACGAGATAGAGGTATTGCACTTAAAACAGTAGATGATAATACTGTGATTGCTAATCGCCCCCTTCCAACAAAACCTGTTGTTGATGTAGAAACATCACCATCAAAAACATCACAACCTTTATCATCACCTTCACCACAATCAGATTCAAATCAACCACAAAATAAAGCTTTGAATAAAAGTGCTAGCGAAATTTTAGAACAAGCAAAAGAGAAATATGAATCTGGAGATTTAGACAGTGCGATCGAACTTGTGAAGTCTATACCTTGGAATGCATCCGACTTTAAACAAACAGCAGATATCATTACCCAATGGCAGCAAGATTGGACAAAGTCAGAAGCTTTATTCAATGAAATTAATAAGGCACTAGATAATGGTCAATGGGATAAAGTTTTGGCTTACAAAGATCATCCTGAAAAATTACCCAATATTGAATATTGGCAAAATAAAATTGAACCATTATTTAAACAAGCAGCCGATAATCAGGCTAAAGAAAAAACTGCTAAACCTATTGCTACTCCGCAGTAAAGATGGGATTGGGGATTCTCCAGAGGAGACGCACTCGCGTTCGGGGACAAGGGGGACAACAGAGAAACAATAAAGCCTCAATACCCAATACTCAATCCCCGATCCTCAATGACCCTTGACCAACAACAACCACTAACAGTTCTATGATGGAGGAATAGGTTTTGTTTGGTGTTGCCACGCCCTTTAATGAAGGCTGACAACGGCTGGTAAATTGGAGACAGGTACGCCAAGTTTAAACTGACCAAACGGATAAGGATGGGTACATGAAGAGCAAGCATCAATTTGTCTACGCATTCCTGTTGCAAGGCGCTGTAGTATTTTCTACTAATTTACTATCCGTTGGTGATGTTATCGCTCAAGTTTCGCCATCTCCTACACTCACTCAACAACCACAACAGCAACAAGTCCGAGAACTAGTCCAAACAGAAGTAGATCGGGCTTTTGGTCGTACGCGCAGTTTACTAAATATTTGGGTAATTATACTGACTGTATTTCCTGTCGCTGTTATTGCATCTTTTTGGTTATTGCGGCGAGCGGTGGTGCGTGAAATTGTAGATAAAGCTACACAGCAGTTCAAGGAATTAGAAGATTTACAAAAGCAACTGCTCAGTGTCAGACAAACTGCACAACACAGTATCCAACAAGCCAAAAATCTTACCACTGATTTAGAACAAGAAGCAAAAGCGGTACGAGAACAGATTATCTCTGTAATTCCATCGGAAATATCTGAGTCAAAAATGCATTTATTCACAGAATTAGAAACACAAATAAATGCATCGAAACAACAATTAAAAAGTATAGAAGCAGAATTTGGCTCTCGATTGTCAGAATTAGAAATAGATGCTCAACATCAGAAAAATATCACCCTTGACACTTTAGGAAAATTAAGATCAGAACTAATATCAGAAATCTCTGATTTTCAACACGAACACCAAAAACAAAGAGAACAAACTTTTGCTGAGCTAGACGCATCTCGACATGAATTTACTTCTCAAGTAACTGCTTGGCAGTCAGAGGTAAAGCAAAAGAATGAACAAATTCAAGAAAATTTCAATCAAACTCAGTTAGAATTTGCAGCACAGCTATCTGAGATTCAAATAAGCACTCAACAACAAAAAGAACAAGCTTTTGCAAGATTAGAACAATCAATCACAGAATTAACATCAAAAATTACTGAGATTCAGTGTGAAACTCAACAACAAAAGCAGATAATTCTAGAAAATATAGAAAACTTACAAGGAGAGTTTACTGAGAGATTAGCAGAGTATCAATCAGCTAATCAACGCAGTCAAGAACAAACAGTTGCTGACTTAGAAAAATCACAACAAGAATTTAGAAAACAATTAGTAAAATGGCAAGCTGAACTTGAGCAACAACAACATCAAGCTTTAGCGAATGTGACGAATTGGCAATCGGAATTTGCGACACAAATTGCTAATTTAAACGTTATAACTCAACAAGAAAAAGAGCAAGCCTTTGCAGATTTAGAAACTTCTAAGCAAGAATTAATATCGCAATTTGCATCTCAATTATCTGGCTCAAATTTAGCTTTAGAGCAACAAAAGCAACAAATTATCGCAAGTTTGGAAACTTTACAGTCAGAATTTTCTTCGCAATTATCAGAGTTACAAACAGAAACTCGACAGCAAAAACAACAAGCTTGGGCTGAAGTAGAACAATCAATATCTGAGTTAACATCTCAATTTAATAATGTGCAATCAGAGACCCAAGAACAAAAGCAACGAGTTCTAAAAAGATTGGAAAAATCACAAGCAGATTTTACAGCCCAGCTTACACAATGGCAGTTAGGAACTCAACAACAAAAAGACCAAGCTTTGGCAGAAATAGATAAAACAATATCTGAGATTAAGTTTCAACTGAGTGATGTACAAACAGAAGCTATACAGCAAAAACAGCGTGTTATTAAAAAATTGGAGAAATTACATACTGAAATTGGCTCACAAATATCTAAGTTGTTAGTAGACGTTAAACGTAGTAAAGAATTAGTAATTGAAAATTTAGAAAAATCAGGTTCTGAATTTGCTTCTCAATATTCCGAATTACAGTCAAATACACAATCACAAAAGCTGGAAATTATAGAAAAGCTAGAAAAAATTAAGTCAGATTTTCTCTCACAACTTGCCCAATTACAAACAGAAGCTCAACAACAAAAAGAAGAAACTCTAAAACAATTGGCTGAAATTACACCTCCAATTCATTTAGAAGTTGTGACTACGGAGGTTCAAGAAATTTTACAGCCAGCACCGTTACAACCAGTAGATTCAGAAACTACTGAAGCGCAAGATATATTAACTGCTGAAGATTATCTTAAACAAGCAGATGTGGTGTTTGCAGAAAAACGTTATGAAGATGCGATCGCTCTCTATAAAAAAGCAATTAAACTTAACCCAGACGAGCCGCTAGTTTGGTTGAAGCGGGGTATCGCTTTGGGAAGATTAAAACAATACCAAGATGCGATCGCTTGTTACGATCAAGCCTTACAAATCAATCCTGAATATCATCAAGCTTGGTGTGACAAAGGCGTAGCATTAGGATTATTAAAACACCAAAAAGAAGCTTTTCAATGTTTTGATAGAGCCATAAAAATTAAACCAGATGATGCTGTGGCTTGGTTAAACCGAGGATTAGCTCTAGAAGAATTAGAAGAATATGAAGAAGCGATCGCATCTTTTGACACAGCACTACAATTAAACCCCGACTCTTACAAAGCTTGGAATAACAAAGGTTACGCCTTAGTTATGCTTGGTGATGATGATGAAGCAATTCAAAGCTTTGATCGCGCATTGAATATTAAACCAGACTACGCCAACGCCTATTACAACAAAGCCGCCTGTTATGCTTTACAGTCCCAGCTAGAATTAGCCTTAGAAAATCTCCAACTAGCAATCAATCTTAATCCCAGATATAAACAACAAGCAGAAACCGACATAGATTTTGAATTAATTGCCAAAGAAAGACGCTTTCGGCAGTTAATTGTATAAACTAAACTGCAAAGATAGCTAACAATAGACCCATCCTAAATATTATCAACGTATAAAAAAATGGTAGAACGAAATTTTAACCGTCTACCAAAATGAAAAATCCACTTCATTATATTCAAGAGAAACCACATCGCACAAAGCAAAGACTTCAATATAAGGGTTTTGTTGTCTTGCGATTTGCGACCGCCCTGTGGTCGATTACCTCACGAATCATTTCGGAATGCTATATGAATGTTTGAATTAATTCATGCAGTATGATTTAAATTAAGTAATGAAGAATAATTAACTAGATAATGAACCAATATGATGAATTGTAGACCTATTGCTGTCGATTTATTTGCTGGTGCAGGTGGAATGACATTAGGATTTGAACAGGCAGGTTTTGATGTGCCTGCGTCTGTTGAAATTGATCCAATTCATTGTGCTACACACGAATTTAATTTTCCTTTTTGGACTATTTTTTGTAAAAGTGTAGTGGATATTACAGGAGAAGAAATTAGAAAAAAGTCATCCATTGGGGATAGAGAAATTGATGTTGTCTTTGGGGGACCACCATGTCAAGGATTTTCATTAATAGGTAAACGTTTTATTGATGATCCTCGCAATTCTCTGGTGTTTCATTTTATTAGATTAGTTTTAGAGCTACAGCCAAAATTTTTTGTTTTTGAAAATGTCAAAGGAATGACTATAGGAAAACACAAAGATTTTATCTCGAAAATAATCAAAGAGTTTGAGTTAAAGAATTACCAAATAAAGCCAAACTATCAAGTATTAAATGCTGCTGATTATGGAGTGCCTCAAAATAGAGAAAGATTATTTTTATTAGGTTGTCGGAATGATTTATATTTGCCAAATTATCCACTCCCAATTACTAAATATAAAAGACGAAATAAATCCAATCTTGATACTACATTCCCATCAACTCCTACAGTTTGGGATGCGCTGAAAGACCTACCAGAAGTAGAAAAATATAAAGAATTATACGAAAGAGATTGGATAGTTGCAGACTTTGGTAAGCCTAGTGATTATGGTAGGCAACTTCGCAGCCTTTACTCTCCAGATAACAACTATTCATACGAACGTAAATATGACTCTAGAATTCTTACCTCTAGTTTAAGAACAAAACACAATCCAGAATCTATTAAAAGATTTGAGTCTACTCAACATGGTAAAATAGAACCCATAAGTCGCTTCCATAAACTTGATCCTGAAGGTATATGCAATACACTCAGAGCAGGAACTCCTAGTAATAGAGGAGCTTTTACTTCTCCTAGACCAATTCACCCATTTACACCAAGATGTATTACTGTACGTGAAGCAGCACGTTTACATTCTTATCCTGATTGGTTTAGATTTCATGTAACTAAATGGCATGGATTTAGGCAAATAGGAAATTCTGTCCCTCCCTTGTTAGCAAAAGCAGTAGCCTTAGAAATTATCAAATTGCTTAATGTACATCTAACTAAACCTCTGAGTAGACATGAGTTAGGAGATATTCAATTGCTAATGTATGATATGTCTGAAGCATCCAAATATTATAAGGTTGACCCATGCGTAATAGAACCCAGAACTAGAAAAATTAACAAATAAAAAATGGTTATTAATAATGGATAGCAGTAAAAAACTAAATAAAGAAACAATATATAGCAGTGTCATTAATGAAATTTTTAAAAAACACTATGCTTCAGGCTTAGAAGAATTTTATTTTACTCGTTTAGAATTAGAAGAAATCGGGACAAAGCTTGGTCTTGAAGCTAAAAATCTCGGTGATGTAATTTATGCTTATAGATTTAGAAGGGCTTTACCTCAAGAAATAAGAGATACAGAACCTGAAGGTTTGCAATGGATTATTGAGTTGTCAGGTCGTGCTATTTATAAATTTAGGCTAGGAAAAATTAACCGAATTATTCCATCAGCTAGTTTAACCCAAATTAAAATTCCTGATTCAACTCCAGAAATTATTTCGAGATATTCATCAGGAGATGAACAAGCTCTTTTAACAAAGATACGTTATAATCGATTAATAGATATATTTTTAGGAATTACAGCATATTCTTTACAAAACCATTTAAGAACAGCTGTTAAAGGAATTGGTCAAATAGAAATAGATGAGATTTATGTTGGTATAAATAGTCATGGTTCTCAATTTATTATACCTGTTCAAGCTAAAAGTGGGAATGACCAGATTGGTATAGTTCAAACTAAACAAGATATTGCTTACTGCGATAAAAAATTCCCTAACTTGATTTGTCGTACAATATCAGCTCAATTTATGAACAATAATTTAATAGCAATGTTTGAACTGACACTAGAAGATGGTGAAGTTAGAGTAGTGCAAGAAAAACACTATAAATTAGTACCCGCAGATCAAGTTTCTGAAGCAGATTTACAAAAATACAAAAATTATTAAGTGGAGTTTTGCTGTTAGCCCGGAAATTTATTTCTGGGCGGGTTATGGTAAGAATGAAATAGCCTTGCTTGTGCAGATTGGTGAATGAACAGATAGTTGCAATATAGGAAGTTCAATCAAAAATTCTGCTCCCTGTCCTGGTTGAGAATTACACAAAAGTTTACCGCCATGTTTTTCAGTAATAACTTGGTAGCTAATGGCTAAACCTAAGCCTGTTCCTTTACCAACAGGTTTAGTAGTAAAAAATGGATTAAACAACTTGGAACTTACCGTCTCACTAATACCAATTCCGTTATCTTTAATACTAATAGTTACAGTCTGATTTTGAGCAGCAGTCGATATGTAAATTGTGCTTGGTTGAGCTTTAATTTCCTCTAGTGTACGATCGCGATCGCGTTCTTCTAATGCATCAATCGCATTAGTGAGAATATTCATAAACACCTGATTTAATTGGCCTGCATAGCACTCTACTAAAGGTAAATTTCCATACTCTTTAATGACTTGGATTTCAGAACGATCTGATTTAGCCTTAAGACGGTTATTCAAAATCACCAATGTGCTATCGATACCTTCATGAATATCAACTTCTTTCACCTCTGCTTCATCTAAGCGCGAGAAATTTCGCAATGACAGTACAATTTCACAAATGCGGTTTGTTCCTATTTGCATCGATTCGATTACCTTGATTAAATCCTTGTCCAAGAAATCAAAATCTACTGCAACAAGTTCCTCCTGAATTTCTAGAGGTGGTTCAGGTAAATACTTTTGATAAAGTTGTACCAAGCGCAATAAATCCTGAGTGTAATCCTCAACATAAGTGAGATTACCGTGAATAAAGTTGACTGGGTTGTTGATTTCGTGAGCAACACCTGCCACCATTTCACCAAGGGCTGACATTTTTTCACTCTGCACCATCTGCGCTTGCGTATAGTGCAGTTCCGCAATAGTTTTTTGTAGTTCAGTCGTGCGTGTTTCTACTCGTTGTTCTAGTTCAGTGTTAGTTTTTTCTAAGGCTGTAAAAGATTCTTGTAACTGTCTAGCCATATGGTTGAAGGATTGCGCCAAAACCTCCAACTCATAAATTCCTTTGACTTCAACCGGGCGATCTAATTTTTGATCAGCAATTGCCTGACTTGCGTGACTCAGCTTTAAGATGGGTTGAGTAATCCAACGAGATGTATAAATCCCAACTATCGAAGCCACTACCAAAGTCAGCAAACACAGGGCTATTGTAGTACGAGTATTGGCGTTGATTTGCCCCATAAAATCAGCTTCCGGGACAGTGACAACCACAAGCCAATCCAAACCAAACTGATCGCGCCAGGGAGTAACTTTAACATATTGGCGATCGCCCTTGAAATCAAATGTTAACTGTTGTTTTTCTTGAATCTGCTGCAAGTCTCCCAGCTTTTGCTTTAAATACTTAGCAGTAGCTTGAATTAAAGGATCACCGCTATCAGATGCAGCCAATCGTTTGGTTTTACCATTGACTATTACATAGGGTTTTTGGGTACTGGAATTGGCAACCAATAACCCATTGTGTTCAATAATAAAAACACTACCATTTTGACTGACACGAATTTGGCGGAGAAAATCACTAATATTCGACAGTAGTAAATCAACGTCAAACACAGCGAGCAATTTACCACTTTTATCATAAACAGGATAGCCAGCAGAAGCAGCAATGTAACCAACATCCCCATCCCAAGGATTCACACCACTCCAAATCGGTTTACCCGCTTTTACCGCATTGACATACCAAGGTTGTGCAAAAATATTATAATTATATGTATTAATTTGCTTTGTCCGGTTTCCTTGAGCATCTGTAGTGTAGGAATAAACCTTAGCCACTCCATTAACAGCTAAAGGATACAAATCTATTGTGGTAGATTTACTCCTCGAATAATTACCAGATCCAGCCCCTTCACCTGTAGCTAAAGCATAGCCGTTGTAGCCCAAATTTTTATAGAGCTGCATCTGTTTCCAAAAATATTTTCCTGCACGTTCAATATCTTGTAAATTGAGCAATCCCGTCTCTACAGCATCCACATTCATTTGATTAATTTGATGAGGAATTGCTAGGTAGCTATTAAGATGCTGATTAACGAGGCTGTTGGTTTTACTCATTACCTGATCAGCAAGTTCGTTGACTGCTTTTTGACCATTTTTAAAGGATAGATATCCAACTAAACCGACAGATATACAAATTTGAACAACGAAGGGAACGATTAATAATAGTCGTAAAGGAACTTTTATAAAGCCCTGGGAATGAGAAAATTTCATACTTAAATTATTTTAGTAACATCAACCAAATCTTCGGCTAAAGTTATTGTTCCCATATTCGTGATTCAAATTCATCTTGAGACAAATCTAAATTAATTGATTGGATTAATTCTTGTTTGTTAGCAATTTATGAAACTATTTTGGATAAAATAGGCAATGATTTCAGAGTATCTGTTTTCATAAAAGCCGCGATCGCATTTGTGATGATCGTTAAGTTTTAATTTCTCAGTTCAAAAAACCCGTCTGCAATTGAAATCGCAGTCTTATTTGCATTGTCCCCAAAAAAACGGGCAGGCTTATAAACCCTTTTATTAATCAATGGGCCATGCGGAATATCCAAAGAAGCCTGCCCGTTTTTTCTAGGTGGAAGACCCTTATAGCTCAAGTTTGCTTAAACCAGACTACTTGATTTTATGAAGTCGTCTGAAGACGACTTGTACTATTAGCTAACGGTTTAAACCGTTAGCGGTATATTGAAAAAATTGGGATGCTCCCCCCAATCCCCCTTGTCCCCTTGTCTTTTCTCAATCCCCAATCCCAGCAAGTGCCAAAAAACACACAAGAAACTCATCTCAACCGCGCTCGCGCTAGTCTCAGACAAGCGCTATCTTGGTATAGCAATTTCCGCAAACCTGGACAAGTATCAACAAATCCAAAATTAGCTGGTTTGGTAAAACCAGAATTAGAGGTTTTAACCGCTACTCTCAACAAACTAGATCATAATGTGATTGTAATTGCCACTTTTGGTTTGGTAAGTCGTGGTAAGTCGGCGGTGTTGAATGCTTTGTTAGGACAGAAGATTCTGCAAACTGGCCCTTTACATGGTGTGACTCAATATCCCCGTTCTGTACGTTGGAATCTTGGCGATAAAGCACAGGTAGAATTAATTGATACGCCAGGACTAGATGAAATTGCGGGAGAAGCGCGATCACAAATGGCAAAGGATGTGGCGCGTCAAGCAGATTTAATTTTGTTTGTGGTTGCTGGCGATATTACCCGCACTGAATATCAAGCTTTGTGCGAATTGCGACAGTCACAAAAGCCTTTGATTCTCGTGTTTAACAAAATAGATTTGTATCCAGATACAGACCGAGAGAAAATTTACAAAAATTTACAACAACTGGGTGCAGGAAATACCCAAACCAAGCCTTTACAACCCGATGAAATTGTTATGATCGCGGCGGAACCAACACCCTTGGAAGTACGGGTTGAGTGGCCAGATGGGAATGTAACTTACGAGTGGGAGACACCACCACCCCAAATAGACGAACTCAAACAGACTCTTCTGAAAATTCTCAACCGGGAAGGGCGATCGCTCATTGCTTTAAACGCACTCATCCAAGCACGGGATGCGGAAGAAGCGATCGCATCCAAAACTGTTGATGTACGTCAACAAGAAGCAGAAGACTTAATTTGGCAATTTACCAAATATAAAGCTGTGGCTGTCGGGTTAAATCCCATCGCCTTTCTAGATATTTTAGGTGGAACTGTCGCCGACTTAGCCTTGATTCGTTCCTTAGCAAGATTATATGGTTTGCCTATGACGGGCTATGAAGCCGGGAGACTACTAAAAACAATTTTATTCAGTTCTGGTGGTTTGCTACTAGGAGAATTAGGTAGCAGTTTTATTTTAGGTTTAGGTAAAAGTACGGCAGCAATTACGAGTGGTGACAATCCTAGTAATATTACAGCCTTTGCTGGGAGTGTGATCGCTCAAGCTGGAATCGCAGGTTATGGAGCCTATGCAGTCGGTAAAGCTGCCCAAGTATACCTCGAACAAGGTTGTACCTGGGGGCAATTAGGCGCTAGCACCGTGATCACAGAAATTCTGGCTGAGGTGGAATCAAATACAATTTTGTATCGTTTGCGACAGGAATTGGAACGTAATTTGGGTATTATGGGCGATTAAAGTTTAAGCATCAAAAGCGCTTATATTCTCTAAGATTTGAAGTCAAGCGCTTGTAACGTTGATGTTGCCTTAACCATTCTTTACAAACCTCCTCTGCAAGTTGTATTTCTTTCTCACTCAAAAGTTCATCTGGTGTTCCAGACGCTAAAATCAGGGCGACTTTAGCAGCTCTTTGATAATCGACACCATACTTAACGAGTTCTGTATGAAAAAATTCTTCTTTCTCCTTAGAATACATTTTTAAATTTAGTAACTAAAATTTTTAAGCTTTTTATATAATTTCTAAAATTTATGAAGCAACCACTTCTTACTTAAGATAGATTCAATAATTAACTTTAGCTTTTCTTTATAAAGTCAGGGAAGAGGGAACGGGGAATAGGGAATAAAAGTGTACTGATATTTTTTCAATTATCAGATAGGAGTTCTATACATAATCATTTAGAGAAAACAGGGACTAACCTTGCTGCTCATAAAGTTTACCCGCCTAAAAAATCTGTAGAGACATTGCAATGCAACCTCTCTACATAACCAGAAAACCATATTAATAACCTTAACTGAAACCGTATTGATTTTTAAATACGCCAAAAGTTTATTAATTCTAATCAATTGTATAACTTTTTATATAGCGAAAATTTTTACCTCAGCACTTTTTTATTTTTTTTATCTACGCTATAAATAAAGGCTCAAGAAGCAATAAAACTTTGAGTCCATTTTGTGCAGTACAAAAAAGGGTAATCTATGACATCACAAACTTTAGACGTATTTCAAGCTCTAGATGAAGCTCGGACGATTTGTGATCAAAAAGGCAGTAGTTCCAATGAATGTATTTTAGCCTGGGAAATAGTTGAAAAACTACGAATTGAGCAATCTCAACAACAGCAAATCACAAAACGCAAAACAGATTTAGAACGCTATTGTGAAATTCATCCAGAAGCGATTGAATGTCGTATTTATGACGTTTAATTATCTCTAAAATTAGCAGTAGCAGATTTTGTAATTTGTTGAATAGTTTCTAAATTTGGCGGTGCTATCTCACTATCCATTCCTAACCACAAAAGATACTCAATATTTCCAGCTGGGCCAGTCACAGGCGACCAAGTTAGACCTTTGTAATTCCATCCTAATTCAACAGCTGCTTGTAAAACCTGGGCGATCGCATCAGCATGGTCTTTTGGATCACGTACCACTCCTTTTTTCCCAACACGACTTTTTCCCACTTCAAATTGAGGTTTCACCAACAAAATCGCTTCACGCTGAGGTTGAGTTAATCGCCACAAAGCAGGTAAAACCTTCGTTAACGAAATAAACGAAACATCTACCACCACTAAATCAGCATAATTTCCCCCCGTCTCTGCTAGGGGGGACACACCATACAACTCATCAGGGGTTAGATAGCGTAAATTCGTGCGTTCCTTCAAAATTACCCGTGGATCGTTACGTAACTTCCAGTCAACTTGTCCGTAACCAACATCCACACCATAAACCAGCTTTGCTCCAGCTTGCAGGAGACAATCGGTAAAACCGCCTGTAGAAATACCACCATCCAAACAGATACGGTTTTCTATAGTAATAGCAAACTCTTGTAGCGCCTTCGCGAGTTTTTCACCCCCACGAGAAACAAAAGGCGATCGCTCCTTAATCTTAACCTCAGCCGCAACCTCAACCTCTGTCCCCACCTTATCAACAAGCCTACCATCAACGCTCACTTCCCCCGCTTGAATCAGCCGTTGCGCTTGCTGACGGGACACACACAATCCCAAATCCACCAACAAAGTATCTAATCGTTGCTTAACCAAAATTCTAAATCCTTATTTCTAACCCTATTTACAACTACTACTCCTCCTTAATTTTTCACCACTAAGGATTTACTTTTATAAATTCTGTAGGGTGTGTTACGGCGTTTGTGATGTATATTTTTTAGCGATAAATTACATGATACGCCGTAACACACCACATTAGCTTGATCAATCATCCTGCATCAACTTACCTAGTTTTATTGAAAAACCCTTTTATAAAATCTTCCTGGAATTTTATTCTTAAACCTTATTCATACTCATCATAATTAAACATTAAAACAAATTTTTGTTTAGGTAAAACCAACATAGGTAGATATATAGAATGATCATCCCATCCTTGATTCTTCTCTCCTCTTTGATAGCAAATAATCAGAGTTGGAACATCAGGATATTTCTTTTTAGCTTCTATTGACCACTCACCTGAACCAAAACCAAATCTCCATTGAAAAGGATGTTTCCTTGGCATATCTAACCCTTTTCTTTTATTCTTTTTACCTCTACGAACATTTAAACGCCCTTTTGTTATCCCCTTTGATTTTATATCTGTTAATCCTTTAACGATACGTTTAGATTCCCATTCTTCACCGGGAATATAATAACTCTTTGTGTAACTGATAACTTGAATTATAAAATCTATATCCACCTCATAATAGCGATCGTCATCCTGATAATCAATTAAAATATTTTCTATATTGTGAAAATCCTCCTTAATTTCTTCTTTCTTATAAGCTGGATTTTGAGGGAAAATCAACTTTCCTGGTGCTAGTACACCAATAACTGTGGGATCTAAAACATTAGAGCGAGTTGGTTTTAGATTTCCTCCTACCCAAACAGGCTGAAGTTGAATATTATCAATATCATCTCCAATCGCTTGACGCATTGCTTCATCCGCTTCATGGATAGAACGAAAAGTGTATAGTATATGTTCCGGTAAAAACAGACGAGTAACATCTTTTAAATGTGGACGATAACCATACATTCGAGCGTGTTGATGCACTGTGTCCATTACTTTTTGTTTTGCATCACGCCCATAATAAGTTACCATTAACCCATCAATAGTCACACCCCTACCTAATCTATTACCTCCGATTAATATATTCATACCGGGATTGTAATTAGGTTCTTTATCGGGATTATTTGCATTAATTATTTTAGGAATTGCACGTCTTAGTTGAAACTTCAACTCATTTATCAAAATATCAAGTGGAGGTAAATCATCCGCAGTTTTATTTAACTCATTGTAAGCTTGTTCTAGCCATTTTAGAGCTTTCTTATTTTCAGTTTCAGAACTCTTGTCTCGAATTGCTTGATCTAAATTAATTACAAATTGACTAATAACTTGCTCTAAGACACTATGAATATCTTGTTTATAACAAATATGAGCTAAAAAAGAATATTTTGCATTTTCGTTCTCAGAGGATAACATTTTGTATGTTGACCCTAGAAAAAAGCAACACAGCGCAAGTCTTAATCCTTCAGGAATTTCCCATTTATTACCTGGATTAATTGCACCTTTTTGTTTCTTTAACTGGTTAATCTCTTCAGCACCCACAATACAACAATAGTTACTGTTTTCTGAAAAGAAGAGTTCTCCTCCCATATAATTATTTCCCGGTTCCGGTACTCCTGCACAAAATTGTGGTTTACAAGGATGAGAGAGATTTTGTAGTAATAAACTTTGGGGAGTTGCTGTAATTTGAATATAAATATGATTAGCAACTTCTTGACGAATTTTACCTATTTTTTCAAATATTGTGCTGTCAGGAATAGTATCTTTGCCTTGTTTAAGCTGTTATGCATTTAAATTGTGATGACAGCGTCGCCTTTATTTTTGAGTTTTCGCCCCCATTTAATAATTAACTCTCCTTCATTTAAAAGCTGATGTAATAAATATTCTAGCTCTTCAATTG
>JAHHHW010000067.1 GCA_019359115.1 Pelatocladus maniniholoensis HA4357-MV3
GTTGCAAACATTCCAACAGTGCTAATATATCTGGCATGGGCTTTCTGTAGCGATTGAGTTGTAGTTGTGGTAAACAATAACTCTACTACGGAAAGCCCTCTTTATTTTGGCGAAGGTATTGACCAATAATTTAATATTAAATACAAGGACAGTTAAGACAGTTAAGACACTTAATAAAAATAAAATAGTTAATTAAAAGTTGTTGCGATACCTGTTTTGTTGGCACAAAACTAAAGTCTGTCTTCATAACCTTGTTTCTAATCCCTATTTTTTAGTGAGCAAAATTTCAGCAATAGCTTGAGAAATTGGAAAGTGTGGAGAAAACACCTCCATCCAGAAAAACTCCCCAACTGGGTTAACTTCAAGGAAGATGTGCCGACCATCGGGGGTGACAATGATATCTATCGCCCCATAGTTTAAGCCAAAGTAAGCCATGAGTTTGAGAAGCTTTTTCTCAATATCTTCGGGTAAATTGTATGGTTCCCAATCTTTAACTAAGGCTTTCCCCTCTTTGCGCCAATCAAAAGTTGATCCTTCAAACTTCTGGGAATCTATTGCGGCTGTGAATATATGGTGTCCGACAATAGTTGTCCGCAACTCCAGCGCCTTTGGCACTTTTTCTTGAAACGTCATCGGACAAAAACGCAATCCTTCAAGATGCTCTAGATCCTCATCTGTCACTGGATTGGTGAAAACAACATGCTCTCGTCCTTGATCATCATAGATTGCAAAGGAAGAAAGCATTTTTGTAACGATACCTTGCTTTTTACATTCTTGAGCAAATTGCTTCACTGCTTCTGGATTGTTTGAAGTCAGGGTGCGTGGAGTCAAAAGCCCTATGTCTCGTGCGACTTGCAACTGTAGTTGCTTATTATTAGTTAGATCCACATTTGACATTTTGTCGAAATGAAATCCCTTAAGACTCGCAATCATTCCTCTAACAGTGCGGCGAGTTTCCTCAATTGAAGCGTCTCTATATTGCTTGTCCATTGTGTTGGGAATTTTTTGCCCGTAGCGCATCCGGCGATACCACACTGAGGACACTTCACTCAAATCTAGCTTCTGTTCGCCATCAGTAATAATCACTTGCTCAGAATCACCAGAGTAAATATCTAGCTGCACTTCGGTGGGATATCTATCTGTGTCAAAACGAAATGCTTTTTCTCCTCTAGCTTCAATTGCTTCCATTACCAAAGGAATACTTTCATTGTCTTGACTAAAAGTAACTATTAATACTGTCATAGGAAATTTTTCACTAAAGTGCTTATATGAGAAGTTCGTAGTAAGGATTTTAGTGCTTAAGTATAGTTCTTAAGAGTAGGACTAAAGTCCTTACTACAAGCCTTCATCTGTTTTCTAAGAAATAAGAGTATCTGCGATCGCACTCGAAATAGGTAAGTCTAAATCTCGCTCCAGCATTCCCCACTCACCTGTGGGGTTAATCTCCAAAAAGACATATTCTCCTGATGGTGTAACAATAAAATCGAACGATCCAAACAACAAACCAAATTTAGCCATAAAAGCTTTGAGACGATCAATTATTTGATCAGGAAGTTCATGGTGTCCCCATGCGCCAACCTCAACACCAGGTTTACGCCAATCGGCTTTTGATGCTGTATAAATAGACGCATCTAGCGCCCCCACAAATACATTCCCATTTACATACACTACTCGCAATTCCAATTGTTTAGGGATTTGTTCTTGAAAAACCATTGGACAATAGCGCAATGATTCAGCGTCAAGTAAATCCTCTTCTTTGACGCTGCTGGTGTAAAGGAAGAAGGAAGATGTAGCTTCCATACTCCGCGAAAGAGTAGTTAATAGCTTACTCACCATTTTCCCGTTGACTTGGTGAAAAAATTCCCGTGCTGCTTCAGCTTTATTGGTAACGAGAGTCCGAGGAGTGACAAAACCTACTTCAGACGCAACGCGCAGTTGACGCAGCTTATTATTTGCATAATTTATTCGCTCTAAATCATCTACCCAACGAGCTTCCCTAAGACTATCCCAAAAACCATTCAAGGTGGCTATTGATTCTCTCACGCAGGCTTGTTGAAACTTAGGATCTAATTCTTCACTTAGTTTTGGTTCCCAAATACGCCGCATCCAAACAGCTTGCACCTGCTCTGTGTTGATAGAGTAGTTGCCATATTCTATGGTGTGATAGTTTTTGGATTTGTCAAAATGTGCTGTTAATTGTACTTCTAGGGGAAACTTATCAGTGTCGAGGCGGAATGGTTGCGCCCTTTTTTTTAACAAGGCTTCTACTACTTTATCTATTGTGAAGAAATCACCACTATGGGTAATTAGTAAAACAACGTCACGGGAAAGGTGCATAAAAGATTTGCTGATTAAAGTTTTAACAGATAGACGTTATCTTAATACTGCTCGCATAAGACAAATCGATTGACATTTAAACCCCGTACTAGACGCGATATATCGCGTCTGGTACAACCCCAAAACTATGACGCAAAATCCTATCCCTTGCAGTATTGGACGTTATATTAATTCGGAATCTGTAATTTTTATCGTAATAAAATATCAGTAACAAACTCAAATATTTGATGTTAAGTATTTTTTATTCCTTTTGTAGTCGCACTTCAATGCGAAATAATTACTAAAAGTTAATAAATAATTTCAAATCAATGTGAGCGGATTTGAAAATGTGTAAGTAAGTCGGCAGGAATAAACAGAACGTGGGTCACAAAACGTCATACCAATAATGAATGACATAGGACAAAAAAACAGACCCTGATTAGTAGTTTTCCTGTGCCGACCTACCTATATAACTTTTGTACTTGGCGTTATTATTTCTGAACTATCACCAAATTTATACGGTGATATTATTCCTCGACAATTTCAACTGTTCTTGGTTCTTCGACTGCTTGAGAAGAAGTAGTGGTTTCTGGACTCAGATGATTTTTCAATTTGAGTTTTAGCTCCTCTGTAATTGGTAAATCATTAATTTCTTTGAGGAGAAATCTTACAGATTCGGTTTTGCTGCGTTCTGTATAAATAGCCTTGAGAATCGCTTCAATTCCATAGCCGGAAATAGCATCTCCTAACACAATTGTCAAACCGAACAAAAATAGACCTCCTCCGAAACCAAATGGCCCTCCTAATGCTGTAAGAGTACCTATAACGCTGGCGGTACTACCTCCGGCGGCTGTTAGAATCACCAGAAGCACTCCAGGAAGACCAAGAGCAGCAAGTTTTTTTACGATTTCATCCATTGGAATCACCTAAATCTCTATGTTTTGGTTTAAACATCATTGGAATCTTTGTAAACAAAGAAACCTATTTCTAACCTAGACTAAGCTAGATTAAAAGTCACTCACATTCAGACAGAGTTAAATTTTTACAAATGTTTTCTGTTAACCGTGATCTGATAGTTGAGTCTTTAATCAAGAAAGTGGCTAATTTTCACTCTTACAGCTGATATTGTCACTGTTCTTGAGAAGCCAAATAGTTTTCTCTGTGGGTCACTACTGCGTCTTTTAAAATTTTTATTGATTGCATAAACCTCCATTTCTTCTTTGTCCAAAACCCCAAATCCAGAATTGATACAAGCCCTACAATCTAACTTAACAATCTGTACGCTTGCTTGTGCGAAAACCTCCAGACAGCCTAATGCTTGAGCTTTTTCACGAATATCCACAGATTAAAGATCAGATTGAGCTTGTCAACAGACTACACAACTCATCAATTTCTTGACTTCTTTTTCTAATCAATTCATGAGCTAAGGCTTTAAGCTGACGAATATTTTCCGGTTTAGTATTATCTATGACTTCTAAGTCACTGGGTAGGAATGTTTGAAAGCGATAATAAGAATTTTTAATTGTTTGATCACTAGACGCAAATAACCGTTCTAATTCTCCGGCTACCACTTCACTTCCACCATCGAACACCATATTTAACAGTGGTATTCCCCATTGCAGCAGTCCCCAATTTTTCACTTCATTATAAGCATAAACACTAGTCAGGGAACCCGTACCCAAAGAAACTACCAAAATCTCTTCAAGATTAAAGACTTGTTTGTTTTCTCGTTTATTAATTTGTGCTTCCAAAATAGCCAAATGTGCTGGATTGTTAGCTACCAAACCGCCATCGACTAAAGTATAAAAGCCATTTGTATTATGGGTAGTAGGAATACGATGAGGAGGAAAATAAGTGGGAGTAGCACTAGTTGCTAATGCTGCATCTAGAAGGGTAAAACCTAGACATAATTTCCGAAAATTGCGCGATCCTGTCTGTTGTTTTTCGACTTTGTTGCTAAAAAATATTGGAATCCGCTGCTCGATATCGTAGCTAGGGACGAATACCTCTGTGAGATTAGTTGCTAAAAAAGCGTCGCCAAAATATTGTTTTAAAATTTCTTCTCTACTCTGAGAAGAATATTTTGGCTGGATAAATATATCTTCTATTTGACCGAGAAATTTTTCCCAAAACGGCTCGTAAAATATTTCTGCTCCATACTCCGCGAAGAGTTGGACTAAATCTTCAGCACTGTATTCAGCTGTCGGTGCGCTATCAGATGGAGTGGGATTTAATCGAGGTTTAGTGAGTCCGAGTGCTAGAATTCCTCCACTGGAAGTGCCAGTAATTAAATCAAATAAACTAAAAATCTGCTTTTGTGTCCGCTTTTCAATTTCTGCGAGTATCAATGCTGGGATAATACCCCGAATTCCGCCTCCATCAATGGCAAGTATTTTATATTTGGTATTGGGTGTTGTATTCATAGTTGTTGGCGATCGCTCCTGAGTAATTGTTTGTGGTTGTTGCAAATCAACTAAAACTTCGCTTTGGCTAGTTTGGTCTGTTTTAGTTTCCTCTTCTTCTGGCTGTATAATTTGAGGGGTTTGAATATCGGTAGATTTCTCGCTTTGTTTTCTTGTCTGTTTTTTCTGCTTGGGGGTTGTAGTTAACTGAGTTGGTGCGTCATTTTGCACCGATTCTTGCTGCAACTCAGCTTGCTCATTGGTAGTTACTTCAACAAAGACAACCTCTGCAACAGACTCAATGACTTCTTCAGAACTGCTTGTTATTTCACTTTCATTAAATGATTGGGCGATCGCAAATGGAATTTGTGTGAAATTCCAACTCGGATTACCCCGCAACTTTCCATTATGACCATTTCCAGTTTGATCCCCGGCGCTTATTCCTTCTCCTTCATTTAATTTCCAGTAAGCTACTAATCCTGCTTCATTCCCTACTAGAGATCCAGAACGATGCGTCTGGATTTCTACCTGAGTACAGGGATAATTCCAGATGCTAATGTTAGCTAATTGACCTGTGAAGTATACGTTGTTGTGTAAAGTCGCACCAAGAGTTACAGGACTAGTTGCTCTGTTTAAAGTCGAACCTGTAAGAGAGCCAGTATATTCATGATCATCAAGATATACGCTTAGTTGACCCTGATTAAAAACAATAGCAAAAAAGTGCCATTGTCCAACAGTTAGTTCTCCATTACCAAAGGTTTTGATAACATTATCAATCTTTTCATCAATGTATACATCTAGGTTCCCTTCTTCACTAATACCGAACTCAAAATTATCACTGTATCGGTCTGAAGAACGGGCAAAAAACACATTATGTACTCTATAGGTAGTGGCTTGGTTTGTCAGGTGAAGAGGATTCACCCAACCTGAAATTGTAAAGGCTGAACTTCCTTCGGCAAAAACACCACCAATATCATTTTTGCCAAAATCTATATAATCATTTTGTCCATCAAATGTTATGACTGATTGAGTGTATTGATTACTTGTCACGACATTTTTATCTCCAAATAACAGTAAACAAAATTGGTTTATATCAATTTTTTAATTACGTTTATTATAATTTTCAATTAATCATAAAAATATGATTAATTTTTTAAAGTTTTAATTTGTACTTTTTCTTTAATGTCCTTTACTATACCTCTAACACATGTTATGTTGAATAAATATTTGAAAAGGATACCTTTAGTCCGTTTAAACTGACTAAAGTACCACAAAATAATCGGTTTAAACCGACTATCGCTATTAGCCTCACAAATTGATTCCGATATTAAGAAAAGATAGTATCTCAATGAAAAATTTTACCCTGTTATGTTATCCAGATAATTATCTTTTTGCAATCATTCAAATACGAATATGAATGACTAAGTAAGTCGGCATGAACAAATATAACGGGAGTTACGAAAATTAAACATGCACCAAACTCTTACCAATGACAAATGAGGTAGTTAACGATTTAGCTTTATTTGTCCCGACTTATACCAATTCTCTGTAAAGCGGCACATTATTTTAACCCCTCCCAACCTCCCCTTACCAAGGGGAGGTGCCGAAGGCGGTGGGGTTCTTTCTATGCATCTTCATATGGAAATGGTTTACTTATATGAAATAGATTTTCCGTTTTCTCAATCCACAAGATCTACTAAAGGCTTAGTCGCTTACTTGTCAAATAAATCAAGCGTTATAGCCATGGATTGATGCGACTATTTATACTTTTTTCTTTTCACAGGGAGCATCCCAAATGTTCAAAAAACGCCTGCGATTGAAATCGCAGTCTCATAGTGAAACTCTGCTGAAGCAGACTGTTTGATTTTATGAAGTCGTCTTCAGACGACTTGCGCTATTAGCAAAGGGTTTAAACCCTTTGCTTTATGGTATTTTGAAAAAATTGGGATGCTCCCCTTTTCACAAGCAATAGTTCGTCATAATTTTAGATACTGAATAATCTAAAAATCTTAACTTTATTTTTCAGATAATCTCAGATTTTTTAAGAAAATGCAATAGCATATTATGCAATATTAGCATATTGGAATTAATATTTAAGACAGTTAAGACAGTTAAGACAATAAATATTTTGCAAAAAAAAATTGTGATATGATAGTAAGCTTCCAAAATATCAAATTAATTAGCTTTGTGAAGTCCATAGTTATAAATTTCAGCAATTAACTTTAAGTGACAACACAATCTAAAACATCGTTCTGATTGCGATAATGCTGTAATGAGAATCGGAAAAAGCTTCAAACGTTAATTGGCGTGTTCAGTTATAACTCAGCGACTAGCCACAGAACTATACCAATCCTAATCGATTTGTGAGAAAATACATCGGTCAAAACTCCTATTCAACAAGCATTACAGGCTTGATTCATTCTTGCGTATCATTTAGGACTGTTTATAGTAATGCTTATCTTGTTTGGTTAACTTGTCTTTTAAGTTTCGCTGATTCCTTTTTCCGTCACCTAAATCTTTACAAAGAATTTACTGTTGGTAATTATTCTTGATTAACGATTTTAAATATTTTAACTATCAACTTAAATGTCTTAACTGTCCTGTTAAATGTCTTAAATGTCTTAACTGTCCTGTTAAATGTCTTAAATGTCTCCTGAATTATATTAACCATCTAGTTAATAGTGTTGAGCGCTATTGCATATTCTGGATAAAACTGAGATTATTTGTTAGTTGAAGTCCTCTGTAGGTGGATTTCAATAAATTACATTGATTTAATCAAAAATTAATTTTATAATTTGCGAATATGTAGATTACAAAATATATTTGGTTATTTTACCAAGATTCTATTCACAGACTTTTTATAGTGTTGTCACCAAAATTGTCAAGATTTTAAGTAAATTCCATGAACAGAATCGTTAAAACCAGGTATCCACTCTCTTCTGGTCAAAAAGCCATGTGGTTTATTCACCAAATGGCTCCAAATAGTGTGGCCTATAATATATTTATTACGGTTAAAATTAATTCATATTTAAATTTAAATATTGCTGCTGTCACCCATGTATGGAAAAAAATTATTGAACACCATCCTATTCTCCGAACTACATATACCACTCATGAAGGTGAAGCAGTTCAGCAAATTAATCAACAAAAACAATTTAATCTTGAGGTAACAAATGCCAGCAATTGGAATGAAGACCACTTAAAAGAGAAAATCTTTGCTATAACTGACCGCCCTTTTGACTTAGAAAAAGATGCAGTTTTAAGGGTTAATTTATTTACTCGGTCAGAAAAAGAACACATTCTCTTGCTAACAATGCACCACATTGCAGGTGACATGTGGTCTTTTGATTTACTCCTGAGTGAATTTCAAGCTCTGTATACTGCCGAAATCGAGCCAACTAATCGACAGCAAACACAAGCCGCCAAAGATTCTTGGCAAAAGAATAAATCTTATCTAGAGTTTGTCCAGTGGCAATCAGAAATGCTATCGAGTGCGAGGGGACAAAAACTGTGGCAATACTGGCAAGAACAATTATCTGGGGAATTGCCAATTTTGAATTTGCTTGCAGACAAACCCCGCCCCCCAATACAGACTTATCAAGGATCATCACATATTTCACAGCTAGATGAACAATTAATTCAAAAACTCAAGAATCTAGCTCTAGCTTCTGGAACAAGCCTTTATATAATTCTGCTAACAGCATTTTACGTGCTACTTTACCGCTATACAAACCAAACAGAGATCCTCATCGGCAGCCCGATGAGAGGTCGGTGGGGTGGAGATTTTCAAGAGATTGTCGGTTACTTCGTTAACTTGACAGTTTTACGAACTGCTGTACAGAAAAACGCCACATTCAAAGAATTTCTGGCTCAAGTTAGCAAGACAGTTAAAGATGCCCAAAACCATCAAGATTACCCTTTTTCTCTGATAGCAGAACAACTCCAGCCACAGCGAGATCCCAGTCGTTCTCCTTTATGTCAAGTTAGCTTCACTTGGCAACGACAACGTTGGTGCGAATCAACAGAAAATTCATTGCACAGTCAAGAACAGGTGCTTCAGATGGAGCCATACTTGCTCGGACATCAACGAGGGGCGGACTGGGATTTGAATTTGATGGTGATGGAAGCTCAGGGAGTATTCCAGCTATGCTGGCAATACAATACTGACTTATTTGAGATCACGACAATCACGCGCATGGCAGGGCATTTTGTGACATTGCTGGAAGGTATTGTAGCTAATCCTATTCAGCAGATTTGGCAATTACCCCTGCTTAGAGAAGTTGAACGTCAGCAATTGTTAGTAGAGTGGAACTCGACTCAGACAGACTATCCTCAAGATAAATGTATTCATCAGTTGTTTGAACAACAGGTAGCGCGTACCCCAGATGCAGTTGCTGTAGTCTTTGACAATCAACAACTGACTTATAGCGAATTAAACTGTCGTGCGAACCAATTGGCGCATCACCTGAAGTCTTTGGGAGTGGGTGCAGATGTGCTGGTTGGATTGTGTGTAGAGCGATCGCCATTGATGATAGTAGGAATGTTGGGAATTCTCAAAGCGGGTGGAGCTTATGTGCCACTTGACCCAGAGTATCCCCAAGCTCGTTTGAGCTTCATGTTAGAAGACACACAAGTAAAAGTGCTGTTGACTCAACACAATTTAGTCGAGTCTTTACCTCAACATCAAGCGCATGTGATCTGCTTAGACACACAAGAGCAAATTATATCCCTTGCAAATCAGGATAATTTGAATAGCACACTCAGTGCGGAAAACCTGTCTTATGTAATTTATACCTCTGGTTCTACAGGCACACCCAAAGGCGTGATGGTTGAGCATAAAGGACTTTGCAACTTAGCTCAAGCTCAGATTCAAACTTTTGGCTTGGATTGTGATAGTCGTATTCTCCAGTTTGCTTCCCTGAGTTTTGATGCTTCTATTTCGGAAGTAGTAATGGCTTTAGGATCAGGGGCAACACTTTACCTGGGAATGAAAGACTCTCTAATGCCTGGTATATCGTTAATGGAGCGATTACGCGATAATAGCATAACCCATATTACCCTACCACCATCGGCACTGGCAGTCCTGCCAACTGAAGAGCTAAGAGCGCTACAAACAATGATTGTGGCAGGAGAGGCTTGTTCTGTTGAACTGATAAAGAAATGGTCTGCTGGCAGAAACTTCTTCAACGCCTACGGACCAACAGAAGCTACCGTCTGTGCCACGATCGCAAAATGCACTCTCGACGACGAGAAAATCCCCATTGGTCGTGCAATTGCCAACACACAAGTATATATCCTAGACTCGCATTTACAACCAGTACCAATTGGTGTGCCAGGAGAATTGTATCTTGGTGGCGCAGGATTAGCCAGAGGCTACCTT
>JAHHHW010000068.1 GCA_019359115.1 Pelatocladus maniniholoensis HA4357-MV3
ACCAACTAAACGTTTGAACTCCCGATTAGATAGCCGTTTGGTTTGCTCGTGTTGCATGGGGGATATTGATTACATGATACAAAACCCTTAACTATACCATAAAATAATTTTGCAAGAGGTCTATTATAATATTCCACATATTTATGGTGCTTTGAATCTTGATGCTGTTTGGCAAGTGGTGGATTTTGAGTCTGTGGAGGATGGTAAATTTAGATTGCCACAAGAGGTTAAGGATTTGATATGAATAATCAAGAGTTGAATGTGGGTGAGTATGTAGATCAGATGGCTTTGTTGTTGGATTTACGGTTGAGAGATGAGTATAGGGATGGAGTTGTAGCTAATTTTGAGAGAATTAAAGTGATCGCTCAATTGGTAAATTCTTTTCCCATACCACAAGATATTGAACCAGCGCCAATATTTGAACCATGAATTTAGACTCTGCGGATGCTGTATCTATTGCTATAGCAGTGCGTGAAGGTAAAGTTAGCGCGGTGGAAGTGATGCAAGCAACTTTACAAAGAATTGCAGCACGAGATCGGGAACTCAATTGTTTTACCACTGTGACTGCTGATGCTGCTTTGGCTGATGCAGAAAGAATAGATCATGAAATTGCCCAGGGTAAAGATCCTGGTTTACTGGCTGGTGTACCTTTCGCTGTCAAAAATCTCTTTGATATTGCTGAGATTACAACTGTTGCCGGTGCAAAAATTAATACTGAAAACCCGCCAGCGACACAAGATGCAACGGCGGTATCGCGATTGAAACAAGCGGGTGGAATACTTGTAGGCGCGTTGAATATGGATGAGTACGCTTACGGGTTTGTGACGGAAAACTTTCATTACGGCGCGACTCATAATCCTCATGATTTACGGCGAGTTGCGGGTGGTTCATCGGGTGGTTCAGCAGCAGCAGTTGCAGCTGGGTTAGTTCCACTAACGTTAGGTTCTGATACAAATGGTTCAATTCGTGTACCTGCTGCTTTATGTGGCGTTTTTGGTTTCAAACCAACTTATGGCAGATTGTCACGTGCTGGTGTAGCTTTATTTTCGAGCAGTTTTGATCATATCGGCCCTTTTGCACGTTCAGTACAGGATATCGCCACAGCTTTTGATGTGTTGCAAGGGGAAGATGAACGCGATCCGGTTTGTACTAAACGTCCTCCCGTAGAGACGCGAAATTTATTATTAAAAAATATCGATGGGATTAAAATTGCGATCGCAGCTGATTATTTCCGTAAAGGGGCTAATCCTGAAGCTTTAGCAGCAGTACAAAAAGTTGCCGATGCTTTGTGTGTGAGTGAGTATATCACTATACCAGAAGCCCATCGCGCGCGCGCCGCCGCATTTGTAATTACCGCTTGCGAGGGAGCAAATTTACATTTGGAAAAGTTGCGTCAGCGTCCCCAAGATTTTGATCCAGCCACACGCGATCGCTTTCTTGCAGGTGCATTAATTCCTAGTCACTGGTATATCCAAGCACAGCGCTTTAGAAAATGGTTTCGCGATCGAGTACGAGAAATATTTGAAAAAGTTGATATTATTATTGCCCCAACTACGCCTATTTCTGCACCGTTAATTGGTCAACAAACGATGATTTTAGATGGAGAAGAAATTCTTGTTCGTCCCCATTTAGGATTATTTACTCAGCCATTATCATTTATTGGTTTACCTGTTTTATCAGTACCAATTCAACGTGCAAATGCTTTACCTTTAGGAGTGCAATTAATAGCTGCACCTGATCAGGAAGCATTAATTTTACGCGTCGCCTCGATTTTAGAAGCAAAAGGTATAATCTCTGCGTCCGTCGTCTCATAGGGAGATCCAGAAAATAAAATGTCCCGCCCTCGCTAAAGTCTGCTTAAGCAGACTGCTTGATCTATTGGAGTCGTCTTCAGACGACTTGTGCTATGAGCAAAGGGTTTAAACCCTTTGCTTTGCGGAATTTTGAAAAAATTAGGATGCTCCCTTTTTCGCCTCCCTTAACTTGTTACGCACCAATGTGATACTATTACCTGAATGTTAGGGTGTAAGATGCCTCTTAACAATTACTCTCCAAAACATCTGACTTTCTCGATGAAGTTAGTCGCATCTACCTAAGTTTCAGCAAAATACGACAATAAAATTTTTCAGAACAAGCCTTCTGTTGGCATTTTATTTAACAATGCTCCTCATGATCTGAAGGTATGTAATTAGCATTGGGTGTATTGAACAAAAATTTTCTGAAAAAGTATTCATGACTTTTTCAGAAAACAGTTTTTCATCTGTTCCCTGTATTATTTATCACTCCAAGCACAAACAAAAATCTCACATCAATAATTTATTGAATAGGAACATAGTTTCATGACAATTTTCAACAAGTTATCAATGATGACTGCTGGAGCCATATTAACTGCTTTGGGAACAATTGCTACATCATCATCTGTTCATGCTGCTACAACTTTCTTTGGCCCTGGTCCTTACCAAAGCTTCAATGACAGTCCTTTGAAAGGAGGCGACTATTCTTACTTTTATCTTGAGGATTTTGAGGATGGCGTTTTGAATACACCAGGGGTCACATCTTCCAATGGACAAGTAAAAGGGCCTGAATCATTGAGAGATTCTGTTGACGCTGATGATGGCTTAATTGATGGTAATGGCGTAAATGGCTACAGCTATTACTTAGCTGACAATAGTGTAACTTTCACCTTTGATCAGAATCTTCTCGGTTCGCTTCCAACTGATGCAGGTATCACTTGGACAGATAGCTTTCCCATTGGTGATGTCGTGTTTGAAGCCTTCAATGCTGACAATGTTTCTTTAGGGACAATTGTCGCCTCTTATCTTGGCGATGGTTCACTTGACGGAGGAACAGCAGAAGATCGCTTTTTCGGGGTGTTTAATACCGATGGCATTGCTGCGATTAAAATTAGTATGCCTAATAGCAATGACTGGGAAGTAGATCACTTGCAGTATGGTTTAAGTAATTCTAAACCCGTACCCGAACCAGTGAGTATATTAGGTTTACTGGCTGCTGGTGCAATTGGTGTATGTTTACGACAACGCCAACAAAAACTAGCTAGCAAACACAAAAGAATTATCTAGAGTATACATGCTAGCCTACCTAGCATGTATACTCTCTGAAATAACAGCGATCGCATCCCCAAGATTTCGGTTTTACCTAAAACAGCAATTCATCTCACACTGCACCTGTACCCAGGAAGCGTGTTTTGAAGTAGGGTGTGTTATGACGTAGGCTAACGCACCCAATATTATTTTTTTGTAAAAAATATCTTAATTTGATTCTGTTTTATGAGACTATGCTTATAGTCAAAATTGCAAAATTTTGGCTAATTTTGTGGCTGATTCAACAATAAAGAATCACCGATTAATTAATATATCAAGGGGTAATCTCGTGCATAGCAGAAGAATGCAGATGGTCATGGATAGGACTGCGATCGCGCTGTCAACTACGTGTGCAATCCATTGTCTGTTTTTACCAGTTTTGCTCATCATGCTTCCTGCACTAGCAACAACTTCTCTTGGTAGCGAAAACTTTCATCGTCTTATGCTGTGGTTTGCTTTTCCCGTCAGTGTGTTGGCGTTAACACAGGGGTGTCGTCGTCACAAAGATCGAATAGTGCTAACGGCTGGAATATTAGGGTTGGTACTTCTGACCACAACCGCAGTTTTTGGACATACTCTGCTAACAGAAGATGGTGAGCGTATTACTACGGTGTTAGGAGCAACAGCCTTGGCTTTTGGTCATATTCGTAACTATAGAATATGCAACAAAAATAAATGCAAAACTTGATACAAAATGACAGATAACTGATAATTTATAGGCAAAGCTGCTCTGGACATCAGTCGTAAAAGTCAGGCTTTGATTAAATCAAAAATGCGGATGAAAGGACTTGAACCTTCACACCTCTCGGTACTAGAACCTAAATCTAGCGCGTCTGCCAATTCCGCCACATCCGCATCAGCTTTTTATCGTAACATAACAAATACTCTATAGCAATAAAGTTTTTGTTGATGGCTGCTTGCTAGTTTTCCAAATAACATTGACAGAGCGTGACACTTCGTGTACAAACTCCGGCTTCCTGCCCAACAGTTTCCGCTTCGCGGTAAGTGAGAGGCTTCTTGCTGTTTTAGCTAAAAGCTGTAGGAGTAAGCCTTCAATTTGTGTGAAAATATTTTTACTTTTGATGATTTGTGAGAGAAACCATGACGATGCATCCGACTCTCCAACGTGCATTTGCTAACCACTGCGCCCTCAAAGTTATCAGTGGTTTGAATAATTTTGATACTGCCCGTGTGGCAGCTACTGTGAAAGCAGCACACCACGGTGGTGCGACTTTTGTTGATATTGCTGCTGATTCTGCCTTAGTAGAATTAGCTAAGGGCTTGACGAATCTACCTATTTGTGTATCTGCGGTAGAACCAGAAAAATTTTTGTCAGCAGTAACTGCTGGTGCGGATTTAATTGAAATTGGGAATTTTGATGCTTTCTACGCTCAAGGACGTAGATTTGAGGCTGAGGAAGTTTTAGCGCTAACTCACCAAACTCGCGCTTTACTGCCAGAAATTATGCTCTGTGTGACAGTTCCCCACATTCTCATGCTTGACGCGCAAGTACAACTGGCTGAGGAATTGGTAAAAGCTGGTGCTGACATCATCCAAACCGAAGGTGGTACTAGCAGCAACCCCACTCATGCTGGTACATTAGGCTTAATTGAAAAAGCCGCTCCTACATTGGCAGCAGCTTACGAAATTGCTCGTGCGGTATCTGTTCCAGTACTGTGTGCTTCCGGAATTTCTAATGTCACCGCACCATTAGCGATCGCTGCTGGTGCTGCTGGAGTTGGTGTCGGTTCCGCCATCAACCAACTCAACAGTGAAGTAGCCATGATTGCTGCTGTCCGTAGTTTGCTAGAAGCTTTAGAAATGAGTGTAGAGGTTAGAAACTAGGGATCGGGGATCGGGGAAAAGGGAAAGGAAATTGGGAATTGGGATCAAGAATTGAGAATAATTGTTTATTCTCTCTCTTATACTCCATGTCCCCCATGTCCCCAATACCTGATCCCCTTTCCCCAATCCCCTACGCCAAACAATCCTTGAGGCTATAAATTACCTGATCTTGTTGTTCCTCGGAAAGTTCTGGGAACATCGGTAAGGATAAAACCTCTTGGGATGCTTGTTCGGATATTGGTAGTTGTCCTGGTTGATAGTTCAAGCTTTGGTAAACTGGTTGTAAATGTAGAGGACGGGGATAGTAAATCATTGTATTTACCCCCTGTTCTTGTAATTGCTTGCCTACCCAGTCTCTTTTATTGTTGAGTACACGAATTGTGTATTGGTTCCAAACTCCTTCGCCACCATTTAATTCTTGGGGGGGAATGATACCGGGAACTTGATTGAGAAATTGTTGGTAACGAGATGCGATCGCTCGTCTTTTTTGATTCCAAATATCTAAATAACGCAGCTTAATTTGTAAAATAGCCGCTTGGATAGCATCCAAACGGCTATTAACACCTATTTCTTCGTGGATGTAGCGATTTTTTTGGCCATGCTCTTTTATTACCCTTAACTTAGCAGCAATTTCTGGATCATTAGTCGTTATCGCCCCGCCATCACCACAACCACCGAGATTTTTGGTAGGGTAGAAGCTAAAACAGCCGATGTGTCCTATACTTCCTACTCTTTGTTCACCCCAAGTTGCACCTGTAGATTGAGCGCAATCTTCAATCACTGTGAGATGATGAGCGTTAGCGATACTCATTAGTGCAGTCATATCCACAGGTTGTCCAAACAAGTGGACGGGGATAATCGCTTTAGTCTTGGGTGTGATCGCTGCTGCTACTTGTTGTAAATCTAAATTAAAAGTAGTTGCATCAATGTCAACGAAGACTGGTTTGGCCCCTACAGCATCAATCACCTCAGATGTAGCAATAAAAGTGAAAGGTGTTGTAATTACCTCATCATCTGCACCTATATTAAAAACTCTCAGTGCTAGATAAAGTGCATCCGTCCCGGAATTACAAGCCACACAATTACTGACATTATGATAAGCAGCAAACTGCCGCTCGAAGCTTCCAACTACTGGGCCACCGATATAACGACCAGAAGTTAAAACCTCTAAAACCGCAGTACTCACTTCTGCTTCAATTGAGGCGTATTGCTGTTTGATATCAAATGCAGGAATGGAATTTTGACTTTGAACCATAAGTTTATTATTTATCTCAAGATAGATGCCTACATGAAATTTTTACCCAGAGAACTTTGGAATTTACTGTTACAATCCATACGTTTTCTACAAGACAATACACTCAAGGGTTTTTACATAAATTATGGCGATGTTGCATAATTTGCTAATTTAAAATGTGTAACTCTTGAAATGTTTGTCATTGCTTGCCTAAACCCTAAGTCGAGTTTTGCATTTGGAATTTCAAATCCTTGAAGGCATCCATTTGTTTGGGTAAAAAGTAATATACATCAACACAAGATCCAATACATATAATGAAAGTTCCCAGTGGTTGTTAGTGGTTAGTGGTTTAGTGAATAGTGGATAGTGGTTAGTAGTCAACCAATCAACAACTAACAACTAACGTCAAAACCTATGCAGGAACTGATCAAATTAGATTTAGTTGATTTGGCTAGCGCCACAGCATTGATGGCTGTAATCATTGGTTTATCTGTTTGGGAAAATCTCGGATTAGAACTCAACCTAGTCCTTGGGACAGGGAGAACCATTTTACAACTAGTGGTATTGGGATACGTTTTAGATTTCATCTTTGCTTTTAACAATGCTTGGGCAGTTTTAGCGTTTTTAGTATTATTGCTGACAATTACGGCGATTGTCGCACGAAATCGCATTAGTCAAAAAATACCGCAAGTTTTGCCTTTAGTGTGGGTTTCCCTTTTACTTAGCACGATTGTGGCTATAGTTTATACTAATCTTGTGATAATTCAGCCAAATCGATGGTATGAACCACAATATATAATTCCTCTGGCGGGGATCATACTAGGTAATGCGATGAATGCAGCCGCGATCGCTGGTGAACGTCTTGTCAATACAATCAAAAACAGCCATCTAGAAATCGAAACTCATCTCAGTTTAGGTGCAACTCCCCAGCAGGCGATCGCCCAGTATCGCAAAGACGCCATTCGTGCTGGTTTAATTCCCACCATTAACCAAATGATGATTATTGGTTTAGTGACAATACCAGGATTTGTTGCTGGACAGATATTAAGTGGTGTAAGTCCCCTTGATGCTGCTTCTTACCAAATTGTAATTATGTTAATGACTGCCTTTACCAATTTGCTAACAATCATTTTGTTAACTAAGGGGTTGAGTCGTTTGTTTTTTAACTCCGCAGCGCAGTTGGTTAGATGAGGGGATTGGGGATTCTCCAGAGGAGACGCACTCGCATTCGGGGATCTGGATAAAGACAAGGGAGATATAGAAAATTAAACACTAAGATTGATTATGTAACTGTAGCTACCTGACCAAATCGCTTAAGAATTTGTAACACTATGTAAACTTCTTTGGCTGAAGTAAACGGGGCAAATATCCGTCATTTTGCTTTTCCCCAAGTTCTGGGAAAATTTCAGGTATATCCTTGTTTTTATCGTCTTTTTACTAACCACCAACAACTAACCATTTTTAGCTTGTTGGTATGTGTCCATGAATTTGGCTACCTTGAGCATCAAAGACAACCACTGCTAAATTAGCATTATCACTAATGATGTCTAGGGCTTGCTGTAAGCTTTGTAGGTGATTAGTAATATTAGCTACAGTATTCTTATCGGCTTGACTTAAGCTGCTGTTTAGGGCTTGTTCATACTCTGGAGTAATCCGAACAATTATTTCTCGGTCATTAATGGTATAATTGCAAACTCGAACTTCGCCAGAACAGGTTTTTTCTAAATCAGTTCGAGTTTGTTGTAAAGAGTTAGCAACTTGGAGTTTTGCTTGTGCTTGTTTAAGGGATGTTGAATAAGGTTGAATCAAAGTTTGAGCTTGAGTGTAGTACAAGCTATCTTGTTGGACTTGCTTAACAGTATTTAAAGCTTGGTTCCAGTATGTTACCGCAGCTTGCCATTGGTTTTGTTTTTCGTAGCGTTTGGCTTGTTCTGCGTTTTCAATGGCTTGTTTGTAGGTTTTGGCTGCTAGTTGTAGTTTAGTGGTGCGATCGCGTGCAGCTACGAGTTTGGGTTTATACTCTATCAGCAGTTTTTGTACTTCTGAGTATACAGAGCTAGTCTTAGGAATAATAGTCAAGGCATTAATTGCTACTTGCCAAGTCGATTGGACTTTTTGTAATTCTGGTAAGGTTCTAGCTGTGGTTTCTTGTTTGATGGCTACATTTGCAACATCTTTGGCTGCTGTTATTTTTTGTAACCATTTGTCTTCTACTTGCAATTGCTGATTTACAGTTCGCAATTTGGCACGATATGTCGCTAATCTTGGCTGCACCCATCCATAAAGTTCATTATTTGTACTAATCATTTCGATTGGTGCGATCGCTTGTCGCCAGAGATCTTGTCTAGCTTTTAGTTCTTCTAAATTATTTGCCGGGGTTTGGCTTTTTTGTGTCGCTAATGATGCTGCACTAAAGGCTTTGATGATTTTATTTATAGTTTCTGAATCCTTAGATAGATCAGTCGCTAGTGTCTCAGCTTTTTGGTAACGTGATGACCAACTGGGAATAGTTTTTAGCTTTGTGCTTGCTTCCACAAGTTGCTGTTGTAGTGTTGTTAATTCTGATTCAGATTTGGCATTGTATATTAATCGTTGCCATGATTTGCCTAGACCCTCGGCTGTTTGAATTTCTTTACATTCAGACATCACACAAGGACGAGTTAACAAATAAGCAGCTCCGCCTAAGACTGCAATTGCAGCTACAACTATACCTAACATCATAGGTTTAATTGGGCGTTTTGACTTTAATGTTGTGTAATAAGACAAATCTGGTGCATCTGCCATCGGATCAAAAGGCTGCTCTTGAGATTCATCGGGAATATCTGTAGAAAACTGTTCATCCATCAACGCATCGGAAGCGGTAAATGGGGAAGAATTATCTATCTTGTCCTCTTGCTGTACTCCTCCCATTGCTTTTTCATTCTCAGAAGAAACCTCGAACTCCCTTATTTCCTCAACTTTTGCTTGAGAGGCTTTCAAAATCAGGGAATGTTTAGCGTAAGGTAACTTTACCCCTGCGATTCTCAGAAAAATTTCTACGTGTTGTCCGTGGCGATTCAGTAGCGATTGGAGTGCTTCTTCAAGCAATACAAAAATGTTTTCGGTATCAGATGTGACACCTTGAGGGTGTTGAGTTAAAATCATCAACTGATCCTTTTTGACAGCACACTTTACCTGGAAATATTCACCAGATGGAATTTCGGCACGCAGCTGTTCTTGCAAAATTTGTGCTATGAACTGTAAATCTTCTTCTATGACTGCTACTTGCTGATTTATATAGTTTTGATCATCTTCAAGTGTGTTAAAAGAACTTATTTTTAGTTTGGAACGTAGATACACAGTTTAATGACCCCCAGCCTTGTAATGTGAGAGAACATTTTTTTAGCACAATTTTTCGGCTTTAACCAAAAGTTAATATTCCCAATATCTATCTTTTGTAATTGATGTAAACAATACACAAGAACTATTTAATAAACTCAACACCATTATTAATTTCAAGTCAGATTTGGGAACAATAAGATGTTTTACTTTTACAATCTAAGCTCTAAAAATATTTGACATATAGCAATCTTAAATTATGCGTAGAACTATCTGTTTTTCTTCCTATCGCTTCTCTACGCCTCGACGAGTTTTACTCAAAATTCACGGTTAAAAATTAATGCTGATTTTAACAAAATATTTTTGTTGATAACTTATTTTTTTACAAAAATAGTTAATTCGGCAGTAATTTGTATTAAAAATAATAATAGATGATAGTTTTTTGATGGTATAAGCCCCCAAAATTATTTGTATAACCAATCTATATAGAACCCTGTTAGCAAATGTATATTTGTCTAGAGTCTATTGCTCATTTGTGTTTTCTCTGATATAAATTCAAAAGCAAAAACTTGCGGTTGCTGAGATTCAAATTTTATTTCGCATGAAAAAAAATATTTGTAGCAATGTATCAAAATTTGATGACAAAAACTCTTGTTCGCTGAAATACAAGAAATTTTACTGATAGAGTTAATTACTTGTTGTAGAAATGGTAAAAGCTAGTAACAAAAGTGATGAATTTACCAGATTTACTGAATTGGATAAAATTAATGAGAGAAAAATTTATCTTAGATAAATGACCAAAGTTTGATTGTGCAAACTAGGTGCAGCTTTCAGATGTTAGACAGCACCAATGCAACCAAATAAAAATGGCTAGAGATAAGGTGTGTCCATGGAATTGCTAGAGTATCAAGTCAAAGAGTGGTTTCGGACAATAGGCATTCCTGTATTGCCTTCTCAAAAAATTGACCATCCCACGGATTTAAAAAGATTAAAAATAAAATACCCAATTGTACTGAAATCTCAGGTACATGCAGGAGAGAGGGCAAAAGCAGGTGGAGTCAGATTTGCTGAAACGACTATAGATGCGATCGCCGCCGCCCAAAATATTTTTAATTTACCAATTTTAGGCGAATTACCAGAAGTATTATTAGCAGAAGCTAAGTATAATGCCAAGCAGGAATTTTTTTTAGCGGTAGTTTTAGATACAGCTGTTTGCCGACCGATACTTTTAGGTTGTAAAGAAGCAGATATTGATTGGGAATCTGCTGGCAAAAAAATGCAGCATGTGGTGGTAGAACAAGATTTTTCACCATTTTATGCGCGACGTCTGGCTTTAAAAATGGGATTACAAGGTGCATTAATGCAGTCTGTCAGCATAATTGTTGAGAAAATGTACGAGTTGTTTATAGAAAAAGATTTAGATTTAGTAGAAATTAATCCTCTGGGGGTAGATGCTTCTGGTCAAGTGATGGCTCTCAATGGTAGTGTCAATGTTAACGAAAGAGCGATCGCTCGTCACCCAGATATTGCTGAGATGGCGAGAAAAATGACCCATCGTCATAGCAGTGTAGAGTTTAACAAGAGATTGAGTGAATGGGATGCAGTAGAATTACACGGTAAAATCGGCATTTTAGGCAATGGTACGGGTTCAGTCTTAGCAACTTTAGATTTAGTAGTTAATGCTGGTGGTAAACCTGGTGTTTGTTTGAATTTGCGCCACGCTTTCCCCACCGATACTTCACCAACTACCTTTCGCGATCGCCTAGATAGAGCCATAAATATTTTGGCTGCTGATAAAAGTATTCAAGTTATACTTGTAAATTTTCTAGGTAGTGTCCCTCAAAGTGGAGAAGTCGCAGAAGTAATTGCTGATTTTGTACAGCATCATAAAAACGAAATCAAAACCCAGACTTTACGTTCTAACGGTAACAAAAGCCGACGTGAAACCCACTTACCACACTTAGTTGTTCGTCTTGCTGGTTCTGAATTTAACGCAGCTAGAAAATATTTAACAACATTAAAAGTTCCTAGCGATGCATCTATAGTAGTAGTGGAAAATTTAGATGAAGCAGTAGCACAAGCAGTAAATCTTGCCAAAGCTACTGCTCATAAAAGGTTTTGATAATGTTTCCTTTTAGCTTGAAAATAGGGAGCGAGAAGCGGGGAAAAGATTTCATTCCCTTTTTGTGTCATTTATCACATGACTGTCTAGCTTGAAAATGGATGTAGGAGTGTAGGGGTGTGAGGGTATAGGAGAAAAAACCTCTTTCATCTTTAGTGATGAAACTTGTTTCATCAGGACTGCTTTGTGCCTTGTGCCTTCATATGTGTGTTTTTATGAACTTAACGCCAGACAGCAAAGTTATCATTCAAGGCTTCAGTGAATTTATATCGGCTACTCATATTGGCCAGATGATAGATTATGGCACTAATTTGGTAGCAGGGGTAAAACCTGGATGTGGTGGTCAAAAAATACATGGTCTACCAGTGTTTGATCTTGTGGAAGAAGTAGTAGAAAAAGTTGGATTAATTGATACTACAATTATCAGTGTAAACGCTTACGATGTTTTAGATGCAGCTTTGGAAGCGATCGCATCTGGTATTCGCCAAATTATCATCATTTCTCCTGGCGTACCACCATTAGATATGGTGCAGTTACTACGTAAAGCCGAAGCCACAGAAACATTAGTAGTTGGACCGAATAGCCCAGGAATTATTGTCCCAGGTCGAATTCTTTTAGGTATTCAACCAAGTGAATTTTATACCCCTGGTCGGGTAGGAATCCTTAGTCGTAGCACTACTCTTACCTATGAAGTAGCCAGAGAACTAACGACAGCGAATCTGGGACAATCAATCAGTGTCAGTATTGGGAGTGATGCGATCGTTGGTTCATCGTTTATTCAATGGCTGCAAATTTTTGATGAGGATGACTCCACAGAGGCGATCGTATTAGTTGGTCAACCTGGTGGAGGACGAGAAGAAGCAGCAGCGCGCTACATTGCTGAAGCCATTGATAAGCCAGTTATTGCCTATATTGCAGGTACACATGCACCACCAGCAAAACATTGGCGTCAAACTGGGACATTAGCAGCAGTGATCGGACGTCATCCAGACTTTGGTACAGCAAAAAGCAAATTAGCTGCATTTTCAGAAGTCAAAGTCCAAGTAGCAGAACGTCCTTCTATAATTCCAGAATTAGTCAAGAAGATTATTCAATAGTTTGATTTGTCATTTGTCATTTGTCATTTGTTGCTGGTAAGGGTTTATTGCGTGTTTAGTTTTCTTAACTTGCGTCTACTGATAACTGATAACTGGTTAAGTCCGATCCAACCCCAACCATTGTCCTATCTCTTGAATTAGCCAATGACGTTCTATAGTTGATAAAGGGCTAGAAGTGAATTTCTGTCCTTCTGCTTCAATGGTGACTCCTCTGGGTGCTGAACCCTGATTTACTAGCTCTTGATATATTTTTTCAATAGCTGGTGTTGGACGCCGTTGTCGCTTGTAGCAAAAACCAAATAATTTCCAACGTATTTCAAAATTTTGGCGATCAAAGTAAAAATCAGTATGTCCAAAAGAAGGTAACACAGTTCCTTGCACCACTGCGATCAGCATTGCCACAAAGAACAGCAACAAAAACCATGCCTGAGAACTGCCTCCTCTTATAAAAAAATTTATCAATTGTGGTAGTTGCCAGAGAAAAGGAATTGTAATTCCAACCAAGTAAAATAATCTAAAAGCTTTGCCACCGCGTCTCGGTATTTTAATTTCCAATTCACCAGCAGACTTCTTAATTTGAATTTGACTACCTGTGGGCTTACGACTAGTAATAGGTGGAGTTAGGGTATTTTTATTCTTAAGTGCTGCAAGTGCTTGTTTGGCAGTACTGATCCTTTCTGTTACATTTGGTTCTGTGAGCTTACCAATCCAATTTACAAAACCCCGCTCAATGCTAACCTCATCAGTAAAAATAATCCGTGCATCCAGATGAGGCAAGTCGGCGGGAGATATCCCCGTAAGCAAATGTATTAAAGTTGCACCCAAAGAATACAAATCAGAAGCAGGAATAGCCCGACCAGCAAACTGTTCTATTGGTACGTAGCCATAAGTACCGACAACAGTGAAAGTAGCACCTTCTTGCACTGCTTGATCCTGAACTGCGCCGAAGTCAACCAAATAAACTCGCTCATCTTCACCCCAAATCAAATTACTGGGTTTGATGTCGCGATGTAAAACAGGTGGGTTGAGTTCGTGTAGATAAACCAGAATACTGAGAACTTCAACAGCAATTTTTTCTACCTGTAATTCTGAAAAATGTTGACCTTTGTCTATTAAGTTCTGTAGAGATGTTCCAGGAATATAACTCTGTACTAGCCCAAACCAGGGGAATTTAGAACCAGATTGATGCTCTAAAACAAAGTAATCTCGATATTTGGGGATACGGGGATGATTAAGATTTTTTAAGACTTGAGCCTCTCGTTCAAACAGTTTATGTTCATCCCACTGCATTTGTGGGGTGAGAATTAGCAACTTGACGACAACTTTTTCTGGAGGCTGTTTAGTCAAATCTTTTGCCAACCAGGTTTGACGACTAGCATCTTCACCTAATTTTTCCTGAATTTGATAGCGATTACAAAGTATTTCTCCTGCTTCTAACATCCCCAAATTCCCCATGAAAAATTGTTAGTAGTTAGTAGTTAGTAGAGGCGCAGAGCGCCTCTACTAACTACTAACCAATCCCTAACCAATGTCTGATTTGTGCTGCCATCCAGCGACACTCTTCTTTACTTAAAGGTGGTTTTAATTTTCCAAATGAATACTCAGATACACCTAAAGCTAATGTTACCTCTGGTACTTTATGACTACCATAACCACCAGTCTCACCACTAAATACTTTGTCAATTTCACAAACCTTTCCTCGCTGTCTACGCAAGCAAAGACCTAATAATTTCAATTCAATTTCAAATTCGTGATGCCCAAAGTAAATATTTGTTTCCACAAAGTTAGGCAAGAGAAACCAACCTGTTAGCAGTAAACTAGCCATCAGCCATATCCAACCTTCCACGCTACCTAAGCTAAAACCACCACTGAAAAAGTATAACCAAATTGCTAGTGCTACTGTTGCAGCAATATTTTTCGGGTCAGTTAATGTCTTTTGCCAAAGCACTGGAATTCTAATGTGCAAGTGTTCGGGAGATTTTTGCAATTGAATTTGACTATCAGCAGGTTTGGCACGAACTATTTTAGAGATAGCAATTTGATTTGCTTTGAGAAGCTTCAGTGCTTCTTTGGCACTAGTGAAGCGTCTGTCTAAATTGGGTTGTGTCAGCTGTTCTAACCAGCGAACAAACCCAGGATTAAGTTTTAGTAAGTGAGCAAATTGCAAGCGAGAATCTTGCTGTGGCAAATCTGCTGGTGGAATACGGGTTAGCAAATGAATCAAGGTTGCGCCCAAAGCATAAAGATCAGATGCTGGAGTTGCTCTACCACCAAACTGTTCTAGTGGAGCATAACCATAAGTTCCTACTATTGTAAAAGTTGCCCCTTTTCTAGCAGCGCGATCTTGTACTGCGCCAAAATCTACTAAATAAATCTGAGAATTTTTTCCTAAAAGTAAATTGCTGGGCTTGATGTCGCGATGCAAAACTGGTGGACTCAAACTGTGCAGATAAATCAGAATCTTCAAAATTTCGGCAGCAATTTTTCGTACTTCTGCTTCGCTGAACACTCTCCCTTTTGCCAGTAATTCCTTAAATGACGAACCGGGAATATATTCTTGCACTAGAGCAAAATGAAGTACTTGATCTTCAAAGCCAAAATAATTACGATACTTTGGAACACGCGGATGATTCAGTTGTTTGAGTATCTGGGCTTCTCGCTCAAAAAGTTTAATATCTTCCCACTTAGCTTGGTCGCTAAAAGTAAGCAGTTTAACGATGACTTGTTCATGCGTGGACAAATCCCATGCTAACCAGGTTTGACGACCAGCATTGTCACCAAGTTTTTCTATAAGCTGATAGCGATCGCGTAATACCTGTTGGATTTGCAACATCGTCTGGTGAAAATATAGACGTCTAGGAAAAGAGTTTAGGGTTACGGAGTTGTAGGGCTGACGCTCACGCCGTCAGCCGAACGGGTATAGGAGTATTTTTGGAGTGCGAGTAAAAATTTTAGGCTATTTTTAAAGATATGAATTTCAAAAAACTCTTGTTTTCTCTTACACCCTTATACTCTTAAACCCTGACAGCCTTATACCCTTATACTTTTACACTCTAACTAAATCAGCACGAACATCTTAGCAACAAATATTCTTTTCTATGAGAAATTGTTGTGAGTACTAATTTAACGAATAAAAGCTCCTCATAGACTTATTATGATCAAAGATTCTGAGTACATTCGACAAGATGCGGCAACTCGTGTACAAGTACTGAGTGAAGCACTACCTTACATTCAACAATTTACAGGTCGAACTGTAGTTGTTAAATACGGAGGTGCTGCTATGAAAGATAGCAAACTCAAAGATAAAGTCATTCGCGATATTGTCTTTTTGTCATGTGTTGGCTTACGACCAATTGTGGTACACGGTGGTGGTCCAGAAATTAATAGTTGGCTAGATAAATTAGGAATTGAACCACAATTTAAGAATGGTCTGCGTGTCACAGATGCCCCCACAATGGATGTGGTGGAAATGGTGTTAGTTGGTCGTGTTAATAAAGAAATCGTCTCTTTGATTAATCAAGCTGGTGGTTCTGCTGTGGGGCTATGTGGTAAAGATGGCAACCTGATAAAAGCGCGTCCCCAAGGAGATGAAGGTATAGGCTTTGTTGGAGAAGTCAGCTATGTCAATATTAATATTTTGGAAACACTGGTAAGTAATGGGTATATTCCCGTAGTATCTAGTGTTGCCGCAGATGATAATGGACAAGCTTATAATATCAATGCTGACACCGTAGCGGGCGAAATCGCAGCAGCGTTAGGGGCAGAAAAGTTGATTTTGCTCACCGATACACGTGGAATTTTAAAAGATTACAAAGAACCTACTAGCTTGATTCCTAAAGTAGATATTAGAGAAGCCCGTGATTTGATTGCTAGTGGTGTGGTGAATGGTGGCATGATTCCTAAAGTTAATTGTTGTGTGCGATCGCTTGCCCAAGGAGTTCGCGCCGCACACATTATTGATGGCCGCATCCCTCACGCCCTCCTACTAGAAATCTTCACTGACGGCGGTATAGGTACGATGATTTTTGGTTCTCAATTTATGTCGTGAACTACCATTGGGTGTAAGGGTATGAGGGTGTAACAAAAAACAAGAAATTTTTACCTACACTCTAAAATATTCCTACACCCCTATACCCTTATACCCTTACACTCCTATACAAAACGTGAGTTCAGATAGTATAGAAATTGCCAAAAATCGCTATCAGCAAGGAAGAATAGCCTTTGAGAGTGGGCTATACCGAGAAGCTATTGAACAACTAGAAAAAGCAAGCGCCTTGTTGGCTCGTAATACTCGCCTTAGTGGTGAAGTACAAATTTGGTTGGCAACAGCTTACGAAGCAGCAGGGCGTACAGATGATGCGATCGCCTTGTGTGAACAACTCAAACGTCATCCCCATTCAGAAACTAGCAAAGAAGCACGACGACTCCAATACATTCTCAAAGCACCTAGATTGCAACGTCCGCAAGAATGGATGACTCAAATCCCTGATTTTAGTAATATTGCTGATAATGAAAGTAAAATTAGTTTCTCTGCCAAGCCTAACAAATCTTCTGCACCTAAAAAGCCACCTGAGCGAGAATTAGTTGACCTCAGTCAGGTCAATACTAAAGATAATCGCTTTATCTGGGTAGCATTGATTGCGATCGCTCTAACATTATTGAGTTTAATCTGGTTGAATTTTTAGGGACTGGGGATCGGGGATCAGGGAACAGGGATCAGGGACAAGGGGGACAACTAATCACTGATCACTGATTCATGCTCCGATCCCAATCCCCAATAACTATTGACTTTTGAGGAGATTTTATAGTGATAAATTTGTCTACTTTGGGAAAAAATTTAGCGCGGCTGAAATATATTTGCTTGGTGTTGATGGCAACTTTATTGCTTTCTGGTTGTGTGGATTATGACGTGGGGGTACGTTTTGATAATTCTAATAGTGGTGAGTTGGTGCAGCATATTAAGTTGGGAGAACGCCTTACTAGCTTTAGTGGTGAACCTGTGTATGAATGGTTGAATAGTATAGAACGTCGCGCTCGTCAAGAAGAAGGTAAAGTACGACGACCTTCTAAGGAAGAAGTAATTGTAACAATTCCTTTCAGTAATGGTGAAGAATTGCAAACAAAATTCAATCAATTTTTTCACCCTACTGTTGATCAAAAAACTGTCACCAGCGAATCTGACTCACAGTTGCCAAAAGTAGAATCAAATTTACTTCTAAATCAGAATAATTTTTTGCTATTGGTGCGGAATCACCTGATTTATGATTTAGATTTGCGATCGCTCGCTTTAATTTCCAGCGATGGTAATGTCTTGGCAAATGCTGGTTCTATTCTTAATTTAGACTTTAGATTAAAGAGTCCTTGGGGAGCAAGAAGTATTCAAAGAACAGAAAATACTCCTCTACTAGAAAAAAATAGCAATCAACTAGTATGGCATCTTAACCCTGGCGAACTCAATCACATAGAAGCAGTTTTCTGGCTTCCTAGTCCTTTAGGTATTGGTACATTGTTGATTGTGTTATTTGTTGGGGCAGGATATTATCTACGATATAAATTTATGCCAGATCCTAGAATTCAGTTTGCCTCCAAAACAGCAGCGACTGAAGTTTAGCTAAGAGACTAGTACCGCTTCCAAGGTAGCGGTACTAGGGTGTTTTTTTGGGGACAATGCTATGAGACTGCGATTGAAATCGCAGACGGATTTTGAGACGCTCCCCTACTCTAAGATTACTCGTGTAACCAAGGCATGATGTGTGGTTGCCAATTCACTAATTCTTCATCTTTGAACCACAGAGAAATTTCGCGTTGTGCGGTTTCGGCCGCATCGGAACCATGAATCAGATTGCGGCCAATATTGACACCAAAGTCACCCCGGATTGTCCCAGGTTCTGCTGTTAAGGGATTTGTCGCACCAATCATTTTTCTTGCCGCAGCTACGATGCCATCACCTTCCCACACCATTGCTACCACTGGACCGGAAGTAATAAAATCAACTAACCCTGAAAAAAACGGTCTTTCCTTATGAACATCGTAGTGAGCTTCAGCTAGTTCTCGGCTAACTTTCAAGAATTTTAAGCCAACTAGGGTAAAGCCTTTAGTTTCAAAACGACGGATAATTTCACCAGCTAGTTTACGCTGTACGCCGTCAGGCTTAATGGCAATAAATGTGCGTTCCAAAGCGATCTCCTCAAACTGAAATAAATTTATCAATTGTCATTAGTCATTTGTCAATTGACCAATGAGCAATGACCAATCACAGAATATCTTACGAAAAGTATACATGCACCAAACCCTTACCAATAACCAATGACTTTTGACAAATGACGACCCCAACCATTAGAGACGCGAAATTACCCTGCGGGAACACTAAAAGCGAACGCGTCTCTACATTTGTGCCGACTTAACTTATGTGCGTTGAAATACGAATCGATTAAATGTAAATTCGTGGTTGAAACATAAAGGTCGGGAAAATGCGTCTTGATTCTACTGCTGCATCTGATGAGGTGGTGAAGCCGCCGTCCCATAATGGTAAAAAATCTGAATTGAAAAATCACAAGCACAAAAAATTGCTGCCACCTGCCAGCATACAAGAAGGAACAAGCGTCTGGAAAATAGAAGATAGCGAGGCGCTGTATCGCATTGAAGGTTGGGGACACCCTTATTTTTCTATCAACGCAGCAGGTCATATTACTGTTTCTCCGAAAGGCGATCGCGGCGGTTCTCTGGATTTATATGAGTTGGTGAATGCTCTCAAGCAGCGTAACCTGGGATTGCCGATGTTGATTCGGTTTTCTGATATTTTAGAAGACCGAATTGAGCGGTTAAACGCCTGTTTTGCGAAAGCGATCGCTCGCTACAACTATCCTGGTGTTTATCGTGGCGTATTTCCGGTCAAATGTAACCAGCAGCGTCATTTAGTCGCAGATTTGGTACGTTTTGGTAAACCGCATCAATTTGGCTTAGAAGCCGGTTCTAAGCCAGAATTAATGATTGCTCTAGCGATGCTAGACACACCAGGAGCATTGTTAATCTGTAACGGTTACAAAGACCAAGAATATATTGAAACAGCGATGCTAGCCCAAAGATTAGGGCAAACACCAATAATTGTCTTAGAACAAATTGAAGAAGTCGATTTGGTGATTGAAGCTAGTCGCCAATTAGGTATTCAGCCAATTGTGGGAGTGAGAGCAAAACTCAGTACCCAAGGGATGGGACGTTGGGGAACCTCCAGTGGCGATCGCGCTAAATTTGGTCTGACAATTCCCGAAATTATTGATGCAGTTGAAAAGTTACGTGTTGCTGATCTGTTAAATTCTTTACAACTCCTGCATTTTCATGTTGGTTCACAGATCTCTGCTATTAATGTCATCAAAGATGCCATCCAAGAAGCTAGCTGTATATACGTAGAATTAGCAGCTTTGGGGGCAAACATGAAGTATCTCGATGTTGGTGGTGGCTTGGGTGTGGATTATGACGGCTCCCAAACCAACTTCTACGCTTCCAAAAATTACAACATGCAGAACTATGCAAATGATATTGTGGCAGAGTTAAAAGATACATGTTCTGAGCGGAATATAGCCGTACCAACACTGATTAGCGAAAGTGGCAGAGCGATCGCCTCTCATCAGTCGGTATTAATTTTTGACGTTCTTAGTACCAGCGAAATTCTCACAGAATTACCTGAACCGCCCAAAGATGGAGAATCCCATATCATTAGTTACCTTTGGGAAACTTACCAATCAATCAACCAAGAAAATTATCAGGAGTTTTACCACGACGCGACCCAATTCAAAGAAGAAGCTATCAGCCGCTTCAATTTAGGAATATTGAGCCTGACTGAACGCGCCAAAGCTGAACGTCTATACTGGGCTTGCTGTCAAAAAATACTGAGTATTACGAGAAAAGAAGAGTACGTACCTGATGAATTGGAAGACCTAGAAAAAATCATGGCTTCCATCTATTACGTAAATCTTTCTGTGTTTCAATCAGCACCTGATTGTTGGGCTATAGATCAGTTATTTCCAATTATGCCGATCCACCGTTTAGATCAAGAACCAACACGACGAGGTATTCTAGCAGACCTAACGTGTGATAGTGACGGCAAAATCGACAGTTTTATTGATTTGCGAGATGTGAAGTCAGTTTTAGAACTTCATCCCTTTAAAGCCGGAGAACCTTACTATTTGGGAATGTTCCTCAATGGAGCCTACCAGGAAATTATGGGGAACTTACACAATTTGTTTGGTGATACCAACGCCGTTCACATTCAGTTGACACCCAAAGGCTTCCAAATTCAACACGTGGTCAAAGGTGATACCATGACCGAAGTCGTAAGTTACGTCCAATACGATTCCGAAGATATGGTAGAAAATATCCGCCAGCGTTGCGAATTAGCTTTAGAAGAAAATCGCATCACACTAGCGGAATCTCAGCGATTGCTGCAAACCTATGAGCAGAGTTTGAGAAGGTATACGTATTTGTCTTCGTAGATACTAAGCAAGGGACAAGGGAAGAGAGTGGGGAGTGTGGAGAGCGTGGGAAGACAACAGAGAAATATTTCCCCCCGATCCCCTGTTCCCCTATCCCTATCCCCTATCCCCAATCCCTGATCCCCGATCCCTAACTCGCATTCGTTCCCAAAAGTTCTGCGATCGCTTGATGCTCAACAGGGGTGTGAGAAGGTGGTAGTTGACGAGCATCGGTAATCAGCCAGTCTAAAGAAGCTGCTTGGACGTCGATAGTTGCGCCAGTCTTATCCACACAATAGCGTCCAAAGACTAGCTTATCCACTAGTCGCACTCCTGCCCCCAGGCGCGACCATTCAAAGATGACGCTGTTTTCCACCGTTGCACCACTGCATATCCAGCAATTGGGACCGATCATTGTTGGACCAACAATTTTCGCCCCATCTTCTATCTTTGTCATACCACCGATGTACACTGGACCTGTGATATCAACTTTGTCCCAATTCACAGCTGTATTTAAGCCAGTGTAAATGCCAGGGGCAACTTGATGACCAGGAATTTGGACGTTTTTAATTTCGCCTAGTAGCACACCACGAATCGCCCGCCAATAATCTGGGACTTTACCAATATCTACCCATTCAAAATCCATAGGAATAGCGTAGAAAGGCGCACCCATTTCTACTAATTTGGGAAATAATTGACCACCGATGTCATACTCAACACCAGAAGGTATGTAATTTAGTACTTCTGGTTCAAAAATATAGATACCCGTGTTGATATTGGTACTGAGGGCTTCTTCTACCTTCGGTTTTTCTTGGAAGGCTTTAACGCGATTTTCTTCATCGGTAACAACCACACCGTAGCTGGGAACTTCTTCCCGTGGTACGGATTTCATAATAATGGTAGCGATTGACCCTTTTGCTTTGTGCCACTTGACCGCTTCTGTCAAATCCAAGTCAATCAAGGCATCTCCGCACAACACTACAAAAGTATCATCAAAAAATGGGTAGAAATCCTGGATTTTTTTCATGCCGCCAGCAGAGCCAATGGCTTCACCCACTAGTGTACCTTCAACAATTCGCCCTTCAAAAGAATAAGCAATCTGTACGCCAAAGCGCTGACCATCACGAAAATAACTTTCTATTTCTTCAGCCAAATGGCTCACATTGACCATAATTTGGTCAAATCCATGTTGGCGTAACAGTTCTAGTAAAAATTCCATCACTGGCTTTTGCAGGATGGGCATCATCGGTTTGGGCATAGTGTACGTAATCGGCTGTACCCGAGTTCCCTTGCCCGCCGCCAGAATCATCGCCTTCATAATATACTTATTCCTCAACCACAAGCCAGTTTACTTTCAGTGAGTGATACTTAATCATCAGTTTGTTTTTGCTCTCAGTCATCCTTAAAACCACGGAATACGGGAATTGTCGGACATGGTATAACCATATGCATAGCAAGATGACATGTGTTCGCGTAGGACATCCAAAATGCCCACCCCGTTCTTGTGGAACGGGGGAGGCGTTTCTTGAGTAAGAACTTTCTCCATAGTCAACAAGCGATCGCTTATCCTTTCAATTTACCCAGATTTTGGTGTGATCTGAAGCATTTAATCTAGAAATAATTGATATTTCTAGATTAAATATTGCTTATTGCATCAACTGTTCCAATTGTCTGATATTATTTTCTTTTTCTGTAATTAATCTAATTTTAATATCTTGGTAAAACTCCTCTTGGCATAACTCCACTTTAGATTGAGCCGAAAGCAAAAGTAACGCCCAAAAAACACTGACTTTATGGCTGTTTGGTGAATCATGACCAGTTTCATGCTGTGATTGTTTTGTTTGTGTCCACAGCTGCACTAATTGTTCCAAATTCAACCAATTTTGCTCTAGACAAAGCTCTGTTGACCAACAGTACAAAAGCTGTTCTAACTCTCCAGCAACTTCAGTCAGATTTTCCTGGTGAGCTAATTCTAATGCGGCTCGCATTGTCTGCAAGCTAGGCTGACGTCGAGGACGCGGTGGCTTATTTACTTTTTCCACCAGTTTGAGTTGTTCTGCCATCACCTGCAATTGCTCTATTAGCTCTTGCAGAGTGACGCGACGCTTTGGTGGAGGCATTGCTGCTGGACGACGACGTATATGTCGCTCAAATTGCAGGCGATGAGCCTGGTACAATGCACCATTTTCGATTTCCTCCAGCAGCATGTCATCTGCTAAAGTTTCTTGTTCATCGGCAGCAGATTGTAATTGCATCAAAGTATTGGCTTTGAATAACACCAGCATTGATGCAGATAAAAAAGCCTGCCCAGATTGAGACAAATCAGCTTCATAGCCTTTTTTTGTTGTCTGGGGTGCCATTAATTCTATATAGCGGTCAATAACCTCAATCACCTGCACATCCCAAGGATCTATTTCTCCTTCTTCGGCCTGATGTATGAGATTTTCAATTGTTGTCAGTAGCTCAGAAGCATTCATTCACAACTTGTTTAGATAGTAGTTAGTAGATAGTAGTTAGTACATAGTAGATAGTACATAGTAGATAGTATTTTATCTTTGGTCACTAAACACTAACCACTAATCACTAACCACTAGTTACTAATCATTTCTGCTTGTGCTTGTTGATTAGAGGCATCATTTGCTGGTGGTAGTGCCAGTTTTAAAGATTGAACTTCTGTTTGGTACTCTTCTATTTTGCTTTCTAATTCCTGGATGTGGACATTAGTTTGACGCAGTTTTTGATTAGATAGCATAAGTCGCTGCCAATGTGTCCAAATGCTAAATACCCAAGCAAAAACTGCACCCAGTCCGATCGCCAATAGTAGCTCTACTGCGATTGGTGCTTGTAATTGCACTCCAGGCACAATATGAATTGTGGTTGGTTCAGTGTTTTGTATTGTAAATAAAGCAAAAGCTAAACAAGAGATAAAAATAATCACAAAATTTACTTGTCTCATTGGAAACCTATATATTTACGTCAAAATTTTTGTCTAGTGCTTCCCTGAAACTCGCAATCAATACTATTGTGAATTGGAATTCCTGATTGTGCAACTACTAGCTTGCAGATATTTTTAGCAGGGGAAAGAGATTTTCATGACCTAATTTGTAGGTAAATTGAGTACTTAGTTAAATAGTTAGTTCATCTACTTAAAAAGTTGTATTTGATACAGTCTGTTTAGCTTTAGTGTAATTCATCGTATCAAAAGTACCTTTTATAGTCCCAGCAATCGGCACTGCCAACAGTGATCCTAAAAACCCACCAATCTCAAATCCCATTAAAATCGCTACAAAAATCCAGATGGGATTGATCCCGATAAAATCTCCAAGTAATTTTGGCCCTAACAAATTATCTTTTACTTGCTGCATGAAAATGGCTGCGATCGCCACTTGTACTGCTAGCCACCAATTTTGTAGCAATAGCAAAACTGTGACACTACCAATACCTAAAGTTGCTCCCACAAAGGGAATAAGTTCGGCTATCCCAATGAAGATGGCAAATACAAGCGCAAAGGGGACTTTGAGAATCAAAAAAATGGGAGTTAGACTCACCACCATAAACAAACCCAACAAAAATTGAATCAGAAAAAAGTTTTGAAAATTTATTCGGAGGGATGTGGTGAAAGGCACACGGATATGAGAAGGTAAAAGATTGACTAAACCATACCAAAGGCGATCGCCATACAAAAGCATGTAAAAAGCTAACACAATTACCAACACAGCATTCAGCAATCCTGATAGCAGCGTTCCCGCAAATCCTACAGCACCAGAAGGTATTTGCTGCACTAATATTTGAATGTTGGCATTAATTTGTTGATTAATAACACTGAAATTTAGAGGCAAACGTCGTCTCTTTGCCAAGATTTGCAATCGATCTAAATTGTCTTGACTACTATTTAACCAATCAGGGATTTTATTTAATAATTGGTTGGTTTGGTCAATAACCATCGGTACGAGCGTTACACCCAAAATTACAAACACAGTTAAAGTCAGTAGTAATACAATAATTACTGCTTGGGCGCGAGAAATACGAGCGCGCTCAAAAAACTTCACTGGATAATTCAGTAAAAAAGCAAGTATTGTGGCAATACTGAAAATTGTAATAGGATGCTGAAAATAGCTAAACAGTACAGACAATAGCCAAACATTCAGCGCGATGATTGGACCGCCCAGACCATAGATTAATAGATTTTGAACAGAAGACCAACGTCGCATTTGATGCAATGTTCTTTACAAAACTCCTCGCCTGGATTGGTAAAACTTACTGAGCAAACTTACTTCACGCTGATGATCATCATAATTATTTTTTACAAAACTACCAGGATACAAACCCTATGGACAAAACTGTAGCTGATCTTCGCAAAGACTACACCTTACAGGGGTTAAATGAAACTGATGTTGCTCCTAATCCTTTTATACAGTTTCAAAAATGGTTTGACGAGGCACTAACAGCACAGTTGCTAGAACCAAATGCCATGACACTTGCCACTACCACTCCCGATGGTAAACCATCAGCAAGAATAGTGTTACTCAAAGATTTCGACGAAAGGGGTTTCGTTTTTTTCACTAACTATAACAGTCATAAAGGACAAGAATTAGCTGAAAATCCCCAAGCAGCCCTCGTTTTTTGGTGGGCAGAATTAGAAAGGCAAGTCCGGATCTGTGGACATGTAGAAAAAGTATCGGAAAATGATTCCGATAGGTACTTTCAAAGTCGTCCTTTTAAAAGTCGCCTTGGTGCATGGGCATCCAATCAAAGCAATATCATAGAAAGTCGAACACTTTTAGAGCAACGGTTTCAAGAACTACAAGCAAAGTATGAAAACCAGGATGTACCCCGACCACCTCATTGGGGAGGTTTACGGGTGATCCCCACACAAATAGAGTTTTGGCAAGGACGTTCTAGTCGCCTGCACGATCGCATACTATATACTCGTTTAGATGATGGCGATTGGAAAATACAGCGTCTCTCACCCTAGAATCTTAAAACAGAGAACGACTTACGCCCATATCATTATCTTCATCAGGATCATCGAAGGGGGGTATTTGTCCTGTAATTCTTGGAGATATTTCCCGAGATTCGCCAATATTTGGAGGAGGAAAAGAATATTTAGTTTTTGATGATTCTAAATCTTTTTCTAAGTGAGTTTTTTGCTCTAAAGTTTTGCGGATATCCTGCAAGTCTCGCTGAAATTGGTACCCAAGTTGAACTACCTCTTCAGGAGTAAGTTTGTAATCGCTCAAGTTCTTAGCAGCATCGTCTAAAACATTGATCGCCCAGATAATATCTTGTTTTGCTTGTGCTAAACGATGCTTGGCTTTTTCAAAATCGGTTTGACTCATTTTAAATTTGTTGGTGGTTAGTAGTTACGCAAAATTAAATTCATTCGTGGAGATAGGGAACAGGGAACAGGGATCGAGGAACAGGGAACAGGGAACAGGGAACAGGAAGACTATGTGTGTAATTAATTCTGCTTGAGTAGTTAGTAGTTAGTAGTTAGTAGTTAGTAGTTAATTATTTCCCTTATCCCCGATTCCCGATCTCCAATTAACTCCCTCTAACACTTCTTCTATAGATTCGGCAAAATCTTTACCTGTTTGCTTTGGTAGTTCCGGCTTTTCATTCAATGTCTTCAAAAGCGTAGATTTGAGTTCCGGAAAACATCCACGGATACTTTCTAAATCCGGATCTTTACTAGTCCATTCCCAAAAATCTCTATTTTGTTCTCTGGCTAGGCTGTAAGTTAGGTAGAGATAGGCTTGCTTTTGGGTTTCATCGGTGACATCCACATCCAAGCGATAAGCTAGAGCATACCAGCAGGCAAGATAATACAGTAATTGGTAGTTTAATACTGTGGTAGCATCCCAGTTTTTTGCTGTTTCCAGGTTTTGGATTTCCTGTTTTGCTGCCAAGATCAAATCTTCTTTTCTTGTGAGTAATTGGGCGATCGCACGAGCAACTTTTAACCGTAATTCCACAGTTGCTTCTGTAACTCTTTTGAGTGCTTCTTCGTAGTGAGCGATCGCACTCTGGAGATGATTAATTTTTCTGTCACCTTGTTCTGTGCGTGCTAAGAGGCTGTAAGTATCAGCCAAGTTATCGTGTGGTTGATACCAATCTGGGTAAAATTCTATGGCGTCTTGCAACTCATCAATCGCCAATGGGTAGAAAAATTTACCGTGAGTTTGGGCGCTAGATTGGTTCAGGACACCGAAGAAATTATGAATTTGGCCTAGATAGCGTTGACGCTTGCTACCTAAATACAGTTTGGGTATACCTCTGATCATCTCACGCTTAGAGAGTTCTAATGCTAGCCAACGACTAGCTGTCCGCAATAACTGTCTATAACGATCTTTAAGTGCTATTTTTGACTGTTTATCTGCTTCGGAGTCAGGTAGTTCCCAGACAGTGTAAATCTGAGCAGCAATGCGATTATCTATGTCCTGAATTTCAAATGTAATACCAATTCTTTTATGTTCTTCACTCTGGCTTTGTAAGATTCCAGTAACTTTAGTGCCATAGGGTGGGAATACTACTGCAAGTAGTTGTACCAATGGATCAATTTGGTCAGGAGTTAACTCTTTGACAGAAGATATAAAATTGGTGAGTTGTTGATTTGCAGTAGCTTGTGGTAGGGGAAATCTAGTAGAGGAGAGATTGATTTCTGGCCCCACACTATTGATATGCTCCTTTGACCTTTGATAGACGCTTTTCATCTCTCTGGCTAATCTTTCCCGTGCCAATTGTGACAATCCTGGTAAAACACCCTCGATTTCATCTGCACCAGTTGCATTACTGAAATTATCGATTATCAATTGGGAAGAGCGATTAATCATTAGTAAAAAGAATCGTCGAATCACAAATAAACTCAGTAATCCTACTAATATTTTTACCAATAAAAAGACAACAGCAGTAAATCCTTTATCTAGCTCCTCAAAAGTTTCCACCAAATCTTTACCAGAAGCCTTTGTGTTCTTAGGCTGACTCAAAGATTGTGGTGTAACAGTTGTTGCGGGAGTAACTGTTGGAGTGGCTGTGATCTGTGGGTTTGGTACAGGCGTTTGTGAATGTGCTGTCCCAGAATTGAGAAGCAATAAGGTAAAGATTAACAAAAGCTGCGCTTTCACAGTTATTAGTTAGTCATTGGTCATTGGTCATTGGTCATTGGTCATTGGTCATTGGTTATTCTCCCTGCTCCCTTGTCCTCCTTGTCCTCTTGTCTCCCCACACTCCCCACACTCCTCACACTCCTCACACTTCCTCAACTTCTTTAGACTGTACTAATGTCTTTTGAGATTCTGTCGGTACTGATGCGGGTAGGGTGCGTTGGGAAAATCCCCAGGTTAAAATTAGGGCGATCGCAGTAATCATTAACCATTGTGGTGGTACTAAATCTTCATTTACCACGCGCAGCAATAGGCGTAACCCCACAAGTGCAACAGTGATATAACCTGCGTCCTCTAGATTCTCAAATTCATCTAACCACCTAATAAACAAGCCTGCCATAAATCGCAGAGTAATCACACCAATCGTTGTCCCAGCCAGTACTAGCCAAGTTTCTTGGGAAACAGCGATCGCAGTGGTGACACTATCCAAAGAAAAAGCCAAATCTGTCAAAGCGATTACGGGGATCACTTGCCACAATGAACTAAAACGCGGGCCGTGATGGTGATGTTCGTTATCTTCTTCTGAAGTAAAGTGTTGGAATACCAGCCACAGAAGGTAAGCTGCACCTAGTAATTCAAATTGCCAGAACTTTTGTACCCAAGTAGCGGTGAGCAGTAGAGAAATTCGCAGGACATAAGCAAAAACTAGACCTATGTTGAGTGCTTGGTTTTCCAGCTTTTTGTCTTCTAGTCCTTGAGCGATCGCAGCAAGAGCAATAGCGTTATCAGCAGATAGCACCGCCTCCAAAAACATCAAAATCAGCAAAACTATAGCCGCTTCAATGCTGAGATGAAAATTAAGATAGTCAAAAATTTTGTCTAGCATTCCGAGTTTCTCAAGCAGTGAAAATGAAATCAGTTAACAGTGAACAGTAAACAGTAAACAGTTATCGCGCATATAGTAAGGGAACTGTTACCAAAAGAATAAAACTGATGACTGTTAACTGTTAAAAGTTACCAGTAACAGAGGAATTAATCTAAAAAGCGCAATAAATTGCTACCTTAATCAAGCTTAACGTGTGGGCGAGGAATTGTGACATACTCCTACACTGACTCTTCGAGTACAGTGTAGGCTTCCAAGACAATCCGGCGTGCTTTTAGCCGGGGAATATAAGCATCACGACTCGGAAGTTCTTGTTTCAACCTTGGAAGTTCTGGTTTCAACCTTAAAAGTTCTGGTTTCAACCTCGGAAGTTCTGGTTTCAACCTTGGAAGTTCTTGTTTCAACCTCGGAAGTTCTGGTTTCAACCTCGGAAGTTCTGGTTTCAACCTTGAAAGTTCTGGTTTCAACCTTGAAAGTTCTTGTTTCAACCTTGAAAGTTCTTGTTTCAACCTTGAAAGTTCTGGTTTTGTGAAGCGACAAATCCAGCAGTAAACAGTAAGCTATCTCCAGGTAGAAAAAAACCAATTAATAAACCAGATTCAGCAAAAATAATTCCCCAAACTCCAAAGTATCCTAAGAGGTTGTTTGAAAAGTGATTGGCTGTAATTTTAATTACATTATTACCCCCCTTACAAAGGGGAGAAACAAGAGAAATCCGGTTCCCTCCCCTTTACAAGGGGAGGGTTAGGGTGGGGTAAAAAATATTTGATACATCAATCATGACTTTTCAAACATCCTCTAATGATTTAATAAGTTGTAGCAAATCAAAATGCATATAAACTCACAAAATTAAAGAGATTAAAGGGTATTTATCTGCTGTAAATCAAAAATAGTATGAAAGTTTAGGTGATTTTAATGGTCAATGGTTTATGGGAAAAATGTCCCCCGTGTCCCCCGTGTCCCCCTTCCCCAATCCCTAATCACCGTACTCTGTGAGAAGTCGCTTGCGCGTCTACGCGTAGCGTCTCCTCTGGAGAATCCCCAATCCCCGACCCCCAATACAGGTATAAATCATGCTAAAACACCTGAAATTAATAGGAATATTTTGGAGTACAGCTATGGCGGCTGAAATGGAGTATCGTGTTAACTTCCTGTTAGCAGCCCTAAGTAGCGTAGGCAATTTAGTAGGCAGTTTATTTGGATTATTCTTATTTTACGGAAAAGGCTATACGTTCGCTGGTTGGTCATGGGAAGCAGCTTTGCTAGTGCTGGGAATTTTTACTCTATTGCAGGGGTTTTCAGCAACTTTTCTCGCTCCTAACCTAAATCGCATTGTCCGCCATGTCCAAGAAGGAACACTCGACTTTGTTTTACTAAAACCAATCCCTAGTCAGTTTTGGCTTTCTACCCATACTCTTTCACCTTGGGGATTACCAGATTTAGTTTTTGGCACCATATTGATTATCCATGCAGGTACACGACTCAATTTAGAGATAGGCGATTACCTGTTAAGTGTTATACCCTTGTGTTTTGGCTTAATCATACTTTATAGCCTGTGGTTTATGCTGGGAGCTACCAGTATTTGGTTTGTCAAAATTTATAATGTTACTGAGGTTCTGCGTGGTTTGTTGGAAGCTGGCAGGTATCCGATGGTAGCCTATCCTGTTGCTTATCGTTTTTTCTTCACTTTTATAGTACCTGTCGCATTTTTAACTACAGTACCAGCAGAAGCAATGTTAGGTCGCAGCGAAATAAGTTGGATGCTGGGTGCGGGAGTGCTGGCTGTGCTGCTATTTTTTGTTGCTAGTCAGTTTTGGCAGTTTGCATTACGGTTTTATACCAGTGCTTCAAGTTAATAACAGAGCGATCGCCCAATTAGAAATTAGGATCGGGGATTGGGAATCGGGAATCGGGGATTGAGTATGAATCAGTTAACAGTGATCAGTTTAATTTGATAACTGATCACTGATTAGTTGTCCCCGTGTCTGTGTTATCCCCCCATCTGACTCAACCAGTAACTAACGTCAACGGCTAATTTTTGCCCTAACTTTAGTAATTGTCGATGCTTCATGATGTCTTCACCACTAGCGATCGCGATTTGACATTGGGGAATAATCTTGTTGTACAAACAACTAAAGTATATTTCTTGAGGGCGCTCCAAGGTGATCCCGACATTTAGCTGATAGCCGATATCTATCAACCTTTCCAAGCGCTGGATATCTGCATCAAATGTACCATTGGGATCGTGCAAGAATTGCCAAAGCAAGCGCAAAATCAACTGTTCTAACATCTGCTTACCTTCGGGAATATTTAACCGACAGCGCAGTTGTTTAGCTTCATTAGCGATCGCTTGTAATTCCAAGATGTAATTTATACTCAATTGCGATTCGTTAATATCTTGTTCTAAGGCACGTATTGTGGTCAGACATCTATAGCTCAAAGCTATTTCTGCTGCGACTTGCAATTCTTGTGGTGCGGCTAATTCATCTCGATGGAATGCCATCAGCACACCGTAATTATCCCTGTAAGTTTGTGTATAAAGTTGGTCTAATCTTGTCAGCGTTTCCTGACTCAACAATTGCATTAGACGGTGACGTTCTTCAGCAAAAAGATTTTCTAAGCTAAAGGCTTGATCCCCAAATAACTGCATCATTACTAAGATAGTGTTCGCTGCACTAGCTTTTTGCAGTGATGCCAACAATTTTTCTTTGATTTGACTGTAATTACGCCTTCCTTCAAATGGTTGAATGCAACAGTGGAAATCCCAACCTCCTAAATGCAGCACTGCAAAGACTAAATGTTCAGTTTCCCAGGTGATTTCTGATATTAACTTTAACTGTCCGACTGCAAGTGTTAAGCTTCCCAGACGTTGCAAATGGTAATCTAACTCATGAACGTTATAGCAATAAACTCGTTTTTGGTAAGGATGAGAATGTTTGATAGTACAGTTGTTGGGTGAAGTACCATTGCCATTGCCATTGCGGGTTTCACCTTTGTGATTGTTAAACAAAGAAGCGATCGCGTGATGGGCTGCAACTTGCTTAAAGGTGATTTGTGAAGTCACCACCAATTGGCGATAAACTTCCCCACCATGTCCGAAAATATCAACATTACTGGGAGCAATGGCAAGGCGTTTGAGGAATTCTTTTTCTAGTTGCACACCTGCCACATCTGCTGCCAATTCTAAAGCACGGGCGGCGTAGCGCAAAATCTGTGTTCCTTCCGGACGAGATATTTCCTCAAAAAACCAACCACAACTAGTAAACATCAACAAAGCATGACGCTGCATTTCCAGCAAGCGTAAAGCGTCTATTTGTTCTGTATCCTTGAGTTTGCTTTTTTGATGACGGGCGAGGAAACGGTGAATATTGTTTGGTGAACGATCCAGAATTACTTTGATATATTCATCTCTTGCTTGCCAGGGATCAATGAAAAACTGTCTACCGTGTTCTTCATACACTTGCGTCAGGCGATCGCGTAACCAATTTAGGGCATTTCGTAATGGGCGACGCCATTGTTGATGCCATTCACCGCCACCACAACCGCAGTTATCTTGCCATCTATCAACACCATGGGCGCAACTCCAAGCGGTAACAGGTTTTAACTCTACCTCCCAACAAGGAGGATTCAAACTCAGATAATGGGCAAAGTTGGTGACAGTCCAACCCCGGTGAGAAAATTCTTTAGTAAAGGCGTATGCGAGAGTTTTCTCTGTTCCTCCCTTGTGATGTCCAAAAGTTTCCCCATCTGTCGCGACAGAAATTAATTGTGCAGGACGATGATCCCCGCGTACCGCCGAACCAATGCGCCCTGCTAAATGTCCGGAGTTGTAGAGAACATCACTAAAGCCCATATCCCGCGAAATCGGGCCATCGTAGAAAAAGATATCGATGTAAGGAAGGGACTGGTGATTAGGGATCGGTGATTGGGAAATAGAATAATCTCCATTTCCCAATTCCTGATCCCCGATCTCCGATTCCTGATCCCCGTTCGCGTAGCGTCTCCTCTGGAGAATCCCCAATCCCCCAACCGTACTCAAGGGAGAAGAAGCTGTGCTGAGTGTGGGTTTGAGATAGCAACGATAGGGACGGGTGGGATCAATCTGACTACCGCCGACTTCGTGCCATTCAGGATGGGGATTGTCTTTGGTTGCTAGAGGACGACAACGCTGTGCTTGCGAGGGTGCTAAGACAATAAAGCGAATTCCTTCTTTAATCAAGGCTTCGAGGGTGGCGTAGTCTACAGCAGTTTCTGCCAACCACATACCTTCGGGATCACGTTTAAAGCGGGATCGGAAATCTGCTTTCCCCCAACGAATCTGCGTATATTTGTCGCGATCATTGGCCAGGGGCATGATGATATGGTTGTATACTTGCGCGATCGCGTTGCCATGTCCATGCAAACGTTCACAAGATTTGCGATCGCCTTCTAAAATTCGCTGATAAACTTCTACGTCGTGGCGTTCTAGCCAGGACATCAGCGTTGGCCCAATATTAAAGCTCAAATACTCGTAATTATTAACGATCCCCACTAGTTCGCCCCGATCATTTAGCACTCTAGCAAAGGCATTCGGGCGATAACATTCATGATGAATGCGTTCATTCCAATCATGAAATGGTGCTGCACTTGGTTGGCGTTCGATCGCATCCAAATATGGATTTTCCCGTGGTGGTTGGTAAAAATGACCGTGTACACTCACGTAAACACCCGTCGCCGTCGTCAAGGGATTAGGCGATTTGGTGTTTGGAGAATTTTCTTGTGATGTCAAATCTATGCCAGTTTGACCTGGCATTTCAGCAGCAGAAGTCATGTAGTGTATCCAAAATCAAAAATACTTGCAATTGTGCCGACAAATATATGCGTTTACCTTGTATAGCGGCATTTCTGGTAAATATTAGCTCATGTAGACAACAACGACCAGATGAATGCACTTCAGAGTATAGCTCATAAAATTACGGGCAATCTGCATCATCAAGCAGTCGTTTCCCGAAATTCAGGAATAAAACAGCTAATTGAAAAAGCCTTTTGATAGGTTTTCCCATTAGCAGTACCAAAAAATTAATTGTCTTTTAATATATTAAACATGATTTCTGGTGTAGAATTTACTGTTTAATAAAAACTTTTGCAAAGAAAAGTTATTAATACTCCGTAAAACTCCAAGTTATTTTACAAATTTTGCTATCTGTGTGTAAATAGCACAATTTCTGAACAATTTAAAAGTAGAGAAAAAGACAAGGGAAACAAGGGAGCAGAAGGGAGAAAGCAGAAAACAAACTACTAACGCTTGACGATTGAACCTTAATTATTGACCGATAACCCCGGATTTATCCGTGGAATCAATTCGTTTTCTAAAATCCAAAATCTAAAATCCAAAATTGTTTGACGATTGACCCTTGACGATTAACCATTGACCATTGACCATTGACAATTGACCATTAACTATTAACAAATGTCAGGTAAAAACATTCTCTTTTTAGTTCTATTGCTGTTTATTCCAGTTTCTGTGGCGGCTCACTTTTTAGAGTGGGGAGATTTAATCGTTTTCATTGCTGCTGGATTAGCTATTTTACCTCTAGCTGCTTGGATGGGAACAGCCACAGAAGAAATTGCTGTGGTGGTAGGCCCTAGCTTAGGAGGATTATTAAATGCTACCTTTGGCAATGCCACAGAATTAATTATTGCGATCATTGCCCTCAAAGCAGGATTAGTAGATGTAGTCAAGGCCAGTATCACTGGCTCAATTATTGGCAATTTGCTATTGGTGATGGGTTTGGCTATGTTATTAGGCGGATTGCGTCATAAAGAACAGACATTTCAACCGATAGTAGCGCGGATGAACTCATCTGCGATGAATTTAGCGGTGATTGCTATTTTATTACCCACAGCAATGAATTTTTCCTCACCAGCAATTGGTGAAAAAACCCTGCAAAATCTTTCTTTAGCAGTAGCTGTTGTCTTAATTCTGGTTTATGCTTTGACACTGTTATTTTCGATGAAAACTCACTCCTATCTTTACGATGTCGGTGTAGCAGAAACAGAAGCTTTGGAAGTGGAGGATCACAAGCCTAATATTTGGTTGTGGAGTGGGGTGTTGCTCGTATGTACCCTTTTAGTAGCAATAGAATCAGAACTACTAGTGGATTCTCTAGAAGCAGCTACATCACAGTTAGGCTTAACAGCGTTATTTACAGGCGTGATCCTTGTTCCTATTATTGGCAATGCTGCTGAACATGCTACAGCTGTCAGTGTGGCAATGAAAGACAAAATGGATCTTTCTCTTTCCGTAGCAGTGGGATCAAGTATGCAGATTGCTCTGTTTGTTGCTCCGGTGTTAGTGATTGTTGGGAAGGTTTTCGGTCAACCTATGGATCTAGATTTTAGCCCCTTTGAATTGGTGGCCGTGACTGTATCAGTCTTAATTGCAAATTCCATTAGTTCTGATGGTAAATCAAATTGGTTAGAAGGTACGTTACTTTTAGCGGCTTACATACTTTTAGGATTTGCTTTTTACTTCTACCCAGTAGTTGATGCTATGAGTTAGAGACAGGACTAAGTTTGGTAATAACCGAAACTATGATTTTTACAGTAGGGGCAATTGATCAATTGCCCCTACTGTGTATAGTTTTGCATAAATTATAAGAGAATCGTGAGTAATCGGTGATCAGTAATAAAAATGTGAATCATCTATCACTAATTACCAAAATAGTGTAAGTAAACAAATGAAGGGTGACACCCCCCAACCCCCTCATTACTTGGCTCAACAAGGAGATTGAGCTACTTAGTAGGAAATTACAATTGCACAAACTTGAACGCTACCTTAATAGTGTTAAATTTAAAATTTAAGTGTAGGAATAATAAACTATACTATGGTTTACGTCTTTTTGTTTTTTTTGTTTGAAATGGCTTGATATTACACATATATTCACTCTATCTGAAATTTTACTCAGATTTTAATTTGCCATCTATCAAAGGAGGCTACTCTGAATATCGCACCGATTTTTTGAAGAAAATAACTAAATTTTTTAGTTATAAATACGCACCATTCCGGAGGATTAACTGTTTGGTGTGTGAAAGAAAATGTGGGCGTTAGTAAAATGAAATACCATGAGTGATATGGGTCTACTGATAACAGGCGTGTTAACAACAGGACAACCTTCTTTGCCTAATACCCAGGTGAATTCACCGATTCAGCTAGACAATGACATAAATAAGTCAGAAGAAAATCAGTTATCTGAGGTTGTTCCTACAAATCAAATCACACCACCTGAATTCATTGCGGAGGATGAACAGGTTTTGGTGATATCGTCAGCGATCGCACCAGATGTTCTTGATGACAATCATCAAGTTCAAACTATCAAACAAAAGTTGCAAGACTTTGATGAATCCAGGAATTCCCCAGTTGTAACAGAAGATACTGTTAAAGACAGTGTTGATGGCTCAAATGTACAGCCAGAGTTTACTTCCATTTCTGAAGGGACAACAACTGACGATAATTTTTCACATACTTTTACTTCCACAACTCAAGCTCAAGATATAAATAAATATACTGCCGTTTCACCAAACCCTGTTCACCATCAGCCTCAGCCTCAATATATTGCAGGAGGACTTAGACAATCACCTCGTATCAGAAATAAACAGCCAACAAACAACACACGAGTAACTAAATTTGCCCAAGCTAGTCCGACTTTACCAATTCTCGGTTTTGGTAATAGGGGTGATGCGGTCAGAGTGTTGCAACGGGTGTTACGATTTAACGGTTATACTGTGCAAGTGGATGGAATTTTTGGTGCTTTAACAGAATCTGCTGTCAAAGCTTTTCAAAATCGCCGAAATTTAGTTTCAGATGGAATAGTTGGTCAAAACACCTGGCGAGAGTTAACAAGGTAGTCCGTTGTCAAATGTTTTTTACTAACGACCCTTGACTCTTGACCATTGATTATTTATCTATGAATCTTTATTGCAATAAAAGTTCAATTATTTGATATTGAAATTACTCTCAATTTGAACATCAGTAAACATAAATCAAGTTTTTTATGATACGACAGATTTACCCAGTTCACTTATTTATAATTGCAGCATGGGAATTGAAATTTGGGTGGATTGCATTATGAGTGAACAAACACACCAAGCAACACAAGATCATAGTGTAGGCAACATCATGATCATCTCTCTGCTTGCCTTATGTGGGCTAACTGTCATATTTCTACTAGGAATTTTTTAGTTAGGATTCAAAAATCTTGGATTTGTTAAAATTGATTCTCAAACAGCAGCCTAGAAATTATCAATATTGGGCTGCTGTTTTGCATTATTTGGTTGTTGGTTGGGACTTAATAAGACCTCTTGCAAAAGTCGAATGAACCCCCCTCAATCCCCCCGTTCACGGGGGGAAGATTTAGTTCCCTCCCCGTAAACGCTTAGGGTTAGGGTGGGGTAAAAATATTTTTGCAAGAGGTCTATACTACTCGGTTAAGAAAAGCGACCAACCTAAAATCCAATATGCTTGGTGTTAAGCCCACAATCCTTTGTACCAGACGCGTAGCAATATTCCGCAGGGTAATTTCGCGTCTCTACGTTCCCAAAATCGAAGCGAAAAATCTTTGCAGTATTAAAACTTTAAAAAACAAAAAGCGCTTGGGAGTGTTACCGTGTTTCCACCCCAGGCGCTTTTCGTTTTACACTTGCTCCTCACACACAATTAAAAGATATCACTACTTTTAGATGATGACAAGTACTTAAGATAAAAAATTTTCTGTTCAATAATTTGCCATTAAAAAAGCGCTTGAAGTGTTACCATGTTGCCACTCCCAGCGCTTTTTACTTCAAACTTACTCCTCACACACAATTAGATATTAACATTGTGTTTATCTATCTATAAGCATAATATAGACACTTTGGCAAGTGTAACATCCTACTTAAGATAGATTAATGTAAAAAGTGACGTATGCCTGTGAAAACCATGACTAAACCAAGTTCATTTGCAGCTTGAATCGAATCTTGATCTCGTAAACTTCCACCTGGTTGCACGATCGCCATAATTCCAGCCATCGCCGCAGTTTTCACAGAATCATCAAAGGGGAAAAATCCATCACTAGCAAGGACTGCACCTTTAGCTTTCTCACCAGCTTGTTCAAGGGCTATTTTCACTGAACCAACGCGGTTCATTTGTCCTGCACCAACACCTAAAGTTGTGCGATCGCTACTTACAACAATGGCATTCGATTTGACGTGTTTACAAACTTTCCATGCAAACAGTAATTCTGCTAATTCTGTGGGTGTGGGTTGGCGTTCGGTGACGATTTGCCATTGACTGGTATTGGCGACAATATCATCTGAAGCTTGGACTAGGAAACCACCTGCGATCGCTTTGACTGTTTCTTTGGAACCACTACTTAAATCTGGTAAAATCAAAACCCGTACTTTTGACTTCGCAGCCAGAATTGCTTTGGCGTCCTCTTCACATCCTGGTGCGACTACACATTCTAAAAATGTTTTCGTTAACTCAGTTGCTGTTGCAGCATCAATTGGACGGTTGAGGGCAACAATACCACCAAAAGCAGACACAGGATCAGCATTGAATGCTTTTTGGTAAGCTGCGGCAATTGTATCTCCTTGAGCTGTACCACAGGGATTAGTATGTTTAATCACCGTAGCAGCAGGACTATCTGTGAATTCAGCGATGATGCGGCGTGCTGCTTCTAAATCAACTAAGTTATTGTAACTGAGTTCTTTGCCTTGCAGTTTAGTAGCAGCAGCCCAACCTGTGGAGTTTGCACCGCTTTGATACCAAGCTGCACTTTGATGGGGGTTTTCGCCATAGCGCAAAGATTGTAGTTGTTTTCCAGAAATAGTGAATGTTTCTGGTATCTCTATTTGTTGTGTTTTGAGCAGATAAGATGCGATCGCTTGATCATAACTAGAAGTATGCAAAAATCCTTTCAAAGCACATTTTTGGCGAAATTCCAACGATGGTTCTGTGTGTTGGCGTAATTCCTGTAAATACTCGTCATATTGACAGGGATCGCACAATACGGTCAAATGGGCAAAGTTTTTTGATGCTGCTCTCAGCAGAGTAGGGCCACCAATATCAATTTGCTCAATTGCTTCTGCTAATGTGACATCAGGTTTAGCGATGGTTTCCTCAAAAGGATAGAGATTTACCACCACTAAATCTATTGGGCGAATTTGGTTATCTGTCAAATCCATCATATCTTGCGGAATATCGCGACGCGCGAGAATTCCTCCGTGAATGCGCGGATGTAGAGTTTTAACACGACCACCTAATATTTCTGGAGAGCCTGTGTAATCTGCGACTTTTTTAACTGGTAATCCCGCATTTTTGAGAGCTTGAGCAGTACCACCACTGCTAATCAACTCAAAATCAAATTCTTCTACTAAGCTACGAGCAAGTTCAATTAATCCAGTTTTATTTGATACACTCAACAGTGCAAGACGCGCCATAATTTCCCAGTTTGATTTGATTAAGACAAGCAATATCCCATCTGGGAATAAATTCCCAGGCTAAAAGCAAAACTCGGCTAAAGCCAACTAAGAGGTTTTGATTAATTGTTATATTCTCTAATATTTGGAACTTAGAACATAGTCAGCTTTAGCTGAGTTGAGCTATTAGCCTCAGAATTAATTCTGAGGCGGACTAAAAGCAATATCCCCCTGGGAATAAATTTCCAGGCTAAAAGCAATATCCCCCTGGGAATAAATTTCCAGGCTAACTAGGAAAATACCAAACTCAGTTTAATGCTTGTGGCGATCGCGGGAATACTAAGTGCAGAACATATCAAATACAACTTTTATGTCTTTGTGGCGACTTTACTATCATCTTGTTTGGGCTACAAAAAAATGCCAGCCATTAATCACCACCAATATAGAAACCGAACTTTATAGTTACATTATTGGCAAAGCCGATCAATTAGGTAGCATCATCCATGCAATTGACGGCGTAGAAAACCACATTCATTTAGTAGCTTCAATTCCGCCCAGAATTTCCATTTCTAATTTTGTCCAAAATATCAAAGGTAGCAGCGCTCATCATCTCAATCATCTATCCTCTTCCAAAGATGTGTTTATTTGGCAACGTGGATATGGCGTTTTCTCGCTAGGAGGAAAACAACTTGAGCAAGCTGTTGCTTACGTGAAAAATCAGAAAGCTCATCACCTGAACGGAACCACAATTTCATCTTTGGAAAATCATACTCATGAAGATGATAGTCCAAAGTTCAAAACCTCTTAGTCAGCTTTAGCCGACTAAGAGGTTTTGATTAATTGTTATATTCTCTAATATTTGGAACTTAGAACATAGTCAGCTTTAGCTGAGTTAAGCTATTAGCCTCAGAATTAATTCTGAGGCGGACTATTTTGCAACTCGCAAACTAAACTTTTGCGACTCATAAACTAGCTTTTGCAACTCGCAAACTAAACTTTTGCGACTCATAAACTAAACTTTTGCGACTCATAAACTAGCTTTTGCAACTCGCAAACTAAACTTTTGCGACTCATAAACTAGCTTTTGCAACTCATAAACTAGCTTTTGCAACTCGCAAACTAAACTTTTGCGACTCATAAACTAACTTTTGAACTCATAAACTAACTTTTGCAACTCGCAAACTAAACTTTTGCGACTCATAAACTAACTTTTGCAACTCGCAAACTAGCTTTTGCAACTCGCAAACTAGCTTTTGCAACTCGCAAACTAAGCTTTTGCGACTCGTAAACTAGCTTTTGCGACTCGTAAACTAATCCTTTTTTTGTTACCTTCAGCAGAGAATTAATCTGAAACCCTGATTTTGACGTTGTTTTTCACCAAGAGGATTTACATGCAATACCGTTGATTTATTCTCAAAATTCTGTAAGTTCACTCAGGCTACTATGTGTGCTAATTGCGTATTCTATTAGTATCAAAAAACCTAGTATGCCTAGTCATCAGGTTCTCTAAGCTGTTCAGCATTTAAATCGAGCGAGCAATCTCGACACAGTAAGCAGTATAGCTCTCAAAAATCCTAGTTTAAATGCACATCAGCTTATATCAAATCCAAACAGGAAAAGTTTATGGCGCAACGTAAACGCAACTCTATCGCACTCACCAAAGCTGAACGACGGATTGAAGGAATGCAGATGATTAATTCTGAGTTAGACTTTGGTCATGGATTATCAATCGCTATGTACCAGACGAAAATTCTGGAGTTACGAGACAAGCTAGCCGCCTATAATCGAGCAAGGGCGATGGTAGAAAGAACACAGAATGCATTAACAGAAGCAGAACGTGAATTAAATGTGTATTCTGAGCAGATGCTGTTGAGTGTTGCATCTCGCTATGGCAAAAAGAGTGATGAGTATGGGATGGCTGGTGGAACGCGCAGATCAGAGCGAAAGAAACGCGCGGTAGCGGATCAAACACCAATACCTGCTGAGTAAAGCATTACGTCAAGGTAGATAAAACGGTCAATAATTTGATTAATATCGATAAGGAGAGTTAAATCATGGGAGAAAATATCTGTCTTTAGAATTTATTCAGCTTCCCCCAAAAACAGGAAAAGCACCTAAAGGATTAATCGTCGCTTTGCATGGTTGGGGTGCAAATGCTGAGGATTTAGCATCTTTAGCACCATACTTAAATTTGACTGATTATCAATTTGTGTTTCCCAATGCACCTTTTTCTCATCCTCATTCGCCTATGGGAAGAGCTTGGTATCAACTGAGCGCGGATAATATGTATGAGGGACTAACACAAAGTCGGCAATTATTGACAGATTGGTTGCTTAGTTTAGAAAATAGAACTGGTATACCGCTATCGCAAACGATTTTAAGCGGTTTTTCCCAAGGAGGGGCAATGACTTTAGATATAGGATTAAAGTTACCCTTTGCAGGTTTAGTTGTCATGAGTGGCTATTTACATCCTGGTGCTATAGAGACATCGCTTGCAACATCTCTAGCTCCGGTTTTAATCACTCATGGCAGATATGATCAAGTAGTACCATTACGAGCCGCACTCAACGCCAAAGAAACTTTAGAGTCGCGAGGAATTGCAGTACAGTACTATGAATTTGATATGGGTCATGAAATCCAACTACCAATCCTAGAATTAATACGTAATTTTGTGATTAATACTCAAGTAACTACAGAGTAGCTTGTTGCTAGATTTTGTCTTATCCCAGTTACAAAAGTTTTACAAAATCCGGTATATATTCGGAAAAATTTCACGTAATTCATGCTCTCAAATGAGTAATATATATTGGGTGGCTGCGTCGGGCGCAAACAAACCCAAACTGGATGCAAATGCTGCTAACGGGAGGGGCGAGCATTATGAAAACTCTAAGCATTTCCAAAAAAGACATTGCTACTATGACTCCACAAGATGTAGAAAAATTAGCTACACGCTTGGAGCAGGATAACTATAGCAATGCTTTTGAAGGTTTGGATGATTGGCACATGCTACGTGCGATCGCATTTCAACGCCCAGAGTTAATTGAACCATATATTCACCTTCTAGATTTAGAACCCTACGATGAGGCCTGACAAACGGGTTCTGATTGCTATGGGCGGCGGGATCGCCGCCTACAAAATTTGTGAAGTTGTTTCCACATTATTTAAAAGTGGTGTGGAAGTCAGAACTATTCTGACTAATTCTGCCCAAAAATTTATCACACCTCTGACTTTTTCCACTCTCTCACGCCATCCCGCCTTTACAGATGAAAATTTTTGGCAACCAATTTATTCTCGTCCCTTACATATAGAATTGGGCGAATGGGCAGAAGTGTTCTTAATCGCACCTTTGACAGCTAATACATTAGCAAAATTAGCTCACGGAATGGCTGATAATTTGCTTACAAATACCGTCTTAGCTTCCACTTGTCCTGTAGTATTAGCACCAGCGATGAACACCGATATGTGGGAACAACAGACGGTACAGCAGAATTGGCAAAATGTTTTAAAAAATAGTCGTTTTCATAGTTTGCAACCAGGATCGGGATTACTAGCGTGCGATCGCGTCGGTGCTGGAAGAATGGCAGAACCGCCAGAAATCATTGCTTATATTCAATCTTTACTGCACACTAGAGGTAAGCGGGACTTAACAGGAAAGCGAGTCTTAATCAGTGCGGGGGGAACACGAGAGCATTTTGACCCCGTGAGATTTATTGGTAATCCTGCTACGGGAAAAATGGGGTTAGCTTTAGCACAAGCAGCATTACATCGAGGCGCAAATGTGACTTTAGTACATACCCCGATGAATGCTGAAATTCCTTTAGAGATAAAAGCAATTCCTGTGGTAAGTGCTGAAGAAATGCACTCTGCTATAGTACGTAATTATTCTAATATGGATGTCATAATTATGTCGGCAGCAGTTGCAGATGTCAAACCACGAGAGTATAATACTGAGAAATTGCCCAAGCGATCGCTTCCAGAATATTTAGCTTTAGAACCTGTACCCGATATAATTGCAGAATTGTCCCAGCAGAAACAACCTCATCAATTATTAATTGGATTTGCTGCTCAGACAGGAGATATTATCACTCCCGCTTGGGAAAAATTGCACAGAAAAAATTTAGACGCAATTGTTGCTAACCCAGTAGATAAACCTGATAGTGGTTTTGGCAGCGACAACAACCAAGCAGTATTCTTAGATAGACAAGGTCGTCAGCTAGAAATTTCACCATGTACTAAATTGCAGCTAGCTCATTATTTATTTGATTTTGTTGGTAGTTTTAGTAGTTAATTGGATAACTGCTTCACTTTAGCTGTATGAGTGTCCAAGCTCAAGAAATTTTCAAGTTGATATTAATCAATAATGATATAAAAGGGTGCAAGCTACGGCATAATGATTGCGAGCAGAGCAGAATTGCCACAAATGATACTAACAAGGCTGACAGAAGAATTAGACAATCTAAGTAAAAATGGTAGTAACGGAGTTCTCATCTTATACAACCACACTGTCGTTTGGAATCTTTACTTTAATGGCGGGAAGTTGGTTTATGCTACAGGTGGAATGCATCCTGTTAGGCGCTGGAATAGAGCCTTAAAGCAGCATTGTCCCAATTGGCAGTGGAATGTTGAGTCTTCTGTATTGTCCGACGATAATCAATCTTGGGAATGTCACCTCCTTGCTCAAGGGATTAGCCAAAGAAAATTGAGTGCAATCCAAACCAAGTTAGTAATTCGTAGTATTGTTCAAGAATGTTTTTTTGAAATAAGTAACTATAGAGACTTAAAAAATAACTGGACACCTACTCAAAAAGATATATTTCATTTACCCCAGCTCATAGCCTTGTCTTCCTGGGAAATACTTTCAGTTTTTACCAAAGCAACAAACACACAACAAAAATGGCAAGCTGCTGGTTTAGATCACCTTAGTCCCAGTCTCGCCCCAGTTTTGACTTCAACGGTAGATTCTCAAATCATCCCAGTTTCCGATAAAAAGTATTTCAACAGTGATTTCACCCTATGGGATATTGCTCTAGAGCAAGAAAAATCAGTAGTAGAAGTGGCTCTCTATTTAATCCCTTGGGTTGATAAAGGTATATTAGAACTTCAGAAGATTCCAGATTTACCATTACCAACTATAAAAAAAATAGTAGCAGCAACGCCCCCCTCATTAGAAAATAAATCTATTACATCTGTTCAAAAATCTGCTCAGGAATCTGCTCAAAAATCCATTCAAGAATCTATTGATAAATCTACCCAAAAACAACCTTTAATTGCTTGTATTGATGATAGCCCAGTGTTGGCTTATGCTTTAAGAAAAATATTGATCCCCGCCGGATATCAAATGTTGAGTATTCCAGAGCCGATGCGAGGATTTTCTCAACTCATCGAACACAAGCCTGATTTAATCTTGTTAGACTTGCTCCTACCAAATGCTGATGGTTATAGCATCTGTAAATTTTTGCGCGATACCCCCACTTTTCGGAATACGCCAATTATTTTTTTGACAGAACGAAATAACCCTATTGATCGGGCCCATGCTATGTTAGTCGGTGCCACTGAATTTTTAGGTAAGCCACCACAGCCAGAAGAATTATTACAAATGCTTCATAAATACCTTGGGCAATAAATAAGTGCCTAAAGTCACAGCCAATCACTTTTCAAACAACCTCTTAAAGAAGTTGGGGGATCTTGCAATACGGTTCGGTTAATAATTTTTCGTCATAATTTGGGTATGTAGAGACGTTGCAGTGCAACGTCTCTACGAGGTATAAATGCCAATCAATTTGTCTTATCCGAAACGTATAGGGAGATCTGGGATTCCGTATTTTCTCACAACTCAATTAGAATAGCTATAGTTCGTATAATAAAGATCACTGGATGAATCAAACCGCTTCATCCACAATTAAGCCACCCTTCAGGAAAATTTTAGGTATATCCAGAATGCTCATAATTTTTTCCTGATAGGGAGCAGCCCCTTGACAATATTGAGCATTAATTGAATTGATTGTAGTTGGTATTGCTGTTACTTTTTGTAAGTTCAGGGAAAACATCACATCATAAATTTCTTCGACTATTACACCAGCAACTATACCCTCAACTTCGATTACCATTACTTTAGAACCAACAAGCACACTCTTTGATGGCACATTTAATAGTAATCCACGCAGATCAATTAGGGTAAGTATCTCACCTCGCAGATTCATATTACCGATGATATGTGATGGACAACAAGGAATAGGAGTCACATGATAAATATCAGTAAACTCCCGCACCATTTCTAAATCAACACCAAAAAGATAGTCATTTAAAGTAATGATTGCTAAAGTTTTAAAGTTTTTAAAATCCTGAGTTTTTGTTGAAAGTCTAAGGTTATCTGCTCTTTGTTTAAAAACTTTTCTTTCTTCTAAAGTTGCATTTTGGCAAAATGTAGACTTTTGTAGCAGTAAAAAATCGGAATCGTTCGTTTGAAGTTCGTCTACATTAGAACTATCAAACATATCCTGTTGCAGATAGTTTTGTAAAGACACAAGTTGTTGTGTCTCGTCAAAGTATAACCAATTATTTGGATTATTTAGGATTAAAATATCATCTGGAAAATGAGTAACACCAGTAATAATATTTCTTTGTTCAACGACTAATTTTCGTTCATCATTAAGTTCAGTAGCAATTTCATCTAAAGATATTTCTCTAATTTCATGAATTTGATTAACAAGAATGCCTAATCGTAATTTTTCATACTTTAAAACTACTACACTATCTGTCAAGTGAGAATCTGGTGACAGATAGCCCAATTTCAGATTCAAATCCATTACTGGCAAAATCTCTCCCCGGAGATTGACAAAACCAATAATTCCATTAGGAACTTCTGAAATTGTTGTCAACTCTGGCAGATTGAAAATCTCTTCTACGTAAACCGTGTCAACGCCGTAGAGATAGTTATTTAAACTAAAAGTGAGATACAGATTTTTCTTCATTTTTTGATTACTGACTTTTTAATATAAACAAGGGATTCTGGGAATATTTTTGTGTGAAAATTACTCAAATTTTGATTGCAAAGTTCTGTATGTCCTGTAATTAAATATCCTAATGGTTGGAGAGTGTGATAAATTTTTTCTAAAATTTTGGCAATTACTGTAGGTTCAAAATAAATAAACACATTCCGACAAATAACTAAATCCATATCTCTAAAATCGGAATATGGATGAATAAACAAATCTTTGACTAAATTTGTATATTCAAACTTGACCATTTTTTTGATTTCTTCATCTAAGTAATAATTATTATTAAAATCGATAAAATATTTGTGAATTATATTTGCATCAACGCTTCTCAATGACCAAGCTGTATAAATTCCTTCCTTTGCTTTTTTCAATGCTTCTTTGTTGATATCTAAAGCCAAAATCGTTACATGCCATTCCTCTAAATTAGGAATCAACTCTTTTAAAATAATTGCAATCGAATAAGGCTCATCACCTGTTGAACATCCTGCGCTACAAATACGAATAGTTTTGTAATCTCGTTTACGTTTAATTATTTCGGGAAGAATTTGATTTCGTAATAAATTAAATTGTCCTTTATCTCTAAAAAAGTAACTTTCTGTATTCGTCAAAATCGCAATAAATTTCTGCCATTCTATGTAGCCATATATCGTAGAAGATACTAAAACTTTATAATATATTTCTGGGTATAATATTTTCAGAGCTTTCATACGCAAAAATATTTTTTGGATCAAATTTGCTTGATCGCGCTCTCGAATTTTGATTCCGGTATGCTTGGCAATTAATCGAATAAAAGCTTTTTTTAGCCCTATACTTAAAGTCTCTGCTTCTGACACTTTGACTCCTGATTATTCTCTTCACAATTTATGAAAATTATTTTGCAACAGAGACAGCAACCTTGGCGCGATCGCCTGAATTGGTAAAACCTGTTGCGCGGCTCCTAACTCAACTGCTGCTTTTGGCATTCCAAACACAACAGAAGAAGCTTCATCTTGAGCGATAGTCAAACCACCAGCTTGAGCGATCGCCTGCATTCCTTCTGCTCCATCTCTACCCATCCCAGTTAACAAAATTCCCACAGATGCTTGACCATAAAATTTGGCAACAGATGCAAATGTAACTGTCACCGAAGGGCGATGTCCTGCAACTGGTGGTGAGTCAGAGTAAATAAATCTCCCCCTTTCATCAAGTTCTAAATGCTGTTGTTCTGGTGGAAAATAAATTCTCCCTGGTTTTGGTATGTCCCCTAGTTGAGCAATTTGAATTGATAATCGACAATCAACACCTAACCAATCAATTAATCCTTGCAAAAAACCAAGATAAATATGTTGTACACAAATCACTGGTAAGGGAAAATTTAATGGTAATTTAGTTAATATCTCTTTCAGAGCTTGGGGACCACCTGTAGATGCTCCAATAACTACTAGTTTTGGTTTAGTCAAAGAGCGAGAATACAAACCAGCCAGATTTTCTGCTTGTAAATTCTGTGTTTGTGTAGCCAGTTTTCGCTTTTTCCGAAATACTTTTACCCCAGAAAGAATTTTTATCTTGTTAATCAACTCCTGTTTGAATACCTCATCATCTTCTACCAATCCGATGGTTGGCTTCGGAAAAATATCCACAGCTCCTGCTTCTAAAAGCTGAAAAATATTTTTGGAATCATCTGTTTGTACGGAAACACTAATTACTAAAATTGGTCGCGGATAGAGTGCCATAACTTCAGTTATCAACTCTAAACCATTCATGTGAGGCATATGAAAGTCTGTACAAATTACATCTGGTTCAACTTTAGGAATTAGTTGCAAAGCTTCTAAACCAGTGCAAGCTTCTCCAACCACCTCAATTTGTGGTGATGAGGTCAAAATTCTTTTTAAAAGTACCAGAGCAATTTGTGAATCTTCAACTAACAAAACTCGAATTGGCATTGATTATTTTTTAGTGGTTAGTGGTTCGCTCAAAAAACATATAATTGGGTAGACACAAATAAAGCTAACTGGTGAGGGTCGTCATTGGTCATTGGTCATTTGTCGGGAGCATCTCCCCGTTCCCCGCTCCCCATTCTCCGCTCCCTGTTGTACTTATTTAAATTAATCTTCCTAATATTTCTAAAAGAACATCTTGATTAAAATTACTTTTGATAATGTAAGCATTAGCCCCGACATCAGCTCCTCTTGTTTTATCTGCCTCAGAAGCAAGTGTTGTCACTAAAATAATCGGCAATGTTTGATATTCTGAATGCTGACGTATTTTAGCAGTAAGTGACAATCCATCAAGATTGGGCATTTCGACATCAGAAATAATCGCATCAAATTTACGAGTTTGGAGTTTGTTATAGCCATCTAGTCCATCTTCCGCGATTACGACTTCATATCCGGCTTTTTCCAAAAGCCGTTTTTCTTGGGTGCGAACAGGGATGGAATCTTCTACTAAGAGAATCACTGGTTTTGTTTTTACTATTTTTCTTTGTTTTGCAGAAACTACAGATGTGGTTTGCTGGTGCAAAGATTTGAGCAAATCGGAGGGATTAAGAATCATGCACACTTTTCCAGAACCGAGAACTGTGGCGCCACTGACATTACGCACCCGTTTTAATAACTGAGTTTGAGGTTTAATTACTACTTCTTGAGTTTGCATAAGGCGATCAACAAACAATCCAAATTGTTCTTCTCCTACTTTGATTAAAATACAAGGTTGTTGAGTGTGGTTTTGTTGCTCAAATTTAACAACTTGAGTATAAGCAGGAGAGTTATAAAGTTCCAGCAAATCAGCAAGATTCGCAACCACAATACTTTGTTCATCCAAGTTAATAGTTATGCAATCTTTTTTAATCAAAATTTGTTGAGGAGAGATAAATAAAGTTCTTTGCACAAACTCAATCGGTAAAGCATGAACAATACCTTGAACTTCAAACAGCAGTACATTGTTAATCGCCAAACTTGTATTTAACTGAATGCGAAAGGTACATCCTTGAGTTGGGATTGATTCGATTTCAATATTACCTTTGAGTCGTTCGATGTTTGTCCGTACGACATCTAAACCGATTCCTCTACCAGAAATTTCTGTAATAAAACTTTGGGTTGAAAAACCAGGAGCCAAGATCAAAGCATGAATTTGGCTATGAGTCATAGTTTCCAGTTCTTTATAACTGTACAATCCACGTTTGAAGGCGGTTTGTTTGATTTTCTCGATGTTTAACCCTCGTCCATCATCTGCTATTTCTATGACAATTTTGTTGGCAATTTGATAGCCCTTCAACCAAATAGTGGCGACGGGAGATTTACCGAGTTTTTCTCGCTCACTGGGAGTTTCAATGCCATGATCTATAGCATTACGAATCATGTGCATCAGAGGATCTTTAATTTCTTCGAGAATACGTTTGTCAGTGGTGATTTCTCCACCGGATATCATTAATTCCACTTGCTTGGATTGTTGTTTGGCTAAATCTCGAACGGTGCGAGGAAGTAACTCAAACACGGTGGATAAAGGTAAAAGCCGGAGAGTACGAATTTTTTCTCTTAATTCTCCAGTAACAATGTCTAATTTAGTATTGTGTTCTTGAATTGTATTTCTTAAAGAATAGATAGTTTTTTCTAAGCGTTCTGTGTAGGGATCAATGTTTAATGATGAAGACTCAGCAACTTTTGTTTGGTTATAAAAAGCTTTCCACTCTTCCCAGAGGTTTGTCATTTCCTCTATTGCAGTAGCGGTATGAGCTATGGCATTTTTGGTGAGAGTTAGTTCTTCGGTGTGTGTAATTAAAGCATCTAAATGAACAGTTTGTACCCGAATTGTATCGATGTGATAAGGTTGACTAGATCCTAAAGAGGGAGGGGGTAAATCTTGAATTACTGGCTTGACAGAAATTGGGGTGGGAAGTGGCGAGAGTTCAGGAAGAACTGGTAAAGATTCCGGGGTTGTGGATGGAGTAACAACTCCCACTAAATTGTCAAGTATTTCGGCTGTATTTACCCCAGTTGCTTCACCAGTCACAGCTTCGTATACCAAAAAACCGATCGCATCCAATGCTTGATAAAGGCGATCGCTCACTTGTGGAGTTAAGCTCATTTGTTGACGTTTGATTCCCAACAAAATCTCTTCGAGTTGATGGGTGAGGGTGACTACATTTTCTACCCCTAAACTACGGGAATCTCCCTTCAAACTGTGAGCTTCTCGCAGTAACTGTTGTAACGTGGCTTCATCTTGTGGCTGCTTTTGCAAGTGTAGTATACCTGCTGCCAGTGTCTGCAAACGTTCTTCGCTAGTAGTTTGATAAATGTCTCGAAGTTCTTCGTCTTCTATAAAAGAAAATTTTGTTTGAGGAGTATTGCTATTATCTGTTGGAAAGACGGGCGATCGCGCGTCTTTCAACCCATTGGTGCTTATTGTAGATTGATTCTCTTGTGCAACTAATTCTTGTGGGGTGATAACTAGTTGTACTTCTTCTAAAAGTTCCTGTTCTGGCGGTTTTGACTGTGCAACAGCTACCATTAATTGTTCAAGGATATCAGCTGTATCTACCCCAGTTGCTTCACCAGTTACAGCTTCGTATACCAAAAAACCGATCGCATCCAATCCGAGATAAAGGCGATCGCTCACTTCTGGAGTTAAGATCATTTCTTGGCGTTTAAGGCTCAAGAGAATCTTTTCGACCCGATCACTGAGAGTTACTACATCTTCTACACCAATAATTCTGGAGTCACCTTTGAGGCTATGGACTATTCTTGCTAATTTTTCTAAAGTAGCTTCAACTTCATCCTTTGGCTGTTGTTGTAGATGCAGCAAACCATCTGTCAGTTTTTGTAAATTTTCTTCACTGGAAATTTTATACAATTCCCGCAATTCTTCATCTTCTATAAACATGATTTGGTCATTGGTCATTGGTCATTGGTCATTGGTCATTAGTCATTGGTCATTGGTCATTGGTCATTGTCCATACTCCCCATCTACACGATTTCTTTGAGAGTCAGAGCAACTGCGCTGAGTTGTTCAGTACCAAGTTTGGTTTGGTTGATACCAGTAGCAGTTTCTTTTGCTCCTCTGTTGATATTGTCCATTGCTTGGACAACTTGTTGAATAGCATCTAATTGTTGCTTGAGATTGAGTGAGATTTGTTGATTATTCACGACCATATAATTAATTGCGCCTGCTACTCCAGCAAAAGCTTGATCTGATTTTTGAACATTTTCCACTCCTGTTTTCACTATCTTGGTGCCTTCTTCTGTCACCATGACAGTTGAATTAATAGCTTTTTGAATGCTAGAAACGAGGATATTAATCTTGTCAGCAGATTTTTGACTTTGATCGGATAATCTGCGAATTTCATTGGCAACTACAGCAAAGCCTTTTCCATATTCTCCAGCACGGACTGCTTCAACTGAGGAATTGAGCGCCAACATATTAGTTTGGTTTGCTAAATCAGAAACAATTTGGGAAATACTAGCAATTTGACTAGCTTGTGCGCTTAGATGCACAATTTGGTCGGCGATCGCAACTACTTTCTTTTCGAGGATGAACATACTTTCGAGAGTTTCTTTCACAGCTTGACTACCATCTTCTGCGGTTGTGAGAGCTTGCTGTGCGGCGGTAGTGGCTGATTTTGCTTGTTGAGCTGACTGACGACAAGAAGCTTCCAATTCATCCATCGTTGTTGTAGTTTCATGTACTGAGGCTGCTTGCTGTCCAGCTATGCGTGCTTGCTGATCCAAACCAGAAAAAGTTTGCTGAATAGATGCAGATATTACATTCACTAATTGCTTGATCAGATGTACAACTTGACGTGTCCTGAAAATTGCCAGCGATAGCACCACAGCCAGAGAAATAAGAATAATCAAAATGGTGACGATTTTCAATGAATGGACAGTGGCAAAAACACTATTTTTGGGGATTCGATTGATTACTACTAAAAATTCTGGTTGATTTGGACTGGGATCAACTCGACGGAATGCAAATAGATAATCTCCTTGCTCAACAAATCCCTTTTCACTACTTAATATCTTTTTGGCTACATTTGGAGAATAATCTTGATCTAATTTGTCATTTTTTTTAAATTCAAATCCCCACTCTTTTGCAGCATTGGGATGGGAAATGTAAAATCCATCTTGATTAACAATGAATTTTTCTTGATCTGGATATATATTTTCTGTATTTTCCCGTTGATTATTACCCTCTTTAAAAGCTTTGATAAATTTATCAGCAAATACATTAGCGACAATAATTCCCTTTTTTTGTCCAGATGAATTCAGAATCGGTATACTGTACCTAATAGTTGCTTGATAAGGTTTTTTTATCTCACCGTTTTCCTGGTTGAGATCAACAGGAGAAACATATAACTTTTTAGGTGAGAGCTTCATCGTTTCAGTAAAAAATTCTCTATCTCTTTGTTGTTGTAGTTCTCCTTCAGGGACAATTTTGCTCTTAGAACCATCAACATCAACTCGTACTAATTCTTTGCCATTTTCATCTATGTAACGGAGTTTCATATAATGAGGATTTTGTTCCATCATGGCAACAAAATTAGCTTGTAACTGTCCAACCCAGGCGTTATAGGATAAATTAGTTTCCCCGTCTAATCCACCATTATCTCTTGCTCGGATGATTCCTTGAATTGGAGGAGTTTTGCTTAAGAAAAAAACGTTATTACTAACACCATCTAGAAAATCATTAATCTTATTAGCTTCTTTATTTGACTCAGTTTCCATATTGTTTTTTGCAACTTCCAATAGGCTGTTATTGGAAGCATAAATACCATACAATCCCACAATTGAGACGGGAATCATAGTACTGAAAACAAGCAATATGATAAATTGATCCTGAACTTTTAATTGATTCGGCAATTTTTTGAAGATTTTACTTAACATGGCTGATGAGTGATACTTAGAGATGTTTTACAGAGAACTATTTATCTATTTATTGGTCAATACTTGGGAATGGGAAAAACCTAGATTTTCATGATTAGTTTATAAAATTTTCTCCTAAATGACTAAGATAAAAATAGAGAAAGTGGGAAAGGAGAAAAAGAATAGGAATAGGATTTTGATTTGTGCTGGTGTAGGCAGTTCATGATGGTTATTCAATTCCTAATTACCGATTACTATTCATCGTGAATTTAAATTTTTATGTGTTTGTTAAATCTTCTGAAAAAAACAATCTAAGTTTACTTTTATTTGTATTTATCAATGCTCAGAATTTGCTGTAAAATATTTACTATTACAAATTGATAGATATTAGGAAATTATCTGATTAGGTTTTAGAGGATGTTTGAAAAGTCCTCTTGTCGATAGCAAAATGTTGTAGATACCCCTAAATCCCCCTACCCTTCAAGAAGGAAAAGCCCAATACGCTTGGTATTAAGTAGAAAAGTAGAAAAGTAGGTTGGGTTGAGCGCGAGCGTAACCCAACAAAGTTCTGACGCTGTTGGGTTACTCTCTCTAGAAGCCGCGCAGGGCGCGTCTACGTTCCTCAACCCAACCTACATCAGTTTTAGTTTTGACAAATACTTTGATATTTTAAGCACCTATGCCAAATTACAAGGATAAGATCGACGCACAATGCCGATTTTCCTGGTAGCCTTGGCATATAATCCACAGACGCAAGTACTTAAGCTACTTCCAAAATCTGTGGCAGATTGGTAGACTCCGCAGATTATACATCAACGTAGGAGAAAGTAAGCATTGGTTATTGGTCATTGGTCATTGGTCATTGGTCATTGGTCATTGGTCATTGGTCATTGGTCATTGGTCATTGGTCATTGGTCATTGGTCATTGGTCATTGGTCATTGGTCATTGGTCATTGGTCATTGGTCATTGGTCA
>JAHHHW010000069.1 GCA_019359115.1 Pelatocladus maniniholoensis HA4357-MV3
TTGGTTCTTCTCCCTGCTCCCTATTCCCTGTTAAGAGTTCTTGAGCAGCCGTATTTTTACACCAAATTCTTCAGGTTCTGAACGATTTTGTTGAGGTCGATAGTGGCATTTTTAACCATTGTGATGCCAATTGCTGTTTCTTTTGCTCCTGAGTTGATATCATTTACAGCTGATACGACTTGCTGTACAGCAACAGCCTGTTGTTTAGCAGTAAGAAAAATTTGCTGGTTGTTGATAAATACCTTGTTGACGGCGTCAGTAATATTTGCAAATACCTCACCCGTTTCTTGAGTCAATTTGATACCTTCTGTCGCTTTTTTAGTGCCTTGATCAGTTACCATCACAGCAGAGTTGATAGCGACTTGCACTTGATTCACAAGGGAATTAATTTGATCTGCTGACTTCCGACTTTGATCAGCCAGTTTACGAATTTCACTAGCTACTATCGCAAAACCTTTACCTTGATCACCCGCACGAGCTGCTTCGACTTCAGCATTCAAAGCCAACATATTGGTTTGATTTGCCAATTCAGCCACTAAATCAGAAATTGTAGAGATTTGAGTAGTCTGTTCGCTCAAGTGTGTAGTTTGATAAGCGATCGCCATTACCTGATCTCTTAACTGTGAAATACCTTCAATTGTTAGCCCAACCGTTGTACTTCCTTCTTTCGCGAGAGTTAATGCTTGCTTGGCTCTGTTTGCAGAAGTTTCGGCTTGTTCGGCTGACTGGAGTGCAGAAGTACCGACTTCATCGATGGTAGTAGTAGTTTGATTCACGGATGCAGATTGTTGCAAAATGATACGTTCCTGTTCAAACACGCTGGTAGCAATGTTTCCAGATGAAGTCGCGACTGCATAGGCGACTTCGTTGATTGGTTGCATGATGCGGCGAATGACGTAAAACGAAATATAAATTCCAGCCCCAGCACTAACAAGCCATCCACCCCAATTCATTACACTTGATAATAGCTGAAACTGCTCTGATGATTTTTCTATTTGCTCAAAAACTCTCTTTTCTTGTTGCTGCATTGCAGTAAGTGTAGATCTGATGTCACTGGTAAGTTGCTCACTCTTATCGGAAGCTAATACATCAGAAATTTTTTGTTCTTGTCTATTTTTTTTGAAAGTAATAGTTTCTTCTAATTCCGCAAATTTAGTTTGAGCTAATTGTATAAATCGATTAGTTTTTTGGCTTTGGGATGAATTCCCATTCACTAGCTGTTTTAATTCCTCAATATGTTCTTTGAAATCGTTTTGTGCAGTCGCATAATTTTGTAGATAGTTTTCCTTATCAGTGAGCAGAAATCCACGTTGTCCCGTCTCAGCACCTACTATATCTTTCTCCAACTCCTTTAATAGCAGCTTGATTTCATATGTACGCTCCTCCTGATCATGCATTTGTCTTAACTTCGCCTTAGAAATCTCAGAAAATGTCGTCACAATACCTGTCAATATCAGAACCACACCAAAACCTACAGGTACAATTTGGTTGACTTTCAAAGGGCGTTGCACTTGTTTTTTCATCATTTTTCTGCTCTAAACCTACGAAAATATGATTTTTATAAAAAGTGAAAAAGTGGCACCCTGATTTAACTTATTCATTCACTCTTAACTATTTTGAGGTAAATCTTTATAGATTAGACAAAAAAATTTGCCTTACAACCAAAAGCGAATTGGTTCAACTGGCAAACTCAAAAAATATCACTATAAAATTTATCTGTCTTAATACTTCTCAATAACCAATTTCTTGCTTAAAGTAATAGACTTTCGTTATGGCGATCGCTCTCTACGCAATTTTTACAGTTGTGTTGCCAAAAGGGTTATGCTCTGATAAATGTACTTAAATGTCTACCGTTAGTTTTTTACAATACAGCAGTAATTCCCTGGGTGCAATACCGCCAGTCTAAACATCTGATCTGAAAGTGAGATTAGGGATTGGGGATTGGAGATCCCTGTTTTCAAGCTAGGTCAATTCTCTCTTGAAAAATAAAATAATATAGATTACTTAGGTGTGAAGAAGTGATATCTAGAGTATGGTCAAATTCTTTGTTACTTAGCCCTGCGGTGATAGTAGCAAGCTTTGTTGTTTTACCCTCAACAGTTGTAGCTGAAGTATCTACAAATGAACAAGTTCAGCCAGAATTTTCAGTAGTATCTGAACTGTCTCAACGCGATCAAGCACAGATCAGTTCTGTTTCTCAGTTATCTGATGTACAGCCCACAGATTGGGCGTTTCAAGCACTACAATCCCTTGTAGAACGATCTGGTTGTATTGCTGGCTACCCTAATGGTACTTACCGGGGTAATCGACCCATGACGCGATATGAATTTGCGGCTGGTTTGAATGCTTGTTTAGATCGGGTAAATGAAATCATTGCTACTGCTACAAGTGATTTGGTGAGGAAAGAGGATTTAGCCACACTCCAAAGACTACAAGAGGAGTTCTCAGCAGAATTAGCGACACTGCGCGGTCGTGTCGATGCGTTAGAAGCGCGCACAACTGAAATAGAAGCAAATCAGTTTTCTACTACTACAAAACTTAATGCAGAAGCGATATTTGTTGTAGCTGGTGTTTTTGGTGATAGTGCAGCTGATAGAGACAATAATTCCAATAACAACCCAGATTTACAAGATAATATCATCCTCGCGGATCGCGTACGTCTAAATTTTGATACCAGTTTTATGGGTAAAGATCGTCTGCGAATCCGTTTGCAAGGCAGAAATATTACTGAGTTTCAGGGTAACGTCACAGGTACGAGGATGACTCGTTTAGGATTTGACGGTGATGATGACAACAATGTTGAGTTAGATGATCTCTACTATTACTTTCCCTTGAGCGATAAAGTGAGAGTTGTAGTTTCTGCTGCGAATACAGAATTGAATGCTCTGGTAGAAACACTAAGTCCATTTGAAAGTTCTGGTACTGGTAGTATTTCGCGTTTTGGGCGGTTTAATCCGATCTACCGAAGTGCTGGTAGTACTGGGTTAGTTGTCAATTATCAGTTTAGCGATCGCGCCAGTCTCGATTTAGCCTATATGGTTCGCGATCCTGAAGATCCTAGTGGTGAAAACGGACTGTTCAACGGTAATTATGGCGCTGTGGCACAATTTATCTTTGAACCAATCAAAGATTTAAATTTAGGCTTGACTTATGTTCACTCCTATAATGCAGGAGGTAGCAATAGTGGTGTCAACCTTACAGGTAGTACGGGTAGTACCAACGCCGTCAGACCTTTTGGGAATGTTTCTACCTCAGCAGATTCCCTCGGTTTAGAAACTAGCTGGCGCATCAGTCCTAAATTTACCCTTTCTGGTTGGTTAGCCTACTCCTTTGCACAGTCGGAAGTTAGTGATGATCATGCAGATATCTTGAACTATGCTGTCACTTTGGCTTTTCCAGACTTAGGAGGAAAAGGTAATTTAGCGGGGATTGTCTTTGGTATGCCACCAAAAGTGATAGAAAGTAGCCAGGTAGAAGATCAAGATACTTCTTTACATATAGAAGGTTTTTATCGCTTCCAAGTCACAGATAATATTTCTATTACTCCTGGTGTGTTTGTGATTACCAATCCAGAACACAACGACAACAACGACAGTATCTTTGTTGGGACAATCCGCACTACCTTCAGGTTTTAAGCTGAAAAATTTGACGAAAACTAGGGTGCGATCGCTTTATAAATTTTTACACTTGTACTGCAAAAGCTGTGTTGCTAAAAAGTTAATGCTCTGATAAATCTACTTAAGTGTCTAATTTGAGACTTTGTAAAATACAAAAGTAGTCTCCTGGGTGCAATACCGAAAGTACAAACATCTACCTTGGGAGAAAATAATGAATAATGAATTTATAGTATGCAAGCATTGTGGCTATGATACAAATCCGATTACGGCTACACAATGTCTAAAATGCGGTCAGAAACTGGATGTTCCGGTAAAAAATCTCAATACAGATACCAAACTAAAGCCTAAATCTTTGGGAGATTGGCTGTTTACACCTTGGATGATTTGGCTTGGTTGCGGTTTGTTGTTTGTGCTTGTGAGTGGATCAATCTACTTTTTATTCTCAAGTTCTAGCAGTGTCAACAATTCCAATGGTGCCGGAGTTTATAATTCTGGTGACAGCAACCAGAGTATCCCCCCTGATGTCAAACTCTACAATTCGATGAAAGATGTACCAAAAGTGCCAGAAGGTACATTTAACTATGGTGGTGGTTCCAGTTTTGCAGCGTTGACTGCTCAAGGTTTACACGAAGCCATGACTGCGGCTCACCCCAATTTTCGCCTCCGCTACACCGAACCAAAAGAGGGAAAACCTGGTGGGAAAAAAGGTGTAGCTATGGTAATTGATGGTCAACTGAGTTTGACTCTATACGCAGCATCTCTTGATGAAGCTCAATATAATAAGGCTAAAGAACGAGGTTTTCAGTTAAAGCAAGTGCCAGTAGCTTTAGATGCACTTGTCGTCTTCACACATCGAGATATCTCCATTCCTGGTCTTTCTGTCGATCAACTTCAAGAAATATATCAGGGTAAACTAACCAACTGGAAGCAAGTGGGAGGACCGAATCTGCCAATCATACCTTTTACTAGAAGTCCTAAGGCTTCCAATGTATTGAGTGAGCTTCTTGGCAAAGAAATTGACGAACTCAGTCCCAGCATACAAATAGTTCGTGATTATACTGAAGGTATTCGTAAGGTGGCTTCTACCCCTGGGGCTATTTCCTTTGGAGGAAATGCATTAATTATGGGTCAACAAACTATCCGTCCCCTTGCTATTGCTAAAGCTAACTCCCAAGAATATGTGCAACCCTTCATAGATAATGGCAAGCGGATGAATACTGCTGCAATCAGAGATTCTTCTTACCCCCTTGCGCGACGTCGGTTTATTGTCTATCGCCTGGATGGTACAATTGATCAACTAGCTGGAGAAGCCTACGTCAATATGATACTTTCCAAAGAAGGTCAGCAAATTATTGAAAAGGCAGGGTTAGTTCCCTTACGCTGAGATTTCCATTGCCAATAGAGATTCATACAAATAGCTAGAACTTTTATTAATAAAGTTACAATGCAATAATTAGTTCCTTATTTGTATGTTATTTATCACAGTTTAGCGACACACCAATTTTACACATAGCAAAGAAGATTTTTATCTGTTGCAATTCACAGATAATACTGTCATTACTTCTTGCTTCTTTATTATTACCAATCCATACAATAAGGATAACAATGATAAAATCTTCGTAGGGACAGTCCGGACTACCTTTAATGTTTTAAAGATTTTCTGTTTTTAATGTTAATTACTCGTAATAAAGGCCCTCAATCGGAACACCATCTTCGTGTTTGTTTTCCTTAGATTTCCCAGGTAAGGATTTTCCATTAAGGCCAATACGGTTAATCTCAAGCTTTTCTTGTTGCGCTCCTACTCGTAACATGACCAAAGGTTCGTCTCCATAGCTTTCAAACTTGTAGTAACAGCCTTTGGGAAGCAAAATACCCTGATTTCTGGTAAGCATGGCAACTTCACCTTCCTTGCCTGAAAATTTTGCTACTCCAGCTAGTATAACAAAGGCATGATCTTCAGCAGGGTGAGCATGAAGAACATTTTCTCCGCCTTTGGCATAACATTTGATCCTGATACTCATCAGATCAGTACTAGCCAGCGTATAGTCACTTCTCCCTTTGCTCAAAAGCTGGGTTTTGAGCCGAAAGAGTTGAGGTTCTATACTATTGTCTACAGACTGATTCTGAAGTTTTGTATTTAAATTAATTTGAGGTTGCATATTTTACTCCTTGAATAAGGATATTAATGTTCAGCTTGTGTATTCTGAAAATTTATAGCACGCACGATCACTTCAAAAACCTAATACCTCTAATTTGGCTCATCTTGCAATGTAATGTTTTTGAATATACTTTCTAGGAATTTGAGAATTTAGATTTAGGGATAAATCCAAATTTTAGATGGTGAGAATATTCTGAAATTCCATCAAAGCATAATCTATTTAGCTTGCGAACTTCATTATCTGGAAAAGATGTTCTTCCATGCAGGACACTAGTATTATCAATTACCAAAATTTGATTGGTTTTCAGTTTAAATCTCAATTGATTACTTGAAGTATTAATATAGTTTTTGATAACATTGAAAACTTTTTCTATGGGAGGTGGAATTATAATTGAAACTACTGGATCATCTCTGAAACTCATCGATATTCTGCCTTCTATTTCAACAAAAATTGCTCTTGTGGCTTTTTGACTTCCTCTTGTAATGGTTAATTGATTACTAAACAAACTCTGTAATTCTTGGGGATGATTTTCCATTAAATAATCATAGATAGATTCAGCATAAACAATTTGAGAGAAGCCTCCATGATTAGAAGGTATTACGCATTGCATAGCAACAACTTTAGGAGGTTCAATCTCATATGTGCCATCTGTATGCATTGAAAACATTTGATTAGTTGCAGACAACAGTTGAGCTTTATCACTAGGGAAGCTTCCTAAATTTTCAACCGAGACAATACCATTTTCGTCAGAACGTTTATGTCTTATTATTGAACCAAAAAAATTATTTAAACCTAATAAATTATCTTGAGGATTTGGTAATGGTTCCGTTTCTAGTATTACAAATTTATACTTATTGAATATGGCAAATATTTTTTGCAGTTCTAGCTCGTTAATCTCTTCAACTGTACTAATTTTTAGTGTGAGTTTATCAATATAATTTTTGGAAGCTTCAATAATTTTTTCATCCTCTAAATTTGATGCCAACTTATCTATTTTTATTATTTGGTTACTATTTTTTAGCATGATATTAACTGGTTTTGTATGTATATTTTAGAATGTAGTCTCGTCGTTCCAATTCAGCAATCACCTTATCAATACATTCCTCGATACTTTCTTTTGTAGTCCTGCAAATGATTTCTGGATTAATGGGAGCTTCGTAGAGATCTTCTATAGCTGTAAAGTTTTTTATTTGACCAGAGCGAGCCTTAGCGTATAAACCCTTTACATCTCGCGCCTCACAAACTTTAAGCGGTGTATCAACATAAATTTCTATAAAGTTCTCGCTCATTATCCGAATTTCATTACGGATAGCTCGATAAGGGCTGATTGCAGCCACAATTACCACAATGCCATTTCGACTCAGTAGATTTGCTACATAACCAATGCGGCGAATATTAATTTCTCTATCTTCTTTAGTAAATCCTAATTCTTGTGAAAGATAGAGTCTTATCTCATCACCATCTAAAACTTCAACTAAACAATCACGTTCCTTAAGTATGCATTCTACTCCTCTAGCAATCGTAGTTTTACCCGCACCACTAAGACCTGTGAGCCACAAAATAAGGCCTTTACCTCTCATGCTTAAGATTTCCTTGTTTGTAGTAAGGCAAGTGATTTAGCTTAAACTTAAATAGATTAAGCTAAATACCGATCATCTGCATAAATGACTCAAGTTCAGAATCAAGAGGAAAAATTTGTCGATATAGATTAGCTAGTTTGTACCGTTCTCGAAAGGACTCGCGAAAAACTTTATCTTTCTGACAATGTTTCCATCGTTCTAATACCTTCATCTGGTTTCCTTTGCCATCATAAAAATTCTTATCAAAACTACTTCCATTACCACCTGACGCCTTGGGAACTACATTCAGTCCAGCATCTGCAAAAGGAAGCTTAAACTGTGCGGATAATTGTTTGCGGTATTCAATACTTGAGAACCATAAGTTGTAATTTACCGATATTTTTGATTTTAGAAAATTAGTTATTCCTAAATATTCTTCAGCATAAATTTCCCACGTATCTAAAATTTCTGCATTATCAATTAATTTAGGAACTAGACCTGGTTTATACAATCGGCTAGCCAGCATATTAAATGGATCTCTTAAGAATAAAATATTGTAAAAATTTAAACTTTCACCAATTGTTTTTTCACGTTCCCAGATAAAATCTCTTTTGTCTTTGAGGTTGGTAATGTTAAAATCCTGAACACTAATCATTAAACAGTGTTTATAGACATTCCGAATTTGTTCCATATTTTCACTGTCAATGTGAACCAACCAGTCTGATTCCTTATCCCAGTTATTGTTAAATGCAGAAGTGAGGTATGGATCTGTATAGGGTTTGATGTTGTTCAAAACAAAGATTGGTAGCTGAAAGTGATAAGCTAGCCAAACCATCACAGCATGGTGTCCACTGCGTTTTAAGGCAAAAAATGTAAATAAATTATCGTTTCTAAATTCCATAAAAGTTAATTAACTAAACAACAAACCCTTAATAATTCCTGTCAATAATGCCAACACTACTATCCAGCTTGTATTCACTAAGCCTCGAATTGACAAGACTAATCCTAAAAAGCAGATCACTGTGCTGAATATATCTTTAAGGAATATATCTTTGCCAAGATTCCAAACAGTTGCCAATGTCAAACCAATTGTTATTGGACTTAAAGCAGCATGGAATTGCTTGATCCAAGCAGGAGGATTTGGTTTTTTTATTAACCAAGCTACAGCAGCTAAGATGCATGAAGTAGGACCAAACATCCCTAACCCGGAAGCTATTGCTCCAGGTAAACCAGCTACATGATTGCCAATCAGCAAAACATTCAGCATATTCGGTCCTGGTACTAGCAACCCTAATCCGTAAGCTTCGACGAAAGCTAGGTGACTCATCCACCCGTGGACATTGACTACCAGGCGTTCCATTTCTGTGATGACAGCTCTTGAATTGCCAACGCTAATGAGAGCTAAATAAGCAAATGTGAAAAATAGATCGAGTAAGACTTGCATCAGCAGCAAAATCAGTGACTTGTTTGAGTTCTGCGATTGAAATACCAAGCAATTGGCACGAGTAAAACCAGAACCAAAGGAATAGGAACTCTGAAAATGCCTACTAAAATAAAAGTTGCGATCGCCACTAAAACTTGAACATAGTTAGTAATACTTGGTTTAGCCAGCCTCCAAGTTAAATCCAAAAGTAGTCCAAGACTAGCTGCTACGACTGCGGTTAAAGATGCTTGGACAATATGTTCGGGTAGCTGTGATAGCAGCTTTGAGGCTAACAGTATTACTACAGAACCAGGTAGCACTAAGGCAAATGTTGCTAGTATTGCTCCTACTGTTTTTTGCCAATAATATCCCAAATATGCAGAAAGATTAGTACCTCCAGCCCCTGGAAGGGATCGGCACCAATTTAATGCTTCTAAGCATTCGCTGTCTGTTAGCCAACCCCGTTTTAAGCAAAAAGGTAAAACGTGAGTGGGAATTGATCCACCAAAAGCTCTTGCTCCAATCCCTGCAAATACAGCAACTAATACACCAAGAGAAGGAGGATTTGTTTGTTGTACTTGGTTTGATGATGCACCCAACATAAGCAGAAGATTTTACTTGATGTTTATAAACGCCAGCCTTATACCATTTTCTTTATGAATAGGCATATAAAGAACCCCACCTCCTTGAGGCACCTCCCCGCAAATTCGGGGAGGTTGGGAGCTTACAAAGGTAGGTATTTTGTATAGCCGTAGCCATTTTTGTTAGGACGTTAACATTTGATAGACGCAATGAGAACTCTTATAGTCTATGTCCTAATCTTGATGGCTATAGCTATATTTGGTCATTTTTTGACTATTTCAGCCAATACTTAAATCCTGAAACAACCAAACTACGTTAAGCAATTGAGAATTTTCTCAACTATTTTCGAGATTCCAAAAAACCTACCCTTGAAAGGAGGTTGAGAGGGGTCAAAATAATGTGCAGCTTCACAGAAAATTGGTATTAACCTCTAAGTATTATGTTGCTGAGTTTAAAGAAACTAGATGCAGATAGCTAATATGTCTCAGTTATAGGTAGCTGAAAATAAGGAAAATGATTTTTTAGAAAAATAACTGCGGTAATATACCTATGTCAGACCTATTATTTGTCACTAAAGGGAAATCAATAGTCATACAAACATTTATGTAACAATGATCGATCATTACATCCTCCTGCTGCTTTGTACCCCTACTAAACACCTTCAGAAAAGAAGTCTCGATTCTGAACTATATAAGGCTTTTATTTCTTTTTCAAAGATGTCTATTGATGAACTAAAAGAGTGTTCTTCACTCCACACCACAGTGCTATATCGCTGATTCTGTATTCTCAATTTCTCGCACATAATTGTGGAGATTATAGAAATCCGATTTGATTTATGAACTTACTCGTGAAGACAAAGAACAGGGAACAGAAAGTTTACTGAGTTTTTTAGCGCAGAGCGCAGGCTACGCAAAGATAAATCAAATAAGAATCCTATAGATAGCAGATATCTAGCAGATAAATATTACCATTTTTCTTTTACCAGAATATGTACTTACAGAACAACTGGGGCAATCTGATCAATAAATAGAAAATCTTATACCATCGCACAGAATAATCACCAGCAATATATCTTTGAAAAGCATATGCATTAATCTTTCACAACAAAAACTTGTAAAATCAAAATTGTATTAATTTAAACTCTATAAACTTAATAAGTTCGTATTTATGTAAAATAAAAATTAACAATGAATACCATTTGGAAAAAGAATGCGACAAATAGAGATTGTAGAAACGCTTCAAACAGTGCGTTTCTACATCAGGATGTGTTGCAAAGATTTTTGGAAATGGTAAAGTTACTATTCTAAAATTTACAACCCCCAAAAGGAATATTTATTGAGGCGAAATGCCAATACAGACATTACAAGAAAAATCTCTACAAACCAAACTCGGTTGGTCTTTGGATCAGCGAGACCCACAATTTATCAAATTTTTGATGCCTTTTTGGGAATGGCTGTATAAATACTATTTTCGAGTCCAAACTAGTGGCTGGGAGAATATTCCCACCAACGAAAAAGTTTTATTGGTTGGTTCCCACAATGGTGGACTTGCTGCTCCTGATATGCACATGATGATGTATGACTGGTTTAGACGCTTTGGTGTAGAACGACCAATTTACGGTTTGATGCATCCGACGGTTTGGAAAGAGTGTCCAGATGTAGCACAAGCAGTGGCTAAAGTTGGAGCCATTATCGCCCATCCGAAAATGGCGATCGCAGCTTTGCATTCTGGAGCCAGTGTACTTGTGTATCCCGGTGGTGCAGAAGATGTATTTCGTCCTCACTCTTTGCGTCATCAAATTTATTTTGCGGAACGCCACGGGTTTATCAAGCTAGCACTACGGGAAAAAGTACCGATCATCCCGCTAATTTCGACTGGCGCTCACGATACACTGATTGTGCTTGCTGATGTTTATAAAATAGTCCAACAACTACATGAATGGGGAATACCTTGGTTATTTGGTATCGACCCAGTAGTATTTCCGATTTATTTAGGATTACCTTGGGGATTAGCTTTTGGGCCTTTACCTAATATTCCTTTACCAGTGCCTATTCGTACACGAGTTTGTTCACCGATTGTGTTTGAACACTACGGTAGAAAAGCCGCAGGCGATCGCCATTACGTTAACGCTTGCTATGAACTCGTCCGCAGTCGAATGCAGCAAGAATTGGATGATTTGGTGAAACAGTGATCGGGGATCGGGGATCGGGGATCGGGGATCGAGGAGCAGGGAGCAGGGAGCAGGGAGCAGGGACAAGGAAGACATAGGGAAAAATAAAAATATAGGAAGCATTTTTCTTCCCACACTCCCCACACTCCCCACACTCCCCGATCACCTTTCCAAACTCCGGGGATCAAGAGCATCTCTGAGTCCATCTCCCAGTAAGTTGAATGCCAAGACTGTCAAGATAATTACCAGTGCTGGCGGCCAAATTAACCAAGGTTGTAATACTAATATCGAAGCATTAGTTGCCAGAGATAACATATTGCCCCAAGAAGGGTCTGGTTGCTGAATTCCTAAACCAATCAGACTGAGTACTGCTTCTGCGCCAATAAAGCTAGGAACCGCAAGAGTTGCAGAGATGATAATATATGTTGCAGTTTGTGGTAACACATGACGAGTAATGATGTATAACGGCCTACCACCCATAGCTCGCGCTGCTTGCACAAATTCGCGTTCTTTGATGGATAATACTTGACCACGAATTACTCGTGCTAACCCAGCCCAACTAATAAACGACGTAATCAACACAATTAACAAAAATCGCTGGGTACTGCTTAAGCCTGGTGGTAACACAGCACCCAAGGTGACTAATAAATATATGCTAGGAAAGGTCATCAGCACTTCAGCTAGGCGCATGATCGCAGCATCTATCCAGCCACCGAAATAACCAGAAATACCGCCAATGATCATCCCCAGAGGAAAAGTCAAGGCTACTCCCACAATTCCAATAAATAAACTGATGCGACCTCCATACAATAAACGAGTAAATTGATCCCGTCCTTGGTCGTCAGTACCCAAAATGTTAATTCTAGCTGGGTCAGTAGTACCAAACAAATGCCAATTTAAAGGAATTCCAGGAAAAATAGTCACTTCCTTCCACTTGGGAGGTAAGGGAACACTCAACTCTAAAAGACGATATTCTGGTCCTTGTACAAAGAATCGTAAAGGCGAAGGTTTGCTTTTATCTACAATCAGTTGGCGATCGCCTGTTTCTAAATTTGTATCTCCCTGAATCGTCGGATAAATGTGAGGCCCGATAAACTTACCTGAAGTCGAAAACCAGTAAATTTTGGTTGGTGGTAACAAGGAACCATTTGCTTGCGGAATATAAGGGTCATAAGGCGCAACAAAATCCGCAGCAATTACTGCTATGTAAAAAATTATGAGCAAAATTGCCCCAAATCGCGCTAAAGGATTTTTCTTTAATCTTTGCCACCAGTTCATAGTTAATTATCCTTAATCATTAATCATTAATCATTAGTCATTAATCCTTTGATCAATAACCTTTTTTATAATCATGTCTTCTCCAAGGGAGAATTCCAATTTTTTCAATATACCGCTAAGGTTTAAAACTCTTACCAAATAGCACAAGTACCGCCTGGAACTTTAGTTATAGGCGGGATACAGTTTCAACATGAAAATTTTTGACTTGTGTGTACACCGTAGCCTTAGTAAGGAGAGGGAAGCCGGAGGCAGAGTGAGGTTTTATTTTATCTTTAATTACACCTACCTACTTATAGATAACTTTTCATCTTGAGGAACTTCATGTTCGACAACAAAAACATTAGAGTGGAGATTAGCAATAATTTGTTTGCCTTGCTGTGTCAGAGTCAGATAACGTAGTGCATCTTGGATATATGGGTAAACTCCATGCCAGTAGAATTTGGCATAGTTTTTGCGTAAGTCAGCGGGTGTTTGGTAGCCCAAAACCTTATTCATCCCAGTTTCTTCAAATTCGTAAAACAAAGAAGTAATTTTTTTCAAGTAGCGGGGATCGCTTAATTGTCCAATTAAATCAGCAGCACGAACCAAGCCTGCATAGCTACTTGTGCATTGATGATCCTCAGCAACAGGTACTGGAAAGCGAGTCAATTCAATATTGCTTTTAATAACTTCAGAGTCTATCAGTTTGTGACCGCCAAAACGCTCATCAATAAAAAGTTTTGCTCGATCTACATGATAAGGTGTCAAACTCGTATCAGAAGACCCAGCAGGGAGAGAAATCATTTTGTGGTCTTTACCTGTAGCATACAAACCTTTTTCCTCGCGGTCTTCTCGGCATACTCCTTTGACATAACCGATATCATGACAAAGCAAGGAAATAAGAAAGTGTAGCCAGTCTTCAGTGGAAACACCACCTTCTCGAATGTGTTTGCCACGTAATATTTCTTGTCCTACCAAAGTAACAAGAATCGAGTGTTCTACATTATGATATAGGGCGTCGCTGTTGGCAATGTTTTCTAAAGCCATGTTTCCCGCCCAAGCAATTATGTCTTGATAATCGGTTTTGAAGCAGCCGTAGGTACGACGGTAGCCTTCTCGAATTTGCCCTACAAAAGCATCTATTAATATTTCTGTGGCATTGAACATACTAGTACTCAGTCGGGAAACTAAATTATTGATACATTTATATCTGAAATTGTAGTGATTATCACAGCTTGGACTGAGATAATCTCAAACTTTTCTGAGTTTTAAATTAAGTTTTTGAGTTTTAAATCAAGTTTCTGAGTTTTAAATCAAGTTTCTGAGTTTTAAATCAAGTTTCTGAGTTTTAAATTAAGTTTCTGAGTTTTAAATCAAGTTTCTGAGTTTTAAATCAAGTTTTTGAGTTTTAAATCAAGTTTTTGAGTTTTAAACCAAGTTTTTGAGTTTTAAACCAAGTTTTTGAGTTTTAAACCTGTTAATCTCAAAAAATTTTAATGGTGATTTATACCGTTTTACAAAATTACGCAGTGTTGCAAACCTGAACAGGAATCAACCGCTAGTTTCTTAGGGCTACTGAAAACCTCTGATACAAATACAGACCCTGTAGAGACGCGATATATCGCGTCTCTACAAAATTTATGTGTATCGTGATTAACGTGAAATGGTATTAGCTATGAAACTGCGATTGAAATCGCAGTCGGGGATCTTTTAGGAATGCTATATGCAGCCCAAGGAATTTATTATCAGACAGGATAGCGATCGCCAGAATTTCTAAAATTAATTGATAGACTTTTTGCAAAAGTACATGATTACAAAATCTGGGAGATGGGATGCATGTTAACGATAAGCCAACGTAATTTTGACGGATTTAAAAAACTCTCTCCTCAGTTCTTGCATTATTCTCAACAACCGCCTCAGAATTAATTCTGAGGCTCATCTTGCTAAACTCAGGCCGAATTAAGACCCAAGACTTTACGTAAAACTACTTGGTCTTCTAATTTAACTTTTAGGCGACCTTTTTCGATGTCGCGAATCCAGCTTTGACTTTTACCTGCGAGTTTTGCTAAGTCTCTTTGGGACAGATTGAGGTTTTTTCGCGCCCGTAAAATTTGTTCGCCTAGTAAATCACCAGTCGTTTTGATTTTTCTTTTGTTTTTTGTGGTTCGCTGCTTTTTTTCGGAGTCAGCAGTTTGCTTCTCCCAGTCTGGTGGTAGGCTGAAAGATAAAATCCGAGCGTTCATCAACAGGTTCCATTTACCACGGGGACTGACATCTGTCAGACGTGATGTAGCGCTACCGTCATTAATCCAAAATTCTATTGCTTCGTCTGGATCTTCGGGGATATCAACCAGTCTCGCCCACAAAGGTTGGATTGTTGGTGGGTAGGTGATTGGATCAAATTCTGATTTCATCCCGTAGTGGTTGAGGACTTCTAAATCATGTTCAAAAGTCCGCAGCAGGCGTTTGCGATCTTCTCTTTGGCGACATGCTTGAGCAATTTTCTCCTCACCATAAGCAACACGCATCAAAGTAGGAACTGTGATCCGTTGAGCAGCGCCCATTTTGGTTTTAAATAGTAACCACAGCATTAATCGTGCTGTACCTTCGTGTTGTTGCCAAATACTCATCACTGTGGTTAATAAGGATTTTGGCAAACTACCGTATTGATAAAATGCAGTTCGTTCTTTACATGCTTGTTTGTTGAGGAAATATTGCGCCCAGACTCCAGCTCGAATTTTGAAAGTTAAGCCAACAAGATATTTACATCCAAGATTATCTTCTTGAAAGTGGCGTTGAACTTGGACTAGTTCCCACAAACGACTTGCTTGTAGAGAGAAACCTTTGAGCATACCTTGCTGGGGCCAGTTGATGGAAACGACAAGTGAGCAAGCTTGCTGAACTAAGTTGTTAATCAAAGTCAGCTTGACGTTTTTGCTTAAGTCCTTGCGCTTTTCTAAGCCCAAGTATTTTTCTATTTGTCGTTCATCAATAGTAAACTCTTGTTCCCAAGGTCGATCTTGTGTTGTTGCATAAGCTGCAAAAATCAGATGTAGACAAGCAGATCTGATATCTAGTGTCTCTATTGCTGCTAATTGTGTGACAAGTTCACTGCTTTGGGGTGATTTGCTCAGATGAAATGCGATCGCGCCTTTTCCTTGATTCACTTGGCGACGATAGCACAAGTTTCCTTGTTCATCTGTTTCCCAAGGTAATGATGTCCGTTGAGAGAGCAAATTGCAAGCTTCCCAAATGACGATCGCTGAAGCAAAGGGGTTACTTTTACCGTTGGAAAATAAATCTGGACTAGTTACCTCACGCAAATCAACTTTGCATCTTCCTCTTTTGGCGTGCCAAGGTATGGGAGAATTTGTTGGACAAGCTGCCACACATTGTGGTTCAGGATAGTAACCCTCACAGTTGTTACAAAGGCAAGGATCAATCCAATATTCATCGTTTTCAAGTTTAATAGCACCTGTAGGACATTGAGGACGGCAGTTGTCACATCCAACGCAACTATTATTAGGTATTGTGTAAGGCATAAGGCTATTGCCAATGTACTCGTTGAGATGTCTGGCTCGGATTTTCCCCTGGATGAGTCCCCCCTGTTTTCACCACTCACAACTCACATTATTCAGCAACACTATAAATCGTGATTGCCGTACTAACCACCCACATCCACCTTCGGACTTTGCATCCAATTGAAAGTTACTCTATGCTCATAACCTAGCCGAGCCTTATTAAATTCTTAATTATCTATACTTTTCACAGATATTGTTGTAGGTTTGTTCATCATGAGCGAAAGATAAATTTTGTTAATTTTTTGATTTTCAGTAATTTCCGCTCATTTGTTTGATCAACAAAACCTGTTGAGTGAAATTTGTTTGTTGTTTGAGTAACACTCCCAAACTAATAAATACTGTATAAGCAATACAGTTTAATTAAGGATTAAAGAGTAAGAAACAGTAAGGGGTAAAAGAATTTCTCTATTCGTTAAACCCTGTCCCTTTAATCTTTTTTCTACTAGCACTTTTAGACAATTGTATGCTTATCCAAACCATTTTAACTGTATAGACATTTGCATAACATCTTCCTCATGGGAGGTAATTTGTGTAAGAACATTTTTATATTTGACACGAAGATACGTGTTTTAATATTTCAGCCATCTTGGCAAATAGAATTATTAAGAATATTAATATTTAACAAAAGTTATTATCTGTTAATTGTTTTACATTTTTTATTATTTTTCATCATCTAAAACAACAACAAGCTCCCCAACTTTTTTAATAAGTCGGGGAGCTTGAACATTTTTGTATCTCTTAATACTTTACTTAAGTTTTTTCTTTTATTGATATTTACTGCAAATAAATATCATTTTTTCGATTGAGTTTAACATGCTTGAAATATCAGATCCGTGGTTCATCAGTCATGATTTATTCTTGATATATAAATAAACATTAAATCTTATTGGCAAAGAATTTCATCTAAATTAAAAGAATAGGGAAAAACCAAAATTTTGTTGCAAGCTTATGGAAATATGACTATGTAAATCGTTAGATTTGAACATTAAAAAAAGCTAATTACAGTTATGTTAGTATGAGCGTTAAAGCGCCAATCTAGTTGTAGATAAATTCTGGAAGGTAAGTTCATGGCAGTACTCACAGGATTGACATTTGGTGGTAAAACTTGGACACCAAAATTTGCACAATCAATTGATGAACACAAATGCATCGGCTGTGGCAGATGCTTTAAAATTTGCGGACATAATGTGTTGGTATTAAGACCAATGAATGAAGAGGGCGAATTTGTAGATGATGAAGATGATGATGAAATCGAAAAGAAAGTGATGACAGTTGCTCATCCAGAAAATTGTATTGGCTGTGGTGCTTGTTCTAGAATTTGCTCGAAAAACTGTTACACTCACGTTGAATTGAATAACTAAGTAGCCATCATGAACTTGTTTATTGTTACTTAGGAAATGAGATTTTGTTGTTTAAGGCGAGTTCTTTGTCAAGAAAAGAACTGTTTGTCAAGGAAATAAGTTCAGTAGAGAAAGGTTAGTAGAGGGGATTTCTCTATATTTATAGGGAATTTACAAGTAAATCGGTACAAATAAAGCTAACGATTTGAACTCGTCACTTGTCATTGATTATTAATCATTGGTAAGGGTTTCAGGTATGTTTACTTTTCAGATGAAGCTGTAATTGATATACATTCACAGTGCGAAAAAATAGTTATTAGTGAACAAATATATATAAGCAAAATGTGAATTATCAACTAATTGAATTCAGATATTTAGATAAAATGTTCAGGCAAAACTAAAAACTAATTGTATTGAGATACTTGTCAAAACAAATTTAATTACTTAAAATATTTCGGAAATCAAAAGAAGTTAAAACAAGTTTAAAATATTCCCATATATATAATTACAAGCCGACAATTAAGAAGTAACATAAATTGGGTTTTCTTGGTTTTATGCTCAATATAAAACCCATGTCACAACAAGTGAAAAGTCAAAAGTAAAAAGACAAAAAACAAATTATATTTAGTCATCAAGAGGCTGGAAGTTCACTATGAACCTTTGACCGATAATTCCTTGATGGTACAAGCCCCAAATTCCATAGGGAACCAATCCAAAATCTAAAATCTTCAAGAAAGCGGATTTATTGGTGGGGTCAATCCAAAATCTATAGACGCGATAGCGGCTTCTCGTAGAGTAATCTAAAATCTAAAATCTAATAATTGGATGACTCCACAAATCGGTTCAAATAATAGTGGCATAACCATTGCCTGCTTTTTACTTTTAACTTTTAGCTTTTAACTGGAAACTTAGCGACGGTTACACCTGGAACGACGTTATCCCGAAAAGTATGCAACAAATTCCTGTTTCACTGTTAACCTTAGTTGCTGGGGTATTAATCACACTCTTCAGCCTTTGGGTGGGTCAGCACCATAATCTACTACCAATCCAAGCATCGGAACAAGCGCCTTTGGTAGACGGTTTTTTCAATGTAATGCTGATTATTGCTACCGCTTTATTTGTGGTGGTCGAAGGAACGATTTTGATATTTTTGGTGATGTTTCGTCGCCGTAAAGGTGATGATACAGATGGATCGTTCATTGAGGGTAACTTACCCTTAGAAGTCTTTTGGACAGCAATCCCTACTGTCATCGTCCTTTGCTTAGGGATTTACAGTGTCGATGTTTATAGCAGAATGGGAGGATTAGAACCGGGTGGTCATAGCCACACTCCAGTTCATGTTACCCACCAGATGCCAGGAACTGCAATTGCTGCAACTCTTGGCGATGCTTCTGGAATGACACAAGAAACAGCCACCTCAGCAGACGATGCTAATATTGGGATTGGTGCGGGTGCTAACGAACAAGGTAAATCGCCTGACTTAGTTGTTGATGTTACGGGGATGCAGTTTGCTTGGATTTTCAACTATCCCAACAGTGGTGTCACTACTGGTGAGTTACACGTACCAGTGGGTACTGATGTACAACTCAACTTAGCCTCTACAGATGTAATCCACTCGTTTTGGGTACCACAATTCCGCCTCAAACAAGATGCAATTCCTGGTATTCCCACAAAACTACGATTTGTTGCCACTAAAGTTGGTACATATCCTGTAGTTTGTACAGAACTGTGTGGTGGTTATCACGGTTCGATGAGGTCACAGGTAGTAGTTCATACTCCCGAAGAATACGAAAGTTGGTTGACAGAAAATCGCATCGCCCAACAGCAACAAGGACTACAGCAAGCTGTGGCGATTAACCCGGCCGAATTATCTGTATCAGATTATCTTGCACCCTATGCACGAAATATGGGGATCGGGGATTAGTGATCAGGGATTAGTGATCGGGGATTGGGGATTGGGAAATAGTCTCTAATCTCTCTCCCAGTCAATGGTCAATAGACATCTGGTGAAAAAGAATATAAAACCCTTGTGCAGTCAGGGTCGATACCTCATTTCTGGAGATGTCTAATAGTTATTGGTTGGTAGTTGGTGGTTGATCGAAAAAACCAACAAATGACAAACAACAAACAACAAATGACAAATGACATAGACGCTTTAGCGGCTTCTCGTAGAGTAGGACTAACAACATGACTCTTGATATACCACCGAATCATCCACCTGGAAAGGAAGCCACAATTGTGGTTAGTGAAAGTACTCATGATCATCCGCAAGCGTGGAAATGGTATGACTATTTCACGTTTAATGTTGATCATAAGGTAATCGGAATTCAATATCTGGTGACGGCGTTTTTCTTCTATCTCATCGGTGGACTGATGGCGATCGCCATGCGTGCTGAGTTAGCAACACCAGATGCTGATTTAATCGACCCGAATCTGTATAACGCTTTCATGACCAATCACGGAACGATCATGATCTTCTTGTGGATCGTTCCCAGTGCGATTGGGGGATTTGGTAACTTCCTAGTACCGTTAATGGTGGGTGCTAGGGATATGGCTTTCCCGAAATTGAACGCGATCGCCTTTTGGTTGAACCCACCCGCAGGCTTATTGATTTTAGCTAGTTTCTTCTTTGGTGGTTCCCAATCTGGTTGGACAGCTTACCCGCCTTTAAGTTTGGTGACTGCGCCGATAGCTCAATCAATGTGGATACTTGCCATTGTTTTGGTAGGAACTTCCTCAATTTTGGGTTCGCTGAACTTTGTTGTCACCATGCTGTTTATGAAAGTTCCTAGCATGAAATGGGATCAACTTCCCCTGTTTTGCTGGGCAATTATGGCAACTTCAGTTTTAGCACTAGTATCTACACCAGTTTTAGCAGCAGGGTTAGTACTGCTGTTGTTTGACCTCAATTTTGGGACTTCGTTCTTTAAACCAGATGCAGGCGGTAACGTTGTTATTTACCAACACTTGTTCTGGTTTTACTCGCATCCGGCAGTTTATTTAATGATTTTGCCAATTTTCGGCATTATGTCCGAAGTGATTCCTGTACATGCGCGCAAACCGATATTTGGATATAAAGCGATCGCCTATTCGAGTTTGGCGATTTGTGTTGTCGGTTTGTTCGTTTGGGTACACCACATGTTTACCAGTGGTACACCCGGTTGGATGCGGATGTTCTTCACCATCTCCACCTTGATTGTTGCTGTTCCCACTGGTGTGAAGATTTTTGGTTGGGTTGCTACCCTTTGGGGCGGTAAAATTCGCTTTACCAGCGCCATGCTATTTGCAATCGGCTTATTAATGATGTTTGTCATGGGCGGTTTAAGTGGCGTGACGATGGGAACAGCGCCTTTTGACGTTCATGTCCACGACACATATTATGTAGTTGCCCACTTCCACTACGTCTTATTTGGTGGTTCCGTATTTGGTATCTACGCCGGGATTTATCACTGGTTTCCCAAAATCACTGGACGAATGGTGAATGAAACCTTGGGTCGAATTCATTTTATTTTGACCTTTATTGGTACGAACTTGACTTTTTTACCAATGCATGAATTGGGATTACAAGGAATGCCTCGGCGTGTGGCGATGTATGATCCACAATTTACCCACCTCAACGAGATTTGTACAATTGGTGCGTATGTTTTGGGTTTCTCAGTGGTTCCCTTTGCGATCAATATGATTTGGAGTTGGATCGCTGGGAAGCAAGCAGGTGATAATCCTTGGAATGCTTTGAGTTTGGAATGGACTACTAGTTCACCACCTGCAATTGAGAATTGGGAAGTGTTACCTGTGGTAACTCATGGCCCTTATGACTATGGCATGAATGGTCATGGTACAACTTCGCAAACAGGTGAAACTGCTGTTGCAGCAAATGGTTAATGGCTAATGGTTAGTAGTTAGTGGCTAAAAATTAACTACTATCTACTAACCACTATCTACTAATAATCAATAAATAAAAGATATGGCGATCGCAACAACGACTAGTCCAAGTCATCATGAAGAACATCAGGATTTACGAGTTTGGGGATTGTTGACGTTCCTCATCTCTGAATCTTTAATGTTTGGTGGGTTTTTTGCTACTTATTTGTTTTTTCGCGGTAGCACAGAAGTATGGCCGCCGGAAGGAACAGAAGTTGAGTTATTAGTACCGACAATTAACACGATTATTCTGGTTTCGAGTAGTTTCGTCATTCACTTTGGTGATACGGCGATTAAAAAGAATAATGTCAAAGGGATGCGATTTTGGTATACCATCACCGCAATTATGGGAGCAATTTTCCTCGGTGGTCAGGTTTATGAATACATGACCTTGGGATATGGTTTGACTACTAATGTCTTTGCCAATTGTTTCTATCTCATGACCGGGTTCCACGGTTTGCACGTGTTTATCGGACTGCTTTTGATATTGGGTGTATTGTGGCGATCGCGTCGTCCTGGTCACTATGGTGCTACTAAACATACTGGCATTGAGATGGCAGAAATTTACTGGCACTTTGTAGACATTATTTGGATTATTCTCTTCACACTATTGTACATTTTGACTTTGTTTTAGGAAATAGTTAGTAGGAGCGTACGCTCCTACTAAATAGAAAGGAGATGTTTATGCAAATTGATGCAGAAAGATTTTCCTGGTTTCAAGTACCAGAGGAAATCAAAGAATTATTAATTTTGGCTGCTGAACATTGGGAAAATACGTCAGAGTCGGAAAAGTATATGCATCAAGCTTTAGCCAAAACAGGCGATGATTTAGAAGTTTTGGTAGCAGCTTATAGATATTTTTATTACAAATATAATTACAAAATGGCACTGCAAACAGCAGTAAAAGTTCTAGATAAGATTAGACAATCTGAGAAAATGCCTGATGATTGGCAACAACTAAAATTAATATTAATTAGTAGAAAAGAAGATTATCAAATCCGTTTGTATTTAAATGCTTATGCAGCTTCAGGATTAGTATTAGCTAAACTCGGAGAAATAGAAAAAGCTAAAGAAATTAGCACTAAAGTTAAATCCATTGATGATAAAAATGACTTTGGTGCAGGAATCTTACTTGATATTTTGACTCGACCCGCAGAAGAAGAAGAATGAAAAATAGAGATTGGCATATCAATGGAGATGGAGAGTATCAAGCTTGTGATTCAGCCAGAGCATGGGACTTACTCAAAGATAATTATCGCCTTTATCGGTTCTTAACTGAACTCGAAGATATTCTGAATAATGTTGAAGATGAAACAAGTCAGCTACCAGAAATTCAAATGTTAGTTAGACGCTTGCTTGTAAACTCTTATTGGGTGCAAACTCAATACCTAGAACCTAGTCCAAAAACAGGAGAATCAGTTTTAATTCTCTACGATGAATTAGGCTTTCCGCTAACAGTACAAACAGTAACATTTGCACCAGGTACAAAATCTAATATTCATAATCATGGCACGTGGGGAGTAGTAGCATTATTAAAAGGTAAAGAAAAAAATACATTTTGGCGGCGTTATCCTAACCAAGAATTTCCAGATAAAATAGAACAAACAGGAGAGTTAAGTTTATTACCTGGTGATATTATCAGTTTTACACCCGATGCAATTCATTGCGTAGAATCAGTGGGTGATGAACCAACAGTTACTTTTAATATTTATGGCGAAACTGATCCAAAACAAAGATTAGAATATAATGTACTTTCTCATACAGCAAATAATTTTTGACGAATACACAGATACCCAACTTCTTAGAGAAGTTGGGTATCTTGATTTTCATAATTTTTAATATCAAATAACTTGTATTTATTATTAAAATTTAATTAGGATGTAAATTTGTAGTCCGTGCTAAAGCACTGATTACAAACTTTTTATCTTTTGCAGTAGAGGGGAAATATTTTTATGCGTATAAAACTACGTTAAATCAGTGAACAGTGAACAGTGAAGATAAAAAACTACTGATAACTGATCACTGTTAAATAAATAGGAGATACTGCAATGGCAAGAGTGATTTTTTATGAAAAACCTGGCTGTAAAAATAATACCAAACAAAAAACTTTACTGACAGCCGCAGGTCATGAAGTGATATCGTATAACCTACTCACAGAATCTTGGACTGCTGAACGTCTACACTCATTTTTTGGCGATCGCCCTGTAATCGAATGGTTTAACCGCGCTGCTCCTCGTGTACAATCAGGTGAGATTATTCCCGAAAAAGTAGATCCACAAACAGCCTTAATGATGATGCTTAAAGATCCATTATTGATTCGCCGTCCATTGATGGAAGTAGGCGATCGCCGTGAAGTGGGTTTTGATACAGAAAAAATAGACACTTGGATCGGCTTAAAATCTAAGGATGAAACTCTTCAAGAAATCACCGACAAGCTGAAAACTCAGGATTTGCAAACCTGTTCTCACAAGCACGGACATGGCCAAGGCCATAAACAAGGTAAACAAGGTTCCTGTCAGCATTAATTAAAGAGGGATTGCTGATTTCATGTATGAAAATGATTTTGCGTAATACCAAAATCTTTGTAGAGACACGATATATCGTGTCTCTACATTCGGATTCATATCGCATTCAGCAACGCCATTAAAGGACTTTTGACCTCTCTTCTTGTAGAAGAGAGGTTTTTCAGATCTAGTGAAAAGTCAGTGAGGTTCGCCAATTTGTTGATACTCCGCATTCCCAAAAATCGCTTCATAATCACGATAATATTTAAATTCCATCAAGTTATAAAATGGGTCTTCTAAAAAGAAAGTGGAATGTTCTAGGGGAGTACCAACAAAACGATGCTTGGGTTCTTCTCTAAACATTAGCTGACACTGTTGCGCTCTCAACAGTAAAGATTTCCAGTCAGCTTCTGAAGTAAAAACTAATCCAAAATGTCTGGGATAAATCCCACGTTGTGGTGTCAACAGTTCTTTGGTAACATGAGCCACCAATTGATGACCATAAAGATTGAGAATGAGAGCATGGCGATTTTCCCGACCAGAAATACAGCCTAAACCATTAACATAATATGCTTTTGCTTCGGCAATGTCGGTGACAGGAAAAGCAAGATGAAATATAGTTTGATTCATATTAAGCTAATAACAACCTTTCAAGGTGTAAATCTAGAAATGTTAAACTTTCAACTTCTCACCCCGAATCGAATAATCCAATAACTCCATCGGATGCATAATCGCAACATCCTTTCCTTGCAACTCCAGATGCTTCTGAATCTGCAAACTACAACCCGGATTTGGTGAAGCAATCAAATCAGCACCAGTATCTAACAAATTCCGCACCTTTTGCTTACCCAACTCCTCAGCAATATCCGGTTGCAGCATATTGTAAACTCCCGCACTACCGCAACATATCGCCGCATCTAAAGGTTCCTTCAACTTCACCCCTGGAATTTGCTGTAACAACTGACGTGGTTGCACACTAATCTTTTGTCCGTGTAACAAATGACAAGCATCTTGATAAACCAAACTCACTGGTTTACTAGCCAAGGTTGACAACTTCGTTGTTAACCCAACCGTTGCTAAAAACTCTTGTGCATCCTTTACCTTCGCCGCAAATTCTTGTGCTTTCTCCCGATACTCTGGATCATCCTCCAAAATATGCCCGTATTCTTTCAAAGTATGACCACAGCCAGCAGCATTGATAATCACGTAATCTACACCAGTATTAGCAAAACTATCAATCATCTGCCTAGCCAAAGCCTTAGCTTGTTCAGTTTGTCCTTGGTGTTCCGGAAGCGCCGCACAACAACCTTGAGACTTAGGAATCACCACCTCACAACCATTCGCCGTCAAGACCCGCACCGTCGCTTCATTCACAGGCGAGAAAAACAACCGTTGTACACAACCCAAAATCATCCCAACTCGATAGCGCTTCTCACCTCGCGCCAGAATCACATCTGGTAAATTATCCTGAAAAGACTCCAGCGTAATCTCCGGTAAAATCGACTCCATAGCCGCCAACCGAGGCGAGATATTCTTTAATACCCCAGTCGCCCGAAAAAACTTAGAAAAACCCAACCTCTGATAAACCAACAAAGGTACTAACAAAATCCGTAAAGCATCAGGATTAGGAAACAAAGAAAATATTAACTGCCTAACCAACCGATCCCACAAACCACGCGAATAATTTCTCTCAACCTGATGACGAGTCGCCGAAATCAACTTGTCATACTGCACCCCCGAAGGACAAGTCGTCACACACGCCAAACAACCCAAACAAGAATCAAAATGCTCAACACTCGCTGTATTCAAAGCAATTTCACCCTCATTAATCGCATCCATTAAATAGATACGTCCCCTCGGAGAATCCATCTCCTTACCAGTTACCCGATAACTCGGACAAGTCGCAAGACAAAACCCACAATGCACACAACTATCAATCAACTTCGGATCAGGCGGATGACTTGCATCAAACCCTTTCAAATTCTTCAAACTCGCCGTCTTCCCAACAGAACCTTCCGAAACTTGCATATTCCTCTCCCCTCTGTGTTCCCTGTTTTGTTTACCCCACCCTAACCCTAAGCGTAAACGGGGAGGGAACTAAATCTTCCCCTCGTTTACGGGGGATTGAGGGGGGTTTTTAGAATTCATGTAAGAGGTTTATTCCCCATTAAGCGTTAAGAGTTCCCTCACTCTACAAGTGATTCACCGAATCAAATCGGATTACTCTAACTGATAACTGTTAAATTCCACCCACAAAACAACCAGGACTTAAAATACCCTTGTGATCAAACTGCAACTTAATCCGTCGCATCATTTTCCCCGCATTGCCAGTGTAACCCCAGACATCCAACCTTTGCTTCACCTCTACTGGCGCAGTCAAAATCGTCAAAAAACCTTTATGATTTTCACAGAGCGATCGCATCTCCACTAATCCTTTCTCACTCTCAAACCGCAACACTCCCAAACCGCTAGCAATGTGAATCAAACCCTTTTGCGCCTGCTTTAAAACCTCAACCCCCGCAGTCGGTAACACTCCTATTTTGCAAGTAATTGCCGATTCACCGCCACCAAAATAGATAGATTCTCGCAATCTTTCCCATAAATCAACTTCATCAGCTCCCTCATACATCGCTTCTTGCAAACCCAAATTTTGCCCAACTTCCACCAACCGATGAGACTGCTCTTTCACACTTTCAGCAATACTTTGGAACCTTGCAATTAATCCCATTCCTGTACCCAAACCCAACTCAGATACCAATTGAGTTGAAAGTAAATCAGCCTGAGTAGGTGTTAACGCCGAACCACGCAAAATCGCCGCAGCTTGTGATACATTCTCTGGCGTACCCGTCAGTACAACCGTTGCAGAAATTTCCGGGATTGGATATACACGAAACGTCACTTGACTAATCACGCCCAATGTGCCGTAGGAACCTGTAAACAACTTCATCAAGTCGTATCCAGCAACATTTTTCACCACTCGTCCCCCAGCTTTGGCGATTTGTCCATCAGCACGGACAAAAGTAATTCCTAGTAATTGATCACGCACACTTCCGTAACGCTGTCTCAAGGAACCCGTATCAGCAGTTGCAACAATTCCACCCAAAGTTGCTGATGGTGTAACTGGATCAAGGGCGAGAAATTGGTTAGCTTTGGCTAAAATTGCTTGGAGATCAGAGAATTTCATCCCCGCTTCTGCTGTCACCGTCAAATCACCAACAGCATGATCAATCAATTTATTCAGATGTTCTGTGCTAACTACAACATCAATCCCCTTAACTAAGCCACCCCAACTGAGTTTACTACCGCTACCACAAGGAAGGACACGCCATTTATTGTGGTTAGCTTCCCTGATTACCTGTGCTAGTTGTTCGGTAGTCTCAGGATAGACGATACAACTAGGAGGAGTTGGAGAAAATATCTGCTGAGGTGGTGCTAAATTTTCCCAAGGATAGAAACCATTTTCACCAACGATAGATGCAAGACTAGAAGTAGGGATACGCAAGGGGACTTGTTCGCTAGGCATTAGCTTTGATCAATGTTTGTCTCCATGAAATACTGTACATCAGACTCTTATGCACCGCTACTTGGCATTTGCACATTTTGCCTTCTTGTAATAATTATATTTGTGGTGCTAATGGATGCAGGGTCAAAGTCATGAGAAGAATGAATGTTGAACAATTGCTGAGAAGATATGCTACCGGGGAGAGAGATTTTACCGGAGTTGAAATTGTTGAATTTAGACTGAGACATTTGACTGAAATCAACTTGAGTGGATCTGATTTTAGATATGCCAACTTGCAAAAATTAGTTCGCCATACCGAAGGTATAAAATTGGATTTGAGTGGTGCAAATTTACGCGGGTTGAATTTAGAATATGCTCATTTTGAACATGCTAATTTCCAAAAAGCTGACTTGAGTTACACAGATATGTGGTGTGCGGCGCTTCATGCTGCTGATTTAAGTGACGCTGATTTGAGTGGCGCAAAATTATATGAAGCTATTTTTTATAAGGTGAATTTGAGTAGAGCAAATTTTAGTGGCGCTCATTTACTTGATACTCATTTTGATTATGCTGATTTGACTGAAGCTAATTTTAGTTATGCCCGCAAAGTTAATTTTGGCAATGCTTATTTACAAGATACAATTATGCCTGATGGCAGTATTGGCAATGTTTCCAGGCAAGTTTGAGTAATTAAATTTGATGATTTTGAGTTGTGAATATTGAAAAAGCCAGATCCCCGACTTCTTCAATAAGTCGGGGATATTATTATTCACTGCGTCTGTGCAATTATACGTTCATGATTTCTCTTGTTTTTTCCGTTGTGAAATTGCTTGTTTGTTCTTTTCCTGTAATTAATCTAGCACCACGATGACGAGTGAAGTAATTCCAACCCCACTGAATCATGACTATTAGTTTGTTGTCAAATTCAATTAAGAAGTAAATATGAACTAATAACCAAAATAGCCAAGCGACAAAACCTGTGAATTTGATAAAACCTAAATCTACAACAGCTGAGTTTTGCCCAATTACTGCTAAACTACCTTTGTCAATATAATAAAATCTTGGTAATAATATTTGACCCTGAAGTTTTTGTTTAATTAGTGAAGCAACGTACTCTCCTTCTTGCATCGCTACGGGTGCGACACCAGGTAAGGGTTTACCGTTTTGATGAGCAAAATGAGCTAAGTCACCAATTACAAAAATATTCGGGTAGTTGTTAAGACTCAAATCTGGTTCAACTATAACTCGTCCGGCGCGATCGCATTCTACACTTGTTCTTTGCGCTAATACTTTCCCCAGTGGTGAAGCTTTGACACCTGCTGCCCATAATACCGTTTTGGCATGAATCTGTGATAGTTCTTCACCTTGTTTGATCGTGACGAGATCATTGTCGATATTTGTCACTAAAGTTTTTGTCTGTACCGTCACACCCAAGCGCTGAAGAGATGTTGCTGCTTGTGCTGACAATTCTGGAGCAAATGGTGGCAAAATCCGATCTAGACCTTCAAGTAAAATAACTTGGGCTTCGGTGGTATCGATGTTGCGGAAGTCTTCTTTCATTGTGTGATACGCTAATTCTGCGATCGCACCAGCTAATTCCACACCTGTAGGACCACCACCAACAATTACAAATGTTAACCAAGCACGACGCAGTTGCGGATCGGTTTCTTTTTCCGCAGCTTCAAACGCCATAAAAATACGGTGACGCATTTCTATTGCATCTTCCACTGTTTTTAAACCAGGAGCAAAAGATTCCCATTCATCTTTCCCAAAATACGAATGTTTCGCACCTGTAGCCACAATTAACGTATCGTAGGGTATGATTTCATCACCGATTACAACTTTTTGCGCTTCGGGATCGATATCATTCACTTCTCCCAATAGCACTTTTGTATTCTTACTTTTGCTGAGAACTGAACGCAGTGGCGAGGAAATATCAGCAGGCGATATTGCACCTGTTGCAACTTGATACAAAAGCGGTTGAAAAAGGTGAAAATTGCGTCTGTCTATAAGAGTAACATCTACATTTGCATTATTCAGTGATTTTGCGGCATAAAGTCCGCCAAAACCACCACCAATAATCACTACCTGATGGGGTGGTTTAGTCTCTGTCGTGTTTGTCATAAGTTTTACTTCCTTTTGTTGATATTCCTGCCACTATTCTTAACAAATTTTTACAAATTTGTTTAGATGATTCTGTTTATTTTTTACATTTTAATTTTTGTAAATGTAATCAATAATACAAACAAAAGGTAATGCAAACTACATTTTAATTTAGTTTTGTGGTTGGAATAAGTGCAAAATTAATCAAAAAAAAGGCTTTATTAATTACTAAAGTTTATTTGTCAAGTTGTTTCATAAAGTTATGAAGCTTACGTAAAAACTCAGTCAGTAAGTGATTTTTTGACCAATTTTTCTAATTTACATTTTCGTCAAAAGTGCATAACTTAGTTTTGTCCAACCTAAATAAACAAATAGAAGAGAAGCTAAGTTTTAAGAACTAAGCTTTTATTTCGTTCATGAAATAGGATTTTACGCACTTGAGTCAATGCGTAATTCCTAAATCATAGAAAGATAACATTTACCATGAGTTTTTTTATGCAGATTCATCGTGATACATTTCAAGGCTTTACTCAAAGTCCAGATTGTCAACTTTATGGAAAAAAACTTCATACAAGCAATGGGAAACAAGAATATTTTTTGATTGCTCCTCTTGATCTTGTGAAGGTACAACATACATTTATGATGGATTTTCAAATTCCTAACAACAAAGTCCCTGTTCTAACTACTGGTGGTGGGAATGTCGGTGTTATTCGTGAATTCGACTGGTCATTGATTAATTCTAATGGCAAACCAGTTGTATTTATTCAACCTCATCAAAATTTTCCTCTTAACAAAATATCTGATATTACTCGAGATAAAGATTCTCAACCAAATGTTAGTGTAGGCGAATCTATCATATTAGAATTTGATGATTCACGGATTGAAGGAACTATTAAAACAGCCCACCTAGTACAAAAAGCTTTGGGTGATTTCAATGCTAGTGTCCAAGTTTTTCAAGTCAAATTTGACCAACATTTACATTCTTCGCATCATGGTTCACGAGTAATTGTTAGTAGTAGTAATAAATTACTTGGGATGCTGATTGCTACTCAAAATGAAGGTGATGGAACATCCCTTGCTAATGTGTTCCCTGCTCATCTAATTTAAACCCACATTCCGCACTTCAAAATGTAGCGCAAGAGATTACATGGTGATTCCTGAGTAGAAGTAAATAATAATACACATAAATATTCAGTAAACCCGCATTTAGAAATAAACCTGTGTGACGA
>JAHHHW010000070.1 GCA_019359115.1 Pelatocladus maniniholoensis HA4357-MV3
GTTTAACTAAGGTTGACCACGTGAAAAATATGCTGCTAGGTCTTGTATATCAAAAGCTTCTGCCTTTTGATACGGTTTTAATGGATACGTGGTATGCAGTCAATAATTTAATGCTTTATATTGATAGCCTAGATAAAACTTATTATTGTCCTTTGAAAACTAATCGTTTAGTTGATGATACTTTTGGCAAAGAAAAGTATAAAAATATTGAATCATTATCATGGAGTAATGAGGAATTAGAATGTGGTAAAATCATAAAAATTAAAGCATTCCCTGGTGAGAAGAAAGTGAAACTATTCCGGGTTACTATCTCTACCGATAGAACGGATTATATCGCAACTAATGATTTATCTCAAAGTTCTACGGATGTTGTACAAGAGGTGTGTAAAATCCGTTGGAAAATAGAGGAGCCAGCGCGTTGCGGGGGTTCCCCCCGTTGTAGCGACTGGCGTGAGTTTCACAGAGAAATTAAACAATTAACTGGCATTGAATCATGTCAATGTCGTAAAGCTCGCCTTCAGAGAAATCATATTGCTTGTTCAATGTTGGTTTGGCTTAGACTTAAAAATTTAGCTTATCAAACAGGTCAAACTATTTATACAATTAAGCACAACTTGCTTTCTAATTATCTGATTCAGCAACTAAAACGTCCAGACGTTTGTATGTGTTTGGTCTGATTTAAAGTACCGCGTGGCGGGGCTTCGCCCCGCCCGCTCTTTGTGCCAGTTGCGTAAGTCCTGTTATTGAGCCGATACAATTTTACTTAGTATTATATGAAGCAAACAAGCTAAAAGTAAGCCATACCTAACATGTGGGTTTTGAGAAGAGTAATTCAAGAAAAGAAAAAGTCAAGGAGCTATACCCCTTGACCAAATTCAATCAAGTTTTACAACACACAACCACACATAACTAGTGAGGTCTACAACTATGTTAAATAAATCATAAGCTTTAGTCCATGATATATACCTTAAATTACTACTTTTTTAGTAGAGGCGATCGCAACGACACTGTAAACATGCTTGTTTCATAGATTTGTGTTCTACGAGGAAATTCTAGACAGCTTCTACATTGTCAGCTATGGTTTTAAGAATCCGCTTCTGTGCTCTTTGTTTAAAAGCCTGCGCTATTTCTGGGCTTCGGCTCCCGCAGCTTCTGTGGATATTCCGCATGTGGTCCATTGATTAATCAAGGAGTTTACCGCTCTAGTTTTTTTTGGGGACAATGCAAATGAGACTGCGATTTCAATCGCAGGTTTTTTTATCCTTTCTTATTTGGATATTAATACGATTGATTCTTATTGATAATACTTTTTTAAATATTTATCACTGTTGTATACGTATTCAGTAGAACAATCGCTATATTGGATATGTAGAGTGAGGAAATAGTGCTTTGACTGAAAAAATGAGCCGGACTAGTGTCACAATTCCAGAACCAGTGTTTGATTGGTTTAAGCAGTATTGCAATAAGCAAAAGCGATCAGTCTCAGCTCAAATCAGCTATATGATTGAGCAACTTAAAGAATCTGAGGAAAAATAAGTCATCCTCTTAAGGATTTTGGAATTAACTCCACGGATAAATCCGGGAGTTTTGAAGTTGCTTTTCAAGCAGTTTTAATATTCTCAATAGAAGATTCTTCTGGAGAAGCTTTTAAACGCGTGACTGTGCTTTTACGGATGCGATCGCTCATCAGAAATACATTAGATCCTCGACTTCGCAAAAGTTGTCGGGGATCTTTCCCTGTTACAAAAGTCTGCTCGTCCTCATTATCCCAAGTAATAAAACAGGCAAATCGCCAAAATATCTGGAATTTTTCGTCATAATTTTGGGTATGTAGAGACGCGTAGCAAGATCCCGCAGGGTATTTCGCGTCTTTGGTGGGTTAAAATGTCAATTGATTTGTCCTATCCGAACCGTATTGAGACTGTCTTGCTTCTACAAATTTATGCAAATTTCTACAAAGTTTTGCAATTTGGAAACAATAATCACGAACAAATTGCTAAACTTCTGTGATTAAAAAACAAATGACTATTGCTGTAAAGAAATGGGTGTAGGGGTATGAGGGTGTAGGAGTGTAGGGGTGTAGATAGATAGCATTAGTTGAAAATTATTTGTCTTACACCCCTATCCCCTTACTCCCCTATTCCCTTACCCCCTACACCCCTAATTTACTGGAGTAAGTATGAAAAGTGACATGGCGATCGCACAACTGAGCCACTATAAAGAATATGGGGAATCTGTTCTCCAAAGCTTGGAGTTAGTCTCACAAAACCCGCCTCCCCAGGAAAGCTGGTTCCCTCAAAGTATCCATCAGAACATTCAAAGTTTAAAAGAATCTGCCCAAAGAGTAGTAGAAATTGCCTCTTCACCTGTGAAAATTGGCGTGATGGGTGAATTCAGTAGCGGCAAAACTTTATTGATTGGTAGTCTCATTGGCTACGCCGATGCTTTACCTGTCAGTGAAACCCCTACTACCGGGAACGTCACTGCAATTCATTTGCGCCAACAAGCAGATTTACAAACTACCCAAATTGGTAAGTACACCGTTCAGTATCTCTCCGATGAAGGTGTGAAAGAGTGTTTGCGGTTTATGCTTCAGGAAGTGGAAACACGAGCCAAAGCATCAGAAATATCACTGGACTTGCTGACTAGTCTGAAAAACCTGCACCCGACAACAATTGTCGATAGCAACGGAATCTTGAGATGGTGCGAACAAGCTTGGAATCAGACGCAAAGTTTAGAACTGCGATCGCTACTGCGAGAAATAGTAGTGTATATGCGTACCTACAACACTTACGGCAAATTTATTGGCGGTAAAAGCTACCAGATTGATCATACTACCGCCAAAAAAGGGCTGAGATTATCTGAACCACCGATGAATATCTTAGAACTCAGCTTTGATCAACTTCCACCACCTCCGCAACCGTGGACAAATTTTGCTCAACCATCAGCTGTAGATTTACAGAGAAGCTTTTCTTTAATTCGCCGTATTGATGTCACCGTTGAAGTATCCAAGGAAATTTGGGATTTATCTGCACTCCAAGGAACAAATGAATTTGTTTTGCTAGACTTTCCCGGTTTAGGTTCAGCAGATTCTGGGGTGCGGGATACCTTTTTATCACTGCGGGAACTCAGAGATGTGCAAACTCTGCTGCTGCTACTCAACGGTAGATATCCAGGTGGTGCGATCGCCTCAAAAATTCGTACAATGTTGGAACGCGATAAAGGACACGATTTAAGAGATAGAATCATTGTTGGTGTCGGACGCTTCAATCAACTTCCCCTGACTCAAAGTGACGAACGCGCCCTTGATGAACTCGTAGACGAACCATTACTTTCCGAAGCCAATATCTTAGAAAGTCTGGGCATTCTCCAACTTACCATTGCCAGTGCCAGCAATTTAACCACAGAGAAAAAAAATATAGTTTTACTCTCCCAACTCCACGGTTTAGCGAAACTGGCGGAACTTTCTTCGTTAATTCAAGTTTCCTCTCCAGAATTTTTGCCAGAATTAGATATCCCCAACAAACTCTCCGAAGTTGAACTGCGAGAAAAATGGCAACAACTAAGTAAAATGTTACCGCCATCGAGTACCCTGCAAAAACAACTCGGTGACTTTGCAGAAGACGGAGGAATCAGCAGACTACGCGCCTTACTCAAAGATCATGTCGCCCAAAACGGTTTAAAACAACTTGTAGAAGATACCCAAAGAACCGTCAAAGCTTTGCAAAAAGAGCAAGATAACCTCAAAACCCTCCTCGAACAAGTACCCGCTTATATCCCCGTCGAAGAAAACCCAAAATTTATTGAACTGCGCCAAGGAATCGAAAATCTCGTAACTATTTACAGACAATTTCAAGAAGAATTAGAAAAGCAACCAATATTAAAAAATCGTGATGGCGTCGCCGTTAGTGATGTCGTCAAAGACGAATTAACTAATAAAATCTTCTTTGAATGGAGTGAATGGACATTACTATTTGATAGAACTAAAAATGGGACAATTTCTCTCACCAAAGCCGACAGCTTTTTTGGTGACGAAGAAGTAGAAGACACCATCCCAACCAAAAGCGATGATTTTTACTCTGCATTTGTCCAAACCATTCAAGAAATGCAAACTTTTGCTCATGATCGCACCACAGAAGCAGTGATCGACTTTTTCAAAAAACTATCAATCGAAGTTGCAGACGAACGTAACACAGTTAATTCTGTGTTATCACCAGATATTGAAAGATACATACAAGACAACTTTGGGAAAAATCAACTCCGCCTATTTCGTAACTTCTTACGCGCAGTTGATCCAGCAAATAAATGGCAAAGATTAATTATTGATCACAGTGGATTAGCTAATAATAATCATGCCATCAACGCAGATGCTTTATTTCCCTTAGCGCGTCAAGATGACAAACATCCCAACGGACAAATTTTAGACTGGAGTCCTGATAAACAATTTCCCACTCCTCCCAGACCATTTAATCATCAAATAGCCGTTTTGCGCTTGCGAGACGAAATCACCGCCAGCGCTGGTTTACATTTAGTTCAATACGTCAGTCAGTTAACTAAACAGGTGAAATCTTCCTTTTCGAGGGCGTTGAAAGAGATTGTCGATAGTTTACAAGAACTATTGAAATCCAAACACGAACCTTTACTAAGATATATCGCCGACGCAGACAAAGACAAATCAAAATCTGTTCCACCTTGGTTAGAAACCCTTTCGCAAGTATCGATGATCGGGGAGCGGGGATAAGTGATCAGGGAGTGGGGATTGGGGACATGGGGGACAACTAATCAGTTATCAGTGATCAGTTATCAAATTAAACTGATCACTGTTAACTGTTAACTGATTCATCCCCAATCCCCGAACGCGAGTGCGTCTCCTCTGGAGAATCCCCAATCACTTATTCCTAATCCCCGATCCCCAATCACTTATTCCTAATCCCCAATCCCCAATTTAATGTTAAGGGAATCTATAATAATGCCAATTAAAATAGAACTTTTTAATCGTTACCAACTACGTACACATCCCAACGATCCATCTTTATTATTATTACCTGCAATTGAAATTAAACCAGTTCCGAATCCCCATTTTCCTCATATTTTCCGCATTAATATATTTGTTGCAGGTATACCAGAAGACTTGGCTATAGCGATGCAATCGGCTTATAAAAGTGTAAACTTTGGTACGCATAAGCTTTTACAGCTCAATACTCCCCAGCGATTAAGACAAAGTGATTGTCGCTGGAATGAACCTTTACCCACAGGTGTGAATTGTAACTTGCAAGTTATTATCGAGTATTTTGAATCAGGCGCAACGGGTGATCCGCTTTTGTCTATTAGCAAACAGACGACTGCTGAGTGCAATATCTGGACTTATCCCATCAAAGATTACTCAATAAAAAATCCACTCATGTCTTTTACCGATTCAGTCTTAAACCCTTTTAAAAATACAGCATCCCAAACTTTACCCGATGAAGAAGTAAAGTTAGCTGCTGAAGCACCAGTGAAGCAAGTTGAAAATCAACCAGAAATTACTTATCCTGGTTGGTTTGCGATTGATTTTGGCACTTCTAATTCTACAGTGACGCTTTATGATCCCAAAGTGATTGTCACACCCCATAGTTTACCTAGTGAACAAGAAGCGAGGTTACGCGATCGCCTATCGACATGGTTAACTCAACGCCCTGTGGATAATGTAGCAGGTATTAGTCAAGATGCTTGGATGCAGGAATGGCAAAGATTTTTAATTGAAGTGAGTAAAAATATCCAGGTTGATAGTAATGTCAATTTACGTAATTTAAATGGCGAGCAATTTTTAGAAGCTATTCGGCAAATTGAAATTGCTTTGAGTAAACGTTTACCTTGGTTTCGTCGGGTTGCTAGTAAACATTTAAATCAAATTTATCATGAAGTGTTTCGCGTTCCACCCCTAGAATGGCAAAGTTTGATTTCGGTAGAGTTGGATAAAGATCGACGTTTGAGTGAAATTGCTAGCGAGTTGGAAGTTATTGGTTTAGAACCGTTTTTACCAACCAACGATCCGCTAAAAGTCAAAGTTAGTTTGGGCGAACAAGCTAAACAACACCGTTTGGATGCAATTAGACAAGGCGAGGGAATTGATAGCAGATTTCTACATTCACCCAAACGTTATTTTGGACAAGAACGTTCTTTTCAAATTACTCTCAATGATAAAGAAGATTCCATCCCTGTTAACAAACTGTTGCAAGCGGCGTATGCTCAATTGATCGACTTAACTGAAAAATATCGCCAGCGTTCGGGTAAATGTTCCCAAGGTAAATTTTACCGCACGGTGGTGACATACCCCACAATTGCTTCACCTTTTGTCCGGCGAGAAATTGAACAATTGGTGAAACAGCTAGATATTGAAGATGTGCAAATGGCTTATGACGAAGCTGTTTCCGTAGCGATATTTTTTCTGTGGCGAGAATTTGGCGGCGATTTAAATTTAGGAATTGAATCTTTCAAAACTCGCTGTCGCCGGGATGGAGACAAATGGTGGCAAAATGTGATGGTGTTGGATATTGGTGGTGGAACTACCGATTTAGCCTTGATTCGTCTTTCCCTGGAAGAAATCAATCCCTTTGAACCGGGAGAAGATCGAGGCGACGGCGGACGCTACTATAAACTTACACCGAAGTTACTCGGTTCCTCTGGACATCTGCAATTGGGTGGCGAATTGATTACCCTACGGCTATTTTTGTTATTGAAAGCAGCAGTAGCCGATTGTTTACTGAGTGCAATTGTAGACGAAACCTTGCCCAGAGATATCTTAAAAGTTCAACCAGAAGAACTAAGCGATCGCTTTCTGCAAAACGGTAAATTCCAACCAGGTTCCCTACTCGCTTGTGTCGATAACGAAGTGCGCGAAGGTGAAGCTTACAAAGAAGCTTTAAACGACGCCGAAAAAGTCCTTCCCACCCGATGGAAAAACGCTCCATCTCGCGCCCAAACCTTCTACACACTTTGGGAACACGCCGAAGCAGCCAAACTCACCCTCGGACAAAAACGTCAAACACTCGATACACCGTTATTCATTCTTGATGGACAAAAAATCTCCGAACTGCTAATACACAACGATATTACCTTACCTACCAGCATTAGCGATCGCCTCAACATCACCCTCACCGTCGAACAATTTGAACAAGCAGTCGCACCCGTAGTCAAGGAAGCAGTCGGTATCGCCCAAGGATTAATCGAAAACGCCTTTAAAAACAAATCATTCAATCCTGGTAATTCTCCTGAAACAGTCGATTGGTTAATTCTTTCCGGTAAAACCTGCAATTTAGAAATAGTCGAACGCGAACTCTACCGAGTCTTCAGCAAATCAGACTACTTCCTGTGGAACGAAGAACGCGTCACCTTTGAACCAGAATACACCAAACTAGCCACATCCGCCGGGGCTTGCTTTGCTGAAAAACTCCGTCAACTGAGCTTCTCTCCCCAACAAGCCAAAGACTTACTCAAAAAAGGCGCAAACCAACTATATATAGATGTCAAAAACCTATTTTACTTTCTCCCCTGTTCCTTCGTCCGTGAAGTCATCGGCGGTAGTCCCGATCCCATCTTTCACGCTGGACAAGAATTATATCAACTTCAAGCCACAGATGCGATCGCCAAATATCGCAGTCGTTGGATGGGAATGCAATTAACCAACAACATCAGACGTCAAGACTTCGAGAACATGAAACTCCAACTTTGGGGTAGTTACAACGGCGATATCCTGATGAAAAAATTGGGAATAAACGAAGAAGACTTCAAAAACAACATTCAAGTCCAATTTGAAATCAACCAAAAACTAGACATCGATTTATTATTATCACGATCTAAACCCCATTATCTCATCCCCGTTAACATACCTTGTCTTGATGCAGCCAAAGCGATCGCCACACAAACAATTATTTCTGATCATGGAGAAATCGTCTGTGACATCGCCGTCAACGTCGCCGAATCAGCCAATGTCTTCAAAACCGATGCTCACACAGTACTCTTTTCCAGCAATCAAAACCAAGAAGTACAAATCTTTCGTTACAACGAAGGCGATACCCAAATCCAAGGAATAGGCTTAATCGCAGAATTACCACCCTTTCCTGTCAGTGGTAAACATACATTTTACTTCCAATTTCGCAACCCAGAATCAAATAAATGGGAACTCATCGGCGAACTTCCCCAACCAGAAATCAAATCCGAATATCCTTGTAAATATTACGTCTCCCTCAACAAACAAGGTATCTTGCGAATCCACGCTTTTGAAGTACCTTACTGGACATCAACAAATCCCGAATGTTTAAAAATAGAGGGATGCGTTTATCGAGATTCCCTCCAAGCTCAATCTAACAACGTCGAAACAGAACGCGATCCATTTTGTGGATTGCACTAAGGAACATAGGGATTGGGGAGCGGGGAGCAGGATAAAAGGAAGCATCCCAAATGTTCAAAAAACCCGCCTGCGATTGAAATCGTCTCATAGCTAAAGACTGCTTAATCTATTTGAGTCGTATGAATACGACTTGTGCTATGAGCAAAGGGTTTAAACCCTTTGCGGTATATTGAAAAAATTGGGATGCTCCCGGATAAAACATAACGAGAATTCTTCCTTGTTCTCCAATCCCCCTTATCCCCAACCCTCAATCCACAATCCCTAGTTTTGCAGAAATAATGGAGAGAACATGCAGCACCTCAGCAAATTATTGGAAATTGAGAACTCAAAATTAGCTTGGGTACTGCGGTTAAATTTATATGGACTGCGGACTCAATTACAAGAAGCACTCAAGGAAGATACAACAGATCCAGGTAACAGCGCTTGTCAGGAATTGGTGGGCGAATTAGATCAACTTTTGCAACCACAGAAATTAGAGATCATTACTCCCCAAACTCCCCCACCTTCCCCCACTTCCTCCACTTCCTCCACTCCTCCTACCTGGGAAGATGTGTTGGAACCAATTCAGTTGGAAATTCCTAAAGAACAGAAACTTAAAGACATTGGTGATGCTTTGCTGGCTGATCAAGAATTGTTGCAATATGTGGGTGCGTACAAGTTTCAAAGTAACAATGATCTTGATTTGTGGAACGAGATCCAACGCTTGCTGCTAAGAGTACCGGAAAAACTAGCTGATACTTGGCGCGAATGCATTTTGGCAGAAGTGAGTCAGTTCGGTGCTTTGGAAGAGAAATTTGCTGTCCAACAGATTGGCTTTAGCCGCAATCAACCTGTTTATCCTGGTTTACAGGGAAGTGTTTATGCAACTGGCTTGTTTTTATCAGATCAGGTTGATTTTGATCCACAGTTGCAAGTAGAAAAAAGAGGCGGGAAACTAGATGTATTAGCCGGGATTGTATCTGTTTGTCTCAAGTTTATCGAAATAGATCCGTGTTTACGTCATGCCTTAAAAAGTGTAGACCGCTTTGGTGTTAGACCTTTAAATTCAGATTCGGAAAGTTCTAAGTATATGACGGCACTTGTAGAACGGTTTCAGCGTGTCCTTACTACTACCAATGCTGACCCCGCGATCGCACTCCGTGCCAGACTAGATTTAGATGAGGCAATTCATTCTTTAGTATATTTGCCACCGTGCGATCGCTTTTCTTGGTGGGGAAAACTCCAACAAGAAGCCCGTCGTACTCTTGATGGCGTCGTGGAAAAAGCCCGTAATGCTGGTTATCAGGTACAGGTTCGTCCATTGTGGGGAACCTACGCCGATATTTACACTTGGTCAAAAGACGATTTACAACTAGAGATTGGTGGTGTACCAGGAGAAGTGTCCGCCTGTCTGCGGGTGTATGCCAAGATTAACGATGAGGTAATTCCAGGACGCGTTTTGTTCCGTTCTTCATTGGAAGGGTAAGAAATTTCGCTACTACACAAACAAAGTCTACTTAATTGAGCTGAATCAAACAACCCGCGCAGGCGGGTTTCGTTTGTGTAGCCGCGATTTATAATCGCCAGGGCTGAATAAAATTTTAATCACAATTTCAATTTTGCCAACTGTATGAGATTAAACTGATAACTTAATTAATCTATGCCAGCTTTAAAGGGATGTTTTTAATTCTTTAACAGAAAAACTCATGCCGGTTAAGGTTGAGGTTCTAGTCAAAGTTGGTAATCTCATTGTTAAAGTCCGCGTTTTAGTCAAAAAAGGCGTTGGTGTGAGAGTCAACGTTATTGTCAAAGACAAATCAAAAATTGCTCACCAGTCCGAGTCTAGTGAGAACCAAGCCGGAAAACTGATCAGACAGGTGGAAAGATAGCTAAACTTGGTGTCTTAGTGTCTTTGTGTTTCAAAAAAACATTTTCACCATCAAGTCACAAAGACACAAAGATAAATTACCAATTTTGAAACATCGGTGTACTCAAATAACGTTCTCCAAAGGAAGGTTGAATCACCACAATCAACTTCCCCGCATTCTCCTGTCGTTTAGCTACTTGTATTGCTGCACACAAGTTTGCACCCGAAGAAATACCAGATAATAAACCTTCTTCCCTCGCCAAACGTCGTCCAAATGCGATCGCTTCTTCATCACTGACTGCGATCGCTTCATCTATTAAATCTGTGCGGAGAACTTCAGGAATAAAACCCGCGCCAATACCTTGAATTTTATGTGAACCTGGTTGTCCACCAGAAATAACGGGACTATTTTTTGGTTCAACTGCGATCGCTTGAAAATTCGGTTTACGCGCTTTAATTACTTCAGCAATACCCGTAATTGTTCCGCCAGTTCCCACCCCAGCGACGACAATATCTACTTGTCCATCTGTATCTGTCCAAATTTCTTCTGCGGTGGTTTCGCGGTGAATTTTGGGGTTGGCTGGGTTGCGGAATTGTTGCAGCATGTAAGCATGGGGAGTGTTAGCCACAATTTCTTCGGCTTTACGAATTGCTCCCCCCATCCCTTGGGTTCCTGGCGTCAACTCCACACCCGCACCATAAGCTTTTAACATCGCCCGTCGTTCTACACTCATAGTTTCAGGCATAGTCAAAATTAAACCATAACCGCGCGCCGCCGCCACCATCGCCAGTCCAATTCCTGTGTTTCCAGATGTTGGCTCTACTAAAATACTTTTTCCTGGTTCAATTAATCCAGCCATTTCTGCTGCTGTAATCATACTTACAGCAATCCGATCTTTAACAGAAGCAGCTGGATTCATTCCTTCGAGTTTAATCACAATTCTGCCCACACATCCCTCAGTTTGAGGAATTTTATTCAGTTGAACTAACGGAGTACGTCCAATTAATTCAGTAACATCACCAGCAATTCGCATAAATAAATCTCCTGATTGGGGAATGGGGAGACAAGGAGGAGAATAAACACCAATAACACCAATAACAAATGACCAATGACCAATGATCAACAATCTTAAAAGTTAACCTAGTTTATTTCTGTAATTTTTAATGATAGTTTTAATTTTTTATGCCAAAATGCTTAAAAATAAAATTATATGATGTTTCTATATTTTTAATGTTCATCAAATGTATATTTACTCAGGAATACTTCCTGGAAATCCTGACTTTTTTCTTACTAAAATTTTGCACAATTTTCAATACTTTGAGGCTGAGTACTAGCCAGAAAAATTCAGTTTATATTTTTAGCTTTTGATTTTTGGCTCTTGAGCTTTGATTTCCAGAAATGGTGATTGAGTACATTAATTCCAGCACCTTAGTTGAAAAATGCGAGTCCCTATACCTCAAAATACTAGTACCCATACCCCAAAAAATTTTTTAAATACTGCTGCGATAGGAATTATCAGCTTTGAGTACAAACTTAATTAATTTAATAATCTTGATCCGGCTGCAAATAAATCTTCTCGACTAAGCCAGCTGCTATAAAACCTATAGGATTTACGCAGAGATTCCCCTCTACCCCCCCCTGCAAAGGGGGGGACTTCTTAAACCCTCACAGCTTTAAACAAGATGAACTAAGATATGAGGCGGCTTTGAATGTGTAAGTTCTCTGACAAAAATTCAGCTTTGTCCAACATTAGTTACTATTTACTTCTTGCTGATTATCAGTTTTCACATTTGTATGTTCATTGATAACTGATAACTGATAACTGATAACCGATAACTGAGAACTGATAGGGCTTAACTTTTGGGTGTTCATACCTTAATTATTATACAGGGTAAATTAAGACAAAAAGGTACCGTCTCACGGGGTGCATACTGCCTAGCAAGGGAGAGCCAAAATGAGACTACAAATTTCCAAGTTTCTCACAGTTTGTTTACTGACTTTAATAGTGCTTTCACCTGAGCTAGTAGTATTGAGTGTGGTTTGGGAGCAGCATATGCAGTTAGTAGAAATACAGCATTTAAGCTGTAAATTAGAGCAAATACAAGCAGGTGTATTTAGTATTATTGGCAGCCAAAATTTTGATTTATTCACTCTTGATCAAGAATGTCAAAATTTCGCTCAAGATGCAGCTACCATTAAATTTTTTGATGCCAATTTTCTGCATATCTTGCTCACTCCTACTCAACTATATAAACTTGTTGATTGCTTGAAATGGTTCTTTTTGTTATTTCCTATAGGTTTAGGTATATTCTTTTTTTTATATGACAGGTATCTTGTTTATCGCGCTACAGTTTTTCAACAACAAGTAGATAAGCTAGAAAGGTTATGGCAAGAAAGTATCGAACAATAAGGAACGTACAATAAAAGCATGACAATTACAGAAGAACGCCAAAATCTATACTTTGATTTGATTGATAAGTTACTTAGCTGTCCTAATGGTCAGGAACCAGAAGTTTTAGAAACTCACCCAGAATTACTTGATGCTGGTTTTATAAAAACAATACTACAAGTTGCTGCTGTATTTGCACATCAAGGTAATGATGAAGGAGCAAAGTTTTTAATTCACATTGCACGTGAATTATCAAAACAACTAGGATTATATCCTGAAATTCCTGAAGTCCCAGCTAAGGAGTAAAGATGTTATTGACTGCAACTGACGCAGGACAGATCGCTTTAGAATTTCTGATGGCTGAATGGAATGTTTTAGAAGCAGATAGAGAGTGGTTTGTCATTGTAAATTCTCGTCTGATTGGCATGAGTTGGTACATTGTAGAAATAGCCATAGAGGGATTTCCTGATCGGTGGTATATGCAAGTTTATGACACCGGAGAATGTGACCCAGACTATACATTTATTTCTCCGATTCGCGGTTCAGAAGGATACGCTGATCTGACAGATTTACCAAGATTGGTAGCTGAGGTCTTAGTGTCAGAACGTCATTTTCGCTAATCAGTAAGAATAAGAAATCAAATTTTTTAGATATTGCTTGTGTGTTGTTCTGTTTGTGACGAAAATTTTTACTTGTCACAAACTTTTCTTTTTTCGTATTTAGTTTATTAATAAAATATGTGGTTTTGATATTATTAAATTCAAAACTTTTAGTGTTTATTCTATGATTTAGTCATGTAAATATGACAAAATTATGCTATATTAATATTGTGATAAAGCTTACAAAAATAGTGCATGGTGGCTGAAAAAAACTATTGATTTGAAAGCGTATTAAGAATGAAAAATGAAGTGTTTATTTTCATCATTCATTATTCAGGCTTAATTATGCCTTTTGCCTTCTTGCAATAGGTTTTGTCATGATTAGAGAAGACATATTATCCAAAGAATACCTGAGAATCGTCAAAAAATACTACCCCAAAATCGGAGAATTATTAGATGACTGTTATGTGAAAGTCATCACCAATTATTGGGGACGACCTCCAAAACGCTTGCGCTACATTGGAATTTATTGTTCTGATGAAATAATGCCTCTTGTGCAAGTCCACAAAGAAATACTCCGAGATTTAGCAGAGAATATGGGGTTAGTTCAGGTAGTTTTCTTGAATGCTTCACGACTGTTACGCGATCCAATGTCGAAAATCAAGCAAGCAGATCCGCGCTTGTGGTTAGATTTGCATTGGGTTGCAATGTCTGAATAATAGCGATCGCAATGAAAACTGGAATTTTTTACGAAAACCATCATCAACACATTCATGGCGATCGCATAACGATTGACTGCAAACCTTTTCAGAAGTTGGTTGTTGATTGTTGATTGGTAAACACCAAACAACAAACAACGATCAACAATCTTAAATCAAGGGCTAACATAATGAAAAAACCCTTCTTACCTCCAGATGACATGCCACCCAATGAGGTGACGCCACAGGATAGAATGCTGTATCTGGAATTAGAACAATCAATTGGTGCATGCTTTTTTCAAGCGTGCGATCGCATCACACAAATGTTGTTGTCTACTTGTCAGTGGTATCTCACAACCAAAGACGGTAGTCTCAAATTAATCATTGACTCCCCAGACATCGTAACCTATTGGCATATCGTCAACAATATTCCTCAGCTAGGAAGTAAGCTAGAAAAATATAGCAGTGACGCCAAAATCCGCGTTTATCCTCCCATGGGTAAAGGAAGACCATTTGAAATTAGCGTCAATGAAATTTCGGCTTATCGAGATTGGCTTTAATTTGTATTGTCCAGATCCCCGACTTAGGACACAGCTGGCGAATGGTGGGTTTGACCCCTCATTCGCCCACAAATTGGCTTGTAGAGACGTAGCATTGCTACGTCTCTACATCTGGTGGAATGACGAAAAATCGTTGATGAGAGATGTCACCCCTGATTCGCCAGCTGTATCCTTTAAGAAGTTAGGGATCTAGCTTGTCAATATATTTGTCTTAATCTCAGGACTTACGCAAGTGTCACAAAAATTTCAAAATTTTGCTTGTAGTGAGGACTTTAGTCCTTATTTTGAGGACTAAAGTCCTCACTACGAACTTAAAATAATATCCAGTTGCGTAAGTCCTGAATCTAAACAGTATTGGAACGCATACTGGTGAAATTTGATGTAAAAAAATATTTATACCGGATTTTTGAGTTAAAAATCTGTTTTATGACTTGTGAAGCTAATTTACAACTCAAAAACTTAATTTACAACTCAAAAACTTGATTTACAACTCAAAAACTTGATTTACAACTCAAAAACTTAATTTACAACTCAAAAACTTAATTTACAACTCAAAAACTTGATTTATTTCAAGATAACGAGGTAAAGCATACAATCACACTTTTTTATTTAAGTACTTAAACGGTATTTAGTTACACATATTGTTTCTTCATTCCCTATTCCCTATTCCCTGTTAAGAGTTTCCTATCTCCACGAATGAATTTAATTTTGTCGAACTGCTTATTTTGAAGAAATTTACACAGTAGAGGGGAAAATGTACCAAGTTTTCTTGATTTGACAAACTTGCTCTTTGGCCGATGTGAAACGATAACGTGGACTCACCGTCTTTTCAACTTTAGCCCATTTGGATGACTCCATATAAAGTCCTGTACCAGCATTAATTTTGACTCGCTGTTCCTTAATTCGTTGATCATCCACGTCTGACTTTCCTACAACAGGCTTAAAAAGGGCAGATTTCTGGGTTTTGATGTTCATTGATTTTCTTTGCTATAATTTCTAGTCTTATTTTCTATAGCATAGACTGATCTGAGAATTAACTATATAGTTGGCAGCGATTAAAGTGTCACAGCTAAAATATCCTCCCCCGAAGGATAGAAATTTATTGAATCGCGATCGCACAATCGTACAGATGCTTTTGACAGATACTTTACAGGGATCGAAGCAATAGTCCATGCGACAATAGGAAAACAAGCTTCAAAATAGTCTTAGCCAAGATTTTCATATAATTTAAGTCTTTTGACGACATTTGCTGCATAATTCCCTGTTTGCAATTCCCATACATAAATAGCAACATCTTGTCTTGGATATTTTGAGGACTAGGTTGACTCATTAACAGTTGACCTCAGCAAAAAGCAGAGGACACTTCATGAAAAAACGTGAAGACATCATAGAAAAGTTCTCAACGTTTCTCAGTTTTGGTAATCCCGGTAGTGATGGAAATCCTATTTGGCGAACAGATCCAGAACTAGAACGTTGTATGAGGAGTTTAGTAGAGTCACAAAGAGATGCTAATGAAGAATTTTGGGCGCAATACTTTCTAAAAGTAATCAGAGAGAAATCAACACAACAGGAGACGGAGACACAAGAACAAGGGGAACAAGGAGGACAAGGAGGACAACAGGACACGGGAAATTTCTCTGCATCACCGCATCACCCTTCGGGTGGTTCCCTCCGGGACGCTGCGCGAACGCAGTCGCTACAACGGAGGGTACCTCCGCAACGCCCTCCTCACCGCATCACCACGTCTTCTTTCATCGCGGGGAAACATTTATCTGCATATTTGCAAGAAGCTTGCTTGTGGGCTTCTCAAAAATCTTATCAAAGATTTAAATATCTCCAGCATAAATATCCACTAGAAGAATTTTTTCAAATTGCTAATGCAGCTGCTAATCCAGCAAGTAAACTTCTCAAAAATTTTAATTTTGAATATCCACTGACGAATATTGAAGGATATGCTAAAACAGCAATCATAAGACTAATCAGCAATACCATTTATCAACATGATCTAGAAGCAAAGAGAGGAAAATTTTCTGATTATGGTTTACTAAAAGATTTAAACACTAAAGAATTACGCGAAGCATTGCTTTATCAAGGGATCAATCACACAAAACTTGATTTATACTGCTTGGTTTGGCAATGTTTAGATAAAATTTATCAGCCAGCACGTTGTCAAGGAGGGCGTAGTTTAGAACCTCCAAATCAACAGCATCTACAAGAAATTGCCTATTGCTATAATCAAAAAATCAATAAACTAGATTTTCCTACAACCTCAATTTCTAGTGAAAAAGTTCAACATATGTTATCAATTTGTGTGCGATCTGCTCGTGATTATCGCACAAAACGTTTTTTACCATTAGAAGAATATGATAATGTTTCTGATCCCATACCTACACTTTGGGATAATCTCATACAACAAGAAACATGGGAGCAAGTTCAGTCAATTGTTTCAAATTTATTTGCATCTCTGCCAGAAGCTGGTCAAACCATATTTAAACTTTGGCAAGGACTAAATTTAACTCAAACTGAAATAGCGATAATTTTAAAAAATAAGTATCCAGACTTACAAAAACAATATCAAGTAGCTCGTCACTCAGATAGATATATTAGAAATCTATTAAAAAAAATAGCTATTGAATTGAATAAGCTTGACCCAGATATTTGCTTTAAAAATGAAAAAGAATTGGAAAATATCAAGGATGCTATGAATGAATGTTTGCGCTTTCATTGTCAAAAAATATTTTACTCGACATTAGATAAGATTGTAGAGCAGTTTCCAGAACAAGAAAAAATATCAATGCTTACAAATCAAATTCATACTTTAGAGCAAACAAATTATCAACAAATAACTGTCTTTATTTCCGAAGGCTCTCAGATAATTTCACATTTAAAAAAATATCTAGCTATATGCTTCAAAAACGAATTAGAGGAGAGTATAAAATTAGAAAAAAATTCTTTGGCAATAGTCAATCACAAAATAGCTGATTTTGTTGAAGAATGGTTAAAAACTAAATTTTATTTTACTAACCAGGGATGATTTATATGAACTTAGAAATGGATGAATTGATAACGCTTTATCCAGAGAAATTATGGTTAGAATTATCATCTCAAGAACAAGAATATGCATGGCAAATATCTGCTCAAAACTATTATTCTAACCCTGCTGCTCGTTGGAATTCCTACCTAAATTCTTTATGTTTGAATTCTTTTTTAAATATGTTGAAACAAGACCCAGATTTGGGTGAAACTCCAAATGTGTGGCCAAGCTATCATCAGTTACCCAGTTTTTGGGAATTTGTAAATGGTACTTGTATAACTTTGGGTGATCTGCGACTAGTGTTAATCCCCACCGATAAAAGTAATCTGAGAGAATTTCGCATCCCTCAAGAATGGGTTGATATTCCCAACTGGGTAGCGAATTATTATCTAGCTGTGCAGATCAATCTAGAAGAAAACTGGTTAGGAGTGTGGGGATACACAACTCACCAACAAATTCGCGAGCAAGCTAATTTTGACCTGATAGACCGAACTTATTTATTAGATGAAGAGGATTTAATTGCAGATATAAATGTCATGTGGGTAGCACGAGAAATATGTTCTGTACAAAAACCAGAGGTAAACATTTTGCCAACATTGTCAAGCATACAAGTAGACAAATTACTTAAGCAACTAGATCAATGGACTCCTGATTTACCCGAAAATATAAGTCATGAAGAATGGATGGCACTACTAGCACTAGATGAAGAAAGGCAAGATTTGTACCAAAAAAGGCTTTTAAAACATCAAGGGAATCTTGTTGAATACAACCACTCTTTGGTAAACAACTTAAGTAAATGGTTTCAAAATGTCTTTGAAGCAGGTTGGGACTCTTTTGACACCTTCTGTAGCTCACAACAACATACTTTAGCTGTGCAATTCCGGAGTGATGCTACTTTGAATGAAGTTCGGGTTAAGGGAGCTAAGTTAATTGATTTAGGGATGCAATTAAGGGATACTGCTGTTGTACTGCTGATTGGTCTAACATCAGAGATCGATGAGAAAGTTAGTATCCGTGTCCAGCTACATCCAGCCAATGAAGAGGTGTATTTACCACCTGATCTAAAATTGCTTTTGCTTTCGGGGTCAGGAAACATTATTCAGGAAGTACAATCTAGAAGTCACGACCATTTTATTCAACTCAAAAAATTTAAATCTCCTCCAGGAAAAAGTTTTAGTTTACAGGTCGCTTTAGGTGATATCAGTATTAAAGAAAAGTTTATGCTTGAGAAGCTTGTTGGCTAAGAGCCATGAGTAAACTGGTTGTATTAAACCTGGGAAAGGGTAATTTAAAGCAAGGCTTTCCCTCTGTGACTGCTGCACTGTGGGAAGATGGTAATCCAATCGCCATGCAATTTACGGGTAGCCTACCACCTGCACCAGAACTTTGGTCACTCTACAAACGTTGGCAACTGCTTTATCAATTACTTTATGAAACTCTCTATCCTGGCTCTGATTGGCGTAATTACACAGATGACCTAGAGGATATAGATATCGAAATAGATGAAGAAGATGTCACGAATGTTTCCTCTATTGATTTTAGTAATTTATGCGATGATTTACACAAACAAATTAATTCCTGGTTGAAATCTGAGCCATTTCGTCACATCGATCAAAAATTACGCACAAAATTAAACCCAGATGATGAAATACGCTTAATTTTAGCAACAGAAGACAACCAAGTTAGGCGTCTACCTTGGCATTTGTGGAATTTTTTTGAAGATTACCAAAAGGCGGTGGCATGTTCAAGCATTTTAGAGGTTGAGCAAGTTAAGCCGTTACGTAAAAATTCTGGACGAAAAATCAGGATATTAGCAGTGCTGGGTAATAGTCAAGGAATCGATGTCCAACAAGATCGGACGATTTTAGAGCAATTACCAGGCGCGGAAATTATTTTTTTAGTCGAACCACAAAGACAAGAATTGGATCGGTGGCTTTGGGATAAACGAGGCTGGGATATGCTGTTTTTTGCAGGCCATGGTTCAACGGATGTGGAAAAAGAAAATGGTCGAATTCATCTCAATCAAACAGATACTTTGACGATCGCCCAATTAAAAAATGCTCTCAAAGCAGCGATCGCACGGGGTTTAAATTTAGTCATTTTTAACTCCTGCGAAGGTATAGAATTAGCACGGGAATTGGGTTCTCTGCAAATTCCGCAAATGATTGTCATGCGAGAACCAGTCCCCGATTTTGTCGCCCAGGAATTTTTAAAGCACTTTCTAGAAGCTTTTGCTCATGGGGAATCTTTCTATCTAGCGGTGCGGGAAGCACAGGATAAATTACAGGGTTTGGAAAATGAATTTCCCTGTGCTAGCTGGCTACCAGTAATTTGCCAGAACCCAGCCGCAGAACCGTTAGTTTGGCCAGAACAGCGTGTGAGCGATCGCCGCCCAATTTTGCCCAAGCGACGCATTCTCCCACTCATCTTGAAAGCAAGTTTAGTAATAACAACCCTTGCTATTGGTATCAGATCGCTAGGAATTTTGCAGTTGGGAGAACTCGCAGCCTTTGATTTATTGATGCGATCGCGCCCTCCTGAAAAAACCGATCCTCGTATACTTATAGTAGAAGTGACAGAAGCTGATGTCAGCGCTCAACCTGCCACAGAAAGAGCAGGAGCATCACTATCAGACAAAGCATTGGCTCAAGCAGTGAAAAAACTGGAACGCTTCAACCCTCATGTTATTGGTTTGGATATCTATCGCGAAAATCCAGCCAAACCAGAATATGCAGATTTAGCCAAAACGATGCAAACAAGCGATCGCTTTATTGCTATATGCAGAGCCAGTGAAGACAAAACTAATCCTGGTGTTCCACCACCCCCAGAAGTTTCTACCCAAATCCAACGTCAAGGTTTTAGTGATGTCATTGATGATCCTGATAACGTTATCCGTCGCCAAATTTTGGCTATGGCTCCTGCACCTCCCTGCGCGACTGATAAATCTTTTAACTTTCGCCTTGCTAGCCGTTACTTAAAAAACCAAGGTATTCAACCTAAACTGACACCTGAAAATAATTGGCAGTTTGGCAATGTGGTCTTTAAAACTTTAGAGCAAAACAGTGGCGGTTACAGTGATATAGATAATCTCGGTTATCAAGTTTTATTAAATTGGCGTGCTGCCGATCCAGTCGCCCAAACAGTTACTCTCAAAGAGGTTCTCAACGATCAACTCACTGCCGAATTAGTCCGCGATCGCATAGTGATTATTGGTACAACTGCCGAAAGTTTTCACGATTACTGGTCTACTCCCTACACTAGCCAAATGTGGCCCCACAAGGAAATGCCAGGAGTTGTTGTACAAGCACATATGGTTAGTCAGATTCTCAGTGCTGTGCTGGATCATCGACCACTATTATGGGTTTTACCAAAGTGGGGTGAAAACCTGTGGATTTGGGTTTGGTGTTTAGCGGGAGGTGTACTGGCTTGGCAGTTGCGATCGCGCTTACACTTGATCATTGCCTTAATCGGTGCGATCGGTCTTTTATATCTGGCTTGTTTGTTCTTATTAATACAAGGATTATGGATACCACTGCTTCCATCAGCACTAGTCTTATTAACAGGTGGAGCAACAGTGGCTACCTTAAGTTCATCTCAAAGTGAAGAATAACAATAAAAATATTTCAGAGGGAACGGGGAACGGGAAATGGGAAAAAGGGAAACCCACGCTTAAAGTTTTTTTACTCTTAACTCTTAACAAAGAACTCTTAACCTGAAGTTCCCTGTTCCCTTATTTTGTAAACATGCATATTATCAACTAAATTGTGCAAAAATTTATCATTATTTAGCATAAAAAAATTTTATGTTTTCACACTACTCCCTAAGTGCATAATCTTAATTTAATTACACCAATGAAAATAATATAAAGGCTAGTACTACTACCTTGGAAGTTACCCATTCACACATTCACGCATTCAGAAGAACTATATTTTATAGCTTTAGCCTTTTATAAAGGGTAGATTGATTTCTGACGTACTGTACTAGATAAACAAACTGTACTGTAGTTCAACCAAAAAAATGACAAATGACTAAATCAAAATGGGCATTAGCGATCGCTTGTATGTTGCTTGTCTGGATGAGCTATTTTGTACCAGAAATAGCCCAATCCAATCAACCAGTAAATCACAATTTGAATACTAGCAATTCTCAGAATATAGAAATTCACTTTCAAGACAAAGAACCAGATGGATCAAGGCGAGGTAGACCTAATAATAGGGTAGGAACTGGAAGCCGTGGTGACTGTCCGTCGGTGAATGTACCAATAATTGCATTGATACCAGAAAAAAATGTCGGTTTGACGGTTGATGATAATCCTAGCTTTTGGTTTTTTGTACCGTATAAATCACAAGACACACCCGTTGGAAAATTTGTATTACAGAATGAAGCAGATGAAGAAATCTATCAGACTAAATTTACTCTGCCTAAGACGCCAGGGTTTGTGAGCTTAACAGTGCCATCTACAGTACCCTTAGAACTTAACAAAGATCATCAATGGTACTTCAAACTTTATTGTTCTCGCCAAAGACTACTGAACCCAATATTTGTGCGTGGATGGGTGCAAAAGATAGCAATCCAACCAAACTTAAAAGGTCTTTTGAAATCAACTACTAAACCACGACAGCACATCGCAATTTATGCTGAAAATGGGATTTGGTACTCAGCCTTGTCTGAGTTAGCTAAACTCCGCTTAAATGAACCAAAAAATCCTATACTTGCCAAAGATTGGGCTAATTTGTTGGAGGATGTTGGTTTAGCAAATATTGCATCACAGCCTATTGTGGGAGAAGTTATAGAAGAAAATAGATAAAGGGTCGGGCATGAATCAGTTAAAAGTTAACAGTTTAATTTGATAACTGATAACTGATAACTGATAACTGATAACTGATAACTGATTAGTTGTTCCTAAATCTATCAGACTTATGGTGAAGCGTTATTACGTCCCTTACTCGCCTGTATCACTTGCAAACTTCCACCCGCATATAAACTTTGCTTGTTGATACTAAACCCCATTTCCATTAATAACCCAGGTAAGTCAGTCTTCAACAACTGCCAAGCAGTGTCCGTTTCAAATAACCACAAAAACAGCCATACAGATGGCAAAAACAAGGCATTATGAGGATGATGAAAATCTATAAAAGTAAACACTCCACCTGGCTTTAGCACACGGTATACTTCTTGAATAATTTTTCGCAATTGCTCTGGTTGCATTTCGTGTAAAGCAACACTTGTATGTACCAGATCAAATTGATTATCAGCAAAGGGCATCTCTTCCGCAAAAGCTTCCACATATTCTGCTTGTGGTACATTCTGTTTTGCCCGTTGCAGAGATAATGGTGAAGCATCTAATCCTGTTACATTTTGTGACAATTTGACTAGAAATTGTGTTGTTTGTCCACTTCCACAGCACAAATCAAGGACTTTGGTATCTGAGTGAATTGTTAAACCTTGCAAAGCTAATTGTCGAAAACGTTGTTCACCACCAATACTTATAGCTGCCAAACGGGATATACCATCGTACAGCCACTGGTAACGATAACTCCAATCTCGTAAAATTGTAGCCACTGCCTCTATCCTTAGTCGTTAACTTATATATTTAATAAAGATATATTGTTAACATTAGTAAAAAACCTGAAAAGATTGGGGGATTGTTACTGCTATGGGTCGTGTAGGCGTATTACTACTCAATCTCGGTGGCCCGGAGAAGTTAGAAGATGTAGGGCCATTTCTTTTTAATCTGTTTTCTGATCCGGAAATTATTCGCCTACCTTTTCCCTGGTTGCAAAAACCCCTGGCCTGGTTTATTGCTTCACGGCGTACGAAAAAATCTCAAGAAAACTACCGCAAAATTGGTGGTGGTTCTCCACTGCGGCGAATTACCGAAGCCCAAGCAGATGCGCTCAAAGAACAATTGCAAGCCTTGGGGCAAGATGCAAAAATCTACATTGGTATGCGTTACTGGCATCCTTACACCGAAGAAGCGATCGCCAGAATTATCCAAGATGGAATTGAAAAACTAGTTATATTACCTCTGTATCCGCAATTTTCTATCAGCACAAGTGGTTCTAGCTTCCGGCTTTTAGAAAAACTTTGGCAAGAAGATCCAAGACTCCAGCAGATAGAATACACGGTTATTCCTTCTTGGTACAAACAATCAGGCTATCTTCAGGCGATGGCAGAACTGATCACTCAAGAAATTGACCAAGTACCCAATCAAGAAGAAGCTCATGTATTCTTTAGCGCTCATGGTGTTCCCAAAAGCTATGTAGAAGAAGCAGGTGATCCCTATCAGCAAGAGATTGAGGAATGTACCTATTTAATCATGCGGACACTTGATCGACCCAATGCCCATACATTGGCTTACCAAAGTCGTGTTGGTCCAGTAGAATGGCTACAACCTTACACTGAAGATGCTATTCCGGAACTAGCAACGCAAGGTGTTAAAGACTTAGTAGTCGTACCGATTAGTTTTGTTTCCGAACACATCGAAACACTAGAAGAAATTGATCTTGAGTATCGAGAATTAGCAGAAGAAGCAGGAATTCATAACTTCCGTCGTGTACCTGCTCTCAACACCCATACAGTATTTATTAGAGCTTTAGCAGACTTGGTAGTTGATGCTCTCACAGCTCCCAGTGTCAAGCTCTCCCAAGTTTACCAAATGAAGAAGAAGGTAAAAATTTATCCACCAGAGGCTTGGGAATGGGGTATTACTACGAGTGCAGAAGTCTGGAATGGTCGCATTGCCATGCTTGGTTTTATTGCCTTAATGATTGAATTGATTACCGGACACGGTTTATTGCATATGATTGGGATTTTGTAATTTTTGAATCAGGTTACAAATCTAGGTAGTAGGGGCGCACAGATAGACGTGCGCCCCTTTCATTAAAAATTAAGCTTGTTCTTTAAATCTGGGATAACGAGGACGACATGGTGTTCCCCAACAAACTTGTGCAGGTGGGATATCAGTAAAAACACTGCTACGGGCGCCAATGACTGCATTTGCACCAATTTTAACCCCAGCGCCAACAAAGCAATCTGCTGCTAACCATACCCCATTACCAATGCAGATACTCGCTGTTTTTAACCCGAAAGCTGGATCGTACATATCATGACTACCAGTACACAGGTAGCTTTTCTGGGATATTATGCAATGTTCACCTATATGTATGTAATCCAGGCTGTATAAAACTACGTCATCCCCAATCCAGCTATAGTCACCGATTGTGATTTTCCAAGGGTAGGTGAAGCGAGCAGTAGGTCTAATGAACACCCCTGCACCAACACGAGCGCCAAACAGACGTAATAAAGCACAACGCAGACCATTTAGTGGGTGAGGAATCACAGGAAAAGCGATCGCCTGCACAAACCACCACAGCAGAACATACCAACTGGGACGCCCACGGTCAAACCAAGATTGGTCATATTTGCGTAAATCTATAAATGTTTGGTAATTGGTAATTGGTAATTGGTAATTGGTAATTGGTAATTGATTATTAGTCATTGGCTATTCTCTCCGATTCCCAATCGCCAATCCCTGATCCCCGATCCCCCTGAATTAGATTTAGAATTGAGTTTGCCGCCACAGTGGCGTAATTCGTGGAGTTTAACCCCTATTTGATATTCATATTGGCTCAACAATCTTGCGTAAATATATCCAGCCCTACCATCCAAAAAACCACGCTGGATAAAATAGAACAATACAAATCGCAAAAATGGTTTAAATGGTAGTCGCACCCAAATTCTTTTTAAAAAGCGTTTGCGCTGTACGGCGTCACCAAATAATTTCGCGCCAATAGTACCGTGATCATGATTACCTGTAAGCAAATTATAGTAAACACGGGCTTCCCAATTAGAATAGCGGTTATGGCGTTTTAACCAATGGAAAAGGTCACGAAAATCCTCGTGAATCATATCGTTTTTGAGATATTCGACTTTTCCATCTAAGATGACGTGTTCGTGAACTTCGTTATCACCTGTATTAGGAATATCTTCTGTATTTAGATTTTCGTAACGCCCTTTTTGATGCTTAAATAAACGCAAATTCCAATCTGGATATTTACCACCGTGGCGAATCCATTTACCTAAGAAAAATACACGACGATTTAGGTAGTAGCCATTATATTCTGGATTTTGAATTGCTTGGGCAATTTCTTCCCACAACTCAGGAGTGATACGCTCATCGCAATCTACGATTAAAACCCATTCGTTCCGAAAATTTAGGTTTTCTAAAGACCAATTTTTCTTTTTAGGCCAGTGTCCATTGAAATAAAATTGCACGATATTTGCACTATAATTTTTCGCAACTTCGCCGCTTTGATCACTACTTTGCGAATCTACTATAAAAATTTCATCTGCTCTTTGCACACTAGCAAGACAAGCGGGCAAGTTTGCTTCTTCATTTTTAGCTGGAATTAATACAGAAACTGGTATTTTAGAAGATGACATAATATTTTTGGTAGTGGTTAGTAGTTATTTGTTAATTAGATTGCACAAACAGAGCATCTATACATTCGTGAATAGCAAATGACTATTGACAAATGACAAATAACTATTGAGTATTGACTCTTTTTGATAACAAGCCTGCGATCGCAGCATTTAAATAACCAATCTGACCATAGGCATAAACAAGCTTGTCGAATCGTTCTGCTGGATCAGCAAAATATTTAACTGCTTTGTACAAACCACGTGAAAAACGTTCGCTACCACGTTGTAGCTGACCGAAACCTGCTGTACCTGCTAGTTGTTCTCGATAACACTCGCTAATACCTTGCCACCAACCACGATTTAAAAACCAAGAGCGTTTAAGACGTTCGGGGGCTACATTGTGAAATACGTGGGCTTGTGGTAAATACATAACTTGCCAACCTCTTTGGAGGGCAAGTTCGGTCATTTGCAGTTCTTCGTTAGATAATAAATTTTTACCTATGCGGCCAAGCCGAGGATCAAAGCCGCCTATTTCTTCTAAAAAACTACGACGTATCGAGTAATTTAAACCTCTGGGGGTTAAACCAGGCTTGTCTACGTAAACTATGTTGTCACCGAGATTGTATGCTCCTAAATTAGCCGCTAATCCTTGAGATAACCACCGTGGTGCTTGCATTTCCTCTGACCATAACAAGCTGACTTTACCACCAGCGATCGCTAATTTTGGGTTATTTTTATAGGCGTTATATAAAACTTGCAGCCAACCTTGGCTTGCTACAGCATCATCATCAAGGTATGCCAGAATTTCACCACTTGCAACTTCAGCACCCGTATTTCGGGCTACAGATAGACCAACAATAGGTTCAAAAACATACTTCAGGTGGGGATGATTCGCTCTTTGTTCTACAACAGAACTGGTGCGATCGCTAGAACAATTATCCACCACTATCACTTCAAAGCCATCAGCAAAGTCCTGCGCTAGGAGGCTATCTATAGCAGTGCCTAAATAATTATCTCGATTGTGAGTACAGATAATGGCAGAGATTGGCGTATCTGGCATGGGAAGTTTTTGGTTTGGGAATTGGTTGTTGAATTTTTGTAGGTTGTTGGTTGTTTTAATAACCACTAAGTACTAACCATAAAAAAATTCAATATTGCCTGTTCTGGAGCCAATCTATACCAAAAAATCCTGACTCACCAACCGAGTTTTTTCGGAAATCACCCTGATATCTTCTTGTAAGATGCTCATAGTTAAATTTGCTATCACCGCAAATTAAAAATTTCGAGGTCTTATTCTTAATTGCCTGTTACTTACTTCACTGACATTGAATGTGACCATGTAATACCACAAGCGTTTCAGCTAGTTGTGCTAGACGAGTTTCTAAGTATTGCTTGCGTCCTAACAACTGACGTAACTTTTGGTAACGAGCGATCGCCATACTCACACTTGCAACCTGATCGGGGGGACAGGGACGCGTCCACACTGTACCTGAAGCATCTAAACCACACAAACGATAGCCAGCAGAGGATGATTGAGAAGAAATTTTAGCTTGTTGAGCGCAAATTTCTTCTACGTAGTCCATCAAGCGGTTAACTTCTGCATGACGTAGCGTCGCGCTTCCTTTGGGTTCGTTGTCTGTGTGTGACTCTAACCAACCATTAACTATTGGCCCTTCTAAATAAACGTCTTGGATTTGTCGCACGATTTTGTGCAGTTCTGCCTGCCAAGCGCCAACAATTTCTTGTATTTCTTGCAACAGATTCATTGCCAATGCTGGATTGGCTGCATTGCGATGGTTAGTAAAGCTAGGAGTTTTGAATTTGGGTAGGCTTGGTGTTTTGTAACCGTTTTCTTCGACTTGGAATGTTTGAACACAGTCGTGATGAAACTGGGAATATTCTTGTGATTGCTCATCATATTCATCTTCAGATTGGATATCACCATTTTCTGAGTTTTCTACTTCACCAACACTGATCCGAAATGATAAAGATTGCTTATTGACTTCTGATGACTCGGTAGTAGTGGTGTCGCGATTTACTAAATCGTGTAGAGTAGCCTCAATACGCTTTAAACCTGCTTTCATAATGGGTATCTCTAACTTTTCTATGACTTGTGATTGTGGATGGTGCTGAATTGATAGTTGGGATTTTTGACTTTTCCCAATAGTTACATCAATAGGATGCTGAGTGTTAATTTTATCTCTTAAAAGTTATTTGGGGTCAACAATCTCATCCCCAAAGTGAAAAATTATGGTAAAGGTTTAAATTCCTGGTTTATTCAACATATCCAGGAAACGGCTGGGAATTAAGCCAATAATTAGGAGTATTGGGAAGCTAGTGTTTTGCAGGGTTTTCCTCCTTGTAGTACTTAGGATCATTGAGCATTAAGGATTGGGGATCACTTATGAGGCAAGGGTAATGGTTATTTCTTAGTTTTAATTTATGATTCCCCTTTTCTCATTTTATTTTTAACCTTGTGTTATGAGATTTTTATATTTGGGTTTATTGAGCTAAAAATGAATCAAATCATTCTGGTGACTGGGCCTGCGCGTTCTGGTAAAAGTGAGTGGGCAGAGGCTTTGGCAATACAATCAGACAAACCAGTAGTTTATATAGCAACTGCTAGTCGCGATCCTGCTGATCAAGAGTGGCTGCAACGTATTCAACAGCATCAGCAACGACGCCCCCCAGATTGGGTGACGTTGGAAGTACCAGGGCAATTGTCTGATACTCTTGCCCAAATGCCACCGAACACCTGCGTTTTAGTTGATTCTCTAGGAACTTGGGTAGCTAATCTACTCTCTCAGGAAGAAGCAATGTGGGAAAAGACTATGGAAGAATTTTTAGAGACAGTGCAACTAGTGGCAGCCGATATGATTTTTGTCGGTGAAGAAACAGGATGGGGCGTGATACCGGCTTATCCAATGGGTCGAACTTTTCGCGATCGCTTAGGTGGTTTAGTGCGACACTTAGGCACAATCTGTGAAGCTGTTTATCTAGTTACTGGTGGTCATGTTCTCAATCTCAGTTTGCTTGGTTCTCCGTTGTTTGTGGGGGATCGGGGATTGGGTAACGGGGAAGGTGGGGACTTTCAAGGGTAGGGGCGAAAGAAAGGAGAATAACTGATTACTATTAACCATTGACAAGCGACTCTTCTTAAGGATTAATTCCAAATTGAGTATCAAAAATCTAAATAAAATTAAGAGTATGGCATCTCAAAATGAAGTTAAAAAATATCTAGCTTACTGGCTTCAGTTGGGCAAAAAAATCATCATCAATGATGGTGCAGAATCTTTGTTGCCCAAGTCTGTGATTGTAGGCGATCGCTATAGTGATGAGTTTGAAGAATGCTGGCAGAAAATTATTTCTGAAGAAGCAGGAGATTGTTATCTTGAAGGTACGACCGAAACTATTGGCGAACTGCTAACATCCACTTGGGAAATGTATCCCTGTTCGCGCTGCACAATGCCTATACCTTTGCGAACTATAGGTATGCCTGCTGAGTTATGTCCATGCAATGATCTATCTGACTGGCCAAATACAGAAGTTCCTCTTCCCAGAGATCCTGTGAACAGTCAAATACAGTTAAAATTGATTCGCGATCGCATAGCAAAAATAAGTGAACTTTCTCATCGTTCTAATAGTTAATTTTTGTAATTAATTTAAATATTTTCCAATTTCTTTGATGTTTTTAATTCTAATGAACCCGGTTTATAGAAAAACCGGGTTTTTGCTTTTATTGGCATGTACTTTTCAGAAATAACACTCGTATAATTCTGCTATTCATGCTTCTCAAGCAGGTAAATAAGTTTACAGAAAGTGTAAGTGACTGACAGATTAGCAAGAGTATATCGTAATAAATAAGCAAGAAGTTGAATTAGTAAATAAAGCGGTTCAACTTTAAGTATTACACTCAACAACAACAAGATAAGCAAGGAGTTTTGCTACTATGTCTAACGAAAATTTTGCATCTAATTTGTTTAGTGAAGTAGCGGAAGAACAACAGCAGCTAGTAGCTGGTGGTAAGAGCATTTATGATAATCTCAACACTAATTACTATGCAGATTTAACTGCTTTTTCTTTTAAAGCAGCATCTGGTCCTGGCGGTAGTGTGGTAACTCAAGAATTTGCTGAACAAGAAATTGATACCAGCGCTTACAAAACTTTTGAACTCAATCCTTACTACTATCCATACTAAAAAAATCAATTTTTCAATAATCGAAATAAGGGAGTTTAAATCATGTCTAACGAAAATTTTGCATGTGATTTGTTTAGTGAAGTAGCAGAAGAACAACAGCAGCTAGTAGCTGGTGGTAAGAGCATTAATGATTATCTCAGCACTTACTTTAATGCAGATACAACTGCTTTTGCTTTTGCAGCAGCATCTAGTCCTAACGGTAGTGTGGTAACTCAAGAATTTGCTGAACAAGAAATCAATACTAGTGCTAACAAGAGTTTCCAAGTCAATCCCTACTACTACTATCCATACTAAGTAATCCAAAAGTTGAGTAGCCAAATCAGGTACTCAACTTTCAACACAACTATATAAACCTGAACAAGGAGTTTTTAATAATGTTTAATGAATTGTTTAATGAAATAACAGAAGAACAACAGCAATTGGTTGCTGGTGGTAAGAGTATTTCCGACTACATCAATACTAACTACTATCAAGATTTAACTGCTTTTAATTTTGCAATTGGTTCTGGTCCTCATGGTAGTTATGTTACCCAAGAATTTGCATCTTTAGAGATAGATACTAGTGCTTACAAGGATTTCTACCTCGATTCTGATGATCCATATATGGCATATTAATATACTTGGATTAATTATAAACGGTGATGTTGAGCCAGAATTAATAATCCGTTCAATTCTGCTTATATCAAACCTCACCTCCCTTCCCTCTCCTTGCTAAGGGGAGGGTTGAGGTTAAACGGGAATTATAAGTAATCATACAAACTTGAGATGAGATGATAGCTGACTATTGATAAAAACCCAAAAATTTGTGTGATACTTATAGTTTTTTAAACTGTCTATGCAGACATAGAAAAGAGGTGTAAAGGTGTCTACAGATAGAGAACTAATCAAGTCCGAACTTTTTGTAGATTTGTCTGAACAGGAACAGGAGATTGTAACAGGAGGAGGTTCATCTTCACTATTTGATTTTTTTGTTAAAAGAACAAATATTGTGACTTTTGCAAATTATGAAAATAATTTTTCAGATGGTGTACACAACATAACATCTAAGCAACAAACTGGCTATTCACTATCAGAACTTACCTTTGGCTTTAGTTTTGGAAAAAGTGGACGTAAGTATGGTTTAAGTGGCTTGGAGGTCTTACGAAGATTGATTTTGTATCTGTTCGCTTAATTTAGTAGTTGGTTGCCATTATCAAGTCACTTCAATAACAAGCAAACAGATTGATTAAACCTTCAGGTTCTCAATCTTTTGGGTGGATTTCAGATGAAATACAAATTTGTTAAACAGCATAGTGAAGAAGATTGTGGAGCTGCTTGTCTAGCTACTATTTCTAAGCATTATGGACGTAATTTTACTCTCAATCACATCCGTGAAATGGTAGGTACTGGACAGTTTGGAACTACTTTATTAGGCTTAAAGCGGGGTGCAGAAGCACTTGGGTTTAATGCTCGTCCAGTGAAAACTTCGCCAGAACTTTTAAATCGAATCAAAGAAGCACCTCTACCAGCAATTATTCACTGGGGGGGAAATCATTGGGTTGTTTTGTATGGCAAGCAAGGTCAAAAATGTGTAATTGCTGATCCAGCAGTAGGCATCCGTTATGTGTCTAAAAAGGATGTCGCAGATAATTGGACAGATTGGCTGATGTTGTTATTGCAGCCAGATCAAACTCGCTTTTTTTCTCAAGAAGACGATAAAATTAGTGGTTTTTGGCGTTTTTTACGGCGCGTTTGGGCTTTTCGCGGCATACTGGCGCAAGCGTTACCTTTAAACTTAATTTTAGGACTGTTATCTTTAGCCTCACCATTTTTGCTACAAATTTTGACTGATGATGTATTGGTGAGAGGGGATACAAAGTTGCTCACGACTGTTGCTATTGCTGTGGTTGTGATGCATTTTGTTTCTACTAGTCTTTCATTTGTTCAGTCTAATTTAATTGCTCATTTTGCCCAGCGTTTGCAATTAGGTTTAGTGTTAGAATTTGGACGACAAATTTTGCGCTTACCTCTTTCTTACTATGAAGCTCGTCGTAGTGGAGAAATTATTAGCCGTTTACGAGATATAGATCAGATTAATCAATTAGTAGCTCAAGTTATTGTTGGTTTACCTAGCCAATTTTTTATTGCTATCATTTCTTTTGGCTTCATGCTATTTTATAGCTGGAAGCTGACGACAGTGGCTGTAGTAATTGCTCTAGCAATGAGTATTTCTACAGTTATATTTCAGCCGACTTTACGAAATAAAACTCGTGAATTATTAGTTCAAGAAGCAGAAAATCAAGGCGTTTTAGTAGAAACTTTTAAAGGCGCGCTCACGCTCAAAACTACTACTGCATCACCACAATTTTGGGATGAATTTCAAAGCCGATTTAGTCGTCTGACAACCCTGACTTTAAATACAATTCAAATTGCAATTATCAATAGTACATTCTCAGGCTTTGTCGCTGCTATTGGCGGTGTGGTTTTGTTGTGGTTTGGTGGTAATTTGGTAATTCAACCACAGGAAAATCTTAGTATTGGGCAATTATTAGCTTTTAATGCTATGAATGCCAATTTCCTAGGTTTGATTGGTAGTGTCATTGGTTTTGTAGATGAATATACTCGCGCCAAAACTGCTGTTCAACGTCTGACGGAAGTTATCGATGCAACTCCAGAAGATGATAAAGATGCGAAAAAGCAGTTTGCTAAGATACCTGGAGATGCTGACATTATTTGTACTGATGTCAACTTCCATTATGCTGGTCGGATGGATTTATTAGAAGATTTTTCGTTAACAATTCCAGGTGGTAAAGTAATTGCTTTTATTGGTAAATCTGGTTGTGGTAAAAGTACGCTTGCTAAATTAATTGCAGGTTTATACCCATTGCAATCTGGAAATATTCGTATTGGATTATATAACCTAAATGACCTTGCTCTTGATTGTCTACGTCATCAGATAGTTTTAGTTCCTCAAGATGCTCATTTTTGGAGTCGTTCTATTATTGAAAATTTCCGTTTAGGATCACCTCATGTTACATTTGAACAGATTGTTAGATGTTGTCAAATAGCAGAAGCTGATGAATTTATCAGCAAACTTCCTGAGAAATATCAAACTGTTTTAGGGGAATTTGGCGTAAATATTTCTGGTGGTCAACGGCAAAGATTAGCAATAGCGCGTGCTATTGTCAACGATCCGCCAATCTTAATTTTGGACGAGTCTACTGCTGGACTAGATCCTGTCAGTGAAGCACAAGTTTTAGAGCAATTATTTCAGCATCGTCGAGGAAAAACAACAATTTTAATTAGCCACCGTCCGCGAGTAATTGGTCGTGCTGATTGGATTGTGTTTTTAGAACAAGGTAGGTTAAAACTACAAGGTTCTGTGGAAGAATTAAGTTCTCTCCCAGGAGACCATTTAGATTTTTTAACTCCTTGAATTAGTTATTGGTTAGTAGTTAGTGGTTAGTGGTTGGTGGTTGGTGGTTAATTACTAACTAATAAAAAATTTTCATAACTATCTACAACTAAACACTAAGTAAGATAACTATCAAGAATTATGCTCTACACTCATAATCAAAAGTTTCTTCCTTCGGTTAATACCGATGAGTTTCTACCGCCGATTAGTCGTTGGACAACTTTGGCTGGGATATTTTTGGTTCTCAATTTTGGTACAGCGATCGCTCTGGCTTCATATATTAAATATAATGTCAGTGTCAAGACTTCTGCAACTGTACGTCCTACAGGAGATGTGCGGATTGTACAACCAGAACTAGAAGGAACAGTTAAAGGTATTTTTGTTAAGGAAAATCAGATAGTTAAACAAGGAGATATAATTGCGAAACTTGATGATATGGAACTACATATCAAAAATAGCCAATTACAAAACAGTATTGAAGAAAGTAAATTACAATTAATTCAAATTAAAGCTCAAACTCAAGCTTTAGATATTCAAATTGATGCTGAAAAAGAACTTATCGCTAGAACAGTTATTTCTGCAAAAGCAGATTTAGAACATAATAAACGAGATTATCGAAATGAACAAGTTAAAACTCAAAGTGAATTACTATCAGCAGAAGCAAATTTACAAAAAGCTGAGGCGAGTTTAAAAAAAGCCAATGCTGATTTGAAATTTGCTAAACAGGATCGAGAACGCTACAAAGAACTGTCACAATATGGAGCAATTGGGAAACGTGATTATGAGCAGAGAAAATTAGCTGTTGAGCAAGCACAATTAGAAGTAGAAGCTGAGAAAAGAGCTATAGATATAGCTAAAGCAACCCTTCAAACTGCAAAAGCTGCTCTTAATCCTAGTGAAGCAACTGTGGAAATTGCTCAGGAACGTATCGCGCAAGAAAAGGCGAAAGGTCAATCTAGCATTGCTGGTTTAATCAGAGAGAAAAACAGTTTAATTCAACGACAAATTGAACTTGTAAATCAAATTAAACAATATCAACAGGAACTACAAAAAAATATCATTCAAATGCAAAGTAGCGTCATTCGTGCTACTAGTGATGGTGTGATTCTCAAGCTGAATTTACGCAATCCTGGTCAGGTGGTGCGTCCCTCAGAACCTATTGCGGAGATTGTCCCACATCACGCGCCTTTAATTGTGAAAGCCATAATTCCTGCGGCTGAAATTAAAAAGGTGGAAATTGGTCAAAAAGTGCAGATGCGAGTTGATGCTTGTCCATATCCCGATTATGGTACTCTTCAAGGTGTTGTGACTGCTATTTCTCCAGATACCATCGCACCTGTAAATAATTCAGATGCGATCGCAGCAACTAGTACAAGTCCTGCTGCTGGATCTTTTGAAGCAATGATTCAACCTGAAAATTATAGTTTTGGAAATCAGGAAAATACCTGTAATCTACAAGTTGGAATGAATGCTTCTGCTGATATTATTTCTAAACAAGAAACAGCTCTGCAATTCTTACTGAGAAAGACTAGGTTAATTACTGATTTATAAGTTTAATGCTCTCGTGAATGACAAAATCCCCGACTTCTTAAAGAAGTCGGGGATCTGATTTCTCGTTATTGCTAAATTATTATTGAGCAATAAAGTTTGAATTAATTCAATATTAAATTATCTGGGAACATTAATGCAGTTTTAGGTAATACATACAGCGCTTTTGGACAAAAATATTGTCTAATTTAAGCAATTTATTTAGGGAAAAAATAGCATATGCTATTTAATATTCCTAGATGTAATTAGGAAAACTCTAATAACTCTATGTGCTGTGAATTACCAATTTGCTGTACAAATTTTAATTTTGATTTTCTACATGATTACACTATTTTTTTTAGTGATAAATTTTTATAAAACTCAACAAGCATTGCAATGGTGGTCTTGTAGACAATCACTGAAAATGTTTTTGGAAGCAGAGAAAATTCGCGATGGTCTATTACAGGAATCTTTTACTATTCGTCGCAGCTTAGAACTCTTACCAGAAGGTAATTTAGAGTTATCGGCAAATCAAACTCAAGAACTTTTAAAAAAAATTGATAATTTTCATCAATCTCTAGCGCAGTTGAGCGATCGCTTATTTCCAGTATATATACAAGATAATTTGCCTTTGGCAATTCAGTATCTATTAGAACCGTGGCTTAGATCTCATTCTCACATATATTTCCATCTTGATATGCCTCAGTCTTGGCGACATGAATCAGCAGATCGTAGCCTCATTATTTTAAGAACTATAGAGGAGTTACTTAGAATTAGTTTACCTGATTTTTTGACACAAATTTCTATTTACATATGTCTACAACAACAAGCTAATGTCGGCAAGCTAACATTACAAATTACTTACCCTGATATTTCCACTGTCGTATTTTACAAAAATTTACCGGAGCGAGAATTTATTTGTCAAACTTTTAGATTTTTAACATCAGGTAAATGTTTTTGTTGTAGTAATAACCTCAGTGTCGTTTGCTACTTATTTTGGTAAATCAACATTACTTGATTTCGTTTATACTAGTATAATACATCTTTAAATGAATTAAAATTTACCATCTTTAATATATAGTCTAAATTCTTTTCTTCCGTAGATTAAAAATAACACGCATAGACAATTACGGTCAAAATATACACAGTATTTGAAGCAGAAATTTTTTAACTCTTTGTACAGACGCGAGAAAAATTACATTTATACTGATTTTTAACTTCACAATTAGCCGTAATAGTGATCTCATCAATTGTTGAGGTGTGAATTATGAAACAGGCGTTAACAAAACAAGCATTACTAAAAATTTTAGTAATAGATGATCATGAATCAGTATTAGGCGGAACTATAGAAGTGTTACGAAAAAAGTATGTGGATGCTGAGTTTCTGACAGCTGTCACAGCTCAAGAAGCACTTTCTCAAGTAGCGAATTTGCAACCTGATCTAGTAGTGATGGATCTTTCTCTACCAGAGAGTCCTGGCAAATTTGCACGACCAGATACAGGTGTAAAATTACTCAGAAACTTAATGAAAAACCATATCAATTTAAATATTGTAGTCCAAAGCGCTCATGTAAGAACATTAGTCCGAATTAGACCTGATATTGATATTCATAAAGGAGGTTTTACAGTTGCAGATAAAAGTCTTTCTAGCCAAGAAATGTTAACTAGAGTAGATTGGGCTTTACAAGGATTAACTCATACAAAAGATATTAAAGGTGTTCATTATGGATTAGAAGTAAAACCAGAATGGTTAAGGGTGCTAACTCTCGCATTTGAAGAAGGATTAACAGATAAGGCGATCGCAGAACAAATGTGTGTTGGCGAACGTATGGTACGTCATTATTGGAGCAAGCTGCAAGATGCTTTAGATGTTTATCCTGAAGACGGTAAAAATATGCGAATTCAAACAGAAATGCGAGCTAGAGAAGAAGGATTAATTGATTAATTGGGGATTGGGGATTAACAACAAAAAATAATCAACAATAAATAATAAATGCAGGCTGGTGTGTGGAGAATCATTAAAGAGCAAATAATAATTTGGCGTGTAGGTTTATTACCAGGAATGACAGTCATAGTGCTGGTAATAATTACTCGTTTAAGTAGTTATATGCAATCTCTAGAGTGGTTAGCTTTTGATAATTTTCTACGTATACGTCCTGCTGAACCTATTGACGAACGTATTGTGATTGTCGGAATTAATGAAGAAGATATCCACAGTGTTGGAACATATCCCATCCCAGACAGAGAAATTGCAGAACTACTGAGAAAACTAAATTCTCTCGCACCTAGAGTTATCGGTCTTGATATAGTCAAAGATTTACCTGTTGAACCTGGTCATACAGAATTAATTAGTGCATATAAAGATATTAAAAATTTAGTTGCGATTGAAAAAGTATTACCTGAGAAATTTTCTCCCCCACCAGCATTATCTCCAGAACAAGTTGGTTTTGCAGATCAAATTATTGATACTGATGGTAAATTACGACGTAGTTTATTAGCAACACCAATAAATCAAGAATACAAATTTTCTTTGTCTATTTTTTTAGCAAAAATTTACTTAGCTAGGGAAGGTTATAGCCTAGAAAATGGTATTCGTAATCCTAAAACTATTAGGTTTGGAAATATTGAACTACCCCAGTTTTTGCCTAATTCTGGAGCATATATCAGAACTGATGCTGGTGGAATACAGATATTGCTCAATTTTCGCAGTGGTTCAAAAAGATTTAGAATTTTATCTCTTAATGATATTAAAAACGGAAGATATCAGCCGCAGTGGATACGCGATCGCATTGTCATTATTGGTGTAACTGCTCCTAGTGTCAAAGACTTCATCACTACTTCTGCTGTCACATCCATACAACCTGCTGAGGGACGCATTTATGGAGTGGAACTTCAAGCACATGCAAGTTCTGCAATCATTAGTGCTGTGCTAGATTCTCGACCACTTTTGAATACTTGGACAGATTGCTGGGAATATGCATGGATCATATGCTGGGGGATTTTAGGAATTGCTTTCGCTAGACTTACCAAGTCCCCGTGGCGAAATCTTATTGCTGTTGTGATTGGTAGCGCCATTTTAACAGTTGTTAGTTATTTACTTTTGTTGTTTTGGGGTTTGTGGGTTCCACTAATACCAGCAATTCTCGTTTTAAATTTAAATGGTTTTGCAATGACGGCTTTATATCAATATGATCAAGCATTGCGTTCTAGAATTGAAGCCCGTCAAGCGCTAATTGAACGTACTTTTGAAACAATTCATAACGGACCTTTGCAAACCTTGGCTAAAGCATTGAAGAGAATTCGCGAACAAGATTTATCCCCAGAAGAATTGCTACTAACACTTGAAAAAGATTTAGAAAAATTAAACTATGAATTACGGGGAATATATGAATTTTTACAAAGAGAACCTCTAACTCAAGATAGAAGTCTTTATTTAGGAAAAGGTTTACTGCTAAATTTACAAGACCCTATTCATACACTTCTCTATCAAGTTTATGACCATACACTACAGCGAGAATTTTCCTGCTTTCATACACTTAGGATTAAAATAGTAACATTTGATCCTATTGAAGATTATCACTTAAGTATTGACCAAAAACGGGGACTCTGTAGATTCTTAGAAGAAGCTTTGTGTAACGTTGGTAAACACGCCACAGGTATAAGTCGTTTAGAGGTAAGTTGTACCCAAAATGAAGGATGGTACACTCTGAAAATAGTCGATGATGGCTTAGGTAGCATTTCTTCTAAAGAAGGTCGAGGAACACAACAATTTAGAATTTTAGCTAAATATCTCAAAGGAAAGTTTACGCGATCGCCTCTTTCTCCTCGCGGTACACTTTGTGAATTATCTTGGCCTATACCAAAGGTAGGTTTTTGGTAAATGTTTTGATTAAGAATAAAAACATTTTTCATGTATTTTTCTACAATACAAATGACTAAAATCTGAAATGAATTTACTCTGTTACTAGTAATACAATTAAAGTGGATTATGTAGCATGGTTAACAAAATACTTGTTCGCGACTAATGGTAATAGCCAATGATGTAAAACCAATTGCTAATCTTCTATGGTTAATGGCAATTAAAAATAAACAATAACTAATTATTAACCAGCTACATCTACCAATTAGTATATTTTTTTAGTGCAATGCCAAGAGGGAAAGATCATGACTCACACACAGTGGCTCTTGCACAAAGTTTTTAATCCCAAGGTTTTAACAATTTGTGCTTTGACCATTCCTTTCTCGTTTAGCCAGGTAACTTTAGCTGCATATAAACCCCCACCCGATCAAAAACCACCAAGTGGTTATACAGAATCATCGGGAACTAGGGGAAGATGCAAAGCTAGTGATGCTGATTCTTTAACCCTGCTTGCTCCTGTTACACACATTGGACAAACCACTTCAACTCATCCCACCTTTGCTTGGTTTGTAAGTAATCACCAAAGAGTACTGCTAGAATTCTCTATTTATGAGTTAAGCAGTAATGAGCAGCTCAAACTAACTTATAAATCTCGATTACAAAGTTCACCAGGGATTATGAAAGTTTCTGTTCCAGAAACTTTACCCGGTTTAGCCTTGGGTAAAAACTATCTATGGCAGGTAGAAATTTTGTGTGACTTTAACCATCCTTCACGCAATTTACTTGCCACAGCAGACATTGCAATTGTACCCATACCAGGCAGTTTACAAGATGCACTCTATCGAAAACGCGATCGCACTCAAAGAGCTAGCCTCTATGCTGAAGCCGGGATGTGGTACGATGCCTTGGGTGAAGCTTTAGCTAACAGTAGTGATGGCCAATTGGGAAAACTGGCAATAAATTTACTAAAAGACCTAGCTAACTTAGAAAAGTCGCCACAAATTAAGGATCTATATCTCATTGCTTTAGAAAAACATAATTTTTAAGTAGAGACGCGATATATCGCGTCTGGTACAACCCCTTAACGGTATATTGAAAAAATTGGGATGTTCCCGAAGGACGTGGGATTCTTGGTTATAGACCTCTTGCAAAAATATTTTTACCCCACCCTAACCCTAAGCGTAAACGGGGAGGGAACTAAATCTTCCCCCCGTGAACGGGGGGATTGAGGGGGGTTCATTCGACTTTTGCAAGAGGTCTAATACATCGGCTTACATTGTGAATGCATCGGCTGACATTGCGAATGCATCGGCTGACATTGCGAATGTAACGGCTGACATTGCGAATGTAACGGCTTACATTGTGAATGCATCGGCTTACATTGTGAATGTAACGGCTGACATTGCGAATGCATCGGCTTACCAAAGAGAGGGGATAGGGATGAGGACTAAAGTCCTGACTACAAACTCTGCAAAGCTGGTGTGGCGGACTACTAGATTAAGACTTACAGAAAATATTGGCATATCCAGAGCGGAACGATCGCACAGTTTCCGTTTCTGGGTTGTATTGATGTCGCCAGCTACAACCCATGTCATTACTGAGGACATGAATAGAAACAGAAGGTGCAAATTGTGTAGTAGTTTTCACTGTATGGATATCATTGTCAGGAGGTAAAAACTGATAGATGTCACCTGCTTTGAGTTGCCGTACTGCTAACACTTCTAATTGAGCATGACCGGGAATATTGCCTTGATCTACACGTTGGTAAACCGTTTTTTCTTGTTTGCCTTTATACAAACCAACTAACCCCCAACTTTGATGATCGTAAATCGGTGTGGAAGCTCCGGGGGGAATAACTAAACTAAAAATAGTCAGAGAACTATCTTGAGAGCGATACAGTAACCATTGACCGATGCCACCACCTATATTACTGTCAAGATTGGGTTGAGCAAAATTGCTTGGTAGCCAACCCTCTGTTTTTAGCAATTGTGAAAAATAGGGTTCTAAGGTGCAGAGTGTATCTGCCTGTTCTGTTTTGTGCAAGCTGATTTCACGAGCGATCGCAACAAATTGCAGCAATTCTGGACTATCGATAAACCATTGATCTGCTGTTGATGCTTCTAGAGGGGTTGTGTAAATCATAGAGAAGTAATAAACGAAATCATACGAAAGAAGCGAAAATGCCCGATTTCGGGTAACTAACAAAACCCCTGTTACCTTATCTATTAATAATACTACTTTTTTTATAAAAAATTTATAAAAAACGGTATATCGATAGAGAATCGATTATTTATGACCTATAGAGAATATTTTCATCGGTAGCGATCAAAATTAAGTGCTTTTTGTTGAGCAAAATACGTCAGACTATTAAATTAATTTCACTTGATCCCCAATCCCCAATCCCAATTTCAGGAGATGACAAATTAATGTTGATGCGTAAATGGTATAAATGGAGTTTATTGCTGTTGGCTACTCTTCCCTTGATTTTGTCAATGACTGCTTGTACTAGCAGATCAAGAGGTAGTACTAGCCGCTTAGATACAATCAAAAATCGTGGCAAGTTGATTTGTGGTGTTAGTGGACAATTACCAGGATTTAGCTATGTCAAGGCTAATGGCGAATATGCAGGATTAGATGTAGATATTTGTCGAGCGATCGCAGCTGCTATTTTTAATGACCCGAAAAAAGTTGAATTTCGCAACTTAAACGCCAAAGAACGCTTTACTGCTGTGCAAACTGGTGAAGTAGATATTCTCAGTCGTAACACTACTTGGACTATCAGTCGCGATACCTCTGTCGGTTTAGAATTTGCACCAGTGGTGTTTTATGATGGTCAAGGTGTCATGGTACGTAAAAATAGCAACATTAAAAAGCTAGAGGATCTCAAAGGGAAATCCATCTGTACTCAAACTGGAACTACCAATGAACAGAACCTCAGTGACCAAATGCGACAAAGAGGAATTACTTACAAACCACTTGTCTTTGAAGATGTAAATACTGCTTACACTACTTATGAACAAGGTCGCTGTGAAGCTATCACTTCCGACCGTTCGCAGCTAGTTTCTCGCCGTAGCGCCTTCCCAAAACCTGATGAGCATGTGGTGTTGGATGTAGTACTTTCTAAAGAACCTTTAACACCCGCAGTCGCCAACGGAGATTCTAAGTGGTTCGATGTTGTTAAATGGACTGTGTATGGTTTGATGAATGCAGAAGAATTAGGTGTGAATTCGCAAAATGTGAGTCAATTAACTAATAGTACGAATCCAGAAATCAAACGGCTTTTAGGAACAGAAGGGGATTTAGGAAAAGGAACTGGTCTTTCAAATGATTTTGTCGTCAGAATTGTTAAAAGTGTGGGAAATTATGGTGAAATTTACGAGCGTAATTTAGGTAAGAATTCAGAGTTAAAACTAGATAGAGGTTTAAACAGACCTTGGAATAAAGGTGGAATTATGTACGCTCCACCATTTCGATAATATTTCAATAATTTGAAAATTCAAGAAATCTGTGGATTGATTTTTGAGGTCAATCCAAAATCTATAGACGCCCTATGGGTGGCTTATCAAAGAGTAATCCAAACTCCAAATCGAATGACTCCTATTTGGTATAACCGTAAATTTTGGGCTATTGTTGCTCAACTTATTGCTGTTTTTATTGCAGTTGCGATCGCATTGATATTATGGATAAACCTGACAGATAATTTGCAGCAACTTGGTATTCAATTGGGTTTTGATTTTCTCAATTCTCAAGCTTCTTTTGATATTGGTGAAACTCCGATTGCTTATCAAGCTTCTGACCCCTATCGTCGGGCTTTATTAGTAGGTTTAATCAATTCTCTTCGAGTGATAATCTTTGGAATTATCCTGGCTACAGCTATTGGTATTATTGTTGGGATAGCAAGACTATCTGATAATTGGTTGGTGCGGAAACTAGCTTTAATTTATGTAGAAATTCTGCGTAATACACCTTTACTTTTGCAATTATTCTTCTGGTATTTTGCAGTATTTTTAAGCTTACCACAAGCAGAAAAGACAGTTTCGTTTTTGGGATTAATTGAAATTAGTAATCGGGGAGTTTTCTTTCCTTTTGGAATTCACTTTTCTCCGGAATTATCAACATTAGCTCTTGGCTTGACTTTGTACACTGGAGCTTTTATTGCCGAAATTATTAGAGCCGGAATTTTATCAGTATCAAAAGGACAATGGGAAGCTGCAAAAGCATTGGGTTTAAAATCAGGATTAGTCTTGCGTTTAGTTATTTTTCCCCAAGCTTTGCGGTTAATTATTCCACCATTAACAAGTCAATATCTGAATTTAGCTAAGAATTCAAGTTTAGCGATCGCGATTGGTTATCCTGATATTTACTTTGTGGCTTCAACGACTTTTAATCAAACTGGTCGAGCTGTAGAGGTGATGTTGCTAATTATGATTACCTATTTAACCATAAGTTTAGTTATCTCATTTATGATGAATTTGCTCAATCAGACTGTGCAACTCAAGGAAAGATAAGCAAATGTTAAATCAAAATATTCGTAAATGGTTCAAAAAGAATCTTTTTAATACCTGGTACAACAGTATCTTGACTATAGTTTGTGTTTGGTTACTAATTTATGCAATCACAAATATTTTTAACTGGGTATTTAACCAAGCACAATGGTCAGTAATTAAAGCTAATTTACCTTTGTTTTTAGTAGGTCGTTATCCTGCTGAACTTTATTGGCGATTATGGTTAGTACTAGCTATTATTTTAAGTCTTTCAATAGTATCATGGGCAATTTTTACGCAGCGTCTTGCTAGCCGTTTGAATCCGATTTTACCTATAGCATGGGCGCTATCTTTTCCAGTAGTGTTATTGTTAATTGGTGGTGGATTAGGGTTACAGTCTGTAGATACAAATTTATGGAATGGGTTATTACTGACTCTTGTAACTGCTGTGATCAGTATAGTGATTTCTTTCCCTTTGGGTGTTCTTTTAGCATTGGGGCGTCAGAGTAAATTATTTGTCATCAAAAATTTTTCGATCCTTTATATCGAAATTGTACGTGGATTGCCATTGATTGGTATTCTATTTTTAGCTCAGGTGATGCTACCCTTATTTTTACCAATAGAATTTCGTTTAGATCGAGTCGTCAGAGGGATTGCTGGTTTAACTCTTTTTAGTGCTGCCTATTTAGCAGAAAACGTGCGCGGGGGATTACAATCAATTCCAAGTGGACAATATGAAGCAGCCAGAGCCTTGGGATTGAATACTGTTTTTATGATGTTATTTATTATTTTACCGCAAGCTTTGCGAGCAGTAATTCCGGCTTTGGTTGGGCAATTTATCGGTTTATTTAAAGATACTTCCTTATTATCAATTGTCGGATTGTTAGAATTAACTGGTATTTCCCGTTCAATTTTGGCACAACCACAGTATATTAATCGTTATGCAGAAGTTTATTTATTTATTGGCTTGCTTTATTGGGTATTTTGTTATGCAATGTCCTTAGCTTCGCAGCGATTAGAAAAGCAATTGGGGATTGGGAAAAGATGAATATACAAGAGCCGATTATTATTGCCCAAGATGTACAGAAATGGTATGGCAAATTCCATGTTTTACAGGGTGCTAGTCTGACGGTAAACCGGGGAGAAGTTGTGGTGATTATGGGGCCTTCTGGTTCCGGGAAATCGACTTTTATTCGCACTTTTAACGCCCTAGAAGACTATCAACAAGGACGTATAGAAATAGACGGAATTGCTTTAACAGATGATCTACGCAATATTGAAGCAATTCGACAAGAAGTAGGGATGGTGTTTCAGCAGTTCAACTTATTTCCACATTTAACGGTACTGCAAAATATAACTTTAGCGCCAATTTGGGTACGGAAGCGATCGCGTATCAAAGCCGAAGAACTAGGGATGCAGTTATTAGAACGAGTTGGAATCTTGGAACAAGCGCAAAAATACCCAGAACAACTTTCAGGAGGACAACAACAACGGGTAGCGATCGCTCGTGCTTTAGCAATGCAACCCAAAGTTATGCTGTTTGATGAACCAACATCTGCACTTGATCCAGAGATGGTACGTGAAGTGTTGGATGTGATCAAAACTCTGGCTGCGGATGGAATGACAATGGTAGTTGTCACCCACGAAGTTGGGTTTGCAAGGGAAGTAGCTGATCGAGTTATTCTTATGGATGGGGGTGTAATTGTAGAAGTAGCTACACCAGCAGAATTTTTTCAAAATCCCCAACAGGAACGTACTCGTAAGTTTTTATCTCAAATTCTTTAAGGGAGATTGGACTAATACCGTTGCTCGCGTTCTGCGTCCAGAGAAATCATGTAGTAAACCCATCAGCGCAGGTACAACGGTGGGAGTCAAAATAGTGGAAAATGCCAAACCACCAGTCAGGACAATGCCTAATCCTTGGTATAATTCTGAACCCTGACCCGGTAGTACTGCTAAAGGTAACATTCCTAACACACTAGTTCCCGCAGACATGAAAATTGCCCGTAGGCGATCGCTGGTTGCATTATAGAGTGATGCATCATAATCTTCGCCTGCTTCCTGAAGTTGCAAGGCTCTATCGACTAACAGAATGGCGTTGTTGACAACCACACCTGTCAAAATCACAAATCCCAATGCTGTAATCATATCTAACGCCACATTCATTCCGGGAATGCGGTTGGCAATAACTAGGCTTAAGAGTGCGCCACTCATTCCCATTGGTACAGTAGCCATAATTACTACTGGGTAAAGGAATGAGCGATAAAGTGCCACTAATAATAAGTATGTAATCAAAATCGAAAATGCAAACGCAGCAGCTAGTTGAGCAACAGTGGCTGCTAACTGATCTGCGGAACCCGCCAATTCTAGCCGATAGCCTGTAGGTAAATTCGCACGCAAAGGAGCGAGAATTTGATTTTCAGTACGTTCTACTAAAGTAGCAAGCGGTGCATCCGGTGCGAGGGAGACGGTGAGGCTAATTGATCGCTCTAAATCCACGTGATTAATTACATCCGGCCCAATCGTTTCGCTGACTTGAGCAACATCACCTAGTTGCACCTGTCGTCCCTGAGCATACAGTGGCAATTGTCGCAGTTGTTCTGGTGTTTCCACGGAGGTATTTTGTAACTCCACTGAAACATCAAGTTCTTCTTTGCCATCAATGTAATCGGAAGCAATGCGTCCACCCAATGCAGCTTCTACCATTGAACCAATGTCAGCTTCCGAGAGTCCCACTTCTGCAATACGTTCTCGATTGGGAATCACTTGCAGTTCTCCGGCTCCTGTGACAAAGTTGGAACGTACATTCTGCACTCCGGAAAGTTGTCGCAATTTACCTGTAATTTGTTTCTCCAGATCATTGATCTGATTGAGATCAGCCCCGACAATATCCACTTCAAACTCCTTACCAGGATCGCGGAAAATAGAAATGCGAGTTGGGACTATAAAGCGGTATCCAGCAAAATTGTTACTTTGGGCGCGCAACCGATCTACCATTTCAGCTAACCCAGTGGTGGTGGCAAATTCTGATTTTAAGATTGTGGCTATCCCCCGTAGTGCGCCGGGACGATCAACATACAAAATACGCTCAACTTCTGGTTGCGATCGCAAAAATTCTCGGATTGATTCAGACTGGCGAATTGCTTCGGGAATACTGGTTCCTGGTAAAGGTTCCGCCCGCAAGACAACTAAGTTACGATTACCTTCTGGTAAATAATCCGCAGGTGGCATTAGCACAACACTGATGAAAAGTAAAGCAACAGGAATCGACAGTACTATTAATCTCCGACCAATTCGCTTGCGTCCTAGTGACCAACTAACTGTAGAAGCGAGAAAGTTTTCTAATTTACCCTGAAAATGACGAAATACGGCTGAAGATTTGGCAACCGATCGCTCCAACAAATTACCACCTCGATATTCGCCACCTTCCATCATTTGCATTGCTTCCGATTGCTTGAGGAACAATCCAGAAAGCATGGGGACTAAAGTCAATGCGGCAAATAAGGAGAATAAGGAAGAAGCAGAAAGAGCGATCGCCATATCAGCATAAAGTTGCCCAGCTTCTCCCGTCACCATAATTAATGGCGCAAACACCACAACGTTAGTCAGGGTAGAACCAAGCATCGCGCCCCAAACTTCTTGTGTACCTTCAATCGCTGCGCGCATGGCACTTTTACCCTGCTGCATATGGGTGAAGATATTCTCAATCACGACGATGGCGTTATCTACAACCATACCCACCGCAAATGCCAATCCTGCCAAACTGATAATGTTTAATGTCCGTCCCAATGCAGACATGACGATAAACACCATAATCAGTGTAGTCGGAATTGTGATTGCCACCACCGCCACGGTACGCATGGAACCGAGGAACAAAACTAAGACAATGGTAGCTAGCAGCGCCCCACTCACCAAATTACCTTGAACAAAAGCCACCGATTGATTAATATATTGGCTCTCGTCATAGTTGAAGACAAAACGAATTCCCTGATTTTGCCGATCAAATTCTGTTTGCAGTGCAGCAATTTCCGCGCGAACACCTTTAGCAACCTCTGGGACATTTGCCCCAATTTGCCGAATTACACCAACTGCTACCCCTGGTTTGCCGTTAAATATCAACGCACTATCTTGCGGTTTGCGCCCCATCTGTACTTGAGCCACATCCCGCAAGTAAACTGTACCGGACTGATCACGTCGCAGTACAAAGCCTTCTATTTGTGATAAATCTTGCGATCGGCTGACTGTGCGTACTCGATATTCCCGTCGTCCCAAAATTAACGGCCCACCCCGGATATCGCGGTTGTTTTCCCGCAGTACCTCCACCACGTTACCAATCGTGAGGTTGCGATCAGACAATGCTTTTGGATCAACCTTCACTTCTACTTCTCGCTCTTGTCCACCGACTACGAGAAATTGTCCTGTTCCCTCCACTCGCCGCAAGCGGGGAATCACCACTTCTTCGGCTAAATCTCGATAGCGGTTAGCATCCGGTTGAAATCCTTGTTTTGTATCAAAAGGAATCCACATCATCGGGGAACTATTACCGCCCACCAGTTCTACACTCGATTCCTGGGCTTCTGGAGGTAAGCTTTCCACCTGCTGCAAGCGGTTGATCACATCAATCATCCGCTCTTGCAAATTAGCATCCTGAGTAAATTCTAATGTAATGCTACTGCGTCCAGATCGAGAATTACTACTAATTTCCTGTACACCCAGCACCTCTTCCATTTGCTCTTCAATCGGGCGCGTAATCAGGTCTTCTACCTCCGTCGGTCCTGCTCCTGGGTATGTGGTGGTAATCGTAATTTCCGGGCGATCGCCCCCTGGTTGCAACTCTAAAGGCAGATTCAGCAGCGAAAATACTCCCAATATTGCTAGCAAGCAAAACAGGACAAAAGTACCATGTCGCCAACGCACAGAAGTTTCGATAAAGTTCATAGTGGGATTGGGGATGAATCAGTTAACAGTTAACAGTTAACAGTTTAATTTGATCACTGATCACTGATTAGTTGGATCAACTATTTTCACTGGCGCACCATCTTGCAAGCCGTCACCGCCACGTAGGACGATGCGTTGTCCGGTTTGTAGGGAGGAATGATAAATTGCCATGTCTTTGCCCATGTCAGCAATCATTTCTACCTGAATTTGTTTGGCTTTGCCATCGGTGACTGTGAAGACAAACCATTCGTTTTGTCTTCTGGTTAAGGCATCTCGCGAGACGACAAAACTAGAACGATTTGCAGGCATCTTTAGGTTGCCTGCGATCGCCATCCCTGGTAATAATCCTGATGGTGGTTTGTTAATTTGGACACGTACTCGTTGACGACGGGAGGCACTGTCGGCAGAGGGAACGACGGCGGTGATTGTCGCTCGTTGTTTCCATTGTGGTAGGGCGCGAGCTGTGAGTTCAATTGCCATACCGGGAGTAACTCGACCAGTTAATTCTTCTGGTAACTCTAAGAAAATGTCAAAGCGATCGCCTGCTACTAGGGTGACAATTTGATTAGAGCTTTGCACCAAATCACCATTGCTGACGTGTCGTGTCTGCACTACACCCGATTCAGATGCCACAATCCGAGTTCGTTGTTTTGCTAGTTGTACTTGTGCGAGGTTAGCTTGGGCTGCTTCTACGTTGGCTTTCTGGGCGGCAATTTCTTCTTGAATTGGCCCTGCTTTGGCTTCTGCAAGTTCAGCTTGAGCTTCTAACAGTGTTCCCTGGATGTCATTTAAATTTGTTTGAGCTTCCACTAGTGTTCTTTGTGACAATGCACCTTCTTTCACTAGGTCACTAGTACGCTTGAGGTTATCCCGTGCTTCTTGTTCTCGTGCTTTGGCAGATGTGACGGCTGCTTGACGTTGAGCAATAATTTCTGGACGAGTACCTACTTCTAAGCGTGCTAAATTGCTACGTTGCTGTGCTAGTTGCGCCTGTGCTTGAGCGATCGCCAATTGCTGATCAGAGTCATCTAAGACAGCAATTACCATTCCTGCCTTGACGCGATCGCCTGGTTGCACTAAGATTTTTTCGACAGTTCCACTAGTTTGAGCGCGAAGTGTGGATTGTTGAGTGGCTTCCACCTGTCCCAAAAGCTGTACATTCCTGGTAGCAGTTCCAGTGGCCAGAGCGATCGTTTCAATGGGGCGTGGGGATGGTGCTTGCTGCTGTTGAGCCACAGAAGGTTGCGGTGCGCCACCAGGAGCCAGCATCCGCCAAAGGATAATACCCCCAGTGGTTAAAAACAAAATTATCAATGTCCGGAACCAGGGTTTGCCAGAACGAGTAGAACTGTCTGATTGGGTTTGATGGGTTGAAACTGGAGCTTCAGAAGTATCCATAGCGGTTGATGGCAAGCTATTGAGGATTTAGGACTAATGAGTGAGAAGCCAGAATACAGAAAGAACAATATTAGACCTCTTGCAAAAATACATGAGTGCAAGAGTTGGGAAAAGGGTAAAGGGAAAAGGATTTTTCTATTCCTTTAACCTTTGCCCTGACTTCTGCAAGAAGTTTAATCAAAATGCTGAAAGTCTTCTTAGTTTATAGTTTGATAGATAAATGTGACAAAATAATGTCAGAATTTGTAGTTTGATAGAGAAATATTACAAAAGAGTTTAAATCTGGATTTAAATTGCGATGGTGCGATCGCTTTCACGCTTAATTTTATCTAGTCCTTGATAGCGAATTAGTTCGCTGACTCGTTCCCGTGATAAACCCAACTCGCGACTAATGTTAGCTTCAAGTTGATTAGGCTCGGTGATTGAGAACTCAAATTTCATCGTTTTGAGAGGTGAGTGATTTGTTTTCACATTCACTAGCGAAACTCCTTTGGCTTGAAGAACTTTCACCTCAATCGCCACTACCTTTTTCATGATCTGCCGTACTAATTGCGTATCCGCTTGCAGGTATTTTTTATGACTGTAGGTATGATTGAGTATTCGATCTCCCACTAAACCGCTTCCCACCCAAAAAACCAGTCCAATCAACGGTAATGATGACCAAAACACAAACCCTAATGTTTGTAATACTGGAAAAAGTTGAAGTTGACGCATGGAAGGAATAGACTTGATTGCTTGATGTTAATTGCTGATCGTCACTTCTATGTCACTCAGTTAGCTTAATCTTAAAACTAGCAAGTGAAATTTACAGCAAGCTGATATAAATGGGATGTTGATCTTACTGGTTGAAGACGATCTAGCCCAATTAGAACCACTGCGGGCTGCACTATTGAAAGTAGGGCATACAGTAGATGCAATTGAAGATGGAGAAACAGCACAATGGTTTGCTTTTCAAAAAGATTATGACTTATTGATTCTAGATTGGATGTTACCTAAGATGAGTGGGGTAGAACTGTGTCAGTCATATCGAAGAGCAGGTAAAGTCGCTCCAGTACTGATATTGACTGCAAAAGACACGGTTACAGATAAGGTAATGGGTTTAGATGCGGGTGCGGATGATTACTTAGTCAAACCAGTAGATGTATTAGAACTTTTGGCGCGGGTACGAGCATTGGGAAGGCGATCGCCAATGTGGCAAGGAGATATACTCAGCTTAAGTGGGTTACATCTGCATGTATCTAATTTGACGATTGAACTTGATGCAATCACAACTCAACTTTCTAGCCGGGAGTTCCAATTGATGGAATATTTGATGCGACATCCCCGCCAAATTTTATCTCATGATCAGATTGAGCAAGCCCTGTGGAGTAGCGGAGAAGAACCCGAAAGTAATGCAGTCACAACTTTGGTACGCCGCTTGCGCCAACGTCTGCAAATCATTGGGGCTAGAGATTGGCTCGAAACGGTGCATCGGGTAGGCTATCGGTTGAATCCGCCGAATTCATAACAATTCGTGGAAATAGGGTTTTAAACATTAATCATCCCAAAGACATTGAAACCTGACACAGATGCGAGTTCGGTATAACGCAATACGGTTCGGAGCAGATAAATCGATTGATATTGAAACCCACTAGAGACGCGATATATCGCGTCTGGTACAATCCGAAAATTATGACGAAAAATCCTTAACCGAACCGTATTAATTGTCATCCCACCAACAAACGACCAACCCCTAGCCGCTAACAACTAACTGTTGCTTTTCAGGTAACTGGGTATACTCAGCAACAATTTTACGGAATTGCTCTCCTTCTATAGTTTCCTGTTCCACTAATAAGTCTACAAGACGATCTACTAATGCTCGGTTTTCACGGATTATTTTTCGAGCTTGTTGGTAACAAAAAATAGCCATTTCTCGCACTTGTCTATCAATCTTGGTGGCCATTTCTTCTGAATATTCGTTGCGGCTGACCCAATCCCTACCCAAAAAGACATCACTATTTTGAGTTTCCAAAGCTACTAGTCCCAAGTCAGACATCCCGTACATTGTCACCATCTTTCGAGCTAGGTTCGCAACCATTTTCAAATCGTTACTAGCGCCACCTGTAACTTCAGATTCTCCAAATACTTCTGCTTCTGAGGCTTTTCCTCCCAGTGTCATGGTAATGTTGTCTTGTATCCAAGCACGAGTGTAAAGACCACTATCAATCATCTCTTCATTGAGAATTTGCTGAGAGAAACCACCGACTCCACCAGAACGGGGAATAATGGTGACTTTGTTTAAAGGGTCTGCGTGGGGTAAAAGTGTAGCCAACAAAGCGTGTCCCACCTCGTGATAGGCAATCAATCGCTTTTTGTTGCTATCTAACAATGGGTTGAGAGTTAACCCAATCGTCAGCCTATCAATAGCATCGTCAATTTCTATCTGTGTAATTAAATCTTTGCGTCTGCGTGCTGTGAGAATAGCTGCTTCATTCAACAGGTTAGCTAAATCTGCCCCTGTAAAACCAGGGGTACGGCGTGCAACAACTTCTAGGGAAACTGCTGGGTCAACCTTCTTATTACGAGCGTGAACTTTTAAAATTTCCAAACGCCCTTTCCTGTCTGGTGCATCAACAATTACCTGACGGTCAAATCTTCCGGGTCTGAGTAATGCTGCATCCAAAACATCTGGGCGGTTAGTAGCAGCAATAATAATAATGCCTGTATTGCCCTCAAAACCATCCATTTCGGTCAGCAACTGGTTAAGAGTTTGCTCTCTCTCGTCGTTACCACCACCAATACCAGCACCCCGTTGTCTACCAACAGCATCAATTTCATCGATAAATATCAAACAAGGAGCATTATCTTTGGCTTTTTTGAATAAGTCACGGACGCGAGATGCACCCACACCAACAAACATTTCCACAAATTCTGAACCGGAAATGCTAAAGAAAGGAACACCTGCTTCCCCAGCAATGGCTTTTGCTAGTAAGGTTTTACCAGTACCCGGAGGTCCTACTAACAGCACTCCTTTGGGGATGCGTGCGCCAACAGCAGTAAATTTTTCTGGTTGTTTGAGGAAGGTAACAACTTCTTGCAGTTCTTCTTTGGCTTCTTCAATACCCGCTACATCATCGAATTTGATACCAGTTTTTGCCTCCATTTGAAAACGAGCTCTGGATTTACCAAAATTCATGGCTTGACTAGAAGCATTCGTAGAGCGGCGTAGGAACAATAACATTAAAGCAACCAGTGGCAAAATCCACATGAGATTGATCAAAAGACCAACAGCAGCTTTACTATTAGTAGAGGAAACCTCGTCAAATTGAACATTTCTATTAGCTTTAAGTGTATTGATTAATTCTGGGTTTTGATCCAAAAGCTTTACACGTAGCGGTTGAGCATTTGGTTCCTGTCCCTTGAGATACACATCTGCTACTTTTTCAGTTTCGTCCAAATCTACCCTGACGACTTCTCCATCTTCAATTTTTTGGAGCAGTTTACCATAGCTAAGAGTGTTGTTGTCCTGCTGCTGCTCTGCTTTTTGTGCTAAGGCTGGAGTACCTATCACAAATCCTGGCAACATCATCATACCAGCTACCAACGCCCCTGCCAAAGCTGTACGTTTTGTCGGTCGCTGTTTTGTTGACACCTTTTTCTCAAAACTTCTCATAAGAATTACCCTTTGTCCGCTGCCATGATCTGAGCGCTGGTTTTTTTATAGCTTTTCTTTTAGTAAAGAGTAGAAATAAGCTTTTCTCACTCTAGTGTAGCTCTGCCTTCAGAATATTAGGATACCTTCTGCTTTGTGCTGTTGGTACTTCTATTTTAAAAGTAGAGAACAGAGATTGAGGATTGAGGATTGAGGATTGAGAATTGAGAATTGAGGATTGAGGATTGAGGATTGAGGATTGAGGATTGAGGATTGAGGATTGAGGATTGAGGATTGGGGATTATTAATCCTTTTATAGCAAGCGCCATGTTGGTTAGGACACTAGAGCTAGGACATACTCCATGGCTTCTCGCAATGTTCCAAAATTCTCCAGTTGTTTGCGAATCCGACTTTTTAACCATGACCAAGATTTTTCAATCCGGTTTAAATCTGGTGAATAAGGTGGTAAATACCAAACCTCACAGCCTGCTGCTTGGACCAGTTCTTCAGGGATCTCCAAATAATAAAATGCCCAGCCGTCGAGGCGCGCCTCTTAGGCGAAAGCGCCTAAATTCTTGGGAAGGCGCCAAAATATATTTAATACGGCGCTTGCTTTTATTACTTGGAAGTGCCTCAATGCGTCCACCTTTATGAAAAGTGGCATTGTCAATGACAAGTTTCTGTCCTGGTTTCAAGGTGGGAATCAAGCAGGTTTCTAACCAAGTTTCAAATACCTGACGGTTGCAAGCTCCTTCAATTGTGAACGGTGCTAATATCTGTTGACCACAAAGTGCAGCAATCATGTTAACTCGACCTGTCCTGCGACCAGACTTCAGGTCATGAAAGCGTTCCCCTTGAGGACTATAGCCATAACCATAATCTTCTCGATGATCCATGCCTGACTCATCGGCATAAACAATCTCCTCATTCTTCAAGGGGGCTAGCTGTTCCACAAAGGCTTTGCGTTTGGCTTCATCTGTTTCACGGTAGCCGTAGGTCTTTTTTTTCGCGTAAACCCAATCTTCTTCAAAGCACGTGATATTGTGCGATCGCTAATGTCACCTTCCCACAGTTGAGCCATCTCCACTTGAGTTTTGTCGCCATGAGTTTCCACAAAAGCTCGAAATTTCTCCCAGTCAGTGATTTTATGACCAATTAAGCGATTTTCTCTGACTTTGGCTTGAAAGTCACCCCCTTGGACAAATAAGAGCAAAACTGGGCAACCTTATATATTTTGCCCACATTTAATATCTAGGAGTGGAGGTGGCAGCAAGGGGGTAAGTAGAGTGGAATACAATTCATTCTCTAATCAAACCCCCTTGCTGCAAAGGTTGCCCAGTTTTGCATACTCAAGAGTGAAACCGTTTCCCTACGACGTTGGAACCATGTATTGATTGTATTACGGCTGATATTGAAGAATTCACTCGCCTCCGAGCGCTTCATCCCATCAAGTTCAATCGCTTCAATCACTTTTCGCCGCAGATCATAACTGTAAGCCCTTGCCATTGGAATGTCCAAACTAATCACTTCTTTATCTATCTTAGATTATGTCCTAACTAGCCCGGCGGTTGCTATACTACCTGAAATATTAAACCTCCTTAATAGAGATTCTACTAAGGAGGTCAAAAGCGGCACAATAATATCACACCCTGGGGTTCCTAAAAATCATCCAAATACTGACTCAGACGGCTAATTACAGGATCAACATCTTGAGGAAGTGCAGCAGTATAAGAAGCAGCAACACTATGATTTACTACTTCTGGCACTGGTGTTGATGGCGACGGTGAGTGTATGGCTTGTGTTTGATTCACCATAATTGCCAGTTGTGCCACTTGTTGGCTGAGTTGCGTCAGGTGGCGTTCTATCATCTCTAATCGATGAGATTCTTTGGCAAAAAAACGTTCCTCAAGGTCAGCCAATTGCCTTTGTATTTCAGCTATTTGTGGTTCTACTCCTTTTGTTAGTACTGATTGGGGAGTAGGCGGTGGGCTTGGTCTTACTGATTCTGGCACGCATAAAGCCTGCCACAGGGCCTCTTTACAGAGGTCGCTGAAAGTCTTGTTGGGATCTTTCTCCAATTGGCTTTCGATAAGCGCTAATAAGCTTTCGTCAGCCACCCCTGGGTTGAACGTAACCGATTTAACCACCTTTTTTGACCATTGGAACATTATTTTTAAGCCCTAGAAGAGCGATTAGCGGATAGTTGTGCCTCTGAATAAATAAACTGACCTAGAGCATTAGCTTGTCGAGATGGTGATGCTAAGTGGGCATTAATTTTTGCTTCTTTCAATAGACGTTGAACGTCTTCCCAGAAAAACTCCCCACCGCCACCAGTGAGAATCACATCAGTGACGCGCTCTGGTAGCCATGCTAACACACGACTGCAAATTTCACGCGAAAACATTTCTATTAAATTGGGAAGAAAATCATCTAGATTGGCGGGTTTACCTGCACCTCTAGGACGATAGTAGCGATCGCCTTTGGGGCGGTTAACAGCAGCAATTAAAGCCAAAGATTGGCTATCGGCTCCATCAATTTCGGCAGCTACGAGTTCATAAAACTTGCTCATACCGAAGTCTTCACTCTTAGAAGCACCTCTAGCAAAGCGGAAATTATCTACCATCAAGCAATCGATGGTTTGATGTCCAATGTCCACGATTGCTACTGACACCTTAGTGAAATCTGGCATTGCGGCGGTTTTTTTCGGTTGGGCTTCACACCATAGTAAACTACCATAACCTTCTGGCATTACCCAAACTTTACTGATATTTAGCGACACATCCTCACCACGGAACTTCATCGTGTGAGGACCGCTTAATTGGCTAATCAACTGGGCTTTTTCCTTTTCAAACTGTTCTTGGGAAAGGTAAGGCAAACCCATGACAACAGAGATATCATCTTTCAACTTGAAATAACCAGCACAAGCTAAGGTTTTGACAAGCGCATCTTCTACTTTGGATTGACCTACACCTAAATTAGCACCGAAGTCGGCAGCTAGTTGACCTACAGCATATCCACTACCTTGATACTCCAACCACAAATCCATCAAAGGATCTGTTGCACGGGCTTCAAAGACACCTCCGCGCACTTGTTCCATTGACATTTCTTTCACATTGGCGGAGACAAATATTACATTTCCTGGTTCGCGGCTGACACAAGCTTTTGTGGAAGTTCTACCTAAGTCAACACTGAGAATCTTTTTACTTGTGGCACCACCCACATTTGGGGTAGGAGTAGCATTGATCGGAGTAGAGGCCGATACTCTATTCATGGGTATGGCAGCAGCATTCATCGGGGTGGCTGCGGAAGGTTGGTCTGTCATGAAAGCTCCTAGTACTTACTTATGCTTAAAAAAGTTACCATGCTCATCTTACAAAAATGCGTGTATCAGAAATTTTTGGTTACGTTAACATTTAGCTGAAAACTTGCCAAAAATTACTGAATTAGTGAATGTGAGTTAGTTTACTAAGGCTATGCTGAAGCAAAGTTCAATAGCAACTCACAAGTAGCTTGTTCTCATTCATAGGGCTACTTTTTACACCAAAACAGTTGTTTTTGTAGATTCTAATCCGGGGCAAGGTTTTTATCTTCTCCTATGTTTGTGCTTCCGCTTTAATACCAAAACAAGAAATGCTAAAAGTATAACCGCAAGCACAATTTTTGATACAGGAGCAAGGTACTTGTCCACAAGTTCATATTGACTACCCAATATGTATCCTGAGTATGTTAGCAAACCTACCCAAGCAGCGCTACCCACAGTTGTATAAAATATAAAAGATGGTAAAGGCATATTGCTGAGTCCTGCGGGTACAGAAATCAAGGTACGAATTCCTGGTACTAGGCGACCCATCAGAACAGCTTTGTTACCCTGCCTATCAAACCAATGCTTAGACTTAATGATGTCTTTACTACTTATGGTTAGCCACTTACCATATTTGTCAGCCCAAACTTTTAAGCGGTCTTCACCAAGAAACTTACCAGGATAGTACCAGATGAGTGCGCCGAACACAGAACCTACTAGTCCTGCAAAAAACACACCAATAATATTGAGCTTTGCATCTGGTAGGTTTGCTGTATATCCTGCTAGAGGCATAATCAATTCTGAAGGAATGGGAGGAAAAAGATTTTCAAGGAACATTAATAAGGCAATTCCCACATAGCCCATAGATTCGATAGTAGTTTTGATCCAATCAGTCATTGAGTTAATTCCTAAAATTGCTAAGTAGTTGGACAAAATTAAATTGATTTGATTTGTGGAGATCAGGAACTCTTAACTGGAAAAAATCTGTGTAATTAGTTGTGTCTGAGTACTTATTGAGTTCTGTTTGGTAAATTTTGTGTGTTGTTTGTTGTTTGGAGAAAGCAACTATCAACAACTCACATTAAAAGAGAGGGAAAGAGTAATTTCTTACTTTTCCCCCTCTGTTGCTGTTTTACTCTCCTACTCTTGTTAAACGGTGGGTGTTAAAGATTGCACTCTCGATTCAGATTCCCAATCTAATGGGTTCCAAACTCTTTCTTCCATAGCCATCTGTTCAATTAGACTTGCTAGTCTTAAGGCTTTAAGTGCTTGTTCACCACCAACTGAAGGTTGGTTTCCACCACGCACACAGTTGACAAAATGTTCCAATTCTGCACCCAATTTATCAGTGTTGCTAGTATAAACTTTTTCAATCACACCATCTTGCTTGTAAAGGACTTTCCGATAGTCTGTCACAGAGTTAGGTGTAGTGTGACGATGAATCAAAATTTCATTTTTGAGAAAATCTGCCTCTGTATATGAACTTTTACAATGAGCGACTATACTGCGGATTTTGCGGTGAGTGACTTTGCTAGCAGTCAGGGTGGCAACAATGCCATTAGCAAATCCCAAGGTCGCACTCACATAGTCCAAATAACCAGAGTCTAAGGTATGATTGCCACTAGCCGTTAACTTCACCACTGGTGAGGCGGCTAATTCTAATAGTAAGTCAATATCATGGATCATTAAATCCAAAACAACTGAGACATCGTTGGCACGGTTTGAGTAGGGACTCATGCGATGGGCTTCTAAGGCCAGCACTTCTTCAGTTTTTAATACTTTACTTAATTCTTGAAAAGCTGGACTGAAGCGCTCAATGTGACCTACTTGGAGAATACAACCAGATTCAGCTGCGGCATTAACTAGCGATTCTGCTTCGGAAATACTGGCTGCGATCGGTTTTTCTACCAAGACGTGGATTCCTGCCAAAAGACAAGAAATTCCCACGGCGTAATGTAAACGCGTGGGGACAGCAATGCAAACCGCTTCCACATGTGGCAGCAGATCGCAGTAATCCTCAAAAAAACGCACCTTGTATCTACTGGCGGTTTCTAATCCTCGTTCAACATTTATATCTGCAACCCCAACCAGTTCAACATCTTTCATGGAACTTAGGATACGGGCATGATGTTGCCCCATATTACCCACCCCGATCACGCCTATGCGGATCGGGTGGGGCTGGGTGCGGTGTCCGTGTCCGTTTTGTTCTCCTGCTGACATACTGCTATCTTGCACTCTCATTCTCTCCTCAACCACCAATTTAGAGACGCTACAATAATCGTCGGCTTTGATACTTAAACTGCCACTGATTTAGTCGTCTAAAACCATCCAGATGGTAACATAGAGGTTCTATTTATGAAGAATTTCAAAGTTTGTTATGAGTTCCCACCATCTGGGTCTGTTTTTTATACTCAGTAGAGTTTGATGTTTATTTCTAAACTTTACAAATAAATAAACTAGTACTATTTTTGGCCTTAAAAAACAAGTATGGTAACAGCATATGTTTATTAGTGAGACTCAAAAATCAATTTGCGGTATAATTATCTAATTATTCCCACTAAAAATAAATAATTTTTTGCCAGTTAAGTTACTAACTATAGAGAGATTTTGATTTAGAAAGGCTTTATTGGAATAGCATTTATCTGCATTAAAATCAGCAAGAAAGTCAGCAATTATTCTTATCTGTCAACCAGAGATGGGTTTAAGGGGAAGTATTAGGTATCTCATCGATGTAGATTTTTCACCCTTTGCCCAAAAAATATTGCTTTTAGGGTGTAAGGGTGTAATATAAACCAATTTATCTATATCTCTATACCCTTATATCCCCATACACCCAAACGTAAATATGAAAGCTGTAATTTTATTGTCTGGTGGATTAGACTCTTCGACTGTTCTCTATCAAGCACTGGTGGATGGTTGTGAGTGTTATGCTATTTCCTTTGATTACCAACAACGGCATCGAAGAGAATTGCACTCAGCATTAGCGATCGCCCAAAAAGCAGGTATCGTCCAAAATCAAATAGTAACCTTTGATTTACGGCAGTGGGGTGGTTCGGCACTTACAGATGACACGATTGATTTACCCCAAAAGCGTTCTTTAGAGGAAATGTCACAAAATATTCCTGTTACCTACGTACCTGCACGGAATACAATTTTTTTGAGTTTTGCTCTTGCTTACGCTGAAACTATCGCCGCAGAACGTGTCTACATTGGCGTCAATGCTTTAGATTACTCTGGATATCCTGATTGTCGTCTTGATTATATCCAAGCAATGCAGGAAGTCTTTCGTTTAGGAACAAAACAAGGACGCGAAGGCAAGCCGATCACCATTGTTGCACCTCTACTTGAGCTAAAAAAAACTGATATTATCCAATTAGGTAATAAATTGGGAGTTCCTTGGGAACTTACTTGGTCTTGCTACGCTGGTGATGAAATGGCATGTGGTGTCTGCGATTCTTGCCGTTTACGTCTTGCTGCTTTTGCTGAATTAGGACTTAAAGATCCGTTGAATTATGCTTCGCCTTGTTGACCAAACAAGGCAAAAGTCACTCATTCAAAAGGCACTTCCTAAGAAAAAGTGCTGGTACTAAGCCCCTAAATTTATTTATGGAACGATCAGGAAAACATTTATTACTCTCCGAGAAGCCGCTACGCGTCTATGAGATGCTCCCGCACCGAAGTTGCTATGTCCGTGGTTATTTCCCCTCAATTTATTTATGGGGATTATCTTTTTACTTTTTACTTTTTAAGAGGTTTTGGAAGATACACAGAGTAAAAGACATAGCGACAGGGAGAATCTATCAAGAATGTCCCCCCCCGTGTCTCCCGTGTCCCCCTTATTCCCCTTGTCCTCCGTGTCTCCTTCCCCTTGTTCTTAAATTTTAAATTTTAATTGTTTTGTCCCCGCGTCCCCCGTCCTCCTCAAAGCGCCGTACTTGAATTTGATGCAAGCGAGGCCCATCAACTGATGTGACAGTTAATTCCAAATTTTGGTAACGGAGAGTTTCACCCAAGGCAGGAATTTTTTGCAATTGATATAGCATAAAACCTGCAAGTGTTTGATATTCTCTTCCCAAAGGCAAATTAAGATGTAATACATCGTTCAACTCTTCTAAATTAATTTGCGCTTGCACTAAGAATGTCTGGTTATCTATAAACTCAATTAGCAATTCATCGTGATTTTCTACAATACCAATATCACCAATAATTTGGGCAATTACATCTTCAATGGTGACTAGTCCAACCGTTCCACCAAATTCATCCACTACTATTACCATTCCCAGCTTTTCTTGCTGCATCATTGGTAATAATTCACCTAATGGTGTGTGTTCTGGAACAAATCTTACCGGACGTATCAAATATTGAATTTGTGTTTCTAAAACTAATTTGCTTACAACTAAAGGTTTTGCTAAATCTTGAAAGTAAACGACACCAATAATATCTTCTAGAGATTCTCCAATAATTGGGAAACAATAGTAACTCGTAGCTGCCATTTGTTCAAGAAAAATCTGTAAAGTCGCATCTTGAGGTAAAGCTACTATATTATTACGAGGAACCATAACTGCTTGTGCTGTTACTTCTCCGAACTCAAAAACATTTTTGAGTAGTTCTCGTTCTCCCGCTTCTAATCCAGTAGATTCACGTTCTGTAGAAATAATTAACTGTAATTCTTCAGGTGTAACAGGTGGTCTCCAACTTTGACCAGTATATTGAATGCCAAATAATCGCAACAAACAGCGAGTTGATTGGTTGAGAATCCAAATAAAGGGATTAAAAAACCTAACGATCGCTTTCACAGAAGGGCCTAAAAATCGTGCTAGCTGTTCTGAGTACAGCATCGCTACTGATTTAGGACACAGTTCCCCTAAAACTATTTGCAAATAGGCAATGAAAAAAAAGGCGATCGGGATTGATAATGAATGAGCGATCGCAATATTCATTCCTCCGGGAAGAGGCAAGGATTGTAGCCATGATTTGACTATAACAACAATCGTGCTTTCTCCAATCCACCCCAGCGCCAAACTTGAGAGAGTAATCCCTAGCTGAGTTGTAGACAGCAATAGGTCTATACTACGCTGTAGAACTTCAACGGATAATGCTTGTATATCACCAGCTTGTACTAACTGATGAATACGCGATCGCCGTACTGTTACCATCGAGAATTCTGCTGTTACAAAAAAAGCGTTGATGGCAATCAGCAGCAGCACTGACAACACTCGCAGCCATACATCAGTCCAATTCAAGCTAGGAAAACCTATCACTGCAAAGCCCGTGTAAAATGCACACCAAGTTGGGAATTGGGGATTAGGGATCGGGGATCGAGGATCGGGGAACTGGGGGCCCTCTTTGGGGATTAGGGGCGAAGGGAGAAGGGGGATTCTCCAGAGGAGACGCTACGCGTAGACGCGCAAGCGGTGAGACAGCGCGGTCTACCCTACGGGTAGACACGGAGTGGCTTCCAAAGGTAGCCGAAGAAGGCGCGTCTATGGGGGTTTCCCTCATGTAGACGCGCTCATAGACTTCTCGTAGAGTGCGACTACGTTCGTGTAGACACTGAGCGGCGCAGGTAGCGTTCCGGAGGGAACTACCCAAAGGGCTTCTCACAGAGTATGAGGATTAGTGATTCTCCGCGTGTCCTCACGTCTCCCTGCTCCCTGCTCCCTTCTCCGTGATCCCCAATTCCCAATCCTCAATTCCCGATCCCCTACTGCCTTCCTACAGGAATATCTAACACTTCCAAATTCAGTTGTTGAGCTGGATAATCTGTTAGAGAAAGTGAAATGCTTTTGACATCATCAAGCAAAGCTGTGGGAATGCTAACAGTACCAGTATATGTTGGGCTGTTGTTTGGTAATTCTGATGGTAAACCATCTGTACTAGCACTCAGGGTTCGTCCTTTATCATCTGAGACATCTAAAAAACTGTAGAGGAAGCGTACAGAATCTTTACTTTTGTTCTGCATTTTAACTCGCAGTTGCAATGCACCGCCAGAATAACGAGCAGATTGTACCGAAAGACTGACGCCTTCATTTTCAGCAGAAACTGGAAATCCTGGCTGGGGTTTTTCTTCAACTTCTGTCTGGGGTTTGTCCTGTGGCTTCTGTTTGTTGTTAACAGTTTCGTCTTCTTCTTGTTCTGACTTAGGGGTTTTGGTTTTGCCCTCTATTCTTGCCTTTACAGTTTTGAGAATTTCTTGCTCTTTTAAAAGCACCAGCCCTTCATGCTGAGAGTTACCGCTTTTAGCACTGGCAAACTTGGTAGTGGGGCGAGAATCTGGTGCAGTCACACCTTTGAGTGCTTTACTACCAATATCAAATCCTAAAAAGGCACTTACAGAACCAGCTCCCAACATCAGGGCTAATAAAGTTAAAGTTAGAACTACGGTAGAATTTAGTTTCATTGCTCGCAAGCTATGGCAAAAAAATATTGGATTGTTTTAAACTGTGTTTTTCAGGGACTTAATTAATATTAGTCTGCACTATAGCAATATCAAATTATCTAGTGTTAAAACCTAAAAAGTAAGTTGCGATCGCACACAATTAATAAAATTATGCTATAATCTATCAGACAATAACCAGGGTTGGCCGAGCGGTTGAGGCAGCGAACTCATAATTCGCCTTAGGCAGGTTCAACTCCTGCACCCTGGATTTCAAAAGTATTAGTTATGAGTTAAACAGTCAATAGTCTCTAACAGACTGCTGACTGTTGCTTATAGTAGAACCTTAACGAGGAGGTATTTGTTCAAACCGAAACTCAGTACCAACCTTAAGCTTGTTAGCATTTAAGCCTGGAGACATTAACAGCGAAGTGTTGTAAGGATTGGGTAAATCGGGACTACGAAGATAAGGATCATTACTAACCTGTTGGTAGAGAATGTCTCGATAGAGAATGTGAACTAACTCACTATCTCTGGCTATTTGATTTTCCGGAAAACTGTTTCGGGAAAATGAACCAAGACCAAAAATATCGTTTATGTCGCTTTGACTGGTGATACTACCAAAAAAATCAGGAGAATTTTTAAAGTAAGCTCGTTCAAAAGCTTCATTTGGTGTTATATACTCATTATTCGATGTTTGTGCTTCATCTTGAGCTAAAGCCGGAATTGCGATCGCAGTAGTAAACATTACTAATAATCCACCCAAAATTTTGAATTTTAAAGCCATTTTTATTTTTCCTCTGTCTTTGTGCAAATCTTCATTTATCCTTATCTTGAGAACTTCTAGTAGTGACTGTTAGTAGTTAGTGGTTAACAACTAATTACTACCTACTAATAAATTTAATGGTTATCTTTTTTACGCCTGTTTACTGAGAAGCTCAACCATTGGTTTAGCACAAATTTTATTCTTTTGTAATGACTTACCAAGCTCAAACCCCTACCCCATCTGACATCTGGGCAGTTAATAGTGATTTGCCAAGCTTACGTGACAAGTTGCTAGATTTATTTTGCCAACTCGCATATCAAGAAGGCGATTTTGTTCTCTCTTCTGGACAACGTAGTTCTTATTACATCAACGGGAAACAAGTTACACTCCATCCCCAAGGTGCTTTAGCAATTGGTCGTATTCTCTTATCGCTTCTACCACAAGATACTCAGGCGGTAGCTGGATTGACATTGGGTGCAGATCCGATTGTGAGTGCTGTGAGTGTAGTTTCTGCCTATGAGCATCGTCCCATACCAGCGCTGATTATTCGTAAAGAAGCCAAAGGACACGGAACAAAGGCGTATATAGAAGGGCCAAATTTGCCAACAGGTGCAAATGTGGTGGTTTTAGAAGATGTTGTTACTACTGGACAATCTGCCATGAAAGCAGTTGAACGTCTTAGAGCAGCAGATTATACTGTTAATCAAGTAATTTCCCTGGTAGATCGTCAGCAGGGTGGAGCAGAGTTTTATCAATCAGTAGGGTTAAATTTTCAAGCAGTATTCACAATAGAGGATATTCAGGAAAGATATCGGAATTTGAGGAATTAGTTATTTGTCATTAGTAAGGGTTTGAATAATTTTTACTTAGGCGATCGCACCCAGCATTATTAATCAAATTAAACTTTAAAATAGGAAGTCTCTAAACATTGACTAATAGTGGCTACGACAGATTGGGAGAGTGCAGGCAAATCGTAGCCACCTTCTAACCCAAATAAAATTCGACGGGTGATCCTTAAACAATAGTTGGTAAATACACCGTAATCTTGGGGTTGGAGATTAATCATTGCTAGTGGATCAGCTGCATTAGCATCATAACCAGCACTAACTATTAATAAATCTGGTTGAAAGTCTGACAGAAAGGGTACAACCTTTTTTTCAAAAATAGGTTGGTATACTCCAATATCATTACCAGGTGGTATCGGTAAATTCAGGACATTGCGATGAAAACCTTTTTCTGTTGCTTTACCAGTTCCTGGATAACAAGGGTATTGATGGAGTGAACAATAGGCTATTTGAGGGTTAGTTTCCACAATTGCTTGCGTGCCATTACCATGATGCACATCCCAGTCTAAAATGGCAACGCGGTTAATATCTGGTTGTTTCAGGGCATAAAAAGCAGCGATCGCAGCATTAGCAAATAAACAAAACCCCATACCATATTCTCTTTCAGCATGGTGTCCTGGTGGACGTGCTAACACAAAAGCGGGTTCGCCAGTTTCTCGGACGATATCTACTCCATCCAGCCAAGCACTCACTGCTAGTAATGCTACATCATAACTACGGGGAGACACTGCTGTATCTGTATCCAAGTAACCACCACCATTAGAGGCTATTTCTTGGACTGTTTTAATATAGCTTTGGCTGTGTGCCTCCTCAATTAGCGAGATTAAAGGACGATCTACCACTGCTGTAGGCGATCGCCATTCAATTTGTGAAGCAAACGTTGCAACTTTTAAAGCGCTAGTAATGGCACTTAAGCGTTCTGGTTTTTCAGGATGGAGATATCCGGTTTTGTGATCTAGAAATTCGTCCGAATAGATAACTGGCAACATAGTCCAAGCAAAATTGGCATATGGATACTGATTGCAATTGTATCTTTACTAGTCTTTTGTGAAACCAACGATTTCATCGGTTGGTTCATCAAGCATTTCTGGTACCACTGCTTGGTTATTCTTGAGTTCATCCGGCGGTAACTCCCGCAAAACATCATCCATTTTTGGGGGATGTTTGATTTTGTCAAGCACCTCTGGACTGAGTTGTGTTTCATCTCCTGCGGGACTAGATTGTTCGGCTTGTTCAGGAACGGTTTCCTTACTCATGGGAGTAATTTTCTTTTTATCCACCATTAATCTTTAAACTAAAACTTCACATCCCAAGCATCTTAGTCTGTGCTGAGAGGAGATACACACTATCTTGAGTATTAACTTAACTTAACCAATTAAGCTAGGTTTAATCTTGACATTTGTCTTATTTTTACAGGTGTGCAAGATAAATTAAAATTTCTTTAATCAAGTAGATGACAATTGACACAAAAAGCGTCAACATCTCCTATCTCGTTTTTCACTACGGTAACTAGTACAGTGCAACCAAAGCAGCGTCAAAGATTAGATCAAACTCAACGTTGGGCATTTTCGCAATTATTCGGACTCACAAGGCGTAATCCTTTCATGATTTCCCGTTGGGTTTTGCGTTGGGTACTGGTAGGAATTGTTGGTGGCTTATTTGCTGCTTTATATTGGAATATACTAGAAATCTCAACTAACACGCTACAAAAATTACCTGGTTGGGGTGTGTTGCTGTTAATGCCATTAGCGGGATTAATTGTCGGTTTAGTAATTCATTTTCTTGGTAATCCTGGAGAAATTGGCGTTATTATAGATAACATTCATTTCCGCAGTGGACGTTTGGATATTAGCAAAAATCCTGCCATGATTCTTGCTTCTTTAGTTGGGATTTCGGCAGGTGGTAGCGCTGGACCAGAAGCACCACTAGTACAGGTAACAGGTTCGTTTGGGACTTGGATTAGCGATCGCCTTCAACTTCAAGGTGAAGATGTCCGCAATATGAGTCTAGCGGGGATGGCAGCAGGTTTTACTGCCTTATTTGGCGCACCTCTTGGCGGTGCGGTGTTTGCTTTAGAGATCTTGCATCATCAGTATGTAGTGGAGTACTACCAAGCACTGATGCCAGCTATTGTTTCTAGTTGTGCTAGTTACTTAGTGTTTGCGTTAATTACGCATTTAGGAATCGCACCGATTTGGTATTTACCCCAGTATAGTTTAGAAAGCATTAATGATGTTTTGTTTGCTATCCTCTTCGGGATGATTGGGGCCTTAGCAGGATGGATATTTATAGGCATTTTTCACGGATGCGATCGCTTATTTGCCCGTATTCCTGGCCCAGTTTATCTTCGCACAACTTTAGCAGGACTGGCTTTAGGAATCTTAGCATTCTCATTACCGCTAACTCGTTATTTTGGACATGATCAGTTAGCATTCATCGCTAATACTAGCTTTTCTGGCGTTTTGCTGTTGAGTTTAGCCTTGGGTAAAATGGCTGCCATTGGTGTTACCGTAACAGGTGGATGGCCTGGTGGATTTATAATTCCTCTATTTTTTATTGGCGCTTGTCTTGGTAAAGCAATAGCGGTTTTTGTTCCTGGAATTAACCCTTCTCTATCTATGATTTGTGTAATGGCAGCTATTAACGCCGCAGTCACACGTACACCAATCAGCACAACTTTACTGCTGTCAAAACTGACTAATTTCGCTCCCTTAACACCAATTCTTTTTGCAAGTTTAATTGGATTCTTTTTTGCTCCGAAAATTCCTTTAATTGCATCTCAAATTAAGTCTAAGCAGGATGGCTCGTAAACTTTCCCTCTCAATCAAAACCGCGACTGTTAAGAGGTTGTTGGGACGCACCACAGCAGCAAATGATGACAACTATCCGCCTTGGGATTCAGCACCAGGAAGAAACCCTGTCTCTTTAAGCAGTAGCTGTAGTTTTAAATGAGGAAGTTTCGTGTCTTTTTTGTTATTTCTCCATATATCAAAATAGAAGTTTCGCATCAGCGCAATGATGCTGCGGTACTTCACTATGCTGGCAACATAGAATTCATCTAGCTTCATGATTCCATCAGCATGTATCTGCTCGATGTTGTCGAGTAATAGAGACCCCAGTTCATAATGTTGTAAACCTTCTTTTATGCCATATTTTTCCATTATTGTGCGTTTATCGTTCTCCGAACATGAGTCATACGATGCTCGAATAAAGTGGCTAAGATTCCGCAGGATTTCTCCGTAGTCGTAAAATGTGTTCTCCTTAAAGAAAGATTCTTCATCCTTCGTCAACGTAAAACTCTTGTCAAGTGCCAAACCAAAATCGGTTAAATAGATCTGCTCGCCATCGGTGAGGACGTTGCGAAAATGTGCGTCGAAGTGGATGATTTCCTTCGTCCTCAAAAAGGCAATTGTCCTACGCAAGTCATCCAGAGGTTTCTGGAGTTTGTTAGGGTTTTCCCGCAGCCATGTTTCCAGAACATGTGGTATGTACTCCAGGAACAGAGCTAACTCATGGTTGGCGTTCGCTCTGTCTAACATATAATTGCCGACGTTCGCACTATTTCCCCAGTATTCCACAAAGCCTTTTAGACACTTCCTATCCACGTCCACACGCTGCCCAGAGAACGGAATAATCCGATAATGGTACATCAGTGGGAAGGTGGCGATCGCTCCCTCTAATACCCAGTTGGTGGTTTTGATATGTGTCACGAGTTCACGGAAGACCCCTAAACCAGCGACCCCTAAACCAGCAGAACCGAGTCCGTAATTAAAGTAAGTCGGCAGATCATAGAGATTTTTGGTAGAGAACAAGTTGTCATATTCGATGTTTGTCACTGGAATGCGTTTCACGAAGACTTTGGATTCTCCAAGAACTATAGTTTGAGTTAGTCCCCAACCCAAACTTGACTGATTATCGTCAAACAGAGAACGCAGTTGTGCATTATCTAATTGAGCAATCTGTGAACTGAGGTTGAAGTATTTTTTCCTTCTAAGTTCTGAAGAGCTGAAACTAACTTCCACTATCATTCCTCTATCAGCTGTTTTAGTTCATTAATATTGATCGCTTGCAGGTATTTTGCTAGTATCTGGACTTGATGATGAGCGATCGCACATTGCTGCTATCTCTACAATCACGACTTTGTTGGCGAATTCAAAAAAATCCAATACTGTTGTTATGCTGCTATACACGCACTATTTTGCAGCAACAAACTCATCTACCGTCAGTCCAGCACTACGGATAAGACTCCGCAAAGTTCCTTTTGCTACTTCGCGATGGTCAGGAACCGAAAGCGTTACTGGCTCATCATCCTTAACCATAATAATGTGACTGCCAGTCTGACGGACAACATCCCAACCAAACGATTCAAAGATACGCACAACCTCACGCCCACTTAAAACTGGAAGAGCAGATCCCATGACTACGCTATAACCTCAACTTGGCGAGTCTCTACAGTTAGCGGTATACCACGTTCTGCACGAACTTGAAGACAAGCAGCGATCGCATCCTTAATATTCTCAATGGCTTCCTCTTTACTATGTCCTTGGCTAACACAACCAGGAATACTGGGACACTCTACAATCCAAATTCCGTCCTCATCCCGGTCAAGTGTCACATTAAACTTCATCAATTGCTCCTAGCGTTTGTTCGTTTTAACTCTAGCTACTTCTAATCATAAATATATTCTGATAAAGGTAGCGATCAGATCTTGCTGACTACTGCTTAGGTTTTCAACCGAGCGATCGCTTGCAGGTATTTTGCTAGTATCTGAATTTGTTTATGAGCGATCGCGCATTGTATGATACTACACCTCAGAACAATAATCAGGCAATTTGAAGCGTACTTGGGTTAGGAATAAATTCACCTTCTGTTTGCCAAGCTTCTAAGTACATTTCAATTACTTCCTCACCGTTATGTATTGCTTCTAGCTAGGTTTTTCAATCATATTTTGGCGATCGCTATTCTATCAAAAGCGACCGCTTATAGGTATTTTGCTAGTATTTGAAGTTGTTTATGAGCGATCGCACGCTATAATCTTGGCTTGGTTAATTACTTTAGTAAACGGATAAAACCCGCTTGCTCAAAATGTTTATCAGTTGTCAAAGCTTCCTGAATTCCTAATTGTTGCATCACAACGAAAGATGTACAGTCAACTAATGACCAAGCTTTGTCTAGTCTACTTTTGCATAATTCCCAACCCAGAGCATCAGTCACATCGTCAATGTGAATAATCTCAACATAAGCTACTGTTTTAATAGCATCAACAATTTCAAAGATACGTAAACGAGACACCCGAAGTGGGCTATTCAATAATGCTACTAATTCAGAAATTACATAATTTGTTGTATAAATTCTTCTGTGTTGTTGAAAAGCTAAACGAAAATGCTGCTCTGCCTGTGGATAGTGAGGTTGAGTGTGAATAAAAAGACTTGCCCAACCCGACGTATCAACAAACAAACTACTCATCCCCTCTTAGCTCCTGATAAAGAGCTTGTCCTATATAGTAGTCATGATTTTCTGCTAAATCCGAAACATCTACACTAACGGAGCCAATTAGTCGTAGAAGCGGATCTGTTTGCACTTGCTGTGCTGAGTTCTCTGGAAATAGAGTCGTTAACTGCTGTGATAGTACTTGTAACACGACTTCTTCTGGAGATTTATTTAAACGTTCTGCTTGAGCAGTCAGTACTTGCTCTAAATCATCTGGAAGCGTAATCGTGAATGTTTTAGCCATAGCTCCTCCTTTGGTCTGGATTGCACCTATTCTAATTGATCACAATAGCTCTAAGCTTCCAGAGATGTATCCTGTTCACGAGGACTTGGGGATCTCAATTGAGCGATCGCTTACAGGCAGTTTGCTAGTATCTGGACTTTATGATGGGCGATCGCTTTCTGGTGTTGCAATCTCATACTGGTTTACGTGCAATGAAGGCGGTATGGGCTTTTGGCAGTTCGTATTGATCATAACTACGCATGATTTGAATCTGGAAACCTACTTGACGAAGTTTTCCAGCAATATCTTTTACTGCTTCACACCCTTCATCGATAAACCAATCCGCTTCAATTTCTCATTCACTTCCATCACTCTGACTTTCACAACTTGTCCCACTTTCACGATTTTCTTCGGATCATCGACAAATCTATCAGCAAGTTGAGAAATATGCACCAAACCATCCTGGTGAACACCAATATCTACAAATGCGCCAAAATTCGCCACATTTGTCACAATACCTTCTAATTCCATCCCTTCTTTCAAATCAGAAATTTCTTTAATTCCCTCTTGGAAAGTGGCATACTTAAACTCGGCACGGGGATCTCTGCCTGGTTTTTCTAGTTCTTTGAGGATGTCGCGGAGGGTGGGTTCACCAACGGTTTCGGTGACGTATTTTTTCAGGTTGGCTTTGTTGAGTTTTTCGGCAACTTCGGTAACTTTTTGTAAGTTTACACCTAAATCATGAGCGATCGCTTCCACAACTGCATAACTTTCTGGATGCACGGCGGTATTATCTAGAGGGTTTTTCCCGTTGCGAATCCGTAGAAATCCTGCTGCTTGCTCAAACGCCTTTGGTCCTAACTTAGGAACTTTCAGCAGTTCCCGACGATTTTTAAAGGCTCCATTTTGGTTGCGATAGGTGACAATGTTATTAGCAACCGTAGGTGTAATCCCGGAGACAAAAGTTAAAAGTTCCTTGGAAGCAGTATTCAAATCTACGCCGACGTAGTTAACGCAACTTTCGACTGTTTCGTCTAGTTTCTTTTTCAGCAATTTCTGATCTACGTCGTGTTGATATTGTCCCACACCAATAGATTTCGGGTCTATCTTCACCAGTTCTGCTAGGGGATCTTGCAAGCGGCGACCGATACTAATTGCGCCACGTACGGTAACATCTAAATCAGGGAATTCTTGGGCTGCAACTTTGCTAGCGCTATATATAGATGCACCAGATTCGTTGACTATAACTTTGATTGGTTTGCGTTCCAAACTTTGCAATACTTGGGCGACAAACTCATCTGTCTCGCGGGAAGCTGTACCATTACCAATAGCGATTAACTCTATCTTGTATTTTTCAATCAGATTTTTCAGTGTTTGTGCAGCTTTGAGGCGCTGTTCGGCTGCTTGATGGGGAAATACTGCTTGATATTCTAAGAATTTCCCAGTTTCATCCATTATAGCAACTTTACACCCAGTTCTAAAACCTGGATCGATCGCCATTGTTGGTTTCATCCCCGCAGGTGCAGACAGCAGTAACTCCCGCAAGTTTGCTTCAAATGTCTTAATCGACTCAACATCGGCGTATAACTTCTTCTCTGAGATGACCTCGCTGATCAAGGAAGTTTTCATCAGACGGTTGAATGCATCTTTAAGCATTTCCTGGTAAAATTTGCGGATAGGACGATGTTTAGAGCTAATTTCCTGGGATTCTAAATAGGAAAGCACCACATCCTCATCAAAGCTAATCCCAAAACTCAACACCTCTTCATTTTCACCGCGACACAGTGCAAGTAGATTGTGGGGTGCAATATTCTTAACTTTGATTTGATAATTGCGGTACATCTCAAATTTAGTCGTACCTTCAGGATGTTCATCTTTAATCCGTGAGGTAAATATTCCTTCCTCTAGCAAATATTCACGCAGATATGCGCGTAACTCTGCTTTTTCTGCTACTTCCTCAGCTAGGATATCAGAAGCACCTCTTAGCGCTTCTTCTGGTGTTTTCACTCCTTTTTCTTCAGAAACATACTTCGCTGCTGCGTCTTCCAAAGATGTAGGTGCAGCATTTTTGTGATTCAGCGATTTGATCAATTCAGCTAGCGGTTCTAGTCCTTTTTCTCTGGCGACAGTAGCGCGGGTGCGGCGTTTCGGACGGAAGGGTAAATATAAATCTTCGAGTTCCGTTTTTTGTAGACAAGCTTCGATTTTTGCTTTGAGTTCGTTTGTGAGTTTACCTTGCTCGGCGATCGCATTCAAAATTGTCGATTTTCGTTCTTCTAGTTCGCTTAAGTAGGTATGTCTATCTGCTAAATCGCGCAGCTGGACTTCATTCATTTCTCCAGTGCGTTCTTTACGGTAACGTGAAATAAAGGGAATTGTTGCACCCTCTGCCAATAGTTCCAGCGCATTTTGCACCTGATAGGCTTTGAGGTTGAGTTCAGTTGCTAGTAATTGAGGAATGTTCAGCATTGGGTGTCTGTCAGAAAAGCTACTCAATCAAGGTAATACCTTAGATAGCTTTGATGATGCAAGCGTATGATGGTAATATAATATATTAGACTTTTTTGTAATTATTATTAATGGTGTTGTTGTTTATTAGTAGCACATTGTGGCTTAAAAAAAGCGTGAATGTATAATTGCTACACGTTTTTAAACAATAGCTCCAATATTCAATTACTAAAAATTTAGCGCTTCTGGTTTAGTTCAGAGGTGAAAGAAAAATGGCTTTGTTGTTTGTGATACCACTTTTTACTGGTCTAGTAGCTGGCTACATCTTCAAAAAAAGTACCGATGAAATTGGTCAGATTATAGGTGTAGTAGCAGCTATTAGCCTAGCTTTAGGATTGATATTAGCGCCTTGGCAAGTACAGGTTTTGTTGCTAATCGTCGTTTTTGTTAGTACAAAAAAACTCCTACAACAAAACGAGTACAAACTCAAGCAGCAGGAAAAATATCAAGAACAACTAAACAAGAATCAGAATCAGGAATTAATTAGTTCTCAACCTCAAGAAATTGATAATGAAGCAACACTTAAGTATCGCGGTAGTAACTACCAAGCACCAGATGTGAATTTTGAAATTCAAGAGGGAGAAGTTGTTGGGAGGTATCGTGGGATTCCTTGGAGAATGCATCAAGTAGTTAATACACCCAGAAGTATGGAATGATTTTATTGGTCATTTGTCATCCGCAATTATTTTTGTTCGTACATTTGTTTATGTTTTGCTAAAAGCTGGAGATATTTCTTGTTAGTTTTAGCTTGTATCCACTTTTGGTTAAAAAATTTTGCCGATTCAGCCTTAACAGGGTCTACTTCGTAAGGTAAAATTTCTGTTCGTGCTTGCTTTTGTGCTTCTGCTGAATTTTCCTTTTGTGGATTTGTTTTATATTTTTTGCCACTTTTGTGGTTTGCATAACGGCGCGAGCCTCCTTCAGAGGAGCTTCGCTAACGCGTGTAACCCATTTGTAAAAATTTCCGCGCCATATCAGCACCTACAAAATCATCTTGTTCAAGGTAAGCTAAAAACATTTGATAGATTTTTTCGCTAGATTCTCTAGCGATATCTGGTGTTTTGAAACGCCAATAGGGCAAAATTTCCGATTTATATGGTTCTACTAAAAGTACACCTTGCTCACCTTTGCCAACACAATACAACTCAGGGTGTTGTCGAAAATTAATATTTTGAAAGTCTAATGAATAGTCAAATACCATGTTAGATTTTTATTATTAAAAATAGACTTTCAAAAAATATTTGTCATCTATCCGCAAAAGTAAATTTTACTAAAATTAATGATATCTAGCACTGACTCTCTCAACACTATTCTGACTCCCGGAGACTTGCGTCGTGTACATCATATTGCTTTGAATGTCCAAGATATGCAAGCTTCGCGCAACTTCTACGGTAATATTCTGGGTTTACACGAATTAACAGGTGATGAGGTTCCAGAAACATTAAAAGATTTAGTCACGCAGGGAAAAGTCGCTAACTTTGTTACTCCTGATGGGACTATCCTAGATTTATTCTGGGAACCGAAATTATCACCGCCAGATCCTAATCCAGAAATCACTTTTACCAGAGCTTATCATCTAGCTTTCGACATAGATCCCTTGAGTTTTGATCGCGCTGTTGAAGTACTCAGACAAAATCAAATTGCGATCGCACACGGGCCAGTCACTCGTCCCACCGGACGAGGGGTTTATTTTTATGACCCCGATGGCTTTATAATCGAAATCCGTTGCGATCCAAATAGTTAGTGAATAGTTGATAGTCGTTAGTGCTAAATAACAAATGACAAATAACAAATGACAAAAATACAAATTTTCCAAGTTATTGAACAAGCAATCACAAAACCTCCAATCCCACACGAACCAGCAAGACAATCATTAAAAGCTTGGGCGATGTATTGCTTGCGAGACAGAGGTTTTAAGGTGGTGTATGCTCAAAATTCAGATTTTGCTATTGAAATCAAGGGTGGCGAAAAAATTTATTTTAAAGTAGCAAATACTGACGATAATTTAGATCATCAATTTGGTTGGATAGTTTGGGATAGTACGACGAAAACTGCTAGCCTTGTTCCTCGACAATAGTAACTGAAAACATAAAGTCTCAAAGGGAATGGAGAATTGGGAACAGAGGGTTCCCTATTTTCTGTCCCTTATTTTGTAAAAAATGAAAGGGTAAGGGGTGTTTCTTCCATCTCTTTCCCTTTTCTTTTTGTCTTTAAACGAGAAGTAGTGCTTACCCTATAAAGTTTTATTAAAATTGAATTTATGCTACAGGCTAGCTAAATTACAATCTAGTGGGCGTTCTATGTCATCTTCACCCAGGTATTCACCATTTTGAATTTCCAGAATAATTAGTGGAATAAATCCAGGATTTTCTACTTTGTGAAGTGTGGCTGGAGGAACAAAAGTTGATTGATTTTTGTTCAGTAATTTTTCCTCTTGACCACAAGTAACCTTTGCTGTACCAGAAACAATGACCCAGTGTTCACTGCGGTGATAATGAATTTGTGGTTTAATGCCTTGCTTTGGCTTAATTTCAATACGATTAATACTGTAGTTTTTCCCTTTTTCTATAACTTCTACTTTACCCCAATATCGGGTATCAGTATGTAAAGAAGATTGATAAACTGGCAACTGAGTATTACTGCTTTCATTCTGGTTCATAACTAGTTTCTCAACTAGACAGCTATTACCATTCTTCTCTACTGTTAGGTAAAAATGTTGAGTGCTACAGAAATTTTAACTACATTTTTTGTAATGAATTTAAGGGAACTTCAGCATTTAACCATTCAAGGAAATTTTGGTTGATTTGTGTGGGTGAAATTTCAGCAATAAAGTTAGTGTAATTAATCTGTTGATGAATCACTCCTTCAATTTGTTCCCGATAACCTGCTTGAGTTTTCACAACTAGCACCATTTCTGGCTCTTCTGTAATTTCTCCTTTCCATATGTAAGCACAAGTAATTGGAAACCAATTGACGCAAACAGCTAATTTTTGTTCCAATAAAGCACGACCGATTTGACGTGCTTCATCTGCATTATTTAGGGTAATGTAGTAAAGTTTCATTTCCAATAAATTTGTTTTTTTTGTGATCTAGATGCTTGACTTTTATGAAAAAATGCGCTTTCAGTATAATTAAGTTTTAATCTTAATAAAGTTTGCGATCGCTACTTTTGTCGAGTATTAGATCTCCTTATCATATCTATTGATTTGACAACTGGTAGAGTAGGAACAACTGTGATTAATTGCAAAAGTGTCACATCGCCTCTAGTTTGTCGCCCTCTGCTGCATCTTAATTTATTTTCAATAATAAATAATAATAGACCATTGTTGTTACTTACAGTACAGGCTATACAGCTAGTTATGGGTTTGAGGACGAGGATGAATCTATCCGGTCAAAATCTTTAATCTATCTTTAATCTAAATGTTGCAGAATCAAAAAGTGTCTAACTATAGTGCAGTTAAAGGTAAAAGTAGCCAAAATTAATAGTAGGTATCTATGAGAGATTTGATTTATGAAACGCTTACTTGTTCATTTGGTAGTTTTAGTTAGTACACTCAGCGTTATTCCGAGTGCTTATGCTAACCCAGTGAATACTCCAATCACCAATCGAAGTCATCGAGCTGGTTTTTTAGTTACCAAACCAGTGACGATTAAGAATAACTGGGGTAATGTCAGTAACCGAAATAATAGTCTCAGACAAACTGCTGGTTCAATTTCAGTCGTCAGACAGCAGGGATGCACAAAAATTGACCCACTTGAAATAATTCAGAATCCTGGTTTAATCATCAAGGAATGCGAAGAACGAAAAAATCAAACTCCTGAGTATCTCCAGCCAATAGAGTATTTCAAGACTCCAAAACAAATCAATTCTGGTGTTAATGTTACGGTTACTAAATTTTGACTTCACCAAATTAGTTAAAATAACTAAAATTCTGATAGATATTAGATTTATTGTAGGGGCATACAGATGTACGCCTCTACCGATGTCTTTGGATGATAAAAAATGAAACGCTGTAACTAATTTTGCTAATTGAGTAAATAAATCAAAGTCATATCACAAACTTTTCAAAATGGTTTTATGATTTTCTCTGCTCAACTTTAGTAACCAAATATTCTGCCATTTCAATAGCAACTATAATCAATTCTTGCTCTTGCTGACCTTTAGCTCCTTCGTCACTTACAGTTGCATAAATATGAGGATTAGAAAGCATACTAGCTAATAACTGTGTAGCAATTTGTTTGACTTCCTTGGCTTTGGATTGCATCTTTATTATGCTCCCATATTAATAATACTAATTCCCAGAAATTACACTAAATATTGAAAGACAATTTTTCATGCCAAAAAAATTGTTTGACTCCTAAGCAAAAATCCACTAATTTAGTTTTACTTTTAAAGTAAAACAACAATGTGAGGAAGTTGTGAGGTAAGCTAAAGCATATTGAGATATAAGATTAGTAATTTAATTTTTCATGTTACATAATCATTGGAATACAACTCTCTATGAGGATCAACACGGATTTGTTTGGCAGTATGGCGAAGATTTGCTCAACTTACTTTCTCCCCAAGTAGGCGATCGCATTCTGGATCTAGGCTGTGGTACAGGACAGTTGACTGACAAAATTGCTACTCATGGCGCTGAAATCATGGGGATTGATTATTCTCCCGCCATGATTGAAAAAGCGAGACAAAACTATCCGCATTTGCAATTTGATGTTGCTGATGCTAGGAACTTTCAAGTTGAACAGCCATTAGATGCGATTTTTTCTAATGCTGCACTACACTGGGTCAAAGAAGCAGAAGCTGTTGTCAATTGTATTGACAAAGCCTTAAAATCAGGTGGCAAGTTCGTAGCTGAATTCGGTGGTAAAGGAAATGTCAAAGCCATTGTTCAGGCCTTGGAAGATGCTTTGGTGGAACTGGGTTACAATTCTCCAGGCACAATTAATCCCTGGTATTTTCCGAGCATTAGTGAGTATGCAACGTTACTAGAAAAACAAAATCTCGAAGTAACCTATGCTACCTTATTTGACAGACCAACTCCTTTAGAATCTGGTAATACAGGTATGGCGAACTGGCTACAAATGTTCTTCACCAGTCAATTTTTAACAGGAATTTCTCCTACACAACAAGCAAAAATCATCCAAGCCGTTGAAGAACGTTTGCAGCCTGTATTGTATAAAGATGGTAGGTGGTGGGCAGACTATCGTAGAATTCGCGTAGTTGCTATCAAGCATAGATGAGATGAAGTTTTACAAATATCATGCTCTCGGTAACGATTATTTAGTAATTAATCCTCAAGATTTACCGTTTGCGCTCACACCTGAGAAAATCAAAGCAATTTGTCATCGTCATTTCGGAATTGGTTCCGACGGTATTTTATTCGGACCATTACCTTCAGAAATTGCAGAGTTTGCACTTCGTATTTTCAATCCTGACGGTAGTGAAGCAGAGAAAAGTGGTAATGGCTTGCGTATTTTTTCCCGCTACCTCTGGGATTTAGGATTAGTGAACAAAGAATCTTTTACAATTCAAACCCTTGGTGGAATCGTGCGTTCTCTAGTCAAGAATGCAGGAAAAACCGTTCAGGTGGAAATGGGGAAAGTTAGCTTTTGGAGTGATGAGATAGCAGTTGTTGGCGATCGCGCAGAAGTTATCAAAGAATCAATCTGTGTTGATGACCAAACTTTTTCTTTCTGTGCTGCGACGATTGGAAATCCACACTGCGTAATTCCTTTACCAGAAGTAACACCCACTCTGGCCAAACAATACGGGCCAAAGCTAGAAATCCATCCACTGTTTCCCAAACGAATTAATGTTCAATTCATGAAAGTTCTGAATAGAAATCAAATACAAATCGAAATTTGGGAACGTGGAGCAGGTTACACCCTAGCTTCCGGTAGTAGCAGTAGCGCCGCCGCCGCAGTTGCCTATAAACTGGGTTTATGTGACGCTGATATTACAGTACAAATGCCTGGTGGTTTGATTGATATTCAAGTCAAAAACGACTTCACAATTATTATGACAGGCTCCGTCACTAAAATATCTCAAGGAAATCTATCCGAGGAATTGTTTGCGTATTACAACAACCCCCGATAATGAATAAAAACCAAAATCACCGCCCATGATCCCAACGCGACTTTGACTGCAACTAACATATTCAGCAAAGGGAGAACTCCACCACTCAAAAGTGTTCCCAATTCTCCGTGTGGTAGTTCCAATCCTATCAGAGTGATAACCGCCAACACAATGAAAATCAGAACCGAAACCTTTTCCCATGTAGCAGCGTGCCAGCGTTGGTAGATTGCTTGCATCCACTGCGATGATGAGGTGATCGCCACTAGCCCAATCGCTGTTCCGCCTGCTACCCCAGCTGCAAAACCACCACCGGGACTCAGATGTCCCCGAATCGCCAGTTCTATACCCACCAGCGCGGCAATAGTTGCTCCCAAACGTGCTAAAACAATAGATGTCTGATCGCTGAACTGATAGATTGTGCAGGATGGTCTTTCATTTGCCAACAAAAAATTGGCTCCCAAGATGGCGATCGAAAATACTACCACTTCAAAAATCGTGTCATACAGTCGATTCCGGAAAATGATACCCGAAACCGCATTCGGTACCCCACTATCTTGGACAACCGCTTCCACAATCGAGAAAGATAAGTCCGGTGTCGGATTGGGTACTAGCAGCATTTTGACAAACAGCGCTATTCCAGCTGCAATATAGACCCATTTCATGGCTGCGTCTCCTCTAAGTATGGTATATTTACGTAGGTAAGAACTGTTTTAGGTGACGAAAGCTCGGTTTGGATAATATCGTAGATGCGTTGCACCCTAATTGTGGTGTGATAGGGCTGGTTGTTTACCCCTGCATAGTCTTGTTCGTTGTGTGCCGATTGAGGCTGTCGGGTACAGGTGGCATGTATTTCTTTTTCCATCAGCGCCCGTTGCAAAGCCTGGATGTCGTTGTAGGTAACTAGTTCTAGGCGCATATAGCGTTTTCTAAAAATTGTGCGTAAGTCATCTATGAGTTGCCCAAACAGGCGATCGCCCTCTGTTTCCATCGTCCCGTCTTCGAGTACACCTAGACGCAATACCAGCGATGAACGCACCGTCACTGCATATAGCGTAATTGCCAGCAGGGTTCCCATCAACGCTTCGGTCAAAGCCACATCCGCCGCCCCTAAAACCGCATATACCAAGGCTGCTAATGCTCCCAGTATTCCCCGGATGATCAATGCATGGTATGGATTGACCTGAAATACCAGCATACAGGCAGCCAACGGCAGCAAGGCGATGATCATATAAATATAGCTATCATTCATGGTCAGCCTCACTATTGGACTCAGTAGTGGAACAGTATGCCAATACATACCCCAGCATCGTGTTCCAAATTGCTAAGGAAATTATCGCCAGGATGAGTAGCGGCCATTCACCAGGTATTTTTAGTAGCAGTCCGATGATGATTGCGATCGATCCCAGGGTATCCGCCACTGAAAGACTATGCAGCTTAAATAATACCGATCGCTTGCCGAGAAGATGGGAGGTTCCCCAAAACCAGAAGATGATTCCTAAGCCGATGCAGGTATAGCTCAATGCGTTTATCATACTTCTCTCATTCTTTTGATAATATGTGCCAGCAGCATTAATCCAGCATTACCCACACTCAGGATAATCACTGCCACAACACCGATCATCCAATCATCACGCAAAACTGATACTGTGAGGATCATGATTGCTGTCTTAGTAGCAATACTTGCAAATGCCAACATTGTCTGCCAGATATCTTCATCCTTCCAGGCTTCGTACATGGGTATGAGCAGGGCTATAATCATCGCAATGAGAATCAGGTTCATGTTCATGTTTGTTTCCGGCGTCGTACTCGATGTACTTCGTACCAACCCTCTTGCTGGTATTTCAAGACAATGGTTTTGGGTGTAAAGGTAATTAGGAATATATCCAGGAAGATCAGCCGGGGCGATCTTCGTGCTTTAACTCTTTCTAGGGTGACATCTTCGTGGTTATGCGGACGCAGGATGAGTTCAAATGCCTCAACATATGCCAGTGGAATCGCCATGATGATCTTACGCAGCACTCGTAGCCAATCCTGTAATGCTTCCGGGGTTGTGTAGCTGCGCGGTAGTAAGAAGGCGACGCTGACGCCGATGATAATATTTGCCACGCTTAAATTGGCAGTAAGCAAAAACCAGATAGCCAGTCGCAATATCAGATGCCCAATCATGCAAACACCATCCAGAACAGCAAGATCAACATTAAACTCATCACACCGACCAGGTGGTCAAATTGCTCAAGTACACGTGGTAGCTTGATTACTGACCGTTGAAAAATCAAAAAATACGCCAACCATCCAAGGGCGATAGTTGCCAAGGGTTTGATGATATTTGTCACGGTGTACGCTTCGTAATACACAATATTTGCTGCAAACAGCGCACCGATCAGCAATATCACTGCTGGCCAGAAACCTGGTTTGACATCTGTTTTTCCTCCACGTGGCAAAAATATGAATTTGGCAAACGATATAGCTGTTCCCAGTGCTGCAATGTTCATCCCAATAACTTGCCAGGGTAGCAAATTCTTCATTGTCAACACCTTTGCCCCAAAACCAGACAATAAGGGAAAGCCCGATATTGAGAAGCTAGCCATGACTAGGGCAATCCAGATCCCAGTACCAATCGGCTTATGTTGCAGTTCCTTAAGGTTCCGACTTGGTAAGACACCCGCTATCAAGAAGAGTGCTGATTTGACAAGTCCATGGGTCAGCGCATAAAAGCCCCCCACTTCAGGCGCAGCCAGGATAAAGCCTAACTGCGAAACAGTATGAAACGCCAACATGCGCTTGGTATCTTTTTCAAAAATTGCATAAAGCACCCCCAAAACAGCTGTCCCAACTCCGAAGATGCGGATGATCGGATCAAGTTCATCTAAGATCAAAGCACAACGCACAAGCGGAAGGACTCCGGTTTTGACCACAACTCCCGACAGCAATGCTGACACAGGTGTTTCTGATTCCGAGTGAGTCAAGGGTAGCCACAATCCCGATACAAAGATCCCCCCTTTTACCAACAGTCCCAAAAAGATCAAGGCAAGTGCTTCGGTTGGTGCATCGCGCAAACCTGCAAAACCAAACGAATGATGCGTCTGATAGACCAACACCGCGCCCACCAGATAAAAAAGCATTGCTACGTTACTGACAAAAAGATAGCGCAAGGCAACCCAAATCGACCGATCAGTCCGGGGATAGGCAATCAACAGAAACGCTGCAATCCCAATTACCTCTAACGCCACGTATAAACTAATAAAATCCGAACAGACAAATGCAGCATTAACACTGCCATGCAAAATGATGGTCTGTGCGTAAAAAAAAGCTGTCTTAGTGCTATGCCAACAATAGAAAATAACCGCAATTGTTACCAGGGCATTAGTCAATATAAAGTAGCCAGTCAACTGATCGATAACTAATGTTACGCCGAAATGATCGAGTAACTCCAATGTCAGTGGTGTTGGCGTCAGCTTTTTGGAAGCATAGGGGATAAATAGCTGTAACGCATATCCAACAGAAGCAATACCTACACCCAAGGCGAGGTAACGGTCAAGTTTGGGGAGCAAATAAATCGTGAATCCCAAAAAAAATGGTAGTGCAATCCAGGCGATCGTCATGGTACTCATGGCGTATTGTTCTTCTCGATCTCGTTTGTTTCCAAAGTCGGATTATCTCTTGCCAATTTCATAACACCGACCAGCATTAACGCCTGAATCGAAAAGCCGATCACAATTGCCGTCAATATAACCGCCTGGGGGACAGGATCGGCATAAGCAGCATTTTTGACCTTTGACAAAATTGGTGTAGATAGGCCATCTCGCGATGCAACTAGTACGTAATAGGCGATAACCCCCGTACTCATGACATCCATAGAGATGATTTTCATCACAAGGTTCTTTTTCAAAATGATGCCGAAAAATCCGCATAATACTGTCGCAAATATGCACGCTTCTAACACGGGAATTGCCTGTTGAGTAGGTGTTGGTCTTAATTGTTTTTGAAAAAATACACTATTTATGTAGGACTTTGAAAATTCCTCACCTCAAATATAATCAGACTTAGGTCAATGACCAATAAACACATCAATATGGGTAGTTCACAAATCTATGAAACAAAATTCAATCACAAAGGTCATAAAAGATTTATTCATCTTCGTCGAAAATCTTCAGATCATCTGATGCAAATGAATAAAAATATAGGCACCAAAAACGAGAATATAGTTGTATTCTTTGAGACTAGTTTCATCACATACCTCATTTAACGCAGATCAATTATTAATTTGATGTAAAAGTAACTATACATAAGTATTTTTGCTTTTTTTTGCACAGTTTGTTATAAAGTTCCATCCGATTTTCAATAGATAACCATTGATTTAAATCTATGCTAATTACTCCATCCCTTTATGAATGGGGTTTTATAACGTTTCATGAGAATTTTGATACGTTTGGCACTCACCCCGATTAAGACGCAAAAGGAAACTATTATGAAAAGGCCATTACAATCTGGTCTATTTAAATTCACCACAGTAATGCTGATCAGTTTTTCAGTGTTGCTCCTGTTTTGGCTCGCCTCCCCATTACCAAAGACACTCGCTAAACCAGAAACTAAAATCTTTGAACAAGTTTGGCAAACCATTAATGATAACTTTTACGATTCAAAATTTAACGGTGTGGACTGGAAAGCAATGCGGGAAAAGTATAAATCTCAAGCCACACAAACCAAATCTAGCCAAGAATTTGCAGCAATTATCAATCAGATGCTTGACGAATTACAAACTTCTCACACCCACTACTACACCCAAGATGAGCCTGCTTATTATCAGATTTTGGGTATTTTTGTAACCAGAAGTGGTGAATTACAAAAACAGTTAGCAAAATTTCTTCCGAAAGGCAAAATAGAATACACTGGCATTGGTGAATTCACTAAAAATATCAACGGCAAAACATATGTTAGCGCCATTATTGAAAAAAGTCCCGCCGCCGCCGCTGGGTTAAAAATTGGCGATCAAATCCTCAGTGTTGATGGTCGTCCCTATCAACCCATACAATCTTTTCAAGGCAAAGCAGGAGAAGAAGTCAAATTATTAATTCAGCGTTCAGCTAAAACAAATAGTCAAACAGAAATTACGATCGCACCCAAAATTTTTGATGCTAAAACCATGTTTATCGATGCTCAACAAGCCAGCATCCAGAACATACAACGCCAAGGTAAAAAAATTGGCTACATCCATATTTGGTCACACGCAGCCAACGAAGACCAACAGCAACTGCAATCAGAAATTATTTATGGTCGCCTCAAAGATGCAGATGGATTGATATTAGATTTTCGAGACGGTTGGGGTGGGGGAGATGTCAATTCTCTTAACCTCTTCACTGCTCAAGTAGGACCAAGTGTCACTAGTATTGCCCGTAATGGTAAAAAATATACTTATATATCCCAGTGGAAAAAACCAGTGGTTATGGTGATCAACGAAGGAAGCAGAAGCAGCAAGGAAATTTATGCTTATGGCTTTCAGCAACATAAAATTGGGCCTGTAATTGGTACCAAAACAGCCGGAGCAGTAGTTGCTGGTCGTCCTTTTTTCATGGAAGATGGTAGCTTACTTTACGTAGCAGTGGCAGATGTATTTGTAAACGGAAATCAGAGATTAGAAGGTAAAGGCGTTACACCAGATATTAATGTTCCCTTGCCATTAGAATATGCTCAAGGTGCAGACCCACAAAAAGAACGAGCCATAGAAACTGTACTAGGGGCTATTAAGCCGTTTGCGGAATATTGAAAAAATTGGGATGCTCTTGTTCGGTGTTCCCTGAGCTAAAAGCAATGGGATATTTTTTTTACTTGGAACCCACATTCCGCACTTCAAATTGAAGTACAAAGAGATTACATCATGAGAAAAGCGAAAAAATCAGGATGATTAAGAAATAGAGTACTGAACGAATATATTTTGAAAAACAAATAATCAAATATAA
>JAHHHW010000071.1 GCA_019359115.1 Pelatocladus maniniholoensis HA4357-MV3
GATGTTCCATTTACCAATAATCAAGCCGAACGTGACTTGCGGATGATGAAATGTAAGCAGAAAATTTCAGGTGGCTTTCGTTCCTTCGATTTCGCAGTTTCATTTGCCAATATTCGTTCTTTTCTTTTGACTGCATCTAAGCATGGTCTTAATCTCCTGGAAGTGATAAGTAACGCATTACAAGGTAATGTCTCTGTTTTCCTTTCCTCAAATACTACTAGCTAGGCAGTTACAGCAATTCTATAAATTGTTGTTCAGCAGATTGATAATTAGTAGCTTTTATTACTCCTATAAATTCATTTTCTCCCACTTTTGCAGTGGGAGAAAATTCAACTAAGTTGCTTTGCATAGATAATTTAATTGCTTTGCAATCAGTGTTAATGACTTACATTTCATATACACTTAGGTTCTCATTTAGTAGTTTTCTCTACCTCTTTCCACAGTTATAAAGAAAATATTAAGTGATAGTTCAAATATACTACGCAAGAGGGAGACGGGAGATACAAAAGACAAGGGGACAAAGGACAGTGGGGAGTGGAGAGTATGGGGAACGGAGAATAGACAAACAATGCCGAATATCAAAGACTCATCAGCGAAATACAAATACTTGTTTACGAAAGACGATTCTTAAAGCTCAATGCTCAATGCCCAATAACTATTGCCTAATTGCTTGACTTGGTGGAATTTGTTCTATGGTAATTAATGCTTCCATGACTGCTTTTGCTATGGGTGCGGCGACAGTACTACCATATGTATTGGTTCCTCTCGGCTCATCTACTAATGCTAGTACTACATATCTAGGTGCTTCTACTGGCAGTATACCTAAAAAGCTAGTAACATATGCACCACTGACGTAACCTCCAGAGCGACCTGCTATTTGGGCTGTGCCAGTTTTGCCTGCGATCCGATAACCTGAGATTTGTGAGGGTTTCCCACTTCCTTCATCTACAACTGTTTCCATCATTTCTACTACTTGTTGGGTGGTGATGGCTGAAAAAATTTGTCGTGGTTCGGGTGTTGTTGGTGTATAGTGTATTTGATTTTTGCTATCGACCAAACCCTTAATTACATGGGGTGTGACTAATTTCCCACCATTGGCTAAGGCTCCGTGCATTTGTACTAGTTGCAATGGTGTTAGGGAAAAGCCTTGACCAAAGGAAGTCGTTGCTGGTTCGATGGGTGAAGCGATAAACTTTTCTTGACTTTTGAGCTGACTAGCTACGATAAAGGGCAAATCTGTAGACAGAGCTTGTCCTAATCCTAATTTTTCTAACCAACCGTAGTAGACAGAAGGTTGCAAACGTTGGATAATTTGCACCATGCCGATGTTACTAGAATGTTGGAGAATTTGAGCGATGTTAATACGTCCGTAGCTTTTGTTCTCAGCATTTTTGATCGTGCGATCGCCTACTTGAATAGAACCTGAGTCATTAAAAGTATCGTTAGCTGTAATTACACCATTTTCTAGAGCGATCGCGACGTTGAGAGGCTTAAAAGTAGAACCGGGTTCATAGAGATCAGCTACAGTCCAGTTTTTGAACAGTGAAATATCAGCTTTGGAATACTCATTGGGATTATAGGTGGGCAAAGAAGCTAATGCGAGTAAGGAACCATCCCAAGCATCCATGACAATTACCGCTCCACGTTTAGCGCTGTACTTATCCATCTGTTCTTTGAGTGCAGCACGAGCGATTCTTTGTAAGCGGCTATCAATTGTCAGTTGTAATTGTAGATCATCAGAATGGGGAAATCCATCTGGCGCATAATCAGGCATCAACGAACCGTTACCAGTTCGACTTAAGCGCACTGCTTGAACGGAACGTTCTAATAATTTTTCCTGACTATATTCCACCCCTGCCTGACCCCGACGATCAAGATTAACATAGCCGACTACTTCTGCCACTAAATCTTGTTGTGGATAAAATCGAGAGTATTTTTGAATCAACTCTAAACCATTGAGGCGCAATGCAAAAATTTGATTGGCAATTTCTTCAGGCATTGCCGATGATAGTAAAATACCACTTTTTTTACTGTCAAATTTATTCTTTAATTCAGTAACGTCTTTATCTACGATTGGCGCTAGCAGTTCTGCAATTTTTTGGTTAGATTTACTAAATAGTTTGGGATGAGCGTAGACAGTATACACTGGTCGATCTATAGCCAGTACAGTTCGATTGCGGTCTATAACTTGGCGACGAGGTACAAAAGGCCGCAAATTGACCATTTGTTGGTTTCGCGCTTTCTCCTTCAGCTTAGGCCCTTGTGCAATTTGCAAATTATACAATTTCAGACTCAGCCCCAACCCAGCAACAATTAATACAGCCCAAACAATTATCAACCGCGATTTCAGATTGGGTGTTCGCGGTTGGCTATTAAAGGTGAACGCAGGTAGAAATCTCCCTCTTGTTCTCTGACGCCCTCGTTTTTGTGATTCTGTTTTTGGAGGATTTCTGAATCTTCTTCTACTTGGTGATTTTTGCATAATTATTGTTGGTTGTTGATTGTGGGTTGTTGGTTGTTCTACCTACTAACTACCAACCAGCAACCAATAACTATTAAATTTAATATGCCAGTGGTTTAGAGTTTTGCTGTTGTAGTTGAAAGTTTGATTGAGTAGTTGTGATAGATGGTGACGAGTTAGAATCCTCCTGTGCTGGAGGTAAAAAAATTGCTCCGGTGGGAGATGGTGACACCAGTCCTGCTGCTGATGTTTGTGCTTCCTGTGCCATTTTATTTTTTAGCACTTCGATTGTTGTTGTTAATTGTCGCTCATCTCGCTGTAAGGTTTGCAGTTTCCGATATGACTGACTCCAAAGTTGTTGGGAATATACAGTCCAACCATAAATTACCAAGGTGGTTGCCACTAAAACAAATGCCACAATTCCTGAATAACGATTTATGGCATACAAGCGTAACAACCACATCGGAATTGTTCCTTGTTTGTTTAAATCTGGGACAGGTGTAGAAGTAGATACTGGTTTTTTGGCAGACGAACGTCTAGATCTTCTGGAGGAAGAGGAAATAGAAGCAGAGAATGTTTTTTCTGTGATAGTCCCAGAGGATCTAGATTGGTTGAATGTGGATGAATTTCTGATCATGAGAGAATTTCGCTGGAACCAACTGCGTTTTGCAGAAACATCTGATTTGCGAGCAACAGCCATAATTTTTTTAGATATATATTTTGTGCTTGAGAATGAGGACAAGGGTGACAAGGAGGAATTTTTCCTCCCTTATCTTTACCCCGATCCCCGATCCCTAGCAAGGGCAAGAGATTGTCTAGAATCTGTTTTTTTGGTACAATCTAGGGGGTTATAAAAATTTACGATTATTTTAATGTAGTTAGAGTAAAAATTACTACTGTGTCAAATTGATTTGGACAGATAGTTTTTCACTGTTAACGATTTTCCTTTCCCTTGACCAATAATTCATTGATGGTACCAGTCCCCAGACTTATCTGTGGAGTCGATCCAAAATCCAAAATCCAAAATCGATTGACCCGTTGATTGAAAGATCTATAGTTAGCTTTCTAGGATAAACTAAAAATAAAAAAGTTGTCTTTTAAAAATCTAACCTAAAAATTATTAAAATTAAGCAACAAATGAGGTATCTTATTCAACAGGCCTAAAATAGTTTTTGCCGCATTTGGTGACAGAGGAGTTATGAAAATAAAAATCTTTGGTTTTGCTCTTTTACTTGGTCTAGCTGCTACTCTCGGAGCCTGTAACGGTGCTAGTGAGACACCTTCCACCACTACCACCACTCCAGGCGAACCCACCGATACTGGCGCTACTACTCCACCCGCTACCGCCACTCCACCCGCTACTACTACAACTGAGAGTCCTTCTCCTGCAACTACTCCCTAGATTTTGGTCTCAGGTTAGATTACTAAGCGCTTTTGAGGTCGCTCCTCATACACTGATGATTTATTCTCTACTGCCCGGAGAATGAACTTTTGAGTTGAGTAATGCAAGCTATGGCTAGCTTTACTCAAAATTTTTCATATTAACTTTAAAGAATACAGAACAGAAGTTACTGTGAATTTAGCGATCGCCCACCATAGCCGAAAATGTAGCTAAGAAATGGGGGCGATCGCTCCCCACTAAAGATTGCTCAGACCCAAATTTTTTGTTAGTGAACTGGAATTTGTTGATCTAAAGTTGGTTCAATTTCACAAACGAGTTCATAGTAGGAGGTGGTTGGAGTGTGAGCAAACAAGTGACTTATCTGTTTTAAGATGTTTTGGTAAGCTTCGCTGTGGTTTGCTTCCATATCATCAATATTTTCCCAGAAAATAATCGCGATACCTTTGTCAGTCCCTGGTTGTTGCAGGAGATATGCTTTCTTGAAGCCTTTGGTATACATTGAGACAGCCTGTTCGTAAAGTTGCTTGGCTTCTTCAAACTTACCTGGTTTAAACTCTCCTGTAGCTACATAAACATATTGATGTCTGAGAAAATCTTGAAAGTCTGTCATTTGTGTTCTCCTTGGCAGATAGTAATTGGTCATTAGTCAATGGTCAATAGTAAAAAAAATCGAGACACTTGACACATCCCTATTGACTCTAGACTCCTCAAAGAGTTTTTTCTGCTTGTTGCAGTTTATAGGTTTGGTGTAACTCGACTTTCGTTTTTTAATTTTTTATTTTGAATTGGCGATCGCCAAACTCATACTATTTCAGTTTTTTGATGATACAAATATATGGGTAGGAGCAAACGGCCGTTCGCTCCTACCTTATTTGTGCCGACCTATTGACCTCACTTGACCCCTAAAAATAATGGGCAGGAATGAATAACTGATAACTGATAACTGTTAAAGTTGTTGTGGCGCACTAGTAGATGCATTGACGCTGTTCTGTTCTATGTAGCTATAAACTAGTCGAGAAACTTGATTAATAAAAGACTTTGCTCTTTTATCACCAAAAGGTCTGCGAACCATAATTCCAGCTAGGTAGCGCTTACCTGTTGATGTTTGAATAATACCTGCATCTCCAAGAATAATCCCAAGTGTACCTGTTTTGTGAGCTATTACCGCACCTTTACCAAGACCTGCTGGTAATAAGCTTCTGTTCTTAACATGACGCATGATATCCAATGCTTGGGAACGACTTCCATCATTCAGTAATTGATTATTACTCAGCAAAGCACCTAGTCTGACTAAGTCTTTTGCGCTAGTTGTGTTGGTTCCCTTAAAGTCGCCTAATAGATTACGAATCATGGTATTTTGCAGTCCCCAACTCTGAAAGCGCTGATTTAATCTTGCTTTACCACCCAAACGATCAATAATCATATTGGTTGCAGTATTATCGCTGATGGTAATCATCTTTGTGGCAGTTTCTAAAACGCTCAGTTTAATTCCTGGGCGTTTGTACTGCAATGTTCCTGAACCTCCAGTCATCAAATCACGACGCATGACCAAAGTTTCATTCAGTTTGACTCTACCTGCGTCTACTTCCTGAAACAAAGCTACTAAGATCGGAAACTTAATAGTGCTAGCAGCTGGAAATACCTTTTCTCCATTCAAATCTAGATAGTTACCTGTATCCAAATCTAGAAAGAATATCCCTGGTTGAAGATAGTTATAGCGAGACATTAATGCTTTAACTTGAGTATTTAACTGGGATATGTCTTGACCTAAACGAATTCCTCCGACAAAGGAAGAAGCATCACCTATTTGAATCGGAAACTGTTCTTCACTAGACTTGTTACTTGCAACTTGCTCAAATGAATTCTTAGAACTTACACGTTCAACAGATGAAAAGTTTACTATCCAGTGAGAAGAAGAATCTCCTTTAATCAATAATTTATCTGGAGAAACTGTATAACCACGAGCTAATTCAATTACCATTCTGGTAGTCTTAGCATCAACCTGTCCGATCCGGATTTCTTTGATTGCTGAACCAAAAGTTTGGCGAACTGTATCACGATTAAGATTTGTTCCAGGTAAATCTAATACTATTCTTGTGGGATTTTTAATTAAAAAAGCTCTTGGTTGAACTCCAGAATCAGTTGTTAAATGTAGCTGATTTCGTGCCTGATCGAAGTTCCAAGATTGCAATCTAGCAGCTTTTACTGGAGAAGATAGCAACACAATACTGACGACGCTAAGTAATAAAAAGCGTAATCTCATCTTGTTATTCATATGATTTACTTGCACAGATTTTCAGATTTATCTCAGTAGATCCGGAATAAATCTCAGTATTATCCGAAAAAGTTAAAAGAGTGATTAAGCTGTTTTAGGAACCGAATTTAGACGGTGAAATTACAGAATAGTTCCAATGCTTGAATAGAATTAAGTTCATACCTACAATGAATGAAATTGATAGGCAAGCGAAAATTACCATCCTACTGAATCCTTTGCGAAGTCAATAGATTTGATTTTGTAATATTTATGCGATCGCACCTTTAATGTTGCATAAAAACTGATGATGTCAAATTTACGTGAAATTGCTTGTGGTTTACTAGCATGTAGATATCATATCAGTATTATTACAATTTTTAAGAAAAGATTAAATTTTGATTTAATAAAGACAGGATTTAGACAAACAATAACCAAACTCTGATTTTCACTGTAGGGCTAAAGTATGCCTTTGTACTCTTTGACTCTTGCCTTCTCCTCGTTTTACGCCATCTCAAAACAATCTGCCAAACTTGTTGCAAAATCAAAAAAATCGAGTATGATAGTAAAGTTGCCAATTAAGGGCGGGTGGCGAAACTGGTAGACGCACCACACTCAAAATGTGGCGAGCTTGCGCTCATAGGAGTTCGATTCTCCTCCTGCCCATTTAATATAGAAGGAAATTATAGAAGTTTGCGATCGCAATTCTTCTAGTATATACTTAGCTCGTTCAACCTAAAGCAGAGTTTTCTGGTAGTGCATTCCAGGCTGAACTATGGAAGAAGAAAATTAGAGGACATTTATAAAGATTATATTACTTAAAACATTAATTAGATAAAAGTATATACTTCGTACGTAATTCTGCTATTTCTATCCGGATTATATCTGCGGCATCTTGAAGACTGCTTAGGCAGGTGAAATTTGTACTATTTAGCAACATTTTTGTCAAGTTATATTTTATACAATATTTTTTATATAAAAATATTTGTGTAATTTTTACTTAAACAACTGCTTATTAATAGTAAGTGAATCTACATATAACAGCTAAAGACTGGAATTCACATAACTGACTCAACTTAGGATTGTTGTAATATTTGTGACTTTATTCTCAGAAAGCAACGTATAGGTTAATATAAAAAATTTTATTTTAATTTGATGCTTTCAATAAAAATGAATTATAATATATTACAGTACTACAAGCTTTAAAATCAGGTTATAAAAATAAGGTAGTTATTAAGTTTTATTTTGTAATCAAACATAGGATTTTTAGTTCAATTTAAGGACAATTATTTATGAGACTAAAAAGATGGGAATCTCCTCGCCGACAAGGGAGAAATGATAAAGGTAAAGGCGGTTCAGCAAGAAAACGACAAATCAAAAAACAACAGCAAATGCTAAGGCGCAAGCTGAAGACAGACAAAGAAATCAATGATAATAACAATCAGGGAACGGGGGAAGAAAATGTTAGCTTCCCCCCTTTTTTTGGGCTTTTTCAGGATGATAAAAAACAAAGTTGTTAGTTTTGCGTTACTGGGTGACAGTTATTGCACTAGCACAGTGCAAGCAATCAAGTCGTCAATATTTTGCTTAACAAGAAAAATTACAGATTTAAACAAATTAACCTCTGGCAAATATCTATATAACAAGTAGTGTAGACAACGAAAAAATTGTTGTCATTGCTCAGTAATAGTTTTTACATAAAGAATTTGTTTTGCTTTTACAGAATCTTCATTAATGTTTGCAAAAAAATCTTAAAGCAATTATAAAGAAAACATGAAGTTTACTAAAAAGCTACTGACAAGGTATCAATGTGGAGTAAGGTAATATACAGACGGCTTGATTAAATTATTACCAGGGAAGCAGTAATTTACTGTAATTTACTGTATATAACCATTGCATCTCCATGTGTTAACTGCCTACCTTTTCCCAAATATTTCCAAAGCAAAACTTTTAGTAGAAGCTTGAGGTTTTTAGGTTGGGAATGGTTTTGTGGTTATTTGATTTTATCTGTGACACAAGGAGTGACTTATGGTAGGAATAACTTTTCTACCTACTCAAAAAGTGCTGGAGTTCCCAATTACTGCCTTACGTTTTGATGAACAAATACAGACGATACTGAGGTGGGCGATCGCGCGCGAGAGCAAGACTGTATGTGTAGCCAATGTGCATATGCTCATGGAAGCTCATTGGAATCCAGAGTTCGCTGGCATATTGCAGAATGCAGACTTAGTCACTCCTGATGGTATGCCCTTAGTTTGGATGATGAGGCTTCAAGGAGCGCGATACCAAGACCGTGTAGCGGGAATGGATATTTTGCAAGCATCATGTCAGCTAGCTCAAACACTTAACGTAAGTGTTTTTTTTCTGGGTTCTCAAACAGATATTTTGTCTCGTATGAGGACAAGGTTAGAGACTGAGTTCCCTAACCTAAAGATTGCTGCCATGGAACCCTTACCGTTTCGTCCCTTAACAACCAAAGAAGATGAAGCCCTGATCCAAAAGATTAACTCCAGTGGCGCTGGTATAGTCTTTGTTTCTTTAGGCTGTCCAAAACAAGAAAAATGGATGAATCAGCATCACGGTAAAATTCAGGCAGTGATGATTGGGTTGGGTGGCGTATTTCCAGTATATGCAGGGATTCACAAAAGAGCGCCACGGGTAGTGCGGGATTTAGGTTTTGAATGGTTATATAGATGGATTCAAGAACCCCGACGCCTTTGGAATCGCTATATGACAACGATCCCACCCTTTGTGTTGCTAGCTTTGAAGCAATTATTGATGTCGAGTTCGTTTAGTACTCCATTTCATATTCGCGAACGTTATTTGGGATGGAGAGTAGAGTAGTTGTGAACAACTAATATTTTCCATTCTTGCCAGGAAAATTCTGATCCCAAGGGAGGTTGTATGACCAAATCAAACTTTCGACTAGGGTTCCTATTCAACCTCCACGTAAGATGCACCTTAAAATCTCTCACTTCTATCACTATTTATTTCGTGTTGTTGGACTGAATTGATTCGTGAAAATCGGCTTCAGTAGATTTTTTTCGGAAAAACTCTAATGTAGATTACAAAATATTTCCTGATATGAGAATTCCTGGGAGAAGTAACTGAAGGATCAAGTAAAAACAGTATTTTTTCTGAGATGTTAAGTCACCTAAGCTGCAAACTAGCAAGCTTTGTCCAAGTTGATGTAACACACACGGATAAGTAGATGAAGACAAACGAACTAATTATTGAGGCGGGGCGCACTGAAAGACAGTACTGGCAAGATCTGTGGAAATACAGAGAACTTTTCTACTTTCTCGCGTGGCGTGACATTTTGGTGCGCTACAAGCAAACTGTGATTGGCATGGCCTGGGCATTGATTCGCCCATTTCTCACAATGATAGTATTTACCGTTGTATTTGGAAACTTGGCAAAGCTGCCCACTGAAGGTAATACACCTTACCCAATCCTCGTTTATGCGGCAATGTTACCTTGGCAGTTTTTCTCTGGTGCGCTTAGTGAATGCAGTAACAGCTTAATTAACAATGCTAACTTACTTTCTAAAGTCTACTTTCCGCGTTTGATTGTGCCAACTTCGGCGGTGATCGTTAGTTTTGTAGACTTCATGATTTCTGGCATGATCTTGCTGGGATTAATGGCTTGGTACAACTTTGTCCCTGATTGGCGTATTCTTACATTACCACTATTTATTCTCATTGCCTTTGCAGCCTCAATGGGTGTGGGATTATGGCTAGCGGCTTTAACTGTCGAGTATCGAGATTTCCGCTATATAGTACCTTTTATCGTCCAGTTTGGTTTGTATATTTCTCCGGTAGGTTTTAGCAGCAAGATTGTCCCAGAGCAATGGCGCTTGCTGTATTCTCTCAACCCAATGGTGGGAGTAATTGATGGTTTCCGTTGGGCAATTTTGGGTAGTGAATCGCAGGTATATTTACCCGGTTTTGCACTGTCTCTAATGATTGTGTTTCTACTTCTAGGGAGCGGTATTTGGTATTTCCGTAAGATGGAACGTACTTTTGCTGACGTAATTTAGGTATGTGATTGAAGTAGGAGTTAGGCAAATGTCAGATAGTGTAATCAGAGTTGAGAATCTAAGCAAGAAGTACGTCCTGAGTCACCAGCAAGAAGGACAAAGCAACTATAAATCTTTGCGGGAAGTTGTTAGTAATGGGGCAAAATCTCTAGGTAAAAAACTGCTCAAGCCTTCTGGGAAAGAAATATATAACTCAAGCATTGAAGAGTTTTGGGCTTTAAAGGATGTTTCGTTTGAAATTAAGCAAGGCGACAGAGTAGGGATTATTGGGCGTAATGGTGCTGGTAAATCTACACTGTTGAAAATTCTCAGCAGGATTACAGAACCTACGAAAGGAAGAATCAAAATTAATGGAAGAATTGCTAGTTTATTAGAGGTAGGGACGGGTTTTCATCCAGAATTGACTGGTAGAGAGAATATTTTTCTCAATGGTGCAATTCTAGGAATGAGTAAGGTTGAAATTCAACGTAAATTTGATGAGATTGTTGATTTTGCAGAAATTGAGAAGTTTTTAGATACGCCAGTTAAACGCTATTCATCTGGAATGTATGTAAGGTTAGCATTTGCCGTAGCTGCTCATCTAGAACCAGAAATATTGATTGTGGATGAAGTGTTGGCAGTAGGGGATGCAACTTTTCAGAAGAAATGTCTGGGCAAAATGGGAGAAGTAGCAGAAGGTGGAAGGACTGTAATTTTTGTTAGCCACAATATGCAAGCCATCAGGCGTTTATGCTCTAAAGCTGTTTATCTTGAACGAGGAGTCACCAAGAATGTCAGTAGTGTTGAAGATGCTATTCAACGCTACTCTGCTCAATCATCTATGTCAACCTTTGATGTTGACTTGGATTCTATGCATAGACCTGATGGGATTGGAGAAAAGGCTCGTTTACTTCGTCTTCGATTAGCTCCAGATACTAATTTCAGCTATGGCGAACCTTTGAAGTTGACAATCACTGTCCAGTGTTATCAAAAAATACCCGATTTAGTGATTGGAATCGGTTTTGACACATTAGACGGTAATAGGATCATGACTCTTGACTCTGACCACAATCAAGTTCCTTTACAAATTCCAACTGGTATTCATGAAATCCATCTTTGTTTAGATAAAAATCCACTTCATCCAACTATTTATTTAGTTAGTCCGGCGATCCATTCAAACAATTTTAATTTGGATTATCTTACTACACCATTAACTTGGGAAGTCAGTTCAGGACCAAGTGATTTAGTTGGAGACAGAGGATTTGGAGGTTGTCGTCTACCTCTCAAGGCCTTTGTAGCAAATCCCATTAATATTTAGTAAAACTAAAAATCAAATTGTATTTATTGGTATCGATGAATCAACTGGTAAGACTTTTTGAATTTAGATGTAAAACTATAAGTGAACTTCGTATAACCTTAAAAAGGAGAAATTAAAAAGTGCAAATCCCTATTATTAATCGGTCAAAACTCAAAAATATTACTATTTTATTACTCTATAAAATTGCACAACTCCTACAACAAAATAAATTTCAAACCAGTAAAGCTCAACTACGTAAGGTAGTCCATATTTCTCCTCAGTATTTCAGCAATGATTCGTACATCGGTGGTGGTGAACGCTACCCAACTGCCTTAGCTCAAACTATGGCAACATATGTTAACACTGTACTAATTAGCTTTGGCAAGACTCGGCAAACCATAATGCAAGAAAACCTAAGACTAGAGGTTTATAGAAGCATTAGAACACTGCCTGACTTCATCTTCTATATGTGGGAGTTAGTAACTGCTGATATAGTTCATTGTCATCAATACAAAACATTCATAACAAATCTGACTATTTTAATTAGTGCTTTGTTAGGAAAGCAAGTATTTGTCACAGACCATGCTGGATGGATGGATAACTATACAGACAGTCTCCCAATAAATAAACTTGTAAATGGCTTTCTCACTGTTTCTGACTGTTCCGCAAAATTACTATCACTAAGTGATAAAGTACAGACTATCTATGGTGGCGTAGCTCAACATTTTGTTGATGTAGAAATTAATGAGGAACGTGAGCGCAAGGTTCTTTTTGTTGGAAGACTGATGCCACATAAAGGAATTAACTATTTAATAGATGCAATAGATAAGAATACACCAGTAGAGATCATTGGTAGAAAATACGATGAAATATATTTTTCTAAATTAAAAGAATTGGCACTTGATAAGCAAATTAAATTCATAACTAACGCCATCGATTCTGAAATTATTGCTGCTTATCGAAGTGCTACTGTAACAGTACTGCCTTCAGTTGATGTTGATATCAATGGTTGGAAACATGCTGCACCAGAATTATTAGGATTAGTGTTGCTAGAAAGCATGGCTTGTGGAACACCAGTCATTTGTACAAATGTAGGAGGTATGCCAGAGATAGTTGTGGATAAAGTCACTGGTTTTATAGTACCTCCAAATGATCCTAAAGCATTAAAGGAGCGCATTGACTATCTAATTGATAATCCTAATGTAGCAATAAAGATGGGGAAAAAAGCTAGGCAGAGGGTGTTGGAAGAGTTTACATGGGAAGCAGTAGTTAAGCGTTGCTTAATTGCCTACAATAGCTAATTTTAGCAAATGCTCTACTGACTTTTACTGATTGGATATCTGTTTTACAGAATTGCTAAGTTTATGAAAAAGATTGCTTTTTTTATACAAAATAAAATGACTTCTTAGAGCGGTAGTGAAGAATTATGGTCAGAAACTATTGTCAAAATAAAATGGCTAACCAAGACCTTGCCAGGCGTAACAAAACGTTAGAGATTAGAAGCTAGAGTCAAAAAACTAAGTATTTATTATAACTCTAATAAAGATAAATATATCAGGTTATGTATGACAAAATATTTTACCGTTAAAACCATACACTATAGTGGACTAACAGATCAGTTGGGAACCCAATTCTCACGCTTGTATTCTCTTGGATGTGTTTGTCAATATGAATATGTTTATACTCCTTTTTCCTTTCCAAGAAGCCACGGTTATATAGGTAAAGAAAGATTAATAAGGAAAAGCGAAAAACTCATATTTTCGACCTTCCCTTGGATATATCAGTTATGGTTTACTCGGAAAGTCATGACTAAAATATTAAATTTGTTATACAAATTTTTATATGCAAATGCTTCTTCAAAAAGCAATAAGGACGAAGTTATTGCAAATTTCTTAGGATTTTATAATTTTGAAAATCAAATAAATGATGATAAATTTAAAGACTATAAATTAATAACTATAGATTTACACCAAATACTAGAAAGTAGTTCTATCACGAATATTTTGCATTTGAAACATATTATAGAGGATATGTCATCATATCCCTATTTAATATATGAGTTTGTATGTACTGATAAAATGCATCCTTTTTTGGATAGAATAGACTTTTTATTGAAGAAATCAGAATTAGAGATTTTTGAATTTAGTAGCCACAAGCTATCTGAAAATTATTGGAAAGCAAGGAAGGAAAAACAAATAGTTTCTGGTTTTACAACTGTTAGTGATGAGAAGATTCATCTTGTAGCACATATTAGACTTGGTGATAGCATTAGTATTCATCTACCCCAAAAAACCCTTTATGTTAATGGTGATTGTGTATTCAACAGTGATAATGAATCAGATGTTAAATCAATCGAAAAAATATTTAATGTTGATCCTAATCGGAGAGCAGTAGATATTTACCAATACAAAAACTTTTTGGTTAAAACATTTGAAATTTGGGGAAGAGAAAATATTTTTTGCAGCATTATATCTGATGGTTATGAAAGAACTTTTAACGTTATTAGAAATTATTTGAAGCAAGGAAAATTGAAGCTTTCTACTACAGAAATGCGACAATTACAAGATTTAGAAAAAAGTTTGAATGATGATTTTAACGATTTTATTAGGGATTACTCAGACACAAGTATTGTTAGTGAATCCTTGGATAATCTTCTTAAATCTATCCATTATCTTGCATCTGCTAAAGTTGTTATTTGGGGAACCGGAGGCTTTGCTTTCTATACACACAAATTATTTAAGAAACATGATAATTTTTCAATGATATTTCATGTAAAAGATCAAAGCGATGAAATATTCAAAGAAATGACGAACCTGAAATTTCTCATTCATCCTTGATAAAAAATGCAGACATGTTTACTTTTTAGAACTTGCCTTATGTTTATTCTCGCCGATTACATTAATAGGAATGTTCGTAATCTCAAACAAAAATCCATAAACAAAAAATATGTTGATAAATTATGCAAAAGATTGCTTTTGTTTCTACTAATGAAGGAACCTCTTGGAGCGGTAGTGAAGAACTATGGTCTCAAACCGCTATAAAAATGGCTAAACAAGGCTTAACTATTGGTGCAAATGTCAAAGGTTGGAAACAAGAGTCTAAAAAAATTCAGGAACTTGAGCAGTTTAACTGTTGCGTTGTCCGCAGATGGGATCAAAAAAATCTTATTCAAAAGTTAGTTTCTAAACTTTATAAACGTGAGTTTATATTTGAGTGGTTGGATAAAATTGACCCTGATTTAGTTGTAATTTCTCAAGGAATCAATTATGAAGATAAAGGTTGGATGGAGGCTTGCTTGATAAGAAATATTCCCTATGTTGTTATTGTTCACGCTGCTGGTGAACACTTCTGGCCATCCGATGAGTTGGTTGCAAAAGCAGCAAAGGGTTATCAAAGTGCTGAAAGATGTTATTTCGTGTCTCAGAAAAATTTGGAACTTACAGTAAAACAGCTGGCAACAGAACTTGATAATGCCAAGATTATCCGAAATCCATATAAAGTATCTTATGACGTGGCTCCATCGTGGCCTACTGATAAAGGTGTGCTGAGGTTAGCGTGTGTAGCTCGCTTAGATCCAGAAAGTAAAGGACAAGACATACTGTTCGAGGTACTTCGCTCTAAAAAGTGGAAAAGCAGACCGATTGAAGTCACTCTTTTTGGAGATGGATATCAGAGAAATACATTAAGACGCTTAAAAGATTTGTGGAGTTTGGATAACGTAAAATTTGGTGGTTTTGTAGATAATGTTGAAGCTATCTGGGCTGACCATCATGCCCTTATTTTGCCTTCAAGACTTGAAGGTTTACCTCTATCAATCGTAGAAGCTATGTTGTGCGGCAGATTCTGCATTGTTACTGATGTCGCCGGAAATACAGAATTAATCGAGGATAATATTAACGGTTTTGTGGCTATGGCTCCTAAAACTGAGTGTCTAGATGAGGCAATGGAGAGAGCTTGGCAAAGAAGAGAATCATGGCGTGAAATTGGTAAAGAGGCATATGTGAGCGTACGAAAATTAATTCCTCGCGATCCCATACATAGATTTATGAGCGAGATAAAATTACTACTCAAATAATTCTTTGAAGAAAGTCTAATTAATTGATTATGTTCCATATTATTAAAATTATTTAAAGTAAATGATGAAGACAAAAATCCCTGAAAAAATAGAATACCCTCAGATTGCTCCTGTCCCTGAAGGCATTTATAGACCATTATGGTCAGTAATGATTCCTACTTACAATTGCGCTAATTACCTTGTTCAAACTCTTGAGAGTGTTATGGCACAAGATCCAGGGCCAGAACACATGCAAATTGAGGTTGTAGATGATTGCTCAACTAAAGATGACCCAGAAGCAGTAGTTAAAGAAATTGGTAAAGGACGAGTATCTTTCTATCGTCAACCTCAAAATGTAGGTGCAATTCGTAACTTCAATACCTGTGTTCAGCGTAGTATAGGTCAATTTCTCCACATTCTTCACGGTGATGATTTTGTTGCACCAGATTTTTATTCATCCTATGCAGAGCTTTTCCAATTACACCCAGAAGCTACTTTAATAATTAGCCCTTCAATTTCTATTGACGAAAATAATCATCACATCCATATTGAGTCACCATTGAATAATAACAATGGAGTCATAATAGACTTTCCAAAAATACAAGCTGTTAAAAATACAATTCATACACCCACTGTGGTTATACCTCGCAGAGTTTACGAGGAAATTGGTGGTTATTATCTGCCACTTAGTCATACTGCTGATTGGGAAATGTTTTTTAGAGCGGGTCTTTATGGCAAGGCGGTTACTTTAGATAGGCAGGTTGCTTATTATCGTGTTCATTCAGGAAGTGACACAAACCGTTTAGCACTTACAGGTAAAAATATTTGGGAAGCCAAATATACAGTTGATATGTGTATGTATCAATTGCCTGAAAAAGTTCGTGCAGAAATTGTTAAAAACAAATATTCTCACATTGCAGGTCTAGCTCATTACTTCTACTCAGAGTTAGCCAAGAAAGAAATGTGGAAAAGTAGTTTAATTCATGCGGGCTGGAATCTAAAATTATCTCCAAGAAAATATGCCCTTAAAGTTTATTTAATTGCTGTAGCTAGGTATATAATATACGGCATTTTAAGTTTTAATACAACATTACTCAAATTTAGAAAAAATATACCTACTCATAGCTAAATACATTGAAATATAGTAACTATTCCTAATATATGAAAATAGCTGTTATTAGTAAATCTGATAGAAATGGAGGTGGAGCAAGCAGAGTTGCAGAGAATTTGGCTACCTGGTTAAATGACGCTGGACACTCAACCGAGCATTTTATTGCCTTTAAGTACAAAGAGCCTCTCTCATTCCAACACAGTCTTTACGGAGAAGGTTTTCAACTAAAACTCTGTAAAAATATTCATCAAAAAACTAATAAATATGGTTTTAGAGAGTTATTACCAGTTGAATACTGGTTTAACCTCAACAAGGTTCTTGATAATTACGATATCGTCCATTTTCATGACCTCTTTACTGCTATTTCTCCAATCACTCTAGCTCTAACTTCCCGGCGTAAACCGACATTTTTCACAGTACATGACTGTTCTGCGTTCACTGGCGGTTGTATGTACCCGATGGAGTGTGAAAAGTTTACTAGTTACTGTCATCGATGTCCACAACTACCTCAAGATGGATGGAAAAATAAACTAAGCGATCGCACACGAGAAGTTCAAGCAATCAAACGATGGGTTGCTGGAAAATTTAATATTCGCTATATCTTTCCTAGCCATTGGATGCTTCAGGAAGCTCAACAAGCTCTTAAATTCAAATCATCACCTGTGGTAATTCCTAATGGTCTTGATTTAAGCATCTTTCCTATAGTGAATAAAGTAGAAGCAAAAAATAGTTTAGGTATTCCAGAAAACCGCAAAGTAGTGGCAATTTCTGCACATGTTCTTGACGATCCCCGTAAAGGTGTGAAGTATGCGATCGCCGCACTTCAAAGTGTACGTGATTTATCTCCATTCGTAATAGCTGTAGGACTTTGTAATGATGAATTAAAGCAAGCGTTAGAGGGACTTGAATTCAAAGAAATGGGTTACATTTCAAACCCTAATTTATTAGCAAAAGTCTACTCAGCAGCAGACATCATGCTTTTTTGTACCCTTGCTGATAACCTACCACTCACTGTTCTAGAAGCAATGGCTGCATCTACTCCAGTCGTTGGTTTTTCCACAGGAGGTGTTCCAGAGATGATTCAGAATGGACAAAACGGTATTCTAGTTGAGCCTACAAATCAGCAAGCATTAAATCAAGCCTTACGCCAAGCCTTATTGTCGCCTGATTTAGAAGTAATGGGTGAGCAAGCAAGAAGAGATGTTGAAAATAAGTTTTCAAATACTGTATTTCTTGAAAAGCATCTGCAACTCTATCAGAATTTTGAGCATTCATTGTCGAAAACTGACCTAGAGTCTGTTATTTCAACAGAACCTGCAATCAATCCATAAGTCAAACCTTGCACTTTTTGTTAAATCCTCTAGCACATTGGTGAGACTCTCATGAAAAAGATTGTTTACTCATTTGACGTATTTGATACATCCATAACCCGAATTTGGGCAAAACCAACTGACCTATTCTGGGAATTAGGTGATCAACTCCGAAAAGATAATTTAATTCAAATGGCACCTGAATCTTGGTCTCACCTAAGAATGGAGGCTGAAAGAATTGCTAGAGAAACTGGACCTGTTTATGAAATAGGACTAGAAGAAATTTATGAACAAATTGCTAGTTCTTTAAACTGGTCAACAGATGAAGTTGAAAGGGCAAAACAAAAAGAAATAGAAATTGAGCTATCGAGTTTACGTCCAGTACCTGCTACGCAAAAACGCATTCAGTCGCTCTATCAAGCGAATGAAAGAGTAATTTATATTTCGGATATGTATCTGTCTGAAGAAGTTATTCGGAATTTCTTGAAAGAAAACAAAGTTTGGACTCCAGGCAGTACTTTATACGTTTCATCTGAAACAAGAATTAATAAGGGAAGTGGTGAGTTATTTAAATACTGTTTGATACAAGAAGGAGTCAAACGAGAACAGTTTAAACATGTTGGAGATAACCGACAAGCTGATATAAAAGTTCCGAAAAAGCTTGGTATTCCAGTTGAATATTTTACTCAAGCTCACCTGAATCGCTATGAGCAAAAAATTGCAGAAACAACTCAATTTTCTTTAAAGTTTAGATCCCTACTCGCTGGAGCCAGTAGGCTTACCCGTTTGCAGTCTCAAGAAACAAACAATCATCAAAAAGTTATTTGGGAAACGACAGCAAGTGCTGTTGCTCCAATTCTATTTGGTTTCGTGTACTGGTGTTTAGTCGAAGCCCAACAAAGAGGACTTCAAAGATTATACTTTGTCGCCAGAGATGGGCAGATACTGCACAAAATAGCTCAGGTGATCTGCCAAAATTGGGGGTTTGCAATTGACTGCCGTTATTTATATGGTTCGCGTCAAGCGTGGCACATGCCTGCAATTCAGAAGATTGGTGAAGATGAGCTTGATTGGATTTTGGTTGCGACTGGTTCACTTGATCGCTTTTTATCAATTCGCTCTTTATGTGACCGAGTAAACATCTCACCCGATCAAATCAAAGATGTTCTGAATCGCTATGGCTTTTCAACAGAAAAATGGGATCTCAATCTTCAGCAGCACGAACGCGACTTGATGCAGAATATTTTTACAGAGAAAGAAGTTACCGATCTGATCATCGCAACTGCTGCTAGCTATCGCGATCAGGCGATTGGTTATTTCCGTCAAGAAGGGATAGGTGATGGAGTTCCCTTTGGTTTTGTCGATATTGGCTGGAGTGGACGCACACAAAGATCTTTGAGTAAATTACTGAACATTGCTGGTATTTATCCCGAATCTGGCATTTATGGTTTTTATTTTGCGCTTCAAGAGCGAGTTAAGCCATTTAAGGAAGATCAATCACTTGCTTATTTTTATGATGTAGATCAACCATCTGGCGATCGCTATTTTCTATGTAAGTACAGATGCTTGTTCGAGCTGTTCATGTCAGCAGATCATGGTAGCACTACCAGATATGAGCGACGCGATAACCAATATGTCCCTATTCTTCGTCAACCAAAAAACGAAGAAGCGATTAACTGGGGATTATATGTCTTGCAAAATGCGACGGTTGAATTTGCAAAGCAACTAACAACTAATTTGGACGTGCAGGAATGTACAATTAATCTTTTTTATGAAGCGACTGAAATTTTGTCAAGAGAGTTTGTCTTAGAACCTTCCTATCAGGAAGCAGAAGTATTTGGCTCCTTTGTCATGGCTGGAGATATAACTGAAAATTCTTTCTATGAACTAGCACCTATTTACAATTTAGTTGATTGGTGTAAATTACTGCTTTTTAGTAAGCATCGACATCCAGATGTTTGGTTTACAGCCTCAGTTGTAAGAGCTAATCCAATCATGAAAACCTTGTTTGGAGTCAAGACAGTTAATAAAATCCGCCAAATCAGGAGAAAATTTATCAAGCCAAAGCTTGCTAATTCAACTCAACAAATAAGTCAACCTACTTAACCTCTACTCTGGCTATCGTTTTTTCGAGAAATTAATTTACCCTACCTTAGTTCTAAGAGCATACAGCATGTACATCAATACAGAGCTGAAACAACAAAGAAATAATTTGAGGTTAGAAACTATTGAACTGCAAGTTCAGTCAGAAGCAAAAAATTGCCAGGGCGATAGTTTAGCATTACTTGCATTACTACGGTTGCTAGAGGGTTTACATCGAGAAATTAGAGATAGTCTCTTTCTGGAATCTTTGCCCAGTAATCGCCAGGGCCTTTACACCTTATTAAAAAATATTGAAGAGGAAGGTGGTTGGCCATACATTTATCGCATGAAATTACAATCTCTACTAGCAAATTTAGCAGAAAACACTTTCAGTGAGTTAGAAAGTGAAAAAAATACACAATCTTTAGTTGAATGTGAAAGTTCAAAACCTCTTAGTGTTAAACAAGGATAAACTCTATGAAATTTGATTGGTTAATAATAGGTGCTGGATATTCTGCGTGTGTGCTGGCTGAGAGAATTGCCACTCAACTTGCACAGAGAGTTTTAATTGTAGAACGGCGAGACCACATCGGTGGCAACGCCTACGATTATTACAACGAGCATGGCATTTTAGTACATAAATATGGTCCCCATATTTTCCACACGAAATCAAAAAAAGTTTGGGATTATCTCTCACAATTTACAGAGTGGAGACATTACTATCACCATGTACTTGGAGTATTAGAGGGAAAAAAAGTTCCTATTCCTTTTAATCTAAATTCCCTCTATGCTCTTTTTCCACCAAAATATGCAGAAAAACTAGAAAATTTACTTCTAGAAAACTTTGGTTTTGGAGTCAAAGTACCCATTTTAAAACTACGTGAAAGTGCAAGCGGGGATCTCACTTTTTTAGCTGAGTATATCTATGACAATGTCTTCCTTCGCTACACCATGAAGCAGTGGGGAGTCAAACCAGAAGAACTGGATAGGGGAGTCACAGGACGTGTTCCAGTCTACATCAGTCGAGATAACCGTTATTTTCAAGATCCGTACCAAGCTATGCCCAAGCTTGGCTATACTGAAATGTTTCGTCGAATATTGGCTCATCCCAATATTAAAATACTTCTAAATACAGATTACCGCGAGATTATCAACGACGTTCAGTTTAATCGGATAATTTGCACTGGTCCGATTGATACATTCTTTGATTATATGTATGGTGAATTGCCATACCGTAGTATAAATTTTGAGTTTGAGACTTTAGATCAAGAATGGTATCAAGAAGTTGGAACAGTCAATTACCCCAACGATTACGATATTACTCGTATCACTGAACAGAAATACTTGTCAGGACAAATTTCTCCTAAAACTACTTTGGTGAGGGAATATCCTCAAGCTTATATACCTGGAAAAAATGATCCTTATTATCCAATTCTGAATGAAGAAAATCGCGATCGCCTTGACCTTTACCTTAAAGAAGTAGAGAAATTGAACGGAACAGTACTTTTTGCAGGAAGACTTGCAGATTACAAGTACTACGATATGGATCAAGCTGTGTTAAGAGCGCTTGGTCTATTTGAAAAAGAAATAGCAACTATTATTTAGGATTGATTATACGTCCTAAACTATTAGGTACATGAAAGAGTTGGGTAGAAACATTTTTTTGTAGAATAAATCGCAGATTACATAGAGATATTAATTAAGATGACAATTAGTAAACCAAAACAACTATCTCAGAAGTCAAATACTCGGCTTACAAAGGTACCTATCAAACTTGAAGCTAATGCCAGCTTATTAATGAGATGGATAACCTGGTTAAACTTTAATGGTTCTTACAAATTTATTGATAGAAGTAAGGGTAGTCAGCGCCTTCTCGTTATACTTGCTGGTTACAAAGAGTTTCTATGGCCTCTAACTTTAAATAGAATAGCCAAGTTTATTCCATCAGATATTGATGTATGTATAGCTTCTTCTGGCTTGTATGTTGATGCTTTAGCACAGTTAGCAGAAAATCTAGGCTGGTCATATCTTTATACAAAAGACAACAAAGTTGCGCTAGTTCAAAACTTAGCAATAGCGAACCATCAACAAGCAAAATGGATTTACAAATTAGACGAAGATATTTTCATTTCTGAGGGATTTTTCGATGATCTGCAAGAAGGATATTTACGTATTCAAGAAGAAGGGTTATACTCTCCTGGAGTTTGCGCTCCTATCCTGAATGTCAATGGTTATTCGTACATTAATTTTCTAAAAACTATTGCAGCTGAGAAAGAATATAAAGAGAAATTTGGCGAATTTATACATGCTGCTAGTGATATTAAAGCACAATCTGATGGAGAAGCCGCTAAGTGGTTATGGGGAAAAAGCTTACCGTTTGATGATACGGCTAATTATATCAGAACACAGCCTTTTAGTTATTCACCTGTACCACATCGCTTCAGCATAGGAGCTATTTTATTTGAAAAGGAACTTTGGGAAAAATTTGGCGGCTTGCGAACTTCTTTTTCCCAAGGTGGTCTTGGGATAGATGAGTCACATCTATGTAAAGATTGCATGAGCTTGTCTAGACCAATCATTGTTCTCAACAATGTCTTTGCTGGACACTTCTCATTTCGACCTCAAGAAGCTGCTATGAGGCAATATTTACAAGAAATATATTCTCAAATTTGTTTAAAGACAACCTCATCAGAATCTAAAGAGGTATTATCAAGTCCAGCAAAATAACACAAATTTATGGAGTATTGAATTCAAAAACTCATGCAAGAAGTGCAAACTGAAAAACTGCAACCCATTCAAATGTCCCGGCTTCCTGATAGCCCATTAGTATCTGTAGTAATTGCCAACTACAACTATGACAAATACATTAGTGAGACTTTAGAAAGTGTCTTGAGCCAGACATATCAAAACTTTGAAATCATCGTTTGTGATGATGGTTCCACTGATAACTCCTGTGATGTCATTGCAAACTATGTTCGTAAGGACTCTAGGATAAAACTCATCAGTAAACAAAATGGTGGAGTTGCTAGCGCCTTAAATGCAGCATACAGGGAAAGTAAAGGTCAAATCATTTGCTTACTTGATGCAGATGATGTCTGGATGGATAGAAAGTTGGAAAAAGTTGTGGAGGCTTTCAAGTCCGATCCTCAATATGGCTTTGTCATTCATAATGTCATGCAAATAGATGGTCAGGGAAACTTGCTGAGACCGACTCCTATGTTTAAGCATTTATCTTCGGGTTGGATTGCACTTGAGGCTTTAGAAAATGGTGGTTCTCCGCAAGATGTACCTCCAGCATCTGCATTAAGTGTGCGACGAGAAATCGCTGAATTGATATTTCCTCTCAATGAAATATTTCGACGTAATGCAGATAGTTTAGTTTCCTATTTAGCACCATTTATCACTGTAATTGAATCTATTCCAGAGGCGTTAAGTAAATTCCGCTTTCATGGAGGAAATACAACCAGTCAGGTAACTTCCACCGTTGATTCTCTAGAACGGAGCCAAAGTGTTTTTGAAGCTGTCCATAGAGAACAAAAACTGTTTTTAAGACGTGTCTATGGTGAGGTATTTGCACAAAAGCTCACAAGTCTGAGCCTGAATTTGCTAGTTTGTCACGATCGCTATTTAATTGCCCGTCTCAAAGGTATACCAAAAGCGAAGAGGCAAGAAATTCATCGCCAGCTTGTAAATCACCCACAATTCTATAGTTTTAGTTCTCCTCATCAAAAATGGTTGTTGAAGTGGGGTGAATATCTACCAGATATCCTTTTTGCCCCTGTGTTCAAACTAGTTTATGGTTCGGGTAAACTAAAGTCTTGGGTGAGGAAACTACTAGCGCGTTGACTCACGATCAGCTATGTACAAAGATGGCGATCGCTACTAGTATTATCTAAAGAAATAAAAATCATAAATTGCGTTTATGATTAGGAGATAAATATCATGTCTTCAAACAATGTATCTAGTGGTAATACAATTGATGAACTTTATGAACGATATAATGAACTGTCTGGTAGACCAACAGTTAAAGATAAGCTCGCAAAAGAAAAAATTTTTAAATCATTTCAACGTACTTTAAAAAACTGGCTCCCCACAGATCGATCAATCAAAATTTTAGATGTAGGTTGTGGTGAGGGAGCCTTACTCACATTTTTAAAAGAAAAAGGATATAACAATCTTACAGGCTTAGATATTTCAGAGCAAAATGTAGCTATTTGCCAAGAATTGGGATTAACATTTGTCCAAAAATTTGATGCAAAACAACTAAATGAATTTGAAAAAGCAGAAGAGTTTGATGTGATTTTCGCCCTCGATATTCTAGAACATTTACCAAAGCAATCAGCATCTCAATTTCTCAAACAAATTCGAGAAAAACTCAAACCCAATGGCTGCGTCGTCATTCAAACTCCCAATATGGGTAGTATATTTGGTTGTTTGTACAGATATAATGACCTTTCTCACGAATTCGGAGTTGCAGAAAACACTCTTCTTAATCTCCTATTAATAGCTGGATTTGAATCTAATAAAGTTGAGATCAAACCCCAGTGGGCTGCATCAACACTCTTAGGACGTCTAAAAGAAGCATACTTGTGCTTATTGCACCAACTCATTTTTATTGCAGAAGGAGCAGGTCGTCCCAAAATACCAACAAAAAATCTCTTGGCTCGAGCATATCGTTCATAGAGGTCTTCTTGATAAATTGCTGTATGACAAAATCATGTTCCAATACACTCAAAATTCCCTAGAATGATGAACTCTAAGCTACGCGTACTTTTTATCAGTCACACCTATGTAGTAGGAGTGAACCAGGGAAAATTGAATGCGATCGCCGAAACAAATAAAGTCGAAGTTGGCTTGCTAACTCCTAGTAACTGGAAAGCTCTGGAGTGGAATCGCTTTTTTGAGGTAGAAAAACCCTACCCCAAAATCAAAATTTATACAGCACCTGTATTATTTACAGGTCGTGGTGGCGCTCACATTTATCCACCTTGGAAAATTTGGCAAGTAGTTAACGATTTTCAACCCGATCTAGTGCAAGTTGAGGAAGAAGTCTTTTCTCTGTGTGCTTTTGAGCTAGCAGTTTGGAGCCGACTCACAGGTAAGCCATTGGTCGTATTTGGTTGGGAGAACATGGAACGTAACCTACCAAAACCGCGCCATTGGGTACGCCAATTTGTCCTCAATACCGCACAGTTAATACTTCCTGGTAATCAAGATGGCGCAAATTTGCTGCGTCAGTGGGGTTACACTGGCTTGATGGAAGTTATGCCTCAGATGGGAGTGGATACTAGTTTATTCAGTCCGCGATTATCCGAGGGAGGCAAAAATCAAGAGTTTCGCATCGGCTTTCTCGGAAGATTGGTTCCAGAAAAAGGTATTGACACTATATTTGCAGCCGCTCGGCTTCTGAGAGAACGGAGTTTAAAGTATCAAATTATTATTTGTGGTTCCGGATCATACGAAGAATCACTGAGGCAAGAAGCACAGAAACAGCAGATTGCCGATTTAGTCATCTGGCGGGGATCAGTACGCCACGAACAAGCACCAGAGGAACTGAGCCAGTTTCATGTCTTAGTTCTGCCTTCACGCACCACTGATACTTGGAAAGAACAATTTGGTCATGTGTTAATTGAAGCAATGGCAATGGGTGTGCCGATTGTTGGCTCTAATAGTGGGGAAATTGCCAACGTCATCGGTCAAAATGATCTGGTGTTTCCAGAAGGAGATGCTCACACACTAGCGGCAATTTTAGAAAAGATGATCCGCGAACCAAATTGGCGACAAGAACTAAGAAACTATGTCATTTCGAGAGTTGAACAACACTATACTCATGAACGAATAGCCGAACGCTTAATCAACCTCTGGAATATATTACTCAATCAAAACAAAGGAGAGTATGCCATTAGTGTTAATAGTTGAGCCAAAGTCCTTTGAGTTTAGCTTTGATCAAATTAAATTGCAGGAATAGGGTAAAAATGCGTGTAGTAATTGTGCGTACAATGCCCAATTTTAGTATGGATGTCTATGCTGATGGTCTGATTTCGGGACTACGAACTGTAAGACCTGATTGGGAAATTGTTGATTTAGCACCCCACCCCGTAGATAGAAAAAGTCGATCTTGGACTTTGCGAGCCAAAAAATTCTATGAGCGTTTCTGGGGTTTTCCAGGCAAGGTACAAAAACAACCAGGAGATATTTTTCATATTATCGACCATAGCGAAGCTCATATTATTAATTGGTTAAAAAATCAGGGTAAACCTGCCTTTGTTACCTGTCACGACTTAATTAACTTCTTCTACCGTAATAATCTTCAGGGTTCAGTACAGTTGCCAATCATCAGCAGTGGTATGTGGCAAAAGTCTGTGCAAACCATGCGATATGCAGATCATATCATTGCTGTCTCTTCTACTACAGCTAAAGACACAGCTCAAATATTGAATATTAATTGCGATCGCATTGCTGTTGTTCCTAATGCTGTTGAAGCTATATATCAACCTCTACCTAAACACCAAGCAGAGTCTTTTCGCCAGCAACATAATATTTCACCTGAGACATTTTGTCTATTAAATGTTGGTTCAGATCATCCACGTAAAAATATTTCTACTATTCTGACAGTCGTCAAAATTTTGAAAGAACAAGGGCTACCAATCCAGTTTTGGAAAGCAGGCTCAGACTTCAAACCCGATCAGAAACAATATATCCAAACTCATGGGCTAGAAAACTATATAAAGTATTTAGGACAACCAGATAAAGCTACTTTGGTAAAAATTTATAATGCTGCTAATTGTTTGATTGCACCCTCATTACATGAAGGATTTGGCATCACAATTATAGAAGCAATGGCCTGCGGCATACCGGTGATTACCTCTCAAGTTTCTGCTATGCCGGAAGTAGTCGATAATGCTGGAATTTTGATAGATCCCACAAATCCTCAAGAAATAGCAGATGCTGTGTGTCGTCTTTACAGCGACCCTGTATACTATCAAGAATTAGTTGAGAAAGGTCTATCAAGAGTCAAATCATTTACCTGGGAAAAAACCGCAGAGCAAATTGCTCAAATATATGAGAAATCACTAAAAATAAAAGCAACTCAAGTTTTATATCCATCACAACAACCAAAAGGCGAAGTTACCAAACCCTCCTTACCAAATTCAACTTGATAACAATAAACTAAAGCCTCTGTCTCTTATATTCAAGATACGTATTTAAACCTAAATATGATTATTGCTATCAATATCACTATATTCCAATACGCTTGCTGATCAACACTACAATCCTTTGTAGAGACCGGATAAATACGGTTTCATTCCTAAAAAATTAGTATTTTATTATACTCAAGAGGTATTTATGAAAATCCTGATATCTGCCTACTCATGTGAACCAGGTAGGGGTTCTGAACCTGGTGTAGGTTGGAGTGTTGCACGAGAAGTCGCCAAATACCATGAAGTCTGGGTATTGACTAGACCTGATGAAAGTGGTGACATCATTGAAGCAGAATTAGCTCGTAATCCAGTCCCTAACTTGCATTTTGCATATTTTAATTTACCCATATTGGGGGGGGTGTGGCGTTGGAACCAATCAGGGGCGATGCAAATTCACTACTATCTTTGGCAAATTCAAGCATATTTTGTTGCCCGTCGCCTGCATCGTCAAATTGGCTTTGATGCCATTCACCATGTCACTTTTGTGAAATATTCCAATCCTAGTTTCCTGTCACTGTTGCCTGTTCCCTTTATTTGGGGCCCGGTGGGTGGTGGAGAATCTGCACCAAAGGCTTTTTGGAAAGATTTTAGTCTACGTGCCAAAGCTTATGAAACTGCACGCAGCTTGGTTCGCTGGGTTGGTGAACTTGATCCATTTGTCCATATGACTGCCAAAAAAAGTACTCTCATTCGAGCCACGACAGAAGATACAGCCGAACGCATTCGCAAAATGGGTGTCAATCAAGTAGAGGTGATTTGCGAATCAGGTTTACCCAAAGAAGAAATTCTCAATCTTGCTCAGTGTTTAATGCCCACTGACTCCACCGTCAGATTTATTAGTATGGGTAGACTCTTGCATTGGAAAGGTTTTCACCTGGGATTACATGCTTTTGCTAAAGCCAATTTGCCGAATAGCGAGTACTGGATTCTAGGTGATGGGCCTGAGCGTCAAAACCTACAAAACCTGGCTGAAAAACTGGGAATTGCCGAAAAGGTAAAATTTTGGGGAAGGCTACCAAGAGAGCAAAGCTTAGAGAAATTGAGTGAGTGTATCGCATTGGTTCACCCTAGCCTCCATGATTCTGGTGGTTGGGTTTGTCTGGAAGCAATGGCAGCAGGTCGCCCAGTCTTGTGTCTAGATTTGGGGGGCCCGGCTGTGCAAGTGACATCCGCCACTGGCTTTAAAGTTCCTGCTCACACACCTGAACAAGCTGCACAGGATTTGGCGTCAGCAATGATCCATTTAGCGCAAGATCCAGAATTGAGAAGTCAAATGAGCCAAGCGGCACAAACCAGAGTCAAAGAGGTGTTTGACCGAGAAGTGATGGGTGCAGCCTTAGCTCAACTCTATGAAGAAATTGTAGGGCGTCGCACTCCTCAAACTGAACCGATATTACTTAACTCTAACTAGTCTATTGTGGGAATAACCTCGTATGCGTATTCTAAGTATCCACAATAGCTACCAAATTCGCGGCGGAGAAGACGAGTGCCACGAGGCTGAGGTCAACCTTTTACGAGAGATGGGGCATCAAGTCGAAGTTTACGAAGAAAATAACGATCGCCTTGCCAATTTGAGTAAGCTAGATGTCGCTGCCAAAACAGTTTGGTCAGATGAAGCCTACCAGACTGTCAGGCTTAGGTTACAACAACAGCCCTGTGATGTTGTTCACGTCCAGAATTTTTTCCCCCTGATTTCGCCTTCAGTGTATTATGCAGCCAAAGCACAGAAAGTCCCTGTAGTTCAGACTTTACACAATTACCGTTTTCTGTGTCCAAATGCGTTGTTTTTCCGGGAAGGTAACATTTGTGAAGACTGCTTGGGGCTACCTGTTCCCTATCCAGGAGTCTTGCATGGTTGTTATCGCAACAGCAAAGTGGCAAGTGTTGGTGTCACTACAATGCTGAGTGTGCATAGACTGATGAACACTTGGGTAAAAACGGTGGATCTATACATCGCTCTGACTGAATTTGCTCGCCAAAAATTTATTGCTGGTGGTCTGCCAGCAGATAAAATTGTGGTTAAACCAAACTTTGTCAGTCCTGAACCTGCGATTGGTAAGGGAAGTGGTGGCTATGCCCTTTTTGTAGGTAGACTTTCTGTAGAAAAGGGTTTAGACACCCTGTTAAAAGCTTGGGAACATCTCGATGTAAAAATACCTCTCAAAATTGTAGGGGATGGCCCTTTAGCTCACGAAGTGATAGCAGCTGTCAAACGACATTCCTATATAGAATGGCTAGGACGCAGACCAATGTCAGAAGTCCATGATTTGATGGGAGAAGCGATGTTTTTAGTCTTTCCCTCGAAATGGTATGAAACCTTTGGGCGTGTAGCAGTTGAGGCATTTGCTAAAGGAACTCCCGTGATTGCTACCAATATCGGTGCTGTCGCAGAATTGGTAGATCCTGGTCGAACTGGGCTTCATTTCCGTCGTGGTGATGCAGATAATTTAGCTACTCAGGTAGAGTGGATTCTAGCAAACCCAGCAAAGCTTGCTGACATGCGCCAAGAAGCACGAGCAGAGTTTGAAGCAAAGTACACAGTTCAGAAAAATTACCAAAAACTAATGGAAATTTATACCAAAATGCAAAACTTTGGTGGCAAAAATTAACTAAATTCAGGGGGATAGATGAACACCGGGATAGGGGTTTACAAAAAACAGGAAGGATACATTAAAAATTCACTTCTCATACTACTAGCTTTTGCTACCGCTTTTTTCCCCCGGATTCTTAATTCTATTGGCTTCCCCTCACCAATCAATTTTGTTCACTTCGTCATCGTTCCAATAGCTTGTGGAATTGTAGTCACTAAAACTAAGGTAAGAAATAAAAACCAAATTTCAATTGCTAAAGCAGTTCTAGTTAGTTTTTTAATTCTCCTCGGAACTATGACCGCCAGCGCCTTTTTAAATAAAGCTGGGCTAATTAATATCTTCTTATCGTTGATGTTGCTGAGTGAGCCATTTCTAGTCTTACTGGCAATAATTTGTATTCCTATTTCTCAAGAAAACTTTAAAAAATTTAGAGTTTGGATACTACGTTTCGGTTGTTTTCATATTTTCTTAGCGATCGCCCAACATTTTCTAATCACCATTGGACGTTTAAGAGTTACTGAAATGCAACCAACAGACAATGTTCAAGGAGTTTTCTATCTCACAGGCTCCGGTCATGTTGTTGCTGCTTCTGTATCTATGTGCTTTGGTTTGTATTATTTAATCAGTGCCAAGACTGCTCCAATATGGTTACGACTTTCTGTGATTGTTGCTGCCTTTTTTCAGTTATTATTCGCTGACGCTAAACAGGTACTTTTAGTTTGGCTACTAGCTTGGTTTATATTAATTCTGATTAAATTACAAGATCTGAGAAAAACAATACAATATTTGATAGCTGCAATTTTAATTTGTTACGGATTGTGGTGGTGCATAGGAAATGTAGAAGCATTTGCCGCTTTTAATACTTGGATCAGACCAGGGCTTTATGGTCCTGATGGTGAAGCGACATTACTTAAGTTAGCACCAATTAGAATTATTCCGACATTTTATAAATCGTCCTTAAATTGGTTGCTTGGTCTTGGTCCAGGTCATACAGTTGGGCGATTAGGGGGATGGATGTTAAAGGACTACTCATCTTTATTAAAACCATTGGGTGCTACTATCCATCCTGCTAGCCAGGCTGTTTGGGATGCTTGGAGTGAAACTGCTTGGTTAGACTCTAGCTTTTTCGCTCCACTTTGGGGATGGGCTGGTATTTGGGGAGATTTTGGATTTCTAGGTTTAGGAGCTTATTTATATCTTGCATCTATCGTCTGGTATCGAATTTGCTTGGATGACTTTTGCAAATTTACAATGCTGACTGTGTTGATTTATGGTTTCATTTTCACTCAGCTAGAAGAACCTGGCTATATGCTCTCAATGGCTATGTTAATTGGTATGCGATGGCATGAGTTACAAATTTTGAAGTACTCGCGCTTTTATAATGCACAATTGGGTACAGAAGCAAATAGACAATTAAAGGCTGAAATTTAAATTATAAAACAATACACTTGGTGTTAAGTCCACAATCCTTTGTAGAGCAATATGGTTGGTGTTAAGCCCACAATTATTTGTACCAGACGCGAAATTTCGCGTCTCTACAGACCAAATTTTTATACTAAAAATCCTTAACACCAAGCGTAAGCTGTTCAGCATTTAAATCGAGCGAGCAATCTCGACACAGTAAGCAGTATAGCTCTCAAAAATCCTAGTTTAAATGCACATCAGCTTATTGAATTATAAAAGATAAAAATTTTCAGATCTCTATCTTGAAATTACTTATTTTTTTGTCGTATTATTATAATTATTCGTCTAGTAAAATACTTTTATCTCTAATTAACCAACGCCAGAATAACTCTAAATACAAAATTTTATTGTGCAAACGCTCTCTTACCTGAATATGATAGCGAGTGTTTTGCATAAATTTATGATTAGTATTAGTTTTATTAAGTATATCCAGACAAATTTCTGAAGCTAATTTTGCGACTTTGTGATCATTCGTAATTTTATTGATAACTCCTATCGGTAAATTTATTCCTATCAACTGACGTGTGAGAAAAAGACCGAGAAAAAGCATTCTTTTACAATCAAAATCATTAGCTTTTTGAATCACTATTTCCCAATTAATTTCGGTGTTCTGTCTAAGTAACTCTGCAATATCAGCTAACCAACTGAGTTTTTCCCAACGATGTCTTGATGCATGATTAGTGAGCAATAGTAACCAATCTTCTGCCGAGAAACTGTAGATTTCCATCCCACCAAGGCTAGATGAATGGAGATTTTCCCAAATATACTTGACTTCAATTGCAGATGTATAGCGTGGTGTAATTCGCCAATGAATTTCCACCATTATTCCCTTGCTATCATTTATAAAGTTATAGGTATGCTTACTTTTATCTTTTAAATAATTAATTTCCTCAACTTCTGTCAATTGAATTTTTGGTCTGTATCCTCTAGTAATTAGGAGATTTTTGAATTTCAAAACATCCTGTTGTTGCACCAATATATCTAAATCACAGAACTGACGCAGTCCAATATTTCCATATAGTAAATTCGCTAAAACAGGACCCTTATAAGGAACAGCGAGAATCTCATTTTCTTGCAATAGACGTAAGAGTTGTACAAGTTCCCCAGTTAGCATTAAACTGCGTTGAGCATTTGTGTAGAAAATATTGCGAAGTTGATTGAGGACATTTTTCGGAACAATATCTGGTGCGATCGCATTCAAATTAGTATATAAAAGCGGCATGAGACCATGCTTATATGCATTACCGATGACATCTTGCCAGTCTAAATCTGCTCGTTGAATCAAACTTTTTATTTCTTCAGTTTTGGCTACATCTATTTTAGTAGAAGCACAACAAAGCAGTAGCTGCATTTCAGGACGAATATTAACACCTAAAATATTGGTATTTAACTTTGGTAGAGTTTGCATTTGCTTTTATTCACTTTAATATAAGTCTATGATTTATTGATTTTCAGTTAGTTAAACAATCCCATTTTCAATTTTCTGACTTGAACTGGACTCCATTTGCGCTTGCCAAGACTGAGCATAAAGTCCGCCTAAAGTCAATAATTCTCTATGATTGCCAGACTCTACAATTCGACCAGCACGCATCACGTGAATCATATCTGCCTGCATCGCCAGAGTGAAACGGTGAGTAATCACAACAGCAGTACGTCCTGCTGCTAAGGAACGGAAACGTTCTAACCAATCGTATTCAGCCCAGGGGTCCATAGCACTTGTGGGTTCATCTAAAATAATGATTTGAGCGCGTCTAAAAAAAGCTCGCGCTAGCGCTAGACGTTGCCATTGACCTCCACTTAAATCGGTTCCTGATGGAAACAACTTACCCAACATCGTGTTGTAACCCAAGGGTAAGCGCATAATCTTATCGTGAATACCCGATGCTTGAGCTGCGGCTTCAATTTCTGTCTGATTTGATACTGCTGTGATATCTCCCAAAGCAATATTTTCACCTGCTGTAGTGTAGTAAGGAATAGGAGATTGGAATAAAACAGTAATTAATCTACGCAATTTTGTGACAGCAAATTCACACAAATTGATACCATCTAATTCAATTCTTCCTGAGTCAGGATCATAAAAACGGCACAAAAGCTTAATGAGTGTACTTTTGCCTGCACCATTATCACCAACGATCGCCACAATTTTGCCAGCAGGAATCGTCAAGTTAAAATTCTCTAAAACTACTTCCTCTGTGCCAGGATAGCGGAATGTAACTTGGTCAAATCTGATTTCTTGCTTGAGTGTTGAGGGTACTGGGACTGGGTTAGATGGATCTACAATTTGCGGCTGAATTTGTAAAAAATCAAATAAATTACTAATAAACAGGCTATTACGATAAATTTGTGCCAAGTTGTCCAACAGAGATTTTACAATTCCCTGTCCCTGATTAAATGCCTGGTAGAAAAGGGCTAAGTCTCCTAAAGTTAGAACTCCTAATAATACTTGCCGTCCCATCCAAGCAAGCGCACAACCAGTCACAAATAAAGCTATGATACCAGCAACAAAGCGACCTAATGTTTGCTCTTTGATGAGTTTTAGCTGTTCGTGTCGAAGTTGCCGACGCAATTTTTGGTACAACGATTGAAAGTAATCACCAAAATCAAACAATCGTACTTCCGCCGCCGTTGCGGAGTTGGTCAATAGCAGATCGTAGTACATTAACCAACGGCGTTGAGTTGTAGTTCTTTGTGACCATTGATACTGAAGTTTGTTTACACGTAGTAGCACATAGAACGCAGGTAAGGCACTAATCACAAGAATGATCGGCAGCCAAAAACCATAAGGAAGCAAGATTGCAGCCATGGTAAACAAGGTAATCGTATTCTGGGCTAGACTACCTGTACTTTCTAATAAAGCAAGCGATCGCCCAGCTGCACCCCCCCGCGCCCGTTCAAGTTGATCGTAATACTCAGATGATTCATAACAACCATAATCAATAGCAACTGATTGTTTGTGAATCAATTCACTGATATGATCTTGAACCAGTTCTGACTGCGCTGTACTAATCAATCCGCTAGCACCTTGCAGAAATTGCGTGAGTAGCAATACAACAGCCATCAAACCTACAGGTATCAGCACTGTCTGAATATTGTCCCAGGAAATACCAGCACCAACACCTGCAACCAGACTATTCACTACATAGCGAGTCAAATAAACCGTGACTCCAGGAAGTAATCCTTGCACCAATAGCAGTAATATCCAGGCTAGAGTCCAATAGCCAGAAGCAGCCCAAACCAATCTCACTGTGATTACGAGATTATTCAGTATCGTCTTCGCACTACGTATTTGGCTATTCAAAGTCTTAAAACCTAAATTAAATAAACAACTATCAATCTGGTTATACGGCTAGGAAATTGGTGCGTTCGGAGTCTTGATCACTCAGTTGGGCAACATCATCTTCTACTAAATTTACTAGCTGGGGTAGATCTATCAGTGAAGGCTTTCTGAGAAAGCGACAGAAAGATACCTCCCTAACCAAAGTTGTGCATTTATCGAAATGAGATTTAGCAAAGTCTTGATTTGTGAGTAAACTCGTTGCACGAGTGTGACGCAATAACTCAGCAAAAGCCTCTTGGGGCGATAAGCTAATAATCTCGTGACCTGTTCCCTTGTCTAGAACATAAATTCGTTGCAATGGCAAGGGTGTACTCTGAAATCCTTTGGTAAATTTATAAGATAGTTTTGAGGCATTGGGAAACAGAGCAGGTAAACTCTCGCGACTGTATCCTAAAGAAGCGGCTGCATCAGGTAGAAGTTTGACTTGTGGAAAAGCAGGGAAGACAATGGGACTACCTGCGTCAGTTTGAATAGCCATGACATCATCTGTCACAATGTCATAGCCTTGAGCATGAAAGGCTTTTGCTAAGGTGGATTTCCCCCATCCGGAAGCACCCATAAACGCCACAACTTTGTTGTTAATTGCAACACTACTAGCATGAAGTACCAATAGCCCTCGTTGTTGCAGCAATACTGCCATTACAGAACCAGGTATGCTTACACGTAGCTTATACTCATCAACACCCGGTTCGGGTTCGATAATCACCTCTTGTCCAGCCCGAAAGAAAAATTTACCAATTCCTGGTAAGTCACCAAAGATATGATTCTGTTGAGTCAGTGTCTCTTCGGAGATAGTACCCAAGCTCCCTAGACGTAGAACGACATCTGGTGAACCTTCAGCAACTGGGAGTTCAGGTAAATAAATCTCCGAGTGGATACAGAGATTATAAGCGGTGTAAATATACATTATTTCTATGAGCAATATTTAAATTTTGAGGAAAAAGGCGTTGTCTAATTTCAGCAAAAATTTTCAACTGAATTAGTGTTTTCATACTAAATCTCTGAAAAACTAGCAGCAGTTGATAGAGTGTTGTCTACTACTGGTCTGTCAACGTAACTTTGAAGGGTAAGTAGCCGCTTTGCGTCTACGTGTCTACCCGAAGGGTGAACTTTAGTCATCTATGAGCGCTTAAGCGCTCACCACGAACCCAGCTTGCGTTGACTTAGAAGACCTTAAGGGGTTTATAGATCCCCGACTTCAGTTGAGAAGTCGGGGATCTGAACACCCGCGATTCATCAAAATTAATGCGATAGACAACTAGTCTTGGATCTGACAATAGACAACGCCTTTATCGCTAAAGGTTAATGTTCTACCAAGAACAACTTAACCTCACAAGTAGTAACCTCAACTTATTTCACAGCAATTATCTAGGGTTTTGCCGGGCTTTTTGTGCAGTCCTGACCAGTAGGACCACAATTGACATCAAGGGAATCGTCATTTGTTTCTACTACTCGACCGTTGAAGACAAGTAAATCCTTAAAGGCACGATTTCCAGCTGCTTGAGTCAGCTTTTCCAAATTCCCGTGAACAATCATTTTTGGGGTGCTATATGTTTGTTTCATTGTCTAAATCTCCTGTGTTTTTTGTTTCTACCCTGTTGGATCTACGACATAGCCAGAACTAATGATTTCAGCTTGTCTGAAAGCTGTTATTAATTTCCTGCTGGACGGTTTTCACAGTTACCAGTATTGGTATCGCAGAAGATATCTTGCGAATCGTCACTCTGAATATTACTTGGGTTCCCGTTGAAGAAAAGAACGTCTTTTGTAAGGTTTCTTCCGGCAACTTGAGTCAACTCTGCCAGATTGCCATGGACAATCATCTTGGGAGTGTTGTATGTTTGTTTCATTGTTAATCTCCTAGTTGTTTGTTTTTAGGTAGCGCTGCCCTGAATTGGGCTTACGGTGCTGCTTGGTGATAAGGTTTAAGCTCCAAGCTCACAACCTGCCAAGAACACTGAATACTTCTTGAATATTTATGGCGTAGGTTGTCTGTGGCGAAACCACAAAGCCAAGACAATTGCTTGCCAAACCGTCATAGTGTTTTCCTCTGATACCTTCTGCTCTGATATCATGCGGCGATAAGCTGCTTGCAGGTAATCAGGCTCAATGTACTCTTCAATAGCTTTTAGGTGATCTGAAATCACTTCATCAAGAAGCTGACGATGAAGAGTTAGCATACCGTGCATGAAGTTAGAAGTCATATTGGCTTTGCCTCCTCGCCACCGCACAGCTTCCGGTAGAATACCTATCAAAGCACGACGCATCACCATTCGTCCCAATCCTTGGCTGAGTTTCTGTTCTGCTGGGAGTGCCAAACAAAACTCTACTAATCGCTTATCCAAAAAAGGATGACGAGCTTCAAGGGAAAATGGTGCTGCATATCGGTCTAGCTGTTCTAGTATGTAGGGAAATATGCCTTGCGAAAGGTCGCGCCAGTGTTGTTCTCTAGTTGTGAGTGGTGGTTGATTAGAATTGTCGAGTGCTAAGATGCGCTCATCCAAACCGATGCGTTGAGCAAAACTAGAGTTGACAAGGGGTGCAAGTGGTGATTTTGATGGAGTACGCCCTCGCCATCTTTGCCAAAGCTGACGTATGGATTTGGGAATTAGGGATTTGAGTCCATAATTGACGAGTAGATATTTGCGAGAGATGTTGAAAGAGTGATGAATTTGATTTACTGCAAAGGCGAAAGTCAACCAGCGAAACTGTCTAGCTTGTTTTTGCAGTTCAGCGATACCATAAGCTTTCAGCAGTGATTGGGGCGAAGCTTCTAAGTTTTGGGCTACTCCTTGGGCTTCTGCAACAAAAGTTGACCACTTTCCTTGATGCGCTAATTCTCTTAGTCTTGGGACACCATGACAAACTGTTGTATCACCATCAAGACCGTCAAAGACTATTCGCACACCCGCCTGTTTAGCTGCTTGATTTAGTCTCCAAGGATAAAAATGACTAGGACCGAGGAGGGCTTCATCTTCATATTGCCAAATCTCTTTAATGTCTGACAACGGACCAAATTGGTCAGCTTTGACATAGTGAGGAATCAAACCTCCTTGCTCTAAAACAGCGTTGATGTAAGTACGTTCATCACATTCAGTTACTTCATCAAAAATGTTGGAAAAAGTGTGTAATTGGGTATCTCCTTGCTGGGCAAGCAATTCACGAACAACACAGGTGATGGAGGAAGAGTCTAGCCCACCACTTAAATGAGAGCCAATCGGGAAAGCACTACGCATACGACACCGCACTGCTTCGGTAAAAATTTTCCGAAATTCCTCAGCATATGCCTCATCTGAATCTAGCTTAATTTCTCGGTGAGGATCTAGTGTCCAGTAACACCAAGAACGTATCCCTGAGTGACTCACTACCATGCTGTGAGCAGGAGGAAGCCGTAAAATATCTTGGTAAGTCGTGATGGCTTTATCTTCCATCATTAATGCTAAGAAGTCAGCTATTCTCACTTCGTTGATTTGGCGCGGAACTTGCTGTAAGCAGAAAAGCGCTTTAATCTCAGAGGCAAATATAAAGGCTTGACCTAGCTGATGGTAATAGTAAAAAGGTTTGACTCCAAAATGATCTCTGCTACAAAAGAGAATTTGCTGACGTTGATCCCAAATGGCAAAGGCAAAATCGCCAAGCAAATGTTCTGAACATTCTTCGCCCCATTTTTCATAAGCAGCCAATATGATCTGGCTATCAGTGATTTTATCGTGGGGAAGATGATCAAATTGTAATATTTTTAAAAGTTCATCGCGATTATCTATGCGAGCATCAGATGTAATAATTATATCACTTGTTTTATTGACTAAAGGTAATTTTTCGATTAAGGATTCAGGTGTAGTCCACAGCATTCGATGTGCAAAACCCACAGCCCCATTTACCCAAATGTCCGTACCGTCTAAACCTCGGTGTGCTAAGACTTCAAGCATGAGTCCTAAATCTTCCCTGTCTACAGGATGATGATTAGGGTGGTAAATGCCCATGATTCCACTCATAGCTTGACTCCTTCTAATGTTGGCAAAGGAATGAAGCGCGAAAGGTCACTAAGATTACCAATCACAATCTTTCCCTGATGTTCTATCCAAGCATGAGCTTCTAGGATTCCTGAGTTGTCTTTGGCGACACCAATACGCAGTTGACAAGGGTGTTTATACCGATTCATCAGGACTTGTGTAGTCAAAGCACGAGCTAAACACTTGACTCCAAGCATGTAACGACTAGCTACGTTTACAGCCCAAACAATCTTGCGGATAGATACTTGGTTTGTAGTTTGCGGGTGGACTGGTTGACTGATTCTTGCTAACAGTTTTAAGAGGGTACGAAACGGCAGTAACCACAATCCCAGGCGCATAGCCGCTAGTAAAATTAAAGTCATGATTAATAAATGGCGATCGCCTGCATCAAACCTCAAAAATTTAAACAGTAGCGTCATTTTGAATATTTATTAGTTCCGCACCTAGAAGTTCTTCAAGCAATGCAAGCAAATCGCGATCGCACTGTTCAACTTCGACTTCGTACTCTGCCAAGATCGCCGCTTTAATATCCTTCACCGTTTTGGGTGTTTGAATCAAATTCCAAATTCTTGCTCCCACCTCATTCAAACCGTGATACATACCAGATTTCAGATTGAGAATTACTGCTTCACCCCCTAAATCAGAGGAAATTTGCTCAACAGATGCCACAATGATTGAATTTTCTGAAATTTTTTGCTCTACTGCTTTGAAGTTCATCTTCTCTACATTTTCCTTTGGCTGTATTTGTGAATCCAATTGTGCCTGTTAAAACGGCACTACTTTATTCAGGCTCAAAATGACCGCAAATTTGTGTAAAAAAAGCAAAATTTGATCAAAATTTTACACAGTTAACCATAGTCTTACGATCTGCTTCTATGTACCGATGGGAAACACGCATAGTATATGTGTTTTACATCGGTATCCATCGCAAAAAAAGATACAGTTATGGGTAACTGATTTTTCGGTTTTTAAGTATTTTTTTCTTTCAACTATGAACGGAGTTTTACTTTTACTCTCAACCCTGGTATAAATTTGCAAAATCTTACCGTAAAACTGAGTTCTTAAATTATGCAGTGGTAGATATTTAGTAAATTAACAACCCTGAATGTGGAAGATGCTTACGTAATTTTCTCATACCATAATATACATCATAGCCGTCATGTACTTATAATTCATCAAAAAAACACAATTAGGTTAATATTGAGTAAAGTTTTACCAAATAAAAATCAACTAAATTACTGCAAGTGTTTGCTAATCCTAAGTTTTTTGAAAATAGAAACAGAGGCATAGCAAAATAAAATTTACAAGCGACTACTTATAAAATTAAAAATTTTCAACTATCCCTTGACTTAGTAAAGCTATCCACATGTCTGATGGTTCTGAGTAGTAATCAATTTCCTCAACTTGATATCGATAAAAGCGACGATCATTTTCTAAAATAATCCAGTCGCCACGCTTGACGCCTTTACACTGCGCTGTCATATAACCTTTATTTAAATCATCTATCGGTTCAAATACATAGTCACGCCCACAAATAAATCCCCGAAAGTCATGCGTTTTATGCTTTTGGAACGTCGGTGTAGTGAAGATAAATTGCATGACGAAGTCATAAATAACACTGATGCTCATCCCTGACCGACTAAAAGGCATAACTATTGATTTATAAATAAAATTTATATGCAATTTTAATGCTGTTGACAGATTAAACATTCAACTAACAACTAGTCTCAAGCTACAGACAATCAAGAACCTTTGATTTTAGCTTGATGTTTCTAGTTCTCCACTTGTAAATGACACTGGAACTAGCCAAAATTGCTGGATGCACACATTTAGATTGCAGCCAGATTTAAAGAATGTCAACTGTAATCGCACTGGCATAAATCAAGGCATTGTTCTAATGTTGGTGGTTGTTAATCATGCTTAATGCCCACTCCTCAAAATTTTTGGGTGAGACTACTTGACACAACCATAGCTAAAACTGCTATATTGTTAAACAGCGAAAACGCGATGGGGCGTAGCCAAGTGGTAAGGCAGCGGGTTTTGGTCCCGCCATCCCTAGGTTCGAATCCTAGCGCCCCAGTTAATTTAATAAATATGTTTATAGCGGTTAGTTGATTGTTGGCTATGTGGCTATGGTTTAGTTGTAGTTATAACTAAATTCAGATGAGCGATCGCTATATAGTAGAGTATAAAAAATCTATCAAAACAATCCTGGAGGATGAGAACCCTTTGTTTCTCTTTAAAAAAATTCTCTAACTGCTTCTTGCAAGGGTAGATATGGAATTGTGTTGAGAAGTATTTTGGGAACCGTCAACACGTAAAATATTCATAGTTGGAAGATACCAAAGTCGCCGTACAGCCATGAGAATGATGGAGGTGGTTAGGACTGTTTGAACCGCTCAGAGCTTAATAGGGCAGAACGTGTACGGAAAAGTAATCAAACTGCCTGCGGGAGGCGGGCGGCTGCGCGGGTTCTTCTTTGAGAAGATAAACGGTGCAAACCGAGAGATGCTGTGTAAGACCAATTTGTACTCGTACAAGGAGGCTGCGGCAAGTGAGACGCGAAACGATGATGGTTGTTTCTTTGAAGCTACGGCTTCAGCGAAGCAAGCCGGAGTACTTCACAAGTAACATACATCTCGATTGAAGATCTAGATAAAACTACCAATCTACCTTACGAAATGTTACTGTGTAGGCATAGCAATACTTCTGGGTTCAGGGGAAAAGGAACGGATATTTATCTTACCCGCTCCGGAAAACCTATACAGAGCTAGCCAAAGCTAGTCATATCTATTGACAGACATTTTTAAGACTTGAGACAGGGTGACAACAAATTCAAAATTAGGAATTCAGTATTTAGAATTACCTCACGATTAAAGTAGGGGACACCTGAAACAGAAAATAAATTTTGTTGATAATCTATCAAACTGTGGGCTTTTATTTTTGACATTTATTAATTCTGAATTCTGAATTCCCAATTATTTCTGTGAGGAATGTAGTTCAATATACTAAGATTATGCTGAAATCAGACAAATCTCATCACCCGTTGTTAACAGCCAACTCTGCTCAATTAAATGATGCTGATGAAGGTGGATTAAATTTAGGTCAAGTAGGAGCAGCTCTTCGTCGGCGAGCATTGTTAATAGCTGGTGCAACTAGCTTAGTCGCAACCGCAGGGGTATTAAAAGCAGAAACAGATCCACCAATATACCAAGGCAGCTTTGAAATTTTAACTAAGCCTGTGACTGGTGAGAGTAAGGCTATAGCTAATGTTCCTCAAACTATAGGGGATACCGACGCGATCGCAGCTCCAGAAACGACTGAGCAAACCAAGACAACAATTGCAGTTTTACAAAGCCGTGGAGTCCTAGAGCCAGTCATCAAAAAGCTTCAGACTAAGTACCCAGAAATAGAATACGACTATGTAATTGACAACTTAGTGATTGAGCCTAAAGAGCAAAATATTTTAGAGGTTCAATACATCGATCCAGATCAGCAGCTAGTTACTGATTTGTTAAACACCATTAAAAATGCTTATCTGGAGTACAGTTTAGCAGAACGCCGTAACGACGTTGAGCAGGCAATTAAATTTGTAGAAAAACAAAGAAAGCCATTAGAACAACGAGTCCAAGACTGGCAAGAAAGACTGCGAACCATCAGACAAAAGAATAATTTAGTCGAGCCAGAACAAAAAGCACAGGAAGTCTCTACTCATGTTGCCACACTGACACAGCAGCAACTAGAAAATCGTGTGATGCTAGAACAAATGCGAGCTCAATATCAGGACTTGCAAAAAGAGTTATTGCAACAAACAGGTGCATCAGCAAGTAATTCTCTGCTCAGTGACAACGCCCGCTATCAAAAAATTCTCGATCAACTTCAGCAAACGGATGCGGAAATTGCCAAAAGAGGATCTATATTTACTGGGCAAGAAGAAGGTATGGTGCGTCTTTCCGAACAGAGAGACACAATGATCTCAATGTTAGAAGGAGAAAGAGCAAGGGTAAACAGAGATTTTCAAAGCCGCATTCGGGAGTTGGAAGCACGTGATTTTGCCATTACTGAAAAAATAGATAATCTCAATGGCTATTTGCGAGCTTTAGCAGCAGTTAGTCGTGATTACGATAATATCCAGCGAGAATTAAAAATTGCCACCGAGGGCTTAAGTCAATTTACCGCCAAGCAACAAGCATTGCAAATCGAATACGCTCAAAGATTGCAACCTTGGAAATTACTAGATCCTCAATTGACAAAAGTGGATGATCCTGACGCCATCTCAGATAGTGCTAAGAGAAATCTATTATTGGGAGGAATGTTAGGTTTGCTGATGGGCGTAGGAGCTGCTTTAGTAGTTGATAAACTCAGCAATGTTTTCTACACATCTAAGGAACTCAAAGAAACCATCGGACTTCCATTGTTAGGAGTTGTTCCTCTAAGGAAAGAAATAGCTCTTTCCACAAATGCAGGTAATACTTCTGGTGGTTTGCAGCAAGCAACTCGCGCTTCATTCTTTGAAGTATTTCGCTCTCTCTACACCAATATTCTGCTTTTAGGTTCTGATACACCAATTCGTTCACTAGTAATAAGTTCCGCAGGACAAGGCGACGGGAAATCAACAGTTGCTGTCCATTTAGCCTTAGCAGCAGCAGCAATGGGACACCGAGTCTTGCTTGTGGATGCAAATTTACGTTCTCCCAACCTACACCAACGGGTAGGGTTAATGAATATTCAGGGATTAACTGACGTTATTTCTTCAGACTTAGACTGGAGCAACGTGATTGAGCGATCGCCAATTGAAGACAATCTCTACGTCCTCTCTGCTGGTCCTATTCCCCCAGATTCGATCAGGTTACTCGCGTCTCAAAAAATGCAGGACTTAATGCAAGACCTACATAGTAGTTTTGATTTAGTGATTTACGACACACCACCTCTCGTTGGATTTGCTGACGCAACTTTATTGGCAGCTAACACGAACGGTATGGTATTAGTCGCTGGTTTAGGTAAGTTGAAGCGTACCGTCTTCCAACAAGCATTAGAAGAGCTACAAATATCTGGCACACCCATCTTAGGGTTGGTAGCCAACAAGTCAAGAGACGCCGCACTTGCTTCCTATACCTACTATCAGCAATATTACAGACAGAGCATGAGCGTAGAACGTGTAGGTGACGACGATGACACAGACGACACAAATCACTCTGCGCCGACTTCTTCTTCTGTAAGAAAAGTTAAAGGATAGTTGTTTGATAGTTGGTATTAACTACCAACCATCAACCATCAATAATCAGTTACTAACTATTACTGGTCTATCGCATTAATTCTGAGGGGTTATAGATCAATACGGTTTAGTTAAGGATTTTTCGTCATAATTTAGGCATGTAGAGACGTTGCAGTGCAACGTCTCTACAGGGTTTAAATGCAAATCGATTGTTTTATCCGAACCGTATTGGATTATATAGGGCTTCTCGGTTGTGTGCAATACGCTGCGCCCAGACGTTACATGTAACGTCTCTACATTGTTTGTGGCGGTGTATTTGATTCAAATGAGAACTGCTATAGATTCCCGACTCATCAAAATTAATGGGACAGACCACTTACTTATCCGGTGATTTTAAAGCACGATCTAGTATTTGCCGCGCCTCTTCAGCTTTCGCCTTTGCTTCCTGATAACGTAGATTCGCCTGAGCAAAAGTTTTGAGAATTTTAAAGCCTTCCTTGAGGCGAGCAATTTCCTCTTCTGTTACAGAATTATCTGAGAAGAGGATATCAATTTGTTTACGAATTTCCAATGCTTCGGCGCGTGAATCTTGGACTTTCAGCTTCAGCGTAGCTAGGTTACTGAGAATCTGAACAGCTTGGGTAATTTCGTCTTCGCTGTTCTTAGTATCCATTGATACTTCTTTTACCTCTATCAATTGTTTGGCACTAAATCCGTCTTCGAGTTCTGTAGGTAAATCACCTTCATCCATGAGTTGCATCAGCTGATCCATAGCTTTCTCACGGGCTTTGGCTGAATCTTTACCAGGTACAGTGAGAATAATATCTGGGCTTTGAGCGAGAGTGTACTGAACCATATTTATGCAAGAAACTTGCTACTGCTTTGAAAGCCGATTAATTTTAGCATAAAGGAAGCAATTGGGGGATACGGGAGACAAGGGGGAAAATAAATACCAACGCCCCATACCCAATCGCCGATCCCTGATCCCCAATCCCCGATTACCCATTCCCCAAGTAATTCTGCACTATCTGCAAAATTCGTTCTGCTGCGTGGCCATCTCCAAAGGGATTGATTGCATTTGCCATTGCTGCATAAGCGGCTGGGTTACTCAGTAATTCTACGGCGTTAGCAACTATAGTCTCTGATCTAGTTCCGACAAGTTTAGCTGTCCCAGCAGTAACAGCTTCTGGTCTTTCTGTTGTTTCTCGTAAAACCAAAACTGGTTTACCTAAACTGGGTGCTTCTTCTTGCAAACCACCAGAGTCAGTCAGCAGAAGGTGCGATCGCATAATCGCCCCTACCAGTTCACCATAGTCTAAAGGTTCTGTTAAAAAAATCCGAGGGTGATTGCCCAAACTTGCCTGTAATGGTTCTCGTACCGTAGGATTGCGGTGTAGTGGCAATAGTAAGACTGTGTCTGGAAACTTATCTAATATCTGTAAAAATCCTTGCGTGATTCCTTGCAGTGGTTCTCCCCAATTCTCCCGGCGATGCACAGTCGCTAGTAAAACACGATATTTATTCCATTCCAAACCAGGTATATTACAAGCAGGTTCCTTTGCTGCTACATTCAACAATGCGTCAATCACCGTGTTCCCGGTCATGTGAATTTGACCCAAAACACCAGAATTTTTTAAGTTTTCCACAGCTAAAGGTGTTGGCGCAAAATGCAATTGAGTCAGTTGTGAAATCAGCCTTCTATTAGCTTCTTCGGGAAAAGGATTAAATAAGTTATCTGTTCTTAACCCAGCTTCTACATGACCAACAGGAATTTTTTGATAAAAGGCTGCCAATGTTGCTGCAAATGCTGTGGTAGTATCTCCTTGCACCAAAATGAAATCTGGTTTATTTTCTTGAAATAATTCTTCTAATCCTCGCAAGGTGCGGCAAGTTATATCAGTTAAAGACTGTTGTCGTTGCATAATTTCTAAATCACGATCTGCTGTGAGGTCGAAAAGCCGCATAACTTGTTCAACCATTTCGCGATGCTGTCCAGTCAAAATAACTTGCGTTTCAAACCCTGGAAAGTCTTGGAAAATTTGAATTACCGGAGCTAGTTTAATCGCTTCTGGACGAGTACCTAAAATTATGTAAACGAGTTTGTTATTAGTCATTGGTCATTGGTCATTAGTCATTGGTCAATAATCAATGGTCAATGGTCAATGGTCAATAGTCAATAATTGTGAAGTTCAACTTATGTTCAATAATTACAAATGACAAATGACAAAAAAGCATGAAAAAACCCGGTAAAACCGGGCAGGATGCACTGTTTGTCGAATTTAGCGATTAGGTTACAGTTCGATGTCACAAGTGAGTGGACAAGCTGCATAGACTGTCTTCTGCATTTGTTCTGTTTCTCCATGCAACCAGCTCAACCACTTCACTTCTTTGGGATGAATACCCTTAGCTGTCAGCACACTTGCACCGATAACAACAGACAAAATATTAAACAGAATTAAACCACCTGCCACAACTAAAACGGCACTAACAGGCATCACAGATTGCAGAACAATAGATAACAGACATCCGACCGTAGCCATGAAAACAACCAAAGGAAAACCGACAACCAGCAAGCATACTGCCAATGTGAAAGACCATATCAAAAAGCTTTTAACCATTAATAAGGAATCTGTCTTGCTGAAATTAGCTGTTTGTGAGAGAGCCATAAGTGTATCTCCTAAATACGCAAATCTGTTTGGAATTCAGAAGTCTTTCGTTGATATTGAAAAACAAAGGGATCAACTATTAGTGAAGTTCAGTATATAAAAACTAGTTGAGAAGATGAGCATTTAGTTAATAAAATTAACAGTTATATTTTTTTTATTATGGACAACCTTAAATATAGATATATTTGCTAAAAACTTATTTCTGCCATCTATCCTTGGACAGAGAATATCTAAAAACTAACTAATTAGATATATATCAAAGAATTCTCTTCTAGTTTTCTTAATATTCCTTATCAAAATCAAACATAAATCTCATAATCTTGAGATGTGTCTAGTGCAGCAAAATGAAGGTGGAGAACACCATGTAAGCTCATTCTCTGACTGAAGCTATTCTTCACCACACCAAATTACTTAGACATTTGATGAAATGTCTGTGACATTTTAACCCTGTAGAGAGGCGTAGTAATATCCCGCAGGGTAATTTCGCGTCTCTACATGCCAAAATTATGACGAAAAATCCTATCCCTTGCAGTATTGACCTAAATTGAAAATTAGTAGACTTTTTATTGGTTTTAGTTCCTACTTTGCTTCTATGTAATATTACTAGGCACATTTAATATAGATGTTATGTTAAATATATATTTGTCAGCAAAATAAAGATTGTTAACTTAAGCCAAAGAAAAATCTTGGTAAAAAAGAATACTTTAACAAAAGTTAAGGAGATTGAACATAATTCAGCATTCAGCGATCGCACACAGCAAATCACTCCCAGATTAAAAACTTGGGACTAATCAATTGTAAAGATACATGTCAGAATCACAAAATCCATTAAATTCGGTTCCAACTCCAGCCCGTGGTGTTCCTCCACTTCCGCCCCCACCACCAACAATCAGTACACAGGGTCAGTGTACACAAACTTTGGAAATACCAGTTGACAAAAGTCGTACTGCTCAGTCTGCAATACCACCATCGCCAACACCTAGTCCTGCTTCTGCACATCGTCCTGGGACACCACCACCAGTACCTAATCCCAGTTCAGCCCGTGTTAAGAGCAACACTCTACACCCAAGTTTAAATCAGTTAATACGAGAAGCTTATGATAATGGCATATCTGATATTCACTTAGGTGTAGGCGAACCACCCCGCTTGCGTAACCGTGGAGAAATCCAAACCACAGATTATCCAGAAACGGATAAAGAGACTTTTATAAATTGGATGCGGGAAGTATTGACAGAAGCAGAAATTCAACGGTTTGAAGAACACCTAGAATTCGACGGTGCAACTCAATATGAATTTGCCCGTGTGCGGATCAATATCTTTGATTCTCTCAAAGGCTATGCTATGGTCATGCGGTTAATTCCACTCAAAATCTTAACCATTGACCAGTTACGCTTACCCCCTGTTTTTAGGGATATTTCCCACTACCACAAAGGCTTGATCTTGGTGACAGGCCCGACAGGTTCTGGTAAATCTACCACGATGGCAGCGATGATTGACTACATTAACAAAGAGATGCCCAAACATATCATCACCATCGAAGACCCTATTGAATTTGTTCACAGAAGTCAAAAGTCCTTGATCAAACAACGGGAAGTGGGAATGCACACCCTAAAATTTGACAACGCCTTAAAAGCTGCTTTGCGGGAAGACCCAGACTTGATTCTAGTGGGGGAAATGCGAGACAAAGAAACCGTGAATACAGCCTTAAAAGCGGCTCAAACTGGTCACTTAGTTATGGGGACCCTGCATACTAACAGCGCAGTGAAAACGATTGAACGTATCCTCAATCTTTACTCAGGCGATGAGCAAGATGCTATGCGAGTGGCTATTTCGGAATCTTTAGTAGCAGTGATTGCTCAAGGTTTGTGTCGTACAACAGATGGTAAGCGTGCTGCCTTTCACGATATTCTAATAAACACAGAAGCCGTTAAAGACTGGATCAAAGATGGTAAATACGATGAAATTACTGAATTAATGAAACAGGCCGGTTTTGACGGCATGATTACTATGAACCAGTCTCTGTTCAACCTCTATACTGAAGGTCGCATCACCGAAGAAACAGCCTTGGAGATGTCGCCCACTCCCAACGAAATGGCTCAGATGCTTCGAGGTCGAGTTTAAGAATGAGGGATAGGGGATAGGGGGCTGGGGATTGGGAAATAATAAAAACAAAACTATAGTTGTCCTACACTAGCTTCTAATTCCTAGTTGACATTTAACCTCCAGCCCCTAACCGATTGATTCCCTTGACTTCAGATAGACTAATCCTACCCCAGTTATTCAAAGGCATTGCGCTGTTCACGCCTGGAGGAGATTTAATTTATTGTATTGATCCCGGTAAGCAAGGCCGATGGCATTTACACTTATGTGCAACTTTACAAGAGATCTTAGATTTACCAGAACCGCCTCATTTTTTAGTACCTTGCTACACAGCAACTATTGATCACTGGTTAGATCCACGTACACAAAAAATACGTACTTTTGCCGAAGCTTATCCAGCTGTGATGCGACATCAAGCAATACTGAATGCCATTTTTGGTACAGGGGATATCTTATGGCAAAGCGCACCTTGGCAAGAAGGATTATGCGATCGCATAGTATTAACTAGTTACCGCTCTTCGTTCCCGCAACTTTGGGAGGATCATGACCTAATCGTACGTCTAGATCCTTTTGAAGCAGTACCATACTACCAAGAAGCAACTACACTACAAATACAACCAAACGCCCAAGGTTATGTCCTACGTCTATTTGTTGCTGGACATAGCCCCGGTATCGAACGTATTCTTGAGAGTCTCCACGATCTATTAGAACAATACCTTAGTCAACCTTATACTTTAAAAGTCATTGATGTTATCAGCCATCCAGAACAAGCAGAAACAAATCAAGTCACAGCAACCCCCACCCTTGTAAAAGTTTGGCCTCTTCCTATTCGACGTATTGTGGGCGACTTGGATAATGTAGATAAAATTTTGCAGATGTTGGGTGCAAAAGAACAGAGTTAACTGCATAACCAGTATGACCGCTTAAACTGTCACGAATGGGTAGTGCGATCGCCACAATCACCTTTATTTCATAATCAAACCTTCCATTGCATCCTGCAAATCTTTGGTAAAATCTGCAACTGCTAGTCTTGCACCTTGACGGCTTCCCTTATACACTGGATACCGTTCGGAAATCGATAGCGGTTCACCCACAGTGATTTTCGCTGTTTGTTTACCCAAAAGCGGAGGCTGGAAAGGATTACCGCCTCTAATTCTAGTAACAACATCCCAGATTAATAATGTTGTTTCAGCAAAGCGTTCGGCGGTAGGTTTTTCCTGTACATAATTACCTGTAACAGCAACCAAACTTTCGACTAAACGCATGTGCCACATTCGCAAATTAGCTTCTTCAGCAATGCGATCGCCTAAATCTCTTTCTAAAGATGACAGTGATTTTACATCTTTATAATCTTCTCTGAAAATATAATTCCAACCTGCCTGTTCTACTCGGCGACAACGGTCGTTAAAATTTCCTTTAGGCTGTAAATCAAAATAATTTTCTGCTACTTGTAAAACTATATTTAAAAGTGTATTTAAACGCGTGGCTATTAGTTCGTTTATATCTTGGGATTGCGTTTGAATTTCTGGCAATTTTTGATGATAAAAGCGTGTATAAAAATCCTCCATTAAACTTAGTAAACGTTCTGCTAAACGTAATAAACGAGGATAGAAGGAGTGGGGAGGTGGAGAGGTGCTTGGAGTGTAAGAAGAGATTTCTTGATATAGAGGTAAACCACAGTAGCTTTCTAATTGAGTTAACAAATTGGCGATCGCATCCCAAGGAGCTGCAACATAACTGTATTGAATTCCGATTGGTACAATGAGAACTTGTTCATCTCGTCCAGCTTTTTGCAAGTCTTCCGCACACCAAAAACCCATTTGAGCGATTCCGGGTTCGAGGGGATTAACAATCTCTGAAAGCCCATTGGTAGCGCCTTCTGGTGCAGCAGCCATTGGGAAGCGTCCATTGGTGAACAAATCTCGTGCTAATCGCAAACCCGTCCAGTCTGCTTTACCCCGTTGAATGGGTGTTGCACCTAAACGAGAAGCGATCCAGCCAACTTGATTTCCAGCCCATAATGTAATACCGCGATCGTAGATAAAATGAGCATGGGTTGGATGCTGTAACGATATTCTCTGCTGTCGTGCTAACCTTGGCACGAGTTGGGAAAGCAAGTAGCCCAAGCACAGTGGATCTGTAGCTTGAGGATGGCGAAATGCTATCAAAAAACGAATCTTTCCCTCTTGAAACTGGCGATAGAGATTTACCAAAACCTCTACTTTATTTGCTTCAACTTGGCTAATTGCTGTTTTCCAGCGTAAGTAACTGGCTAAACCTAGCTGAATCACTCGTAAAACTGAGGGATTAAATGCTGGCGGAATAAATTCTAGAGGTGGCTGTGCTTGATTAATGACATCAGGCAAGGTAATGTTCTCCGATGATAGCGAAATGTATGAAGTATGAAGGGTGAAATATAAAAATTTAATTTTTTTATCTTCAAACTTCTGTAGTTAGATATTAGCAACACTGAAAAAGGGACAAACGATGCGACTGTCAAAAATGTTATTCGTTACACTGCGGGACGATCCAGCAGATGCTGAAATCCCCAGTCATAAATTACTACTCCGCGCAGGTTACATTCGTCGCATCGGTAGTGGTGTTTACGCCTATCTTCCACTGATGTGGCGAGTATTACAAAAAGTCTCCCAGATTGTGCGGGAAGAAATGAACGCCACTGGCGCCCAAGAATGTCTTTTACCGCAATTACAACCTTCAGAACTATGGCGTGAATCTGGCAGATGGGATACTTATACTAAAGCTGAGGGTATCATGTTCGCCTTCAGCGATCGCCGCCAACAAGAATTAGCATTAGGGCCGACTCACGAGGAAGTGATCACGACCATTGCCCGTGATATGATTCGCTCTTACCGTCAACTGCCATTACATCTGTATCAAATTCAAACTAAGTTTCGTGATGAAATTCGTCCCCGTTTTGGTTTGATGCGTGGACGAGAATTTATTATGAAAGACGGCTATTCTTTCCATGTGGATGAAGAAAGCTTGAAAGAAACTTATCAGGATATGTACCAAGCCTACAGCAATATGTTGCGGCGTTCTGGTTTGGCTTTTCGTCCTGTGGAAGCAGATTCTGGGGCGATTGGTGGTTCTGGTTCCACAGAATTTATGGTACTGGCTGAAGCTGGGGAAGATGAAGTCCTGTACACTGAAGATGGTAAGTACGCCGCCAATGTCGAAAAAGCTGTATCTTTACCTGCTGAGGCGGAATCTTCCAGCTTTAACAGTTATGAAAAAAGGGAAACTCCGAAAACCGACACTATCGAGAAAGTTTGTAATTTTCTCAAATGTTCTCCCACCCAAGTTGTGAAAAATGTTCTTTACGAAGCAGTTTATGATACTGGCACAACAGTATTGGTATTAGTAAGTATCCGGGGTGATCAAGAAGTTAACGAAGTTAAGTTACAAAATGAGTTAACAAAATTAGCTTCCCAATATAGTGGAAACGCAGTGATCAAGTTAGCAGTACCCGACGCAGACGCCCAGAAAAAATGGGCAACGAAAACTTTGCCTTTGGGTTATATTGCACCTGATATTGCTGATGATTACATTCAACCCCTCCCCAACCGGAGCCAACTTACCCCCATCAACGGGGAGAATGAGGGGGGTTCAGTCCATCCAAAGTTTTTGCGTTTGGTAGATCAAACCGCCGTTGATTTAAAGAACTTTGTCACAGGTGCAAATGAATCTGGTTATCACGTAGTCGGAGCAAATTGGCAAACGCAATTTAAAATACCTGAAGTTTTAGTAGATATACGTAAAGCTAGAGCAGGCGATCGCGCTATACACAACCCCGAAAAAACTTTAAAAAGCGCTCGTGGGATTGAAGTCGGGCATATTTTCCAATTGGGTTCAAAATACTCCAAAGCAATGGGAGCGACTTATACCAACGAACAGGGTGAAGAAAAACCTCTGGTGATGGGTTGTTATGGTGTGGGAGTATCACGACTGGCACAAGCAGCAGTAGAACAATCTTACGATAAAGACGGAATTATTTGGCCTGTAGCGATCGCACCTTATCATGCTATCATCACAATTCCCAATATTAACGACGCCCAACAAGTAGAAATCGCCGAAAAACTTTATACAGAACTCAATCAAGCTGGAATCGAAACTTTACTCGATGACCGCAATGAACGAGCAGGAGTAAAATTCAAAGATGCAGATTTGATTGGTATACCTTATAGAATTGTCACAGGACGAGCGATCGCTAATGGCAAAGTCGAAGTAGTTGAAAGAAAAAGCCGCAATTCTCACGAAATCCCCATCACTGAAATTGTATCTACTCTTAAAGGGTGGATAGGAGATAGGGGATAGGAGATTGGGGATCGGGGATCTAGGATCGGGGATCGGGGATTGGTGTTTATTCTATTTCTTGTCTCCCGTGTCTCCCGTGTCCTCCTTGTCCTCGGTGTCTCCCTTGTCCTCCTTGTCCCCTTTCCCCGCTCCCCGCTCCCTGCTCCCTTCAAAATAATATGGAACTTCTGACAATTCTTATATCTAGCCTATTGGGTATAGTTGCTCCTGTAGGAGTGGTAATTGATCAGACTGCTGAAAATGCCATCAGATCGCAGTTTTCTACAGTGGAAGAACTACAAGTAAGAGTAGATAATGCTCCTAGTTATCAATTACTGCAAGGTAAAGTGGAAAGAGTGTTAATTGCAGGGCGTTCTTTGCAATTAAAACAACAAGATTTTCGCATCGCAGTTTTAGAACTGGAGACTGATCAAATAGAATTTGAGCCAAGTAGTATCAGGCAAAAATTACCCAAATTAAAACAACCTTTGCAGGCTGGAGTACGTTTGGTTGTCACAGAGCAAGATATCAATAAAGTTTTACAATCACCAGAGTTTCTTAAGAGGGTACAAAAGTTTAATAAACGGAATTCTTCTGCTTTGCAACTTGCTCAAGCTTCTAATTTTGTCAATCCCAAGGTAGAATTTCTAGCCAATAACAGATTTATTTTTCAGGTAGAATTACAAAGCGATGAGGAGCTAATACCCCTTTTATTTAAAATTAATTCTGGATTAAGTATCGTTGGTGGCAGACAATTTCAGCTAGTTGATCCACAAGTATCACTAGATGGAGAAGAGTTTCCAGCAGAATTTCTCAATTTGATTATTAGTAACATAAATCAACAATTAGATTTACGTAATTTGGAAGGTGACGGATTACAAATGCGAATTCTAAAATGGAAAATGAAGCCAGGGAAATTGGAAGTGGCAGCATTTTTTAGAGTAGAACCATCCTCTAAGTTGTTGGAAACTCGCCGTTAGTAAGTCTCGTCTTTAACTAAACTCCTCTTCACTTAGCATAGTATCAAGAGTTCAAGGAAGGTTTTGTATATGAGTCAGCAACAAGAATCTAAACGGGTTTCTTCTGGTTTAGTAGCAGCTATTTCAGCAGCAGTTGTGGTGGTAGGAGGCGGAGTCGGGTTGTTAACCTGGAATTCCACTCAAAACCCCAACCCTACACCATCGGAACGCCTTGTACCCGGAAATCCGCCACAGGTAGGAAATGAACAAACAACCCAAATTTATTGGTTACAAGACACTGGCAAAAATTTTCAACTGGTTTCTCAATCGATCCAGGTTTCGGCAAATCGTAACCAACCCAACCAATTTTTAACAGCAGCTTTCCAACGCTTATTAGAAGGGCCTACAGAAGGAAGTAAGGGTTCGAGTACAATTCCTCAAGGAACAAAAGTCTTGGGTGTAGACGTTCAAGGTGATACTGTTCGTGTCAATTTGTCTGGAGAATTTACTAGTGGCGGTGGAAGCACTTCTATGCAAGGGCGGCTCGGTCAAATTGTTTACACAGCCACTAGTTTAAATCCGAATGCTAAAGTATATATTGATGTAGACAGCAAACAACTTGATGTATTAGGTGGCGAAGGTTTGGAGTTGGAACAACCACTCACACGCCAAAACTTTAATGAAAATTTTCAACCTTAATCATTGGTCATTGGTCATTGGTTATTTGATTAGGACTTGGTAGTTTGTGGTTGATTATAACAATCAAATGACTAATGACTAATGACTAATGACAAACTACTTTGTATTCAACACACGAAAACTCCGAGCTTGTTGTTCTAACCTGCTGGCGAGGCGATCGCAAACTCGGTTACATAATTCAAAAATCATCTCGTCTTCCACCCGGTAGTAGGCACAAGTTCCTTCACTGCGACGGCTCAAAATTCCCGCTTGCCACATTACCTTCAGGTGCTTTGACACATTTGCTTGTGACGTTTGGGTTGCCTCTACCAACTCTTGTACGCATTTTTCATCATCCCGCAATAAATGCAACAATCGCAGGCGCATTGGTTCACTCAACAGGCTAAAGTATTCAGCTACTTGTTGCACAACTTCTGGCGGTATAGGCAACGTTTGTTTCATCACGATTGTTTCGGAAGAACTGAACTGAGAAATTTTACAGATTTAGACATTAGTAATATAGATTAATACTTAATCTGGATTAATTCGCATCAAAGGTTGACCATATTCTACAGGTTCGCCATTTTGAACGAGAATTTCGATCACTTGTCCGGATACTTCGGCTTCGATTTCATTCATCAGTTTCATGGCTTCAATAATACACACAGTTTGACCGCTACGGATGCGATCGCCCACTTCTACAAATGTTGCTTCTCCAGGTGCAGGAGAACGATAAAATGTTCCCACCATTGGGGAAGTAACTGCTGTAAATTTTTTTTGCTCTAGCGGTGAGGGAGTTGCTGGTGATTGTACATCTGTATTAGCTGGAGTATCAACAGTACGGCTTGCTGTCGCGTCTGATGTAGCAGAAGATGCTATTGGTGGAGTTGGCATGACAAGCGGTAATTCTGAGCCAGTACTAACGCCTGAAGACACTACGTTTGTCGATGATACACCAGAAGTGGTGTTTATATTTTTACGTACTGTGATTTCAAAATTGTCGCTTTTAAGTGTTACTTCTGTAATATCTGTTTTGGCAATAGTTTCCAATAATTGACGAATTTCATTAAAGTCCAATGGCACAGCTTTAATTACCTCATAATGCGTTAAAAAAGGCAGTAGACGCGGAGCAGCTTGGTATATGCAGTTAATGACGAATGTACTGGTAGATAGACTTTTTGGTAAAGATTAAATATTAAGTGAGGCAGGGATGGAAATCCCCGCTAGGGATAGAAATACAGATTTCCATCTTTGCTGAGTTATGATTTACTCCCTGCCCAGGTATGTGTCATTCCGGGTGTCAATGCGGATACGTTCTCCTTGGCTAATAAACAGAGGAACCATCACAACTGCACCAGTTTCTACTGTTGCAGGTTTACTGCCACCAGTAGCTGTGTCACCTTTAACACCAGGATCAGTTTGCACCACTTCTAGCACCACAGAGTTAGGTAGTTCTACTTCTAGTACTTGTTCACCCCAACGGACGACGTTAGCTTCCATACCTTCTTTGAGGTACTTGACGCGATCGCCAATTTGGGCTGCGCTTAATCTACCTTCCTCATAGGTTTCCATATCCATAAAGACGTAATCATCGGCGTCTTTATAGGTATGCTGCATCGTACTTTTTTCCAAAGTCGCTTGTGGTACAGTTTCCCCTGCTCGGAACGTCCTTTCTACAACGCTCCCACTTTGGACATTTTTCAACTTTGTCCGTACAAATGCGGAACCTTTTCCAGGCTTAACGTGGAGGAATTCCACTACCCGCCATACAGATCCATCTAAAACAATAGAGACACCAGGTCGAAAGTCGTTACTGGAGATCATGAAGCTTTCAAAGTTTGGAAGACAATCGGCATTTATTGTACCCCTCAAAAGGAGAAATTAGTCATTAAGTCATAAAAGAAGGTAGCTATGCTGGAGGCCAAAGTCAGAAGGGTAGGAATTTTGGCGTTGCTGATTTCATGTATGATGCAGGATTTGAGGTGATTCCAAAACCTTTGTACCAGACGCGATATATCGCGTCTGGTACATCTAGATTCATACTGCGATTCAGCAAGGCGGGAATTTTCACCTATCAATAAAGAAGAGGGAAAGAAAAGAAAAAAGGCGATCGCCTTTTTTCTTTTCCATGCTTAAAAACTCTTTCTTGTATCCTTTTTCTAGTTCCCTCCGGGACGCGCGTGCGAACAGGGCTAGAGTTATTCCTTACACCCCTACACCCTTACACGTGTCAAGCTTTCAATTACAACTACTTACTTTACTGCCAGTTGCCTACAACCACAAATGGAGCCCAGAAGTGGGGATTGCTGTATTGCTTTTCGCTGAGAAGAGTTAGTTGTGCTTCCTTGAGTGCTTGCGCTTTGCTGATTTTACTCTGCTTGGCTTTTTTTAACTGGCTATACAACTCACCCATGAGTTTAGCTGTGCTTTTATCTTCCACTGACCATAAGCTTGCCATTGTACTACGCGCACCAGATCGTACTGCTACTCCCGCAAGTCCTAAAGCAGCACGTTGATCACCGATCGCTGTTTCACAAGCACTGAGAACTAATAATTCTATGGGACTACGGGAAATTAGGGCGTTGTTTCGTAGTAGATTACCTAATTGTTTAACATTCAAGCGTTTATCCCAAAACAAGATAAAAGTATCGTCAGCGATCGAACTAAATTGAGCATGAGTTGCTAGATGAACAATAGAAACATCTGAATTGAGAATTTGATTTTGAATCTCTTTGATCGTAAATTTTTCGTTCAGGAGTGGTTTAGTTGCAATTCCTAATTCTGTGATTTGTTCTAGTTCCGATTCTACTTCAGCTAATTCTTTAAAACCTTGATGTGCTTCGCTTATTCCTGCTGTGATGGCTTTGATATTAATGTCTGCTAGTGGTTTTGGATTAATTAACTGCAAACCAGGAGCTAAAGCAATGGCATATTTTTGTAATAAATATTTTTCGCCATCGTGTAGTACAGACATGGGAATATTTCTTAGTTTTTCATCCAAAACAAATACTAATGTTTCAACATTGCTGTTTTCTAAGTCTTGTTGGATAGGTCTAACTAGCCAATCATATACTTTTTGGTACAAAGGCAAAGATTCTTCAAGCTTAGTATCAGGGTTTTTGAGAAAAGCCTGTATTTGTTCTACGGTCTCCTCTAATTCTTGTTTGGGAATTTCAGTACTGTAAAGACGTAGAATTCGATCACTTTGAGCTTTTTTGCTTTGAGCTTTATTGCTTGGAGATGGATTTGGTAGGCTGAGAATTACTTCTAAGCTTTCCATCTCTGACTGTTGTTTATTTGACAAAACAATTGGATAAATTACTGCGGCTTTAGTGTCTATTTGGTCGATTTGTGTGCGATTTGCTTCTACACAAGCTTCACGGAAAAAGTTATTAAGTTCAGCCAATTGTAGAGATTCTAATACATCTCTGGCTTGAGTTAATCGTTTCTGTCTTTCGTCCTCTTTTCCCGCTTTTTTCAATGATTGAGCATATTCCAATTCTAGTTCGACGAGTTGGCGATAAACAGGTTCTACACTAGATCGAAAAGAAAACTGTACTTCTGGGTTAACTGCTACTAAATCACTGCGTAATGATTGTAGGGCGTCATAAGCTTTAGTTGAAGCTGCGATCGCATCTTGTAAATTTCCTTGCTCTTTGTGTATCCTACCTAATTGCCAGAAATATTGATAGGATATATGCGGTGATTCGAGGCTGGAAACTATACTCAAAGCTTGTCTGGTAAAATTTTCTGCTTGAGATAAATCTTCTTGACTACCTCTTTGTTCATATAACGCACCGCGATTTCCAATCGCATATGCTTGAGCTGGTTTATCTCCCAATTTTTTGGCTTGGGTGGCTGCTTGTTCTAAAATCTGATCGATTTGGTTAAAACTTGGCAGTTGTGAATCTTGCTTTTGCTGAAATTTTTCGAGTTGAATTAGTTCTGCTAAACTTTGAGAATAGTTTATTTGCTCGTAAATTCCTGTGCGACTAGGAGAAAACTGAACGTCTTGAAGATTTTGAGATAACCAAAAAGCTTTAGCTTCTTTATATTTTTCTGGATCAGATTTTGCCTGTTTTAATAAGAGGCTGAGTTGATTTAGTTGTGCTTTTTGTCGTGTAGTTGATGATGTAGTCAGCTTTGCTGATTGGATATAAGCATTTACAGCCTCTTGATAATAATTTTCTCTTCTGCGGCGAACTCTTTCATTTTCAGCTAAGGTTTTAATTGTGTTACCAATACTGAGATAAGTGGCTGCTTGTTCTTGAGGAGAGTTTAATTTATCGGCTAAATTTAAACTACTTGCTAAGACGATTTGAGATTGTTCTGGCTGACCAATAAAACGTAGTAGTTCCCCTAGGCTTCTCAAAGCTATCATTGTGGTTTCAGAAGAAGATTTACTTGTAACTTTTTGGATTTTTTCTGTTAACTCTTCTGATGATAATTGATTAAACTCTTGACAATTGCTCACTCCCATCTCTGGATTTAAGACTTCTAACAAAGTTTTGCAAGCACGGGGAAAAAGACCCAAATCTTGCATAACTTGGGTTTGGTTAATTTTGTTTTGTGCTAATTTTGCAGGTTCTTTGATTTGACTATAAATTTTTGCTGCTTCTTGCCAACTTTCAAGGCTTTGTGTCGATTGTCCAATATCTCTTTGTAAATAACCTTGAATATCTAAAGCTTGCGCAAAAATTTTCTGTTTGTCTTGACTTTGGGGCTGAATTTGCAGTACTAATAAACTGTCTTGGCTAGCTTTGATGGCTTTTTCCCACTGTCCGAGTTGTTGATAAGTCAATGAAAGATTGCTCAAAGCCATTGCTTGATTTAAATTATCTTTTTGAGTAGAAAATGCAGATACTGCTTTTTCCCAAACAGCTGCTGCTTCTTGGAACTGGCCAGAACGGTATAACTGAGTAGCTTGGTTAACTAGCTGTTGTGTATTTGACTGAGTTTGTACAATTTGAGTTGCTTGCGAAACCTTAGCAATCACAAGCGGTGCAGTAGATGCAAAGATAAACAGTAAAATTGCTAGAAACAGCGATCGCTTATGATAAATTCTTTTAAATTGACTAGTTAAATTACGATTAAACATCTTTCCGTTTGGTTTCATCTTATATTCCCAATACTATTATTTGTTGTTTGGTGATGGTTAATATAATAAGTAGAAATCAGTTAACAGTTAACAGTAAGTAATAGAATTTGATAACTGATAACTGATAACTGATAACTGATTTAAAACGGTGCAGGACAAGACGCAGGTACTTTACTACTGCGCTGAGAACCAGAGGTTGTGGGATCATAGGCTGTAAGAACAACCTCGCCTTTTTCGTTGAATATCCACCCTTGAGCAGGAATAATTTGTTTAGTTGCAGTTTGAATCTTAGGTGGATTATTAGTTACATTTTGAGGATTATTGCTACTGGTAATAGGCTGTAGCAAATCAACACGCACATTGTCACTGCTGAAGCTGTCGTTAGGACTAGATGGAATACCACCGCGCCCAGATAGTACAAAAGAACTATTAGAACCTTTTTGACAGGGATTTTGAGCGATTTGGTTGCTGGGGTCTGTAGTGTTTTCTGGTAATTCACTTAATCCCTGAGTCGGGTCAATATCTAATGTGTTGAGGTTAACATTGCCAGAAATACCCGATTCCGAACTGGCGGTAATATCGCTGAGAGGTGTAGAGAAATCACGCGGTTGAATACCAAAGATCGCGTCAGTTTGGATATTAATGTTACCCCCGCTACCACTAAATGCGTCTGCTTTGATATCACTATTTTCTTGGGGTAAAGCTACGAGCAAGCCAGTGTTAATGTTGATATTACCGCCATTACCAGCACCCTGATTTCTCCCAGCAGTGGCAGATATGAGACTATTACGGCGTAATAACAACACATCGTTAATATCTAGTGTGATATTACCACCTGTAGCACTACCGCTTTCAGCTGTGATTGTTCCCCTGTCTAGGGTGAGATTACCAGCTTGTATATTTATATTACCTGCTTCTCCTGTACCCGAACTGGTTGCTGAAATAATCCCACCATCTTTGATTGTGACTTGTTTGGGGTCAATGAAAATGCTACCACCTTTGCCTGTGGAACCTTCAGTTGTGTTAGCAAAAATACCGCTTTGCGCGCCTTGATTACTTATTATGTCATCTATTGTGTCGTCTGGTGAAGCAAATTTTTTAGCTTGTTCAATTCGTTGATTAAAGTTGGGGTCACTACCACTAATAGTTAGATTATCAGATACTTTGAGGGTAATATCTCCAGCAGCACCACTACCACGAGAAGTTGTCAGTACTTGTCCACCATCAGTAGCTGTAAAGTTTTTGGCGTTAATAGTGATGCTACCCCCACTACCATCATTCCATGTTGATGCATCTACGACTGCGCCGTTCGCGATCCTGAAGTCACCTGTGGTAATAGTAATATCACCTGCTGCTTGAGGCTGAGTTGCGATTGTTCCTCTTTCAGCGCTGGCAAATATACCACTAGAGAATCCTGTAGAACCAGTGCCAGAAATATCGATAAAATCTTTAGCATTGATTACAAGGTTTCCTGCTTTTCCTTTTCCAGCTTGTAAACCGTTTGCTGCGCGAAAAACAATAGCACCAATCTCACTACCATCAGTGAGGGTGAGGGATTTGGTATCAATATTGATATCACCTCCAAGTCCTTCACCTCCTTGTTCTACATTGCTTCTGATTTGGCTGGAATTAGTAAGTTTAATCGGACCATCAACCTTTAGTGAGATATCACCTGCATTTCCCTTGCCAAAAGTACTACTAATGATTAGACCACGATTTGCCAAAGAAAGTGATCCTGCATTAATCGAGATATCACCACCTTTGCGATCGCCACTTGATTGAGGTACTACACCTGCAACAATACTGGAAATTTGAGTAGAAATATTATTGCTTCCAATTCCATCAACTGAGAGTGTATCGCCAGCCTTAATTTTGATCGCACCTGCATTTCCTTGTCCAAAAGTACTGGTGCTAATTCGAGCGCCATTTTTGAGAAACAGGTTGTTTGCACTCAGGTCGATACTACCACCATTACCATTACCATTTGTATCTACTTCACTAGCAATAGCACTAGGCTGTTGGTTACTTCCAACTCCATCAAGAATGGCATCTTTAATAATGTTAATGGTGATGTTCCCAGCATCTCCCTTGCTAAAAGTACTAGCAATGATTTGACCACCATTTGTCAAAGAAAGTGATCCTGCATTAATCGAGATATCACCACCTTTGCGATCGCCACTTGATTGAGGTACTACACCACCAACAAGACTGGAAATCGAACTAGAAACATTATTGGTTCCAAGTCCATCAACTGAGAGTGTATCGCCAGCCGTAATTTTGATCGCGCCTGCATTTCCTTGTCCAAAGGTACTAACGCTAATTCGAGCACCATTTCTCAAAAAGAGGTTGTTTGCACTGATGTCTATACTACCTGCATTACCTTCACTTGGGTTTACTGCTTCGCTTGCAACACCACTAGGATTTCCGTTGCTTGCTATTCCATCAAAAATGGCATCTTTGATAACATTAATGTTTATAAAACCAGCATCTCCCTTGCCAAAAGTACTGGAATTAAATTGACTTCCGTCAGTTAACAACAGTGAACCCGTCTTAACTTGGATATTACCTGCTTTACCGTCTCCCTCTGTTTGGGAACGCAGTCGAGAAGTACCTCGAACATTTAGAGACTCAGAAATGTTCAAGTTAATATTCCCTGCATTAGGGGGGCCATTTTCTCCTGTAAAGCCAAAAGTACCAGTAAATAGTTGCGAGCCATTGTCTAGGGAAAGCGATCGCGCAGTAATTTCAATATCGCCTCCTTGTCCGGTACCAATTAAATCAACTCCAGATATATTTGAATTGCCAAAAACAGAAGTACTGACTAAGCTCTGATCAAAGGAAACATTTGCATTCGGACTATCAATAATAATTTTTCCTGCATTCCCAGATGCAAAGGTAGCAGCTTGGATGGTAGAGTTGCCACTAACGGAAACAGACTCAGAAGCTTTGATGCGGATATTTCCTGCATTTCCCTTTGCAGTTGTGGAGGTAGCTAATGCAGCAAAGTTGGATAAAGATAGCGATCGCGTATCGATCACAACATCATTAGCACTACCTGTAGATGAGGAACCAACAGTACTACTGATTCCGCTACTTTGTCCCTCTAATCCCTGCAAGGATACTTTATCTGTTGCTGTAATATTTACTTTTCCTGCATTACCTTCTCCAAAACTCAAAGAACCAATAATAAAATTACCAGTTCCTTCCAAACTATTGGCATTGATAATCACATTTCCGGCGTTACCTTTTCCTGAAGAAAATACTACATTTCTGATTCGACTAGTGTTAGTATTTCCCTCAATTTTCACTGCTCCTGATGCATTAACGACAATATCGCCAGCTTGAGATGAAAGCGTTCCCGAACCTGATGCAATTCCAGCAATCAGATCTCCACCCTCAAACAGATCGAAATTGCGAGCATTGACATTAATACTACCTCCCCCTTCACCAGCTACATTGACTGTAGCCAAGTTTGCTAGTGAGACATCAGCTTTTGTCACATTACTGGGAAAACTCAAGCTACCATCAGGATTCAACCCAACTGTTCCTGCTTGTGATAATCCTCCTAATTCAACTCTTGCTCCTGGTGCATACACAATTCCTTGATCTAAGCTGACGTTACCACCTACTAATGCCAGTGTCTTTCCTGGTTGCACTCCAAAACCAATAGTGTTTACATTATGAGTGATACCGTCAGGATTATCCCGAAATCTCAAACCAATGGGAATATTAATGGTTAATTGCGGAACTGCTTGCGGGTTACTGGCACTGAATTCAAAATTGTCAAATAATACACTATCGGCTGTAGTGCTAAAAAATGAACCACCACGCAAATCTAGACTTGCATTCGGCCCAAAAGAAATTCCTCTTGGGTTAATCAAAAATAAATTAGCGTTACCTACAACACCAAGAACGCCCTGAATACTTGAGGGATTACCACCTGTGACTCTGGTAAGAATATTAGCAATACCAGCAGGATTGGAAAAATAAACACCCCTACCTGCATTCACGTTGAAATCTTGAAAACTGTGAAATAAATTTGAGTTGCGAGTTGATCCACCAGTGATCAGATCAACCCCATCAACAACATTAGGATTAACAACAGAACTTTCCGCACCCAAGCTGCTATCTGGGGTAAGTTGCGCTATAGCTTTATGTATAGGTGCAAGATAGCCTAAAGTCAGCAGGGATAAGATCAAGAAGAAGAGCGATCGCATATTAGGTTTCCTGGGATTTTATAGTAGTCTGTTGATCTTCTCTGTTGTTTATTAAACAGTTATTGAACTAGGAAATCTACTACTCTTAAAAAGCCTTAAAAACCAGCAGCACAAACCGCAGTAGTACGAGAATTGCGTTGATAACTGTGTGCTGTGGGATCATAAGCTGTGAGAACCACTTCACCTTTGTTGTTAAATATCCATCCTTGAGCTGGGATAATTTTTTTAGTTTGGATAGTTTGCTGGTTAACAGTTGATCTGCGGGAATTACTACTGTTGTCAGTTGGCTTGACTAAATCAACGCGCACATTGTCGCTGCTAAAACTTTCATTTGGCCCAGGAGCAAAACCACCCCTTCCTGTTAATACCTTGGACAGTTAAGAAATCAATTCACAAACTGTTAACTGTTAGCGGTTAACTGATTTAATAGGACGCAGGACAAGCTACAGTTGTCTGGGAATTGCGTTGAGGAATATTCGCTGTGGGATCATAGGCTGTAAGAAGCACCTCACCTTTATCGTTAAATACCCATCCTTGAGCTGGAATAATTTTCTTGACTGTGGATTGGGTTGGCGATTGTTTAATAGTTAGACTTTGGAGATTACTGTTCCTAGTAACAGGTTTTACCAAATCAACACGGGTATTATCGCTGCTAAAACTTTCATCTGGTCCAGGAGCAAAACCACCCCTCCCTGTAATAGTAAATTCACTACCTATACCTTTTTGACAGGGATTTTCGGCAATGCGATCGCTCGGATCTGCAATATTATCAGGTAATTCAACTAATCCCTGACTAGGGTCAACATCTGCGGTGTCAATTTGAACAGTACCACTAAAATCAGATCCTAATTCAGAAGAGGCAGTAATATCACTTTCTGGTGTGCGCTGAACTCTAAACTCAGTACCAAAAATGCTGTCGGCTTTAATAATCACTCTGCCTCCAAAGCTTTCTTCCGCATTCGCACTGATATCACTATTTTCTAAGGCAACTAAGTTACCAGTTTTAATGTTGATATTGCCACCTGTAGCTGTACCTGTAGCGTTTGTAGTGATGTTGCTGTTGCGACGTAAGAATAAATCGCGGGAGCGAAGGCTGATATTACCTTGACCACCTTTAGTCTCGGCTGTAATTAATGCACCATTGTCGAGCTGGATGTCTTTGGTTGTCGTAACTTCTATGTTACCTGCTTGGCGATTTTCGACATCACTTCTAGTACTTAATTGAGCGCCATCAAGCAGAAATGAATTAGCGTTGACTTTAATGTTACCAGCATCTCCCTGTCCAAAAGTATTGGAACTAAGTGCAGAGTCATTAACTAAAGAAAATGATCCTGTAGTAATATCGATATTTCCTGCATTTCCCCGTCCGTAAGTAGAAGAATTTATAAATGCCTGATCTTTAAGCGATAGCAATCTTGTAGAGATACTAATATCTCCTCCCTCTCCCACCGCCTTTGATCCGACTGTGGTACTAATTCGACTGGGAAATTTACGCCCACTCGCAATAGGACGTTCACCTTCAAGGATTACAGAATCACGAGCCTCAATGATAATATTGCCTGCATTTCCTTGGTTCTCTGAATCAGCTAGTAGTGCTGAACCATCCTTAAGCACAAGGGAGCCTGTTGTAATTTTGATATCACCGCCATTACCTACACCACGTCCCTCAGAAACCCTGCTGTTAATAAAAGATTTCGATAAATAAACTTTGTCTTGAGCGTTTACAGATATATTTCCTGCATTACCTCTTCCTCTTGTGTTGCTGTCTAGTTCAGCACCATTAGTGATAAATAGAGAACCAGTAGTGATATCAATTCCACCACTATTGCCTCTACCTCTATCTAGTACAGTCGTCAAGATATTACTAGGAAATCTACCTTCACTACGTCCATCAAAAGAAACGATATCACGAGCTACAATCTTTACTGCTCCGGAATTTCCTCGCCCTTCTACACCAGATTGTATTTGAGCGCCATTGGTGACAAAAAGTGAACCTGTGTTAATATTTATCCCCCCACTATTACCAACAGCACCAAAAAACACATTAGTGGAAATCAGACTATCTTTACCATCTAGAAAAACAGTATCATTCGCATTGATATTGACACTACCTCCGTTCCCCCTGCCAAAAGTGCCGGAATCTAATCGAGCCTTATTATTTATAGATAGCGATCCTGTTGTAATATTGATATTGCCTGCGTTTGCTGTTGCTCCTGAGTAGACTTGACTAAACAATCCACTGGCAAAAAACAGACCATCTGAGGAAATGTGATACCCGCTCAACTCTACTGACTCTGAAGCGTTCACCTCCAAGTTACCTCCTGATTTAGACCTCAGAGTACTTGCTTCAATCTGGGAACCATTGCTAAGAGTAAAGCGCTTACCCCTAATTTGTATATCACCACCACCTTCCCCACTAGCATCAACTGCTGTTTGTTGCGATAGTTGAATATTGCCAAAGTTTTTTACAGCATCATAACCCAAGGAAAATCCTTTGTTAATAGGAGTGAGACTGACTTGACCTTCTCCAGCAACACTGCCTAATTCTAGGCGTCCGCCAGCAGTCTTAAGTGTTGCTCCCTCCAAACTGAGATCACCGCCTACTAAAGCTAAGGTTTTATCTGATTCCACCCGCAACGCATCTGTAGTATCTATCAGAGAGTTATTTTTCCTGAGTCCCTGACCATTACCTTGTACCTGAATCTTTCCAGGATTATCCCGAAATCTCAAGCCAATCGGAATATTGATACTTAACTGTGGCGATGTTTGCAAATCTGTAGCACTAAATTCCAAACCGCCCTCAAATAACAAACTGTTAGCTGTCGTAGCGAAAAAAGAACCACCCACATCTAGACTGGCATTTTGTCCAAAGAAAATCCCCTTTGGATTGAGTAAAAATAAATTAGCGTTACCTAAAACACCAAGCTTCCCTTGAATATTCGAGGGATTACCACCTGTGACTCTGGTAAGAATATTGGCAATTCCAGCAGGGTTGGAAAAATAAGCTCCCCTCCCTGCATCTATATTGAAGTCTTGAAAAGAATGAAATAAATTTGCTCCACGGATCGCACCTCCATCAATGCGATCGCTCCCAATACCATCAATCACATCTGGATTCACAACAGAACTTTCCGCACCCAAGCTGCCATCTGGGGTAATCTGTGCTACAGCTTTACCCACAAACATCAGAATCATGAAGTTTGGTAAAAACAAAGCTATGGCAAATAACAATTGTGATCTCTTGATATCCCCAGCCTGATTAAAAGCAGGATTAATCTTTTCTTGCTCGGTAGATAAGAGAAGCAAAGGTTTGTGTCTGTAGTTTTTGCAACTTTGAAGAGTTATGTAATTCCCGAATAAACCATGTTTTGTACGTAGCATAATAGAAGCCTCCTTATTTCAGGAGAGTGATAAATCTCAACAAACATTTATCAGTTATCAGTTTGCTAAAATCTTGCATCTAGCCTTAGCGGTTAAAAATCGCGGCTATACAAACCAATTCCACATACGGGAACTAACAGAAAATCAAGGATTTAAAACCCTTGTCTTGCGATTTTTGTCTGTCTAGCTGCGGCTGACCATTACCTTGTACAAGATGTTAAGTTTGATAACTGATAACTGATAACTGGTCACTGATAACTGGTCACTGAACAAGCCGCAGTTGGTTGAAAAGTGCGTCCCTGACTAGAATTCGTGGGATCATAGGCTGTCAAAACGACTTCACCTTTTTTGTTAAATACCCATCCTTGAGCAGGAACAATATTTTTGGTGGTCTGACGAATCACTGGTGACTGATTGATTGTAAGATTTGGGGAATTACTACTACTACTAGCGACAGGTTCTACTAAATCTACACGAGTCTCGTTGCTGCTAAAGCTATCATTTGGGCTGGATGGTAAACCACCCCGTCCAGTGACAGTAAATGAACTACCAGAACCTTTTTGACAAGGATTTTGGGCTATTTGATTTGTAAGATCTATAATATTCTCTGGTAATTCGGCTAATCCTTGACTGGGGTTAACATCCGTAGTGTTGATTTCTACTGTTCCATTAGACTCTAGTCCACGGTCAGAAGAAGCAGTGATATCACTATCCTTACTACGGAAGAGATAATTAGCTTTAATAAATATATTTCCCCCAGAACCTTGTTCGGCATTGGCGGTGATATCGCTATTTTCTAAGGCTACTAGATTACCAGTGTTGATAATGATATTCCCACCCCCAACTGTACCCTTAGCATTAGTTGTAATATTGCTATTGCGACGCAAGATTAAGTCACCAGAGTTGAGGGTGATATTACCTTGACCACCTCTAGTATCAGCGGTAATTGACGCATTGTTATCTAGCCGAATGTCTTTAGCTGCCGTAACTTCTATATTACCTGCTCGTCCTGCGCCTTGACTACCGACATTGATTTTTGCACCATTGTTAACGAGTAAGCGTCCGGTTCTAATTTTTAAGCTTCCCCCTTGGGCTGGGGAATTTTGTAAGGTATAAGCGTAAATTCCGCTAGCAGCAGTATCAAGAGTTCCTAATCTACTTTCTGCGTTTTGTCTAGCATTAATTTCCTTCTGACCGAACGCTATCTCATTTTTTATGTATTGATTAAATGTTTCCTCAAATTTGGGGTTGCTGCCTGAAATAGTGATGCGGTCAGACGCGTTGAGGTTAATTGTACCTGCATTACCTCTGTTTGAGGCAGTGTTAAGAATTTTACCACCACCAGTAAACTCAATTACACGAGCGTTGACGGTGATATCTCCTCCCGGAAAAGCTGTTTGAGTTGTAGCTTTTAAGTTTCCTCCATTACTGACACGCAAAGTATCAGTGTTAATAATAATGTTACCAGCAGGTCCATTGCCAATAGTATTTGTGACTAATGTGCTGTATGCTGACTGTGGGCGACTTAATCTCATTAACACCTGGTTAGCAAATAATGGAGTGATACCGGATATTTCAACTGTATCTGTGGCATTAACTTCAATCAGACCACCAAAGTTACCTGAAGATGGACCACTTCCGCCCGTTGTCGCTGTTACTGTTGAACCATCAGTAATAAATACCGACTCTCCCCCAATAGATATCTTTCCAGCATCTTCAAATTTAGCTGCGTTGCGGATATCAGCAAAAATAGCACTAGATTGAACTTTTACTGGACCGTTAGATCTCAATATAACTGTGCTAGGATTGCCTCGACCGTAACCTGTGGCAGCAAGTTGACTGTTATTGGTTAAGCTTACAGAAGTATCGCCCTGCAATGATATTTTTCCAGCAGCAGCATTACTGTTGTCAGTACTGACAGTGGTTACAAGATTAGCGTTCGATAATGAAATGGAGCCTTTTGCTTTTAATGAAATATTTCCGTCGCCTAATGCTCCTCTACCTACACTATAAGTGGATATTACCTTATTCTCACGGTCTACAGTTCCAGGTGAACCTTCCCCAATCAAAGTGATATTACCATCGGCTGTGAGTGATATTTTGCCACTACGTCCTGAACCAGAAATATCACTGATATTACTACTGGCATCAAGTGCAGGCTTATCTTCTGGGGGAGCTTTGTCTATAGGCCAGTAAACAGGATTACTGATGAAAATATCTCCTGCGGTGATGTTAATGTCACCAGCATTACTTTGCCTACCGATAGTACGTGTGCGAATCCGTCCGCCACCAGTCAGTTCCAAGTAATTGGCTTTGACAATAACGTCACCTGCGTCACCAATAGCATTCCGATCAGCGACATTTTCTACCAAGCTTTGTCCATTAATCTTAATCGCCTCAGTTACGTCAAGGGTGACGTTTCCAGGTACAGAAGTACTAGCTGTTAAGTTTGGTTTAATACCAGCAGATACAATACTTCCAGTTTCTATGTTTAAGTTTCGGGCAATGATACTCACACTACCCTTTCCTTGATCTGCTACATTAACCCTGGAAGTATTTCTCAGCAGTACATCTGCTCTGGTGATACCATTGGGAAAACTGAGATTACCATCAGGGTCTAATCCTATGGTTACTGCTTGCGTCAATCCTCCTAACTCAACTTTTCCTTCTGGTGCGATGAGGCTTCCTCCATCTAAGTTGACATTACCACCTAATAGTGACAAGGTGTTTCCCGTTTGTACTTGAAGAGGAGCATTGTTGCTAATACTGCCTGGATTATCTCGAAATCTCAAGCCGATGGGAATATTAATAATTAGTTGCGGTACTGCTTGTGGATTGCTGGCACTGAATTCAAAATTATCGAATACCAGACTATCAGCTGTACTGCCAAAAAATGAACCACCACGCAGATCTAAACTTGCATTCGGTCCAAAAAAAATCCCTTTTGGATTCAGTAAAAATAAATTAGCGTTACCTAAAACACCAAGCTTCCCTCGAATATTCGAGGGATTACCACCTGTGACTCTGGTGAGGATATTGGCAATTCCAGCAGGGTTGGAAAAATAAGCTCCCCTACCTGCATCTATATTGAAGTCTTGAAAAGAATGAAACAAATTTGACCCACGGATTGCACCTCCATCAATACGATCGCTCCCAATACCATCAATCACATCTGGATTCACAACCGAATTTTCTGTTCCACCCAGCTTGCCATCTGGGATAATTTGTGCAGTAGCTCTATTCTGCAATACCAGAATGCTGAAAATACTTGGGGATAAGGTGAATAGAACTAGTAAGCAAAATAATTTCATCGTCAACTCTCACAAAGATCGTCACAACAAGCAAGCAAAATTCTTTCTTCTGAATCTCTCAATCTCCCGAAGTCAAGTAAATCGTACTGAATAAACAGAACACGAGTTACCAAACGAAAAGACTATCGAAACCCTTACCAAATGACCAATGAACAATGACCAACGACCAACCTAAAAGGGACTGTAATTGATTGAGAAATACAAACCTTGTTCTTGCAGTGTCCGATCTCTGTCCCCTTCGACATCGATTAGAGGAACAGCATAGTCAAGACGAGCGCTAAAGGTTTCACCCATTTGCCATTGCAAACCTAAGCCTGTACCAATTAAGGTATTGGTATTGGGATCGGGAGTGGAATCAGAGTCATTATTCCAGCCGACGCCAAAGTTGATAAAGGGTATGACTTGCAAAACTCCTTCTACTTGTCTTCTGCGCCAAACAGGAAATCTGACTTCGGCTGAAGCAAATAAGCCATTATCTGTTAAAAACTGATCTTGTCGATAACCCTTGACAGTTTGCAAACCTCCCAAGCGAATCTGTTCGATGGGTACAAGGGATGTGCTTGCGAATTGCATTTCTGAACGCAATACAAGCAAGGTATCTGGCGCTAATAAGCGCACATACTGTCCTTGTCCTCGCCAAGCAAAATAGCGACTATCTGGAGCATCGCTGTTGACGGTAGCATCAAGCCAGCCTACACCAAGACTAAATTGCGATCGCAAAGCAAAGACTTGTTGAGAGTTGCGTTGGGTGTATTCTTGAAAAAACCTAACTGTCGAGAGGCGAGTTCTTCCTTTGTCATCTGCACCCGCAGATAAAGGAAAGTTTTCTCCCAATAATTGATTTTCACTTTGCTGTCTGGAGAAAGTTAAGCCGAGTGCGAATTCTTGAGTCGGAGTTTGGAAAATTGGCTGACGCACATTCAAATCTATGTAATAATAGTCACCCGTAATATCGATTCGATCAAAGGGTGGTTCTACTACTGTTACAGCCGTTCTACCAGTGTTAAAGCCTACAGTACCGTTGCGAGCATTTATAGGGAATGCATAACTTAAGTCAAAAGCGTTACTACCATCGCTGTTGATGAATTCAAAAGAAAAGCGATCGCCAAAGCCCAAAAGATTACCTTCACTCAGGTTAACACCGCGACGAAAGGTTCCCACACTGGGATCACCAGCGTTATCAGCAAATATATCTACTTTAAAAGAATCTGCTTCTACAACATTTACTTCCAATAGACTTTGATCTGGACGTGAACCTGTAGATAATTCCGCAGAAATATTGGCAATGAGGGGATCAAGTTGTAATAATTGCAGTGCTTCTAAAAGCCGTTCTCGATTTAAGGGCTTGGAGGTTGCTAAAGCGATCCGACTACGCACATAGTTCGGTTGTAGTCGCTTCGTACCTGTCACCTTGATATCTTCTATTCCACCTTCAATGATTTGAACTTTAACAACAGCACCTTCCTTTGCAAAACTTTGCTCTGCTGGAATCACCGCACCGGAATTAACATACCCCGCATTGATGTATAGATTAGTAATGATATTTTCAACTTGTAAAAGTTCGGCAAAAGTTATCGGTCGGTTAAGAAAAGGTTTTGTTGCTTCGCTTAACTGTTGATTACTAAATGCTGTGTTTCCTTCAAAATTAAATTTCTCAATTGTAATAGTTCCAGGAATTCCGGGAAGCGTTGGAGATTCTGGTGGTGGAGATGGAGTTGTATCTAGAGGAGGTGTAGGCGATGGTTGTGGCGTTGGGATTGGCTTTGGTGGTGGTGTAGGAGGCAGAGGACCAAGAACTTGCGATAAAATCAGGATTTTATCCAAGTCTTTGTCTTGATTGGTGCCAACTAGTTGATGTAATTTAAAACCATTGGGAGGATCTGATTTAAGTTGAACATGATCATTGAGAGAATTATATTCGTTCCCAATTTCTGTTTCGTTATTCTGGCTGATTTTGCTTTCTACAGCAGTTGTGGTATTTTCTAGCTGTTGGGTGTTGATCTGTGATTGGTGACTTCTGACAGAAAAACTGTCGGTGTTCAGAGCCTTGGATGGTAAGTTTCCAGCAGAAGCTTTCAGAGCAGAGAACGCTATTAAAACTTCCAAGAATAAGGAAACAGTTAAATTCAGTTTAAAAGTGTGGTTGTGCATTAAAACTTGATTAACTTTTATTAATTAAACTTAAATACCATAGAATATGGTTTGTAGTATAGAGAATCATAATAAAATTTAACGAGGTAGTTTAGGAAACTAAAATGAAATATAGGTAGTTATAAAATATTGCTTTAAATGAAGGAATATATATTAAGATGACGGAAGGCAACAACAATCTATTATGTGGCCGCTACCAAATCATCCAAGAGCTAGGCAGGGGAGGTTTTGGCGTCACCTATTTGGCTACAGATACATACTCTAATATATTATGTGCAATAAAGAAACTCGATCCTCTCAATGCTGATCTTGAAACAGCTAAAAGATTTTTTCACAGAGAAGTTAATATCTTAAATACTTTACAGACTAACCAGCAAGTTCCTAAGTTCTTTGACTATCTGGAAGAAGACAACAGTTATTATATAGTTGAAGAATATATAGAAGGTACATCTTTAGCAGAACTAGTTCATCAAAAATGGCCCGAATACACAGTAGTTAATTTCTTACAACAAATTTTATCTGTACTAGCATATTTACATGCAAAAAATATTATTCATCGTGATGTCAAACCCTCCAATTTAATTATTAGAAAAGGAGACAACAGATTTGTCTTGATTGACTTTGGATCTGTGAAAAAACTAGACAGTCAATATCCATCATCTCAATCATCAATAACACAAACAATGATTGGAACTCCTGGATATGCTCCTTCAGAACAAATGGCAGGAAGACCACGTTTTAATAGCGATATCTATGCTTTGGGCTTAACAGCAATCCAACTATTAACTGGAATGCATCCTAGAGAATTAAGATGGAATGAAAAAGATAATATCATCTTACCTAGCGATATTAATATTGACCCTTCTCTGAATGCAATTTTAGTCAAAATGGTCTATAACAACCCAGACCATCGTTATCAATCAGTAAATACAGTTATTGAGGATTTAAATAAAACGAAAATTAGTTCACCACCCACTCAACCGCCAACTTATTACACATCTGATCATCGAATAATACTTACTAATCTACGATTTATAAAAATTTGGCAGATTCCAATCGTATTAATATTATTAGTAGGAATCATAGCTTTTATAGAATTCTTTCATCCATTTATACGACCTATATATTATTTATATGAAGCTAATAAACTACTTGATGAACGTCAAGGAGAAGCTGCTCTAGATAAATTTACCTCTCTCAAACAACTTCAACCCAATTCTCCTGAAGTTTGGAAAGGACGAGGTGATGCTTTGTTTCTTTTGGGACGTGATTTTGCCGCCCTACAATCTTATAATAGAGCGATTTTTCTAGAACCAAAAGACCAAAAACTTTTAGTTAAAATATTAATTAATAAAGGCAAAGTATTATATAAACAGCAAAATTATCAAGAAGCCTTAGATATTTATGAAAAAGTACTAAAAATTGATAATAATAATCCAGAAGGATTAAGTGGAAAAAGTTTATCTTTATTAGCAACAGGTAAAAGACAAGAAGCTTTGCAGTATTTGAATCAACTGAAGCAAATTAGACCTGATGATCCCAGAATTTGGCAAGAAATAGGCTTTGCGATCGAACAATCGCAAGGAAAACAAGCTGCAAAAGAATATTTTCAAGAAGCTCTTCTATCTTATGATGATCTTCTCAGATTTAAAAGCAAAAATCCAATATATTGGACTGATAGAGGTTCAATATTACTTAAATTAAATCGTCCACAAGATGCACTGGATTCTTATGAAAAAGCACTAAACATAGACAATAATTTTTATGAAGCGTTAATTGGTAAAGGTAACGCCTTAAATGTATTAGGAAAAGCTAGTGAAGCTCTTTTTGCTTTTAAACAAGCTAGTCAAGTCCGTCCCCAAGATTATTTAGTTTGGTTTAACCAAGGAATTTTACTCACACAAACCCTAAGAAATCACGAAGAAGCTATTAAAGCTTTTGAGCAGGCAATTGTACTCAAAGGTGATTTTCATCCTGCATGGATAGGTAAAGCACTCGCATTGTTAGAATTGAAACGCTATCAAGAAGCACTACTTGCCATTGATAAAGCTAGAGATTTGCAACCAAAAGATCCAGATATTTGGGATATTCGAGGAGAAATTTTAAAGGGATTAGGTAAGCAACAAGAAGCAAATAGTTCTTTTTATCAAGCTGAAAAACTTAGGGGTGAGATGCCTTGAATTGGGGGATAAAAGGGGACAAGGGAGATAAAAGAGAAATTGTTCTTGCTTTCCTTGCTTATGGGATTCGTCTTGGCAATGAAGAACTATCTCATAATAATTCTAGATGTGAAACAGAGCGATCGCTTGGGCGATCTTTGAAGGGTTTTTAGTAAATGTTCAATAGTTTTCCTTTCTCCAATGCTGATCAACTAGACCAATGGCATCAAGGTATCAAAAATGCAAACCGCAACAATATTTTTTGCCATTGTCGTACTTGTGGTTATGAGTGGATGGATTCAATATTGGACGCTGTATGCACTAAATGTGATAGCAAAGATGTAGAACGTATATCATCTTGGCAATTTCCTGATGATTGAATAAATTTTAGGATATTGGTAAACAATTATTTGTTCGCTGCAAGTTTGGCAACTACTCCAGTGTACAATGCCATAAATTTAGATTCTTCTACAGGTGCATCACTGTTATTCCAAGTGGCAACTACACAGTAATTTTTGCCATTCTTTGCCTGTAACCAAGTTGTTAGATTGAGAACACCAGGTTCAGATCCACCTTTAAACGCCACCTGCTGCCAATCTTTGCGATCAACAACAATGCCAGGATTAATACTCATCAGTGGCAAATCGGCAACTTGCTCTATTAGTCCGCAGAGTTCTTCAGCAGTAAAATACCATTCTACATCAAGAGCAACTGGTTTAGCTGGGTCAAATTCATTAGCATTAGGAAGCGGTTTTTTTGCCACTTCTGTGAGTATGATACGACGTTGAGCTTCGTCGCTTTTGCGATAACGCTTCAGCAACTCCCGGTTTTTAGAAGCTTTTAAAATAAATAATTCACGGGTAGTCAGGAAGGGACGATTACGAGGTGAGACAGACTCAATGTGTTGTCGCCCAATCAGATTAATTAATAAATCTGTTGCTGTATTGTCACTGATAGATATCATCAAAGCCGCGAGTGTTTGCACTGTCAAATATGTTCCATTCGGCCAGGTTTGTAATATTCCAGAAGGTAAACTTTTCACACTAGATTGTACTTGTACTATATCTTTCCATGTCCTTTTGTCTGCTTCTATTTGTGATTTTAGTGCTTTGAGTACGGCTAATTTGAAGGCTGAACCTACTGCCAGAGGTATTTTGGTATTTAATGCAGCTTGTGTCGTTTTGCCTTCTTGAACTAAAAAACTGACTTTACCAGGTAAAGCCTTAAATTTAGCACTTGCTTCTTCTAAACTAATGACTTTGGCTTGCGGTGGCTGAAAAAGCAGTCCAGAAATTTGCCCTTTGCTATTCAAAACTATTTTTGTAGGCACTGAACCTTGACTAAACAAAACTAAATAATCTTGAGTATTATTTTGTATCTTTTGTTGTATATTTTGATAGGTTCCTAATTGACTCTTCAACTCAGCAATTAATTGTCGCATTTGTTCGATAGGAACTTGAGCTAAAAAGTCCGATGCAAACCACTCAGTTTGTATTTGTTCGCTAATAAATAATCTTTCTAAAGCTGCTTTGGAAGACATAGATTTAGCTGGAGTTTGAATTTGAGCTAAGGGTAGTGTTTTCCATTTAACTTCTGCTAACGTCAACTTCAGAAATGCCAAGTTTGTTGTTAACAAAGTAGTCAATAATAAACTAACTGACATTTTTCTCCTTCTATGCGAGCTTTGTTTGAGTAAACATAGCTGTAGCTAATTCAAACACAAGGAAATGTTCAAGTTATCTTCCCAGAGATACACTCAATTAATATGAGAGATGCCAGACGATTTTTTATACAAAAAATAATTAGCTTTTTTAGTAACAAAAATATTCAATTTATTAAGATAAACAGTACAATTACTTAAAATTTTAGGAAATTCATAGTCAAAAATAGAAAACTCGTGACCCTACAAATGAACGGTATGATGCGTAATAAAGTCTGATCTCACTACAAGAATAATGGCGCAAACAGTATCAATCAATAACAACCAGAGGTTGCAACTCAAACCCCTAGCCACACCAGAACGCTTACTTTTGGGTCCTGGTCCATCAAATGCTCATCCCGCAGTTCTGCAAGCGATGAATACTCCCCCGCTAGGCCATCTTGATCCAGCTTTTCTTGCCGTCATGGATGAGATTCAATCATTGCTGCGCTATGTATGGCAAACGGAAAATCCCCTTACCATCGCCGTTAGTGGTACGGGAACAGCAGCAATGGAAGCAACTATTGCTAATGCTGTAGAACCAGGTGATGTCGTGTTAGTGGGTGTGAGCGGTTATTTTGGTAATCGACTTGTAGATATGGCTGGACGTTATGGTGCAGATGTGCGAACGATTACCAAGCCTTGGGGACAAGTCTTTTCCTTAGATGAATTACAAACTGCTGTACAAACTCATCGTCCAACTATTTTAGCTTTGGTTCATGCTGAAACATCCACAGGCGCACGTCAACCTCTGGAGGGAGTTGGTGAACTGTGTCGTGAGTTTGGCTGTTTACTGCTAATAGATACAGTTACAAGTTTAGGTGGTGTTCCTATATTTTTGGACGAATGGGGAGTAGATCTTGCTTATAGCTGTAGCCAAAAAGGCTTGGGTTGTCCACCCGGTGCTTCTCCTTTTACAATGAGTCACCGCGCAGTTAAGAAATTGCAACAGCGTCAAACGAAAGTGGCTAACTGGTATTTGGATATGACGCTGTTGAATAAATATTGGGGTAGTGAACGAATTTATCATCACACAGCACCCATTAACATGTATTACGCACTCCGGGAAGCACTACGTCTAATTGCCGAAGAGGGAGTGGAAAACAGCTGGCAACGTCATCAAGAAAACGTAGAATATCTTTGGCAGTCATTAGAAGAGATCGGATTGTCACTACATGTACAGCGAGAGTACCGTTTACCAACTCTCACAACAGTCTGCATTCCTAAAGGCGTGGATGGAAAAGCGATCGCCCGACAGTTACTTTTAGAACATAACATTGAAATTGGTGGTGGTCTTGGTGAATTAGCTGGTCAAGTCTGGCGTGTTGGACTCATGGGTTTCAACAGTCGTAAAGAAAATGTAGACCGATTCATAGAAGCTCTGCAACTGGTTTTGCCTAAATAGAATTGGCAGGTATATAAATTTCTGGATAAAGGGGGAAAGGTTTTAAATTTGTGAGATCCCCCTTTGTTTCTGTTGTCTATTTTGTCTCCTTACCTCTTCCCCTTCCCTCTAAGCTAGACTGAGTATGTAGTAGTAAACCCAGATAGCAAGATACTGATCTGAAAACCACTGCACAACCGGAATCAAGATTGTTGAGCAAATAAATTTGAGTGTTGATTAATAATGTTGCATCGCTTCTCAAAACAGGAACTGATTTGTATAACTCAACCAAATCATGCTTGGCTTTCAGGTCAACTAGCACAAGTCTGGGGTAATGAATATTTTGGTGATTTTGCACCTAGAAAAGAAGTTTGTCTTGGCGCAGAACAACATGATATTGGTTGGATACTTTGGGAACAAGCTCCTACACTTAATCCTCAAACTGGTTATCCTCACCATTTCACGGAACTTTCTACTCAAGAACACATAAATATTTGGTCACATGCGAAACAGTTGGCACTTGTATTGGGTAGATATGTAGCCTTGCTTGTCTCGCTACATGGAACAGGTTTGTACGAAAGGTTTACAACTTGGCAAAACTCGCCAACCTCTACCCAAATAGTGGAGGAATTTCTCAAGCAGGAGTATCTTTTTCAAGAACAACTCATAGCTAGCTTGAAAAAAGATGCATACTATGCAACTCACGTTACACCGGAAGTAATCACACGTAATAGAAAGCTAGTGGCAATATGGGATACACTTTCAATCATCTTTTGTCAGGGAATGACTTCACAACAACAGTTGATTCACCATGTACCGATACTCAATGGTGAAACTACTCTAGACCTGACCTTGTTAAGCAATCAAGACCATCATCAACAAATAGTCATATCTCCCTGGCCTTTCCAGCAGAATGAAGTCACACTAGTTTATGAAGGACAGCTTCTACGCCACATCTTCAGCAGTGAGATAGCAATGCGAGAAGCTTTAATGGGTGATTATGGAGTGACTCTCACTACTACCTTAAAACCAGATTAGAGAGTAGTAGTTATAGGTTCTTTGCTTATCTAACCTCTTTTGCGTTGCCTAACTGGCTTTTTTGTGGTCTTTGATTTACCACGTGCTAACTTCAACTCAGCCTTTGACTGAGGCTTTGATGAATGAAGTTTTGGCGGTCGGCATCGTTCGCAAAACAAAGGTCTAGAAGGATAACAAGTCCGTTCAACGACTAGGTTGCATCCTTTACATACGAAACGATAGATTCTTTGCCTAATAAGGCGAGTGTGAGCTTTAACAAAAACTTCCTTGCTGTCCACCTGTCTGTATCCTTTCAAAAACAACAAAACTACTATGGCTGATTTATCTGAGATTCTTAGGTTACTGGAAGCAGAACGCGATCGCTACATCTTAGAAACTGCTGATTTGGAGCGTCGTCTGTCTTTTATTCGCAACCAGATAAATGTCCTAGAAGCTCTTATTTCAGGGTACGCTCTGGAAGAGAAAATGAATCATATCCACAAGCGTTTACCTGAATCATCTACACAGGCATATCTAGAGGATAGCCTTCATTCCCTTGAGGAGGAAGGAGAAGCCACGAAGCTTGATCAAGAACAAGAACAAGAACAAGAACAAGAACAAGAACAAGAACAAGAACAAGAACAAGAACAGAAATTAGACCATAAGATAAATTCATTTGTAACCACATCACCATCTACCTCAAAATCAGATTCCAAAGATTCCAAATTTACAGCTCCTTCACCGGAACAACCAGACATATCTGACATCCCCAAACTGAGTATTCCCAGAAAACCTGGTACTTTACCTTTACTACCTGAATTTCAAGAATACTCCATACAAAATGCAGTCTTAATTTTGATGCGTCACCGACCTGATCTACATTTTCATATTGATGCCATAGTACGAGATTTGTATGGTGATCAATTAACGTCGGATCAGTTTAAAACTGCAAAAACGAATGTTGGAAAGATGCTTTCCACGGGAGTACAGGCGGGAATGTGGTATCGAGTATTACAAGGTCATGGAGTTTACACTTTGAAATATGAAAAGGGAGTAACTAGCAGGCCTCTACAAAAAAAATGATTAACTATTCAAACATGCAGCCAATAAACATATATGTGCAATCTACAGGCGATCGCTCAACTCCAAACCAAATTTGAGCTTTAGCAGCAGCATAAGAGCGCTCTACCCGATCAAGGGTGAGTGCAGGGCAAACGCATCTTAATTAATTAGTCTTGACAAAAAGTTTAAATTGGTGTATAGACGGAAAAACAAGAATTTATTGTTTGATTGGTTTTTTAGGGATTAAGGCGATCGCTGAAATCATTGTCAATAAGTGGGCATTAATGCGATAAACTTGAAGTTTATTGACATTGTAAGGCTCTTGTTGACAAAATGCGTTTGCCCTAGGGTGAACGTCGGAAAGAATGTGTGCGAGTTGTGTCCCCTTCAGAGTCAGAAGTCTGCCTGACTGATATCGATTTGCTAATAGTAAAGCGTCGCCTGATCTATTAACCGTTATTGCCCAAAAGGAATGAATGCCAAAATGCCAAAAAAGTAGAACAAAAAACAAAGAAGCTGATATAGTAGTCAAGTGCGAAAGCCGAAAGGCAAAGAGCAAGCAAGAGAGTCAAAAAAGCAGAAAAAAAGATTTCTGAAGTAGTTGACAAAGAGAAAATAGCTTGCTATTCTAGATCAAGTGTCAAGCAAAAGCAAGACGCTACGAACCTTGAAAAACCAATAGTTTGAAAGCCATTATTAACTAATCCTCGTCAAAGTAAATAA
>JAHHHW010000072.1 GCA_019359115.1 Pelatocladus maniniholoensis HA4357-MV3
CCCTGTATAGAATTAGTAACCAAGTTAATAAAATTAAATCGCAACAAGCAGAAGTATTATCAACGAGGATTGAGGGCTATGAGGCTTATTCTGTCTGCATCATAGCTACTTTTGTCGCCCCGTCAGGTTGAGTAAAAATAAATTTGCGTTACCTAAAACACCCAGTTTACCAAGAATATTCGAGGGATTACCGCCTGTGACTCTGGTGAAAATATTGATGATATTAGCCGGATTAGAAAAATAGGCTCCTCTACCTTCACCAATATTAAATTCTTGAAAACTATGTAACAAACTTGAGCCGCGAACTGCACCACCATCAATGCGATCGCTCGGTATACCTTTAATTACATCTGGATTCACAACAGAACTTTCAGCACCCAAACTGCTATCTGGTACGATTTGCGCTGTTGCAGTGGTAATAGATGCAAGACTGATTACGGTAGATAAAGATAAGGTGGTGACAGGAGATAGGTAACGAAGCAGTTTCATCAGTAATGTCTTATAGAAATTATGGAGAAGAAGACAGCAAGCTTTAAAATTTGATACACATGATAACCATATAAGATAATATGACAATTTCGCTGGTCAGAACTAAATATTGAGGTGCTTTTTTTGGCGCATCGCTCTTCATACTCCAAATTTCCTACTTCAAACAAGAAACTTCTCGCTTCAAACAGCGGATTTGAACATTTGCGATGCTGCGATTTCAATCGCAGGCGGATTTGAACATTTGCGATGCTCCCCAAACAGGATTGCTTAAAATGCAGGACAAGCAGCAGTTGATTTAGAACTCCGTTGAGCAGTGCTAGTCGCTGTGGGATCATAGGCTGTTAACACTACTTCACCTTTGCTGTTAAATATCCATCCTTGGGCTGGAATAATCGGTTTATTAGTATTAGTTACTTTTACCGATTGGTTGGTTGTTGCAGCTTGGGTACTGTTACTAGCGACAGGTTCTACTAAATCCACACGAGTCTCGTTATTGCTAAAGCCATCATCAGGACTAGAGGGAAAACCGCCTCGTCCTGTGATTGTAAATGAGCTACCAGTACCTTTTTGACAAGGATTTTGAGCAATTTGATTACTCACATCTGCAAGATTTTCTGGTAATTCCACTAATCCCTGACTGGGGTCAACATCTGCGGTATCAATTTGAACTGTACCACTAAACTCAGGACTTGCACCTGTGGCTGTGATGTCGCTTTCTGGGGTGGGTTGGTCTCGAAACTGAGTACCAAAAATGGCATCAGCCCTGATAAATACCTTTCCACCAAAGCTTTCTTGAGAATTGGCGCTGATGTCGCTATTTTCCAGAGCAACTAAATTACCAGTATCAATATTTATATTCCCACCTGTGGCTGTACCTGTGGCGTTAGTGGTGATATTGCTGTTGCGACGCAAGATTAAATCACGAGATCTGAGGAAAATATTGCCTTGACCACCTTTGGTTTCGGCGCTAATCAATGCACCATTATTTAGTCGAATATCCTTAGTAGTTGTGATATCTATATTACCTGCCTGACGATTCTCGATATCACTGTTGGTATTTAGTTGAGCAGCATCGAGCAAAAAGGAATTGGCATTAATTTTGATATAGCCAGCATTTCCCTGACCCGAAGTGCTGGAAATAATTTCTCCACCATTAGTGACAAACAGTGAGCCTGTAGCAATTTCAATATTTCCTGCATTTCCGATAGCCCCATCTCTAACTTCACTGAAGATTCCACTGCCGTTGAAGTTGCCAGTAAAGTTAGGTGTATCACTGATTCCTGCGATATTAATTGTATCAGTGATATTGAGCTTCACATTGCCAGCATCGCCAATTCCACCGGGTTGTGTATCAGAATTTCCACGAACAAAGGTTCTTAAACCACCTCCATTCGTAAGTGAAAGTGACCTAGCAGTAATGGTGATATCTCCACCTTTACCCTCTCCTCCTGCTTCCACAGTGCTGAAGAGACCACTGGGGAATCCTTGGTTATCTGTGCCGTCAAAAGAGACAGTACCAGTAGGGGCATTAATTATGATATTACCTGCATTACCTTTTCCAAAGGTGCTGGAACTTAGTTGGCTTCCAGCAGCTATGAAAAGTGAACCTGTGGTAATTTCGATGTTACCAGCGTTACCTGTTGCTCCGCTTTCCACATCGCTGTTGATCCCACTTCTGGCAAAGATGTCGTTAGATTGAGGTATATTACTTTTCCCTATTATTTGCGTTGTATCACTTATATTGAGCTTGACATTTCCCGCATTACCGATACCACCGACTTCTGTATCGGAAGCTCCATTAACAAAGGTATTCAGTTGACCCCCATTAGTTAATGAAAGTGATCTAGCGTTAATGCTAATGTCTCCACCTTTGCCCACAGCTCCTGAACGTACGGTAGTGAAAGCTGAACTAGCGAATCCTTCGTTATCTGTGCCATCAAAAAAGACTGTACCACTGGGAGCATTAATTGTGATGTTACCAGCATTTCCTTTGTTGAAGGTTTCGGCAAGTAATTGACCTCCATTGGTGACAGAAAGTGATCCCCCTGTAATATTGATGTCACCTGCATTACCTTCTCCAAAGGAGCGAGAAGCTAACACAGCATTATCTATATTTACAAAATCAGAAGCATTGACTTCGATATTTCCAGCATTAGGTAGCCCATTCTCTCCTGTAAATCCAGAAGTGACAGTAGACAAGATCGCACCATTAGTCACAGAGAGCGATCGCGCCTTAATCTCAATATCACCACCTTGGCCAGTACCGACAACATCAACTCCAGAAATATTTGATTCACCATTAATAGATGTGTTTGCTGATGTTCCTACGCCATCAAAGGAGACAGTTGCATTGGGAGCGTTAATGATGATGTTACCCGCATTGCCATCAGAAAAAGTAGATGCTAGCAAAGATGAAGCGCTATTTACTGAGACAGAATTCGCAGCGTTAATAATAATATTGCCTGCACTTCCTTGTCCAGATGTAGAGGTATTGATTCCAGCATCGTTAGATATAGAAAACGATGGTGTATTGATAATAATATTGCCTGCATTTCCAGAGGACGAAGCAATAGCGGTAAAAAATGAGTTACTACCGCTTAACGAGACAGAATCAGAAGCATTGATCTCGATATTACCTCCATTTCCTTGCCCAAGGGTGGAAGTACCCAGAACAACAGAATCTGATACAGAAAGCGATCGCGTGTTGATGACAATATTACCAGCGTTTCCTGTCGCTGAATCTCCTGTGAGGCTATTAATTCCACCATTGAATCCTGTCAATCCCTGCAAGGATACTTTATCTGTAGCCGTAATCGTTACATTCCCGGCATTTCCTTGTCCAGAGGTAGCAGAACCAATTGAAAAATTACCAGTACCTTCCAAAATACTGGTGTTGATAACTACATCTCCCGCAATGCCAGTATCTGCTAGTGAACCATTAAGGATATTGCTTTGAGAGTTAGAATCTCCCTCAATTCTGACCTTATCTGTAGCATTAATGACGATATCACCAGCCTGAGCATTAGGATTAGCATTTGATGGAATCACAGCAAATAGTCCCCCTCCAGCAGAAATATCTAGATTTCGCGCATTAACTGCGATACTACCTCCTTGTCCGATAGCACCAACGCGAACTCCATTACTGAGTCTGACATCGCCTCTAGTTATGCCATTGGGAAAACTCAAGCTACCATCAGGATTTATCCCAATTGTTCCAGCTTGTGCTAATCCCCCTAACTCAACTCGCACCCCTGGTACTGTTAATATCCCATCGTTGAAGCTAACGTCACCACCTACTAAAGCGAAAAATTTGCCAGATTGTACGTCCAGATTGGCGTTACTGTTAATACTGCCAGGATTTTCCCGAAATCGCAAACCTATAGGAATATTAATGGTTAATTGGGGTACTGGCTGGGGATTACTCGCACTAAATTCAAAATTGTTGTCAAATAAAATACTATCTGCCGTACTGCCAAAAAACGAGCCACCACGCAAATCCAGACTTGCACCTGGGCCAAAAAAAATCCCTTTCGGGTTAATTAAGAAGAGATTCGCATTACCTAAAACACCAAGCCTACCGAGGATATTCGAGGGATTACCACCTGTGACTCTAGTAAGAATATTAATGATATTAGCAGGATTAGAAAAATAAGCTCCTCTACCTGCATCAATATTAAATTCCTGAAAGCTGTGAAACAAGTTTGAGCCGCGAGTTGCACCACCATCAATGCGATCAACCCCATCAACAACATTAGGACTAACAACAGAACTTTCCGCACCCAGACTGTTATCTGGTATGATTTGCGCTGTTGCAGTGTTGATAGATGCAAGGCTGCTTACAGTGCATAAGCATAAGGTGGTGAGAGGAAATAGGGAACAAAGCAGTTTCATCACTAGTACCTATAGAGATCGTGGTGAAGAACACAGCAATCCTTAAACTTTGATACACATAAGATAATATGACAATTTCACTGGTTAGAACTAAAGACACTCGGTTCTTTTTTTGCGCGATCGCTCTTCAAACTCCAAATGTCTCACTTGAAACAGGAAACTTCTGACTTGAAGTAGGAAACTTCTCGCTTCAAACAGAAAATTTCTCACCTGAAACAGCAAACTTCTCACCTAAAACAGGAAACTTCTTGCTTCAAACAGAAAATTTCTCATCTAAAACAGCAAACTTCTCACCTGAAACAGCAAACTTCTCATCTAAAACAGCAAATTTCTTGCTTCAAACAAGAAACTTCCCGTTTTAATCCTTAGCGGTATATTTTCAAAGCAGAAATCTAGAAAATGAAAATTTCTTGGTGTCTTAGTGTCTTAGTGTTTCAATAGACCTCTTGCAAAAGTCGAATGAACCCCCCTCAATCCCCCCGTTCACGCTTAGGGTTAGGGTGGGGTAAAAATATTTTTGCAACAGGTCTAATAATTATCTTTGCAACCGTGCAATCATGCTGTTAGCTTGGGACTCATATCCACCACCAAACAAATTAAAATGATTGACAATGTGATACAAATTATACAAAATTTTCCGTCGTTCATATCCTGGTTCCAGGGGAAACACCTGATCATAGCCCTGATAAAACGCCGCCGGAAAACCCCCAAAAACTTCAGTCATGGCGATGTCTACTTCTCTATCTCCAAAATAAGTTGCTGGATCAAAAATCACTGGTTCTCCAGTTACAGTAAATCCAGCATTACCCCCCCACAAATCACCATGTACCAAAGAAGGTTGCGGATGATAATCTACTAATATTTCAGGAATAGATGTAAGTAACTCTTCTGCTTGCGGAAATCTACCACCCCCTCGCCTTGCTAATTGAAACTGATAACCCAGGCGATGCTTACCAAAAAATTCTACCCAGTTCGATGTCCAAGTATTAATTTGAGGTGTAGAACCAATCGTATTATTTGTATCCCAGCCAAAACCGTTCCGACTCGTGACTTTGTGCATCGCCGCTAACTTACGCCCCATCTCTTCCCAGGTTTTGGTATTACCTGAACCCATATCCAACCACTCTAAAACCAAGTAACAAGAATTACCTGCTATTCCATAACAAATTGGTTTGGGAACGCGAATAGTACCTGTGTTATACATTTGTTCCAAACCCAGCGCTTCCGCTTCAAACATGGAAACTTGGGATGCTTGATTCAGCTTCACAAAATAGGTAAGCTTGCCATCAGATATGGCATAACCTTGATTTATGCACCCGCCACTAACAGAACGTCGTTGTGCAGAATGGAATTTTTCACCAGTGATTTGAGTAATATTAGCGTCGATATCAGTCCACATGATTCAGTTAACAGTTAACAGTTAACATTATCTCTTGAATAACTGATAACTGATAAGATCAAGTTCGGATAATTACTAAATTGGTTTCATTATTACTACACCGTACGCATCGGGGTTAAGATACTTTTGGGCAGCTTGGATTAAGTTTGTTGCATCCTGGGCTTGGATATGGCTGGGATAGTCAAAAGCTGGCTCTAAATCACCTATTAGTGTTTGATAATAACCATATAAACGTGCGCGAGCGCTCGGTGTCTCGTTGCTAAAAATAAATTTATTGGCTACTCGTTTGTGTATGCGGTTAACTTCTGATTCTTGCACTAACTCGGTTTGTAGGGTTCTGATGTGTTGGGCGATCGCTTGTTCTACTAACTTGACATTTTCGACTGGACAGTGGGCGGAAATATAAAATGTCCCCTGCAACTTATGACTCATGTTACTCACAGAAATGTGAGAAGCCAGTCCCTGTTCTTCGCGTAAATCTCGGACTAATCTTGATGTACGTCCATGTCCTAAAATTGCTGCTAAAACATCCAAAGCGTAAGTTTCATCAAGTTTATCTAACCCTGGAACTCGCCAAACCATCACTATTCGTGCTTGCTGCAAGCTTTGATCGCTAAATTCGTTTCGGATAATTTCAGTAAATGGTGCTTCGGGAGCAAATGTTGATAGTTGTTTGTTGGTAGTTAATTGTTGATTATTAGTTTTTGTAAAGCCTTCTGCAATGGTTGCAATTAATTCTTCTACTGGTAAATTACCCACAGCTACAGCAGTGATTGACTGGGGTTGATACCAAGTAGTGTGAAAATCTCGCATTTGTTGGGCTTTGAGTTGAGAGATTACTGCTTCTGGCCCCAATACTGGTCGCCGATAGGGTAGTTGTGCAAAAGCTAGTTCCATCGCTCTCCTAAAGGTGCGACGACGAGGATTATCTTCGGAACGCCTAATTTCTTCTAAGACTACCAATCTTTCTCGTTCAAAGGCATCATCAGGGATACTTGCGTTAGTGACTACATCTATTTGCAGAGGTGCCAGAGCGGCAAAATCTTGGGGAGCAGTAGTTATATAGTAATGAGTATAATCCTGGCTAGTGGCAGCATTGGTAACAGCACCCCGCTCTTCAATTCTACGTTCAAATTCACCACTTATGAGTCGCTCAGTTCCCTTAAATATCATATGCTCTAAAAAGTGAGCCATGCCGTTAATTGCATCTGTTTCTATGGCTGAACCAACCTTAATCCACAAATTCAGGTTCACCACATCTATCGGCATTTGCTCTGCGATGATTGTTAAACCATTAGACAAATGATGTAATGTGGGGGCATTTAAACGAGGAAATGTTAGCAGGGTTGAGGTCATGGGTTGTTGTAGGTGAGCGATTACCTCTATCTTACGTAGAGACGCAAAATTACGCGTCTGGTACAAAGAATTGTGGACTTATGTTTGTAAAGTATAATTAAGAAACATAAGTATAATTTTGTAACATCAATGCCAAGTCATCGTGTTGGCAAAATCAAATCCCGTGTCATCGTCATTGGTGCAGGAATTGGCGGACTCACTGCTGGGGCTTTACTCGCACGTCGAGGTTATAGTGTCCTCATCTTAGATCAAGCTTTAGTGCCTGGTGGTTGTGCTTCTACATTTAAACGCAAAGGCTTTACCTTTGATGTGGGTGCAACTCAAGTTGCGGGTTTGGAACCTGGAGGAATTCATCATCGGATTTTCTCAGAGTTAGATCTTGATCTCCCGCCAGCAATACCTTGTGATCCTGCTTGCGCGGTGTTTTTACCTGGAGAAAATACACCTATAAATGTTTGGCGCGATCCTCAAAAATGGCAAGAAGAACGCCAGCGCCAGTTTCCTGGTAGTGAACCTTTTTGGCAGTTAATCGCAGCATTATTTAAAGCTAGTTGGAAATTTCAAGGGCGTGATCCAGTACTTCCACCGCGTAACTTTTGGGATTTGTTGCAGCTAACGAAAGCAGTCCGTCCTGGTACTTTAATTACAGTACCTTATACGTTATTTACGGTTGGGGATGCGTTACGTGCTTATAAATTGGCAGATGATCACCGCTTGCGGACATTTCTGGATTTGCAACTGAAGCTATATTCTCAGGTAGATGCAGAGGAAACAGCATTACTTTACGCAGCAACGGCTTTGAGTGTATCTCAGGAACCACAAGGATTGTTTCATCTTGAAGGTAGTATGCAGGTGTTGAGCGATCGCTTAGTTTCTGCTTTAGAAAGAGATGGTGGTCAATTATTAATGCGCCACACCGTTGAACACATTAAAATAGCCCAAGGTAAAGCTAAGGCTGTAGTGATTTGCAACCAAAAAACTGGGGAAACTTGGACAGAATCGGCTGATCATATAGTGGCGAATGTGACAGTCCAAAATTTAGTAAAATTGCTGGGTGAAAAAGCTCCATCTGGGTATAAAAAACGTGTAGAAAAATTGCCTCCTGCATCAGGTGCATTTGTGGTGTATCTAGGCGTGGATGCAAGTGCTATTCCCCTTAATTGTCCACCCCACTTACAATTTATGTATGATGCCAATGGTCCGATTGGCGAAAATAATTCCCTATTTGTATCTGTAAGTCATCCTGGTGATGGTCGTGCTACTACAGGTCAAGCTACAATTATTGCTTCTTCGTTTGTAGATCCCCAAATTTGGTGGAATACAGATGATTACGAAGGATTAAAACAAAAATTCACTGAAGATGCGATCGCTCATCTGGCACAATACTTTTACTTAAAACCAGAAACTATCATTCATATAGAAGCCGCCACTCCCCGTACTTTTGCTTATTACACAGCACGCGATCGCGGTATTGTTGGTGGTATTGGTCAAAGGATACCGACATTCGGCCCCTTTGGATTTGCCAATCGTACACCCATAGATCATCTCTGGTTAGTTGGTGACTCCACCCATCCCGGCGAAGGTACAGCAGGTGTGAGTTATTCAGCACTAACAGTAGTTAGGCAAATAGATGGTTAATTGGGGATTGGGAAAACCCTACCTTCCCCAATCCCCGATCTCTCAAGGTAAAAACCGATCTAAAGCAGCTTTGAGTTGTTCAATTTCTACATCAATATTGCCTTCTTCTGCGGCTCTAGCAATACACTCAGTTAAGTGTTCATCCAAAACTATTCGTGCTACTTTATCCAGCGCACCTCTAACTGCGGCGATTTGCAATAACACATCAGGACAAGGGCTATTTTGCTGTACCATAGTTTTAATCCCGCGAATATGTCCTTCTATGCGCGACAGTCGGTTTACTAATCTTCGCAAAGACTCTTCACTGTGAACGTGAGGATGAGGTGATTGTCCATGGTTATGAGTCTTGTCTGTAGGTTCGTGGTCTGTATTTTCCAAAAGTACATCGTCATCTTGCTCAAAACTAGGCAAAGATGATTTAGGCGATCGCTTTGATCCATTCATTGGCAACTATTTGGCAACTATTGGCATTCTGGTCATACATTAGATCCTAGCTTAGTTGGGGATAGTAGTGGGGAGTGTGAAGTGTCAGGTATTTTTGAATTGTGATGCTCCCTCATGATGGCAAATCGCTAAAGTAAAGAAAAGCACTAAAAATTTATACTAAAGTTGCAAAGCAGTAATGCTTGTTAGTCATATTATTCATAACCATAAAAAAGCTCTCCTGGACTTTGGTCGTACTCTTAAAATTAATCCCAACCACATTTTTACACTGGTGCGTCGGGGTCAAATTTATCACTCCATGCAGCGCTATGAAGATGCTCTCCAGGATTTTGATCGCGCTATTGAACTTGACCCCAATTTTATTGAAGCATTAGCAATTCGGGGTGAAACTTATCGCTTAATGCAGCGTTATGACGACGCACTCCAAGACTTTGACCGTGCGATCGCACTTAAACCTAATTTTGAGTGGGCGATCGCAAGTCGGGGTCAAATTTATCACTCAATGCAGCGCTACGACGAAGCACTCCAAGACTTTAACTGTGCAATTAAAATTAACTCTAACTTGGATTGGGTGTTGGCAAGTCGAGGTCAAACTTATCAATTAATGCAAAGTTACAAACAAGCCCTCAAAGACTTTGACCGTGCGATTAAACTTAATCCTGGTAATGCTTGGGCGTTAACAGGACGGGGTGAAACTTATCGCTTGATGCAGCGCTATAAACAAGCACTCAAAGATTTTGACTGTGCGATTCAACTTAACCCTAATTACGCTTGGGTGTTGGTAACTAGGGGCGAAGTTTACTTAATGCTCAAAAGATACAAAGATGCTCTTGCAGATTTTAACAATGCTATGAAGTTGGAATCTAATAATGATTGGTGTTTGTATGTTCGAGCTTTAGCTTACCAAGCCCTGAAACAACCAGACGAAGCACGTTCAGACCTTGCTAATGCGGTTCAACTTGCCAAAGAGAATTATAAACAAGATTCTCAAGACTGGCACAATACGTTTAACTTAGCCCTTTACTATCTGGCTGTTGATTATACTCCCACAGCAGAGCAAATATATCGATATGCTTTATCTCAGGGTGCTTCTTTGCAGTGTATCCATGAAGCCATTCGTGATTTGGATGATTTTTTAACTATCTTTCCAAATCATATATATGCTCAATCTCTGCGCCAGTTGTTACAGTCAGCTTTAATGCAATAGACTGCATCCTCGCAGACATTTGTGCAATTACCTCAAAGTCACGTGATTGCAACATTCCTCACTCTCTCCTAAAAGCTACCCAAAATCATACCAGCCAGTAAGATGAAACCAATCCAAACATTTTGTCGGAACATTTCACCATATGCAGAATTAGGTAAATCTTGTTGATTTAAGCGAACAGACTGCCAAATCCAACTAGCAGTAGCAACTACAAGACTAAACCAAAAAGCTAGGTGAAGATGAATAGCTATTCCTAACCAAGCAAGACAAAATATAGTACCAGCAAAGAAAATTACAATGGCGATCGCTGCATAATCACCAAAAAATAAAGCACTGGAGTTTACACCAATACGCTTGTCATCAGAGCGATCGCTCATGGCATAAACAGTATCAAATCCCAGTGTCCAAAATACAGTCGCGCCCCAAAGTAGCCAAGTCGGTTGAGAAATATTTTGTGTGACTGCACTCCAGCTAATCAACACCGCAAAACCCCAAGCAATTGACAGCACTAACTGGGGAACAGGAAACACTCGTTTTGCGGCTGGATATAGCAAAATTACTGGAACTGCTGCCACAGATAACCAAAAAGAGATGGGGTTAAGATAGAAAGCAAGAACCGCAGCACATCCTAAAGCCACGATCACAATCGCAATACCAACTTTTACAGAAAGCACACGGGATGCAAGGGGGCGATCGCGCGTTCTTTCCACTTCTGGATCTATATCTCTATCCCATAAATCATTGACAACACAGCCAGCAGCGCTTGTAGCTAGCGTTCCTAAAATGATCACGCCAACCAATGGTAGAGGCGGTTTACCAGCAGCTGCCAAAAATACAGCCCATAAAGCAGGAATCATCAGAATTAAACGCCCTTCCGGTTTGTGCCACCGTAATAATCGGATAATCACAAGCCAAGTAGGTTCCTGGTTACGTTCTGGCGTACTGAGCATAGGAGATAAGGGATTGGGGATTGGGGATTGGGGAAGGTAGGAGTCCCCTGGAGGGGATAAGGGGTAATGGGGATCGGGGACAAGGGAGACTTATCAGTTAACTGTTAACTGATATTTATGCCCAATCCCCTTTCCCTGATCCTCTTTCCCTAATTAATTCACACATCTTCACATATATAGAATAACTTTTTTTGATATTTATAGAAGCAACAGCAAAAGTGGCAACTTTTACTCAAAATAAGTAGTCACTTTGCTTGACCTCACAGAGAGAGTCAAAAACTCAGGCACAGTCAAAAACAGAGTCAATTTGACAATCTATATTGTGAACAGACAAACTTTGTTATCGTCCGCAAGTCAGCTTTTGCCTTTTTTTACTTCATTTACTGAGAGAACAATAAATGGTCAATTTGGTTTCTGCTAGCTGGGGGAGTACACTAACTCAAACAGACAAGCAACAGCGAATCATCGCTGCGATTGATTTGGGAACCAATTCTCTGCACATGGTGATTGTGCGGATTGAAACAACACTACCAGCATTCAGCATTATTGGTAGAGAAAAGGAAACCGTGAGATTGGGCGATCGCGATCTAGTCACAGGATGCTTAAAAGCAGAAGTGATTGAAAGGGCGATCGCTTGCTTGCGACGTTTCCAAGAAGTTGCTAAAACTCTCAACGCCGAAACAATCATTGCTGTCGCTACTAGCGCCGTCCGAGAAGCACCCAATGGTAAAGAGTTTCTACAAAAGGTAGAAGTTGAGTTGGGTTTGAGCATTGATTTGATTTCCGGCCCAGAAGAAGCACGGAGGATCTACCTAGGTGTACTGTCGGGGATGGAATTTAATAACCAACCCCACATGATTGTTGATATTGGTGGCGGTTCCACAGAACTTATTTTGGGTGACACTCACCAAGCGCGAACTCTCACCAGTACCAAAATTGGCGCAGTTCGCCTGACAAATGAATTAATTAACAGTGATCCTATTAGTAATGCTGAGTTTCAGTACCTACAAGCCTATGCACGGGGAATGTTAGAACGTTCTATAGAAGAGGTACTGGCAAATCTAAAATATGGTGAACAACCCCGCTTAGTAGGAACATCCGGTACGATTGAAACTCTGGCGATGATCAACGCCCGTGAAAAATTGGGTTTTGTTCCCTCTACGCTGAATGGTTATCAGTTTAGCCTTAAAGACTTGCGGGAGTGGGTAAATCGCTTGCGGAAAATGACTAACGTCGAACGGGCGACTATTCCTGGAATGCCAGAGAAACGGTCAGAAGTGATACTGGCAGGGGCAGTAATATTACAGGAAGCAATGAATTTGTTAGGGCTAGAGGCGATCGCAGTTTGTGAACGCGCCCTCCGTGAAGGCGTGATTGTAGACTGGATGCTCGCCCACGGCTTAATTGAAGACCGCCTACGCTATCAAAGTTCGGTACGTGAGCGCAGTGTTCTTAAAACTGCTAAGAAATACCATGTCAACTTAGAACATAGCGATCGCGTTGCCGTCTTTGCCCTGAGTATCTTTGACCAAACTCAAGGCATACTCCATAATTGGGGAAGCGAACAGAGACAGCTACTGTGGGCTGCGGCAATACTGCACAATTGTGGTCATTTTGTCAACCATGATTCTCATCACAAACATTCATACTACTTAATTCGCAATGGTGAATTGCTGGGTTATACCGAAACCGAGATGGAAATCATCGCCAATATTGCCCGTTATCATCGCAAATCTCCGCCCAAGAAAAAACATGAGAATTTTCGCAATTTGTTGCATAAAGAACACCGACAAATTGTTAGTCAGTTGAGTGCAATTCTCAGATTAGCTGTTGCTCTGGATCGGCGACAAATCGGAGCTATTCATAAATTACAATGTGAATTTATTCCAGATAAACGAGAATTGAAAATACGAATTTTCCCATCTCGTCCTGATGATGAATGCTCTTTAGAACTCTGGAGCTTGGATTATAAAAAAGGAGTATTTGAGTCAGAGTTTGATGTGAAATTAGTACCAAGTTTGGAAGAATCTGCTGTGATACTTAATTAAGCACCAAGCCCATATCCCGCCTCATAATTAAGGAATGAGGCTAATAGCATAAGTCCGTTTTAACGGACTCAAACACCGTCCTAGTCAGATTTATCTGACTTTCGCTATTAGCCAATAAATTTATTTATTGGCGGGATATGGGGTTGATGCAAGATATGATTTATAGCAGTTCTCGGTTGTGTCCAATACGTACCCCAACCCCACCCCTTAATCCCCTCCCCGCTTGCGGGGAGGGGAGGTTTTGCGTCAGCAAAGCCAGGGTGGGGTTCCGACTGTATTGCAATCGAGTGAGAAGTGCTATAGGCTGAAGCCAACGCAACGGCAATAAAGCGGGAGGAACATCCACGCCGCTTTTTGCCTCCCCTAGTTAAGATTTACTTTATAAATAGTCTTTTATCCTCGTCGTCGAGTCTTTGATCTCCGTCATCGAGTCTTTGATCTCCGTCGTCGAGTCTTTGATACTCATTAATGAGTCTTTTATCCTCGTCGTCGAGTCTTTGATCTCCGTCATCGAGTCTTTGATACTCATTAACGAGTCTTTGATCTCCGTCATCGAGTCTTTGATCTCCGTCGTCGAGTCTTTGATACTCATTAACGAGTCTTTGATCTCCGTCGTCGAGTCTTTGATACTCATTAATGAGTCTTTGATCTCCGTCATCGAGTCTTTTATTTCGACGATAGGGAAAAATGATGAAAAATATTCTCTGTGTCCTCCCCTTGTCCTCCTGATCAAGCAACTTCTTGGTGATCTACGCAGTCATAGGTGATCATTAGTTGAAGCCTATGTGAAATTTGCTATCCAGTCAATGATGAAAAAGTTTGTTCAATCGTGTAAGAAATTGTTTGTGTGGAATGCTCGTCAAAGTAGTCAACGCAACTTAGCTTTTTTTGCTGTGGTGGTAACTTTGTCTATGGTTGCTACGATGATGTTATCTTTTCCCTTACCAGCTCAAAATTTACCTACCCGTTCGCAAACAGCAGAGTTACGGGGAGTGTGGTTAACCAATATTGATAGTAATGTGCTGTTTGAGAGCGATCGCCTCAAGAGTGGATTGCAAAATCTTCAACAGCTAAATTTTAACGTTGTCTATCCGACTGTATGGAACTGGGGTTGGACGCTGTATCCTAGCAAAGTGGCTCAAACGGTGATTGGGCGATCGCTAGATCCAGAACCCGGTCTGCAAGGACGAGATATGCTTAAAGAAATAGTCAACGTTGGTCATCAACAAGGTTTAAAAGTTATTCCCTGGTTTGAATTTGGCTTTATGGCCCCCGCAGACTCGCAATTAGCAAAACGTCGTCCTCAATGGCTAACTAGTCGCAGAGATGGTAGCAAAATTTGGAAAGAAGGTACTCACGACCGAGTTTGGCTAAATCCCTTTCGACCGGAAGTGCAACAATTCATCCAAAATTTAATAGTAGAAATAGTTAGAAATTACGATATTGATGGTATCCAATTTGATGATCATTTTGGCTTGCCATCGGAGTTAGGATACGACGCTTATACAGTCGCATTATACAAAAAAGAACACGGTGGCAAAGCACCTCCGAGCAACTCTAAAGATCCAGAATGGGTGAGGTGGCGAGCAAACAAAATTACTAATTATATGAAACGGGTGTTTACTGCGATCAAAGCCACGAAAAAGAATTGTATTGTTTCCGTAGCACCTAATCCTCAACGCTTCTCCTACGAATTCTTTCTGGCAGACTGGGAAAAATGGGAAAGAATGGGAATTGTGGAAGACTTAGTGATCCAAGTGTATCGAGATGATCCCAATGTCTTTAAGAGTGAATTACAGTATCCAGAAGTCAAAGCTGCTAAAAATCACATCCCTGTAAGTATCGGGATTATGACAGGATTGAAAGCCAAACATGTACCGATGACACGAATTGCTCAACAAGTTCAACAAGTACGCGATCGCAATTTTGCTGGTGTCTCTTTCTTTTTCTACGAAAGTTTGTGGAACATGACCAAAGAAGCACCGCAACTACGTCAAACAGGTTTGAAAAATCTTTTCCCCACACCAAGTTCTTACCCAAATTTAATCGCAGGGTGGAAACCGTAAGTAAGTATGAAGTATGAAGTCGGAAGTCGGAAGTATAAAATTTTTATTTTCACCCTTCACTCTTCAGGCTTCATGCTTCATCATTTTTTTCTATCCAATTCCCAAACGCCCAGCTAAACCGGGAGTCAGGGGTAACAGAGTCGCAATCATTAAGAATAAAGCCAATAAACCCAAAGCGGCGCGGGCGTCGTCTGGTTCGCTGATTTCATTCAAACTGGGGCGTTCTAAATCACGTTGTAAAAACAAAATCACGATCGCCCAGTACATCGCTAAAGGATTACCCAAAGCTACTAATCCCAACAAAATTAAAGTTGCAAAGGTCGCCCGACCAGCAGTTTTGCGTCCGTAGATGGCTTGGACAATCCGACCACCATCAAGTTGTCCAGCAGGCATTAAATTTAAAGCTGTGATTACCAAACCCAACCAACCAATCACCACCAAGGGATGCACATCTACCAATGGTGACTGCAAAGCCGAACCAAGCACAACTTTTGCCAAGCTACCTACCAAAATCGAACCTTGGAAAAACTCATTGGGTAATTGAAACATACTACCTTGATGAGAAAGCAGCAATCCCGTAATCACCATCACTACAGACACAATCCCCCCAGCAGCTGGCCCAGCCAAAGCGATATCAAATAATACCTTACGGTTGGGTAACAAAGACTCAAACCGAGTAATTGCTCCAAAAGATCCAATTTGCACAGCTGGGAGAAAATAGGGCCAGCTGAGGCGGATATTGTGACGACGGGCAAGTAACCAATGACCGATTTCATGCGCCAGTAAAACGATTAAAAGCCCCAGACCAATAGGCAAAGTTTCTTGTAACCGTCCAAAATCGGCAAATAAATCAAAACCTTGTAAAATGCCCGACGCTTCTAAACTTGTGACTACGGTTGCTACCAGCAGAATAATTCCAAAGACTTTTTGCGATAAGGTCATCGGGCGCGGATCATTACGGCTGGGTAGGACAATCACCACTGGTTTACCATCTGTGTTTTCCACCAGATAAAGGCGATATTTATCACCAATAGTTTCCTGTAACTTAGTAGTCAGACGATTGTGAACCATTTCTGGTTCTCCCCGCAGATTACCTTTAAAAATAGCTCCTTCTTGATACGCAATGGTTTCTGTGGCAAAAAATGTATCCAGACCAAAAATACCTTTGATAGCGTTCAAATCTGCTTCTGGAATTGGCGGAACTTCCAGTTTTATTTCTACAGATTCAACCATCGGTGTTGTTTGTGATGTCGAAGTAGATTCTTGTTCAGATAGCTTTTGTGTCGCCCGTTGTCTGAGAATTACATCTTGTCCAGCTGCTCTTAACTGTCTGCCCAGATAGATGTAAATTGCGGTAGAAACCACAAGTAACAAGAGGATGGCTACAATATTGATGTAAATCCCGGCAGCAAATAAGCCAAAAAACACTAGCCAGGGAGCCATTAAAACCACTGACTGTAACCAGGCGAAGATTCCTAGCTTGCCATAGGGTCTGGCACGATAAAAGCCCCAACCCAAGATTCCGAAAGCGACTAATAGGATTGTCGCAATAATAGGAGTCTCTGATGCAGTAAACATTTCCAAACCCTTCGCCTCGTAAAATCAAGCCTGAATTTAGTCAGGTTTTACAGATATTAATAATTTATCAATATATGTAGATGGGATGGATGTGAGGAGTTGCGATCGCAAAACTTAGATAAACATCATTAAAACCTTGACCAATGACCAATGACAACTCTCGCCAATAGTTAATTATTATCCTGTGGTATTACCTCGCTTGTTTGTTCTTTGGTTCGTTTTTGGAGTTTTTGTTGTAACTGACTCTCCAGATTAAGATTTTGCTTAAGTTCCTGTGTTGGAACTACTACTTCTGGTGGATTTGACTGTTTTGAACCCCTATTTGGCAAGATTGGTACAACCACTGAACTAGAATCTTTGGTTGGTGATGGTTGTGGGGCAAGTTTCAATTTTATTGGAGATGGTGATTGAGTTTGTGAACGTGTAGAAGAAGTTTGACGAGAGTTCCGGTATTCTCGCAGTTTTTCCACTAGAGACGGTGATGAAGAATTATCAGGCGTAGTGGGTGATAGTGTTTGTGTTGGGGATTGTTTCTGTTGTGATTCTTGTGATTCTTCTGTGGTGGAATTATTTTTGCTTGATTCTTCTATAGTGTTGGTGTTGCGAGTCGAGGTTTCTGATTCGGAAGAACGCCGATTGCGCCTGCGTCGCCGAGAAGAAGTAGAGACGGATGCAGAGTTGATTTTTGATTGGGAAGTCTCAGAAGGTGTGGGAGAAGGTGAATTCGTGGATTGTATTTCTGCTGAAGTACTTTGATTAGGCTGTTCAAAAACTGGTTTGGGGGATGGTGGCTGAGGCTTGTTCAACATACTAGTTATACCAAAACCTGCGGTTGCAGCAACAACAGCTACACCAGTACCCAGAAGTACTTTTGGCGATCGCAGTTTTTTTCTAAAAGGAGTAATCTTTGCAAACAGTGATGAAATTCTTTTTTGATTTGTTATTTTTTCTTGAGGTAATTTTTCCTCGTGCAACTGGGCAGATAAATCAATAGTTGGTACTGCGTATGTCACCATTGGCATTGGTATGTGATTTGTTACGTCTCCTGGTAGCAGTTTCAACCACTCTACCACTGTTTGGGGACGAAACTTGGCTTCAATTGCCATACCACGCATCACAGCTTGATTGACTGCTGCACTTAAATGAGGTTGCAATTCACGGGGTGTAGGCATTTGTTCGCGATCGCGCAACAATGCAGGCATGGGTACTTGTCCCGTCAAAAATGAGTACAATGTTGCTGCTAAACCGTAAACATCTGTTGCAGGTGTGCGCGTTGCTTGTGACAAGTATTGTTCAATTGGCGAATAGCCTTCAGATACCATACCTGTGTGAGTTTGTCTCACCCCACTATTAAATTCACGGGCAATACCAAAATCAATCAGTACTACTTCCTGAGTTCCTTGGCGGAGAATAATATTATCCGGTTTGACATCTCGGTGCAACAAACCATTTTGATGCACCACTTGCAAAGCAGCCCCAATTTGACGAATGTAATGAATTGCTGTCGCCTCTGGTAGAGGAATTCCAGGTAAAATGTAAGCCTCACCTAAAGTATCACCGGGAATGTATTCCATCACCATATATGGCAACCCAGTCTCGACAAAAAAATCACTGACCCGGACAATATTGGGGTGGACACATGTAGCCAAACGTCTAGCCTCATCCTGAAACTGACGCTCAAACTTGGCAAAATCAGGATGTTGTCTGAGCTTTTCATTCAGGGTTTTAATCACCACTACATGGTTTAAAAAGTCATGCGTAGCTTTGAAAGTAATACCAAAGCCACCTCGACCAATTTCCTGGTCTAAGGTATATTTACCACCCTGCAATTTTGTACCAGCTTGCATAGTATTTTGATTTGGGATTTGAGATTTAGATCTGGACATCCACTTTTAGATTTTAGATTAGCGTCAAATATTATCCTAATAATCTAAAATCCAAAATCCAAAATCTTGATGGAGATCGGGGATTGGGGATTGGGGAAGGTAGGGGTCCCTGGAGGGGATAAGGGGTTATGGGGATTGGGAAGAGACTTGTTAAATTAAGTCTCCCCACACTCTCCCTTGTCCCCAATCCCCGCTCTCCGATTTTTTCTACCTAAAGTCACCCATTCAGGTGAAGTGAAGAATACTTGGGAAAGGTTAACATCAAATAAAGTTAAGAAACTATAAGTTCACTATTTATACTCATACTCTTTCCTACGCAAGATGAATGTTAACAGAACTTAAGTTCTATAGAAAGTTAATGATCTTGCCTACAACAGATAAATATTTTTAATCAATATTTCTTCCTTACTCCCCCTTTATCATCCTGAAATCGAAGTTATTTCTCAAGGCTGCTGTAATGAATACCCATATAGAAATTCCCGTTATTGGCAAAATAAAGCATCCCCAACGTTGGCTAATTGGGCTAGTTACAGCTGGTATTTTGGTTGTTGGTGGCACCACAACTTATACTCTGGTGAATCGGGGAGCAAGTAAAGAAGATATTGCAGCACTTACTATTCCTGTAGAAGCAAAAGATGTGACTTTGCGGATTACTGCCAGTGGTAAGGTAGTGCCAGATCAAAGTGTGAATATTAGCCCGAAACAACCAGGAATTGTTGCAGAGTTAAAGGTTGAACAAGGCGATCGCGTCCAGAAAGGACAAATTCTTGCTGTCATGGATAGTGCAAATGTCAAAACCCAAATTCTGCAATACCAAGCCAGCTTACAACAAGCCAAAGCACAACTTGACGAAGCTATAGCTGGGAGTCGCCCCCAAGAAATTGTCCAAGCTAAAGCGCGTTTAGCACAAGCCGAAGCCCAACTTGACGAAGCTATAGCTGGAACTCGTGTAGAAGAAATTGCTCAAGCAGAAGCGGACGTTAATAAATTTGAAGCACAGTTGCAGCAAGCTCGTTCTCGTTTGGAATTAGCATCTCTACGAGTCAAGCGCCGAGAATATCCAGTCTCCCAAGGAGCGATATCTCGTGATTCTTTGGATGAAGCATTGGCTGAAGAACGAAATGCTAAAGATAACCTCGAACAAGTTCAAGCTAGTCTCCAAGCTGCCAAACAAGAACTCATAAAGCTACGCAATGGCTCTCGTTCTGAAGAAATTGATCGTCAAAAAGCTGCTGTTGCGGAAGCCAAAGCCGCGTTAAAGTTGCTAGAAAACGGTACACGCCCAGAGGTGATTGCTCAACGTCAAGCAGCAGTAGCTGTTGCTGAAGCACAATTAAAGTCGGCTCAGGTGAATTTACAAGATACCGTCATCCGCGCTCCCTTTGCAGGAATTGTCACCCAAAAATATGCTAACGACGGTGCTTATGTAGCACCGACTACTTCTGCTTCTTCGAGCGCTTCGGCTACTTCCAGCTCCATCGTGGCTCTAGCTAAGGGTTTAGAGGTATTAGCACAAGTTCCGGAAGCCGATATTGGCAGAATTAAACAAGGACAACAGGTAGAAATTGTTACCGATGCTTACCCCGATCAAGTCTTTAAAGGTCGTGTACGCCTGATTGCTCCCGAAGCCGTCAAGGAAGAAGGTGTGACGTTATTCCAAGTACGAGTAGCGATTAATACGGGTCAAGAAAAATTACGTTCCGGCTTAAATGTTGATTTGACGTTTTTAGGGGATCAAGTAGACGATGCCTTAGTAGTACCAACTGTAGCCATTGTGACTGAGAAAGGTGAAACTGGAGTACTTGTCCCAGATGCTCAAAATAAACCCCTGTTCCGTTCAGTGACAGTAGGAGCGCAGGTCAAAGATCAGACTCAGATTATGTCTGGTGTTAAAGAAGGCGATCGCGTATTTCTCAACCCACCCAAAGACTATAAACGCGAACAGCAAGCAAAAGAACAAAAATGAACCTAGCAGAAAGCATCAAAATGGCAGGAAAAACCCTGCTGTCTAATAAATTACGTAGCACTCTCACCATGTTGGGTATCGTCATTGGTAATGCTTCGGTAATTGCCATGATTGGTATTGGTGAAGCTGGACAAAAGTACGTTAATAAGCAGTTAGAATCTTTGGGGCCAAATGTGCTGTTTGTGCTTCCTGGAAATCAGGAAACTCAGCGTATTTCTTTTGAAGTACCGAAAACTCTCGTTTTGGCTGATGCAGATGCGATCGCAACTCAAGTGCCAACTATAGCAGGAGTTGCACCAGAATTGAACAGAAGACAAGTGGTGATTTACCGTAACCGCAACACCAACGTCAATATTATTGGTACAACTCCTGGATTTCCTGAAGTACGAGATTTTGAAACTGCTAAAGGACGCTTTTTTACTGAAGTAGACATGAAGCGCAACAACCTAGTTACTGTGTTGGGTGCTGATTTAGCAGAAAAACTATTTGGTAGTAGTAACCCCGTTGGCGCTCAACTGCGAATAAAAAATACTAGTTTTCAAGTCATTGGTGTTTTAGAAGCAAAAGGTTCCAGCGTCGGTGCTGATTATGATGAAGCAGCCTTGATACCCTTGACAACAGCTGCAAACCGACTGATAGGACGAAATTCTCCCTATGGTATTGGCTTAGATTATATTGTTGCTTCGGCTACTGATGGTCAGAGTGTAGACGCAGCAGAATTTCAAATGACAAATTTGCTTCGCCTACGACACAAAATTACCAGCGAAGACGATTTTACAATCCGCACTCAAAAAGATGCTTTGCAGACTGTTGGACAGATCACAGGTGCATTGACAATCATGCTCGCCGCGATCGCAGCTATTTCCCTGATTGTCGGCGGTATCGGTATCATGAATATTATGCTTGTCTCCGTCACCGAACGCACTCAAGAAATCGGACTGCGAAAAGCAATTGGTGCAACCCAGCAAGATATCTTATTACAATTCATCATTGAAGCCGTGATTCTCTCAGCAGCAGGTGGTTTAATTGGGACTGCGATCGGTATCGGTGGTATTTTGTTAGTAGCAGCTTTAACACCATTAGATGCAGGCATTTCCGTTGTTGCAATTAGTCTTACAGTCGGCGTTTCTGGTGGTATAGGTTTATTCTTTGGCGTTGTTCCTGCTCGTCGTGCTGCTAAACTCGACCCCATTGTAGCGTTAAGAAGCGCTTAATTTTGCGAAAAATTTCTTATAAGTGCTGTCTTCGCTGAAGCCTTATTCAAGCGATGCTCCGTTCGCGCAAGCGTTCCGGAGGCTTTCATGGGTAGGGTTTTTAGCAGAGCGAAAATAGTTGAGAAAATTCTCAAATTCAACGTGGTTTGGTCGTTTCCGGATTCTTAAATCGGCTGAAATAGTCAAAAAATGACCAAATACAAAATCCCTACCCTTGAAAGGGGATGAAAGGGGGGTGGGAGGTTGAGCTACGGTGTACACACAAGTCAAAATTTTTCATGTTGAAACTGTATCCCGCCTAGAACTAAAGTTCCAGGCTCATAGCGAAAGTCCACTCAAGTGGACTGGAACAAACTTTTTTTTGAGTCCTCTGAAGAGGACTTGCGCTATGAGACTCGGAATTTATTCCGAGGCGGTACAGATGCGCTCAACCTAGATTTGTGTGTACACCGTAGCCTTGCAAAGGGGAGGGAACAGTTTCCCCTCTTTGCAAGGGGGGATTAAGGGGGGTAATTCTTGTGTGTACACCGTAGAGATGTCAATCTCCTACATCAACCAAGATACTTCCATCTTCCACACGTACAGGATAAACTGGTAACTGTTTTTCTTGTGACACCATACCCATGGCCTTATTCACTACAGGTGGCCATGTGATCCATTCTTTGACTTCACCGTTGGAGAGATTAAAAGCGCTACGATGCCAAGGACAAACGATCGCACCATCTACAATTTTGCCTTTTTTGAGAGATAATTTCAGATGGGGACAAGCATTATCTACTGCATAAAATTGACCTTCGTGATTAACCAACAAAATTTTCCGGCTACCAACTGTTACCACTTGTCGCGCACCAGGTGAAAGTGCATCAGTTCCAAGAACTTTCGTCCAACTCATAAATTCTTCTCTCTTAAGTATTCTGCTTCTATAGTTTCCCGCAATTGTGACCAAAATTTATTGGTTGTTGGAATTAAGCATTCTTCCTTGTCCCCCATCCTCAATCCCTCAAATGAACATAATATAAAATTTGGTTGGTATTAACTCACACCTTAACAAATGGCACAGGGAAAAATATTATTGCAAGCTGATACATTCTGGACAAGGATTAAACAGCAGACTGAACATGCTCTTGCTACCAATGCTATGGTTTCAATACCGACACACTCGGAATTTGTTGAACAAGATGGTGTTTGCTTTTTGGTGCGGATTGTGTCTAACCTTGCTCGTAAGGATGAAGTCAAGCAGAAACCAAAAACACAAAACGGTTTTGCTGCAAAAGATTTTAATCCTTTTCTTCCCTACGAGCAGGATTTATTTGTTGTAGATATTTCTGATACCCATGTGTGTATTTTGAACAAATATAACGTTGCAAAATATCATCTTCTACTAATTACCCGTGCCTTTGAAGAACAAGAAAGTTTACTGACATTAGCAGATTTTGCCGCGATGTGGGCATGTATGGCTCAATTTGATGGGTTGACATTCTACAATTCTAGTAAAATTGCTGGTGCTAGTCAGCGACACAAGCATTTGCAACTTGTGCCATTACCACTGACAACTACTGGGGTACGAATACCTATTGAATCTCTCCTCAAGTCAGCTCAATTTCACAATTCCATCGCAATCATCCCAGGATTTGATTTTTTACATGCTTTTGTCCCCCTAGATTTTCTGTGGAAGCGATCGCCATTTACAGCTGCTGAGGCAACGTTAGAGTGTTATCATTCTCTGCTACAGGCAGTTGGTTTAGAAAATACACAATCTAGAGATTACAATCTTTTGGTAACACGAGAATGGATGCTGCTCGTAGCGCGATCGCAAGAATGTTTTGCGTCTATACCAGTCAACTCATTAGGGTTTGCTGGGACTTTGTTTGTACGAAACGAGCAACAAATGCAGACTCTCAAACAATATGGGCCGATGAGTGTGTTGAAAAATGTTGCTATACCAAGAAATTAGCGATCGCTAATTCTGGGAAATTTAACTTCACTGTTTCAGCTTTCCTCCGGTAATCTGAGTTAGCGGTTCATTAACATCAAATTTCTTGGCGCTGATATTCTCAATTCCAAAAGAGTTTAAACGCGCTAAATGTTCTGTGAGGAATGTATCTAATGATGATTCATCCTCAAACAAATAAATTCCTCCTGTTTCTCCATAATTTGAATTTTCTATCCATATTTTCCACAACAAACCTGGAGTTTCGGAAAGTTTGTGCGCCAGTTCTGAATATGCTTGTGCCATCTCATTTTTCCAAGGGCCATGAAAAGGGAAATTAATCTGTAAAAGCTTTAAAGCCATTGTTAATTACCTCTTTCGCTCAATTAAAAATAACTATTAAAAAACATTCAATTGCAGAATACAAGGCAATGATAGTTTGGACTGTTATTTTCACCTATAACTATAGGATTTACAGCAAGTAGTATTCCAAAACCAATTCCTGCTCCTAATTTTTTAAACATAATTTAACTTAAGAAAGTATTACTAGTTAAAAAATTTTACCAAACCATGTTCACGCAGAATTTTTAAGTTCAAAAAATTCTCTTCATCTACAATCCGATAGTGATACCAATTCTCTGTAAAGCTGCACATTATTTTAACCCTTCCCAACCTCCCCTTGGTAAGGGGAGGTGCCGAAGGCGGTGGGGTTCTTTCTATGCATCTTCATAGTTGAACCTTTGATCACTGATGAGTAAACGTTGATCACGAGTAAAAGTAGCCAGATCGTCGTAAAACAAAAGAAACACACGAGTATTAGTAGCTGCGGCGATAAGCTTAATTGTTGCCTGAACGATGATTCCACATTGACCCAACCCACCCAGTACTGCTTCAAATAAGTCGCGATTTTGAAATTTTGAACAGGTTTCAAGCTTACCTTCACCAGTTACTACTTGAACTTCCAAGACATTATCAATCTGTACGCCATAACGATGAGTTGCGCCGCCAATACCTCCTACTGATAAAGTACCGCCAATGGAAAGTTCAATGTAATCAGTCAGAACAGGTGGTGTCAACGAATGCGGCAATGTTTGTTGTAATAGCTTACTCCACACCACCCCAGCATCAACAATAGCTCGGTCTGCAACAATAGAGTGAATCTTGTTCAGCGTACTTATATTAATGACTACGCCTGCTTCTACTTGTGACTGACCGTAGGTAGAGTGACCTTGACCGCGTGCAGCAATCTTTATTTTGTAAGTGCGAACAAATTGGATGATGCGAATAATATCAGATATTGAACCTGGTTCTAGTACGGCAATTGGTTGACGATGCACAATATGACCAAAGTCATCACTGACAGCAGCAAGTTTTGTATTATCGGTATAAAGTACTCCATCTAGAGGTGGCAAACTTTCAAACCTAGATGTGGCACTGGCGGATGTCACCCAAATACGATTGCTTACATCAAACCCAATAATAATTGCACTGGCAATCAAACTTTGTAAAACTGCACGACGTGAAGTATTGTTTTTCATTGTCCATCCATGCTGTAGCTGGTTGTCATGGGTATAACTTCCCAGGCGTGTCATGGATTCAAATATACAGTTATTAGGGAAACAACTGCGATTAAGTACTGTTAAAACTATTGGATGTCTGGATTTGCAATATATCATCCTCCCCAATATGCGATCGCAACTTCATCGTTTCCATGTTCGTATCCAGTAACGGTTCTGTGTCCTTCGATAGGAACATGACAAGAAAAGTGATATAAATCAAAATAATAATAAGCTGCAATCAGGAGGCGCTGCCATGTCTGGTTTAACGCAAATAATTAGAAACTTCTTTATTCGTCTAGAAGCCCTTTTATATCAGTTTTTCGGTTTGATCAAAAACATCTTTTCCCAGGTATTTAGTTTTTTAGGTAGGATCTTTGGGTTCTCCAAGTCTGGTTATTTCTTAGAAACCAATGATGCAACCAGCATCAAATCATCTCAAAGCAAGCAAATAACCGAGCTGGAGCCAAAGAATGCTCCAGAACCTTCCATCACTGCTCGTCGCCGTCCCGATCCCAAAATGGACTATTTCCGCAAGATGGCTGAAGAAGTTAATAAAAACTAGTAGTTCATCGCATTAATTCTGAGAGGTTATAGATCCCCAACTTCGCAAAAGTTGTCGGGGATCTTAACACCCGCAACTCATCAAAATTAATGAAACAGACCACTAACTAGTACACTGTCAAAACAAGTAAAAAGTAAAAAGTAAAAAGAAAGATTCCCACAGATTTATCAGTGGGCTTGAAAAAAGGACACCTTTTACCTTGCACTACGTGTCTCGGTAAAATTATGAGTGTTTAAGTGGGCTTGATACCCACAACTGAAGTTTTTTATGAGTGCCTTTTAACTTTTTACTTTTTACTTTTTACTTGGAGCGAAGCGACTGTCATCATCCCTCAAATCAAAATTGACACTCTACTAGTTTTAACGGTTTATAGTAAGTAGCCCTAACTGAACTTTTACAAATGCTGCGGGATATAGGTGATTTTATTTTGTAATTGATGTTATTAATATTTTGTTAAAAAAAATGCCGTAGGGGCGTACGGCTGTAAACCCCTACAACGTATCGTGATCCAAAGTGATGACATTAATTGCAGCTATTAACTATTTTGCTACTAGTAAACTAGACTCTAATTACTTAACTTCAGTTCGGGTTAAGGACTCAATTTTGATCGCTTGAACGAGAAAATAAGGGTTTCAGGCTTTCAAAACCAACGACAGAATCAAGGTTTCAGCTTATCCCGAACTCAGGTTACTTAGCTGCTTTCTCTTGGATTCTTTGTTTAGCAGCTTTGAATTGGGTAGCTAATTGCTCAGTTTCAGTGCTACTCAAGTTATTACGAATTGCAGCAAACATTGTACTTTCTTCTTGACGTATATGATCGCCAACAGCATCCATTAGCTGTCTAATTTTATCTTTAAATTGAGAAGAAGAAGGATCAATAGCCTTGATTTCTTCTAACATCTGCTTCATTTCGGCTTGCTCATCATACAATTCTTGAGTATCGTTTGCACCGTAGAATGAACGTACTCTTGGGTAGACTACTTCTTCTTCGGCTTCAGCATGAGCGCTCAAATCTTTGTAAATTTGACCAAAGTATTCTTGAATCTTATAGGAATTGTTGCTTGCCAACAATTCAGTGAATAAAGTATTTACTTTGTTGTGATCCAAGCGAATGACATCTTGAATGTTCATATCGCTTTTATCACTACTTTGGGTGACAGCACTACCAACAACACCGCTTAATGCTGCCATAGCATCTTGTACACGTCCCCAAATACCTTGATCTGCATCTTGTCCGGTGAGTTCACGAACACCCAAGATTTCTAAAATACCTTTAAGCTGTTCTTGGTGAGCGCGGTTTTCAAAGTTAACAGTGTTTAAAGGTCCAATAGCCATCATCACATCTGCACCAACTTTTTGTGCTGCTTTGTGAATTGTCAAACCAGACATTACTTGTTGATGCTTTAATAATTCATGCTGGAATACTTTTTCATACAGGCTTAATTCAGACCCTTGCATCAATTGCCGAACCTTATTAACCATTTCTGTAATAGTTTTTTCTGGTTCGGCTTGAATGCCATATTGGACATTAACTGTTTCCAAAACACCCTTGTTTTTACGATCATCTTCGAGCATTTTTTGAATGCGATCATGCATTTCGCTATCAACAATTTCTCTTACAAACTGTTCTTCATTTTGGATGATCAATTCTTGAATTGCTTTCATATCTGCCAATTTCATGGCAATAGCAGAACGCTTAGTGTCATCTAAAGTGACAACCATGTTGTATTCTCCTCTAAAAATTTTGTTCTCTTTACTTTTCTCAGGTTACATAACAGATTTAGAGACTACCATCTTTCTTTTGAACGATAACCCCAAAACTAAGGAAGTAAAAATTTAATTCTTAGGATAATTTTAAAATTTAAGACACATTTATACTTTCAGATAGATTACTACTAAAACTACACTTCCACCGCCAGATAGATAAATTTTCCTTACCACTTTTCTAGATTAACTCAAGGGTAATGGAAGTGGAGATTGATACATAATGTCTGAAAATCCTGAACTAGGGAGAACAGGCGATCGATAAAACTGTAGAAATGAGTTTATCTAGCCAGTTAGTTGAACAAATCCCTTCAGTATAAAGTTACTTCAATTCTTAAAAGGTGAAACTATGGATACTCAAGAAAGAAACTCTACACCCTATCCCAATATTCCAGCTTTTTTAGAAAGTGATGATAGAGAGTTTCGTGATACTGGTATACCTAGTACCGTGTCAGTTGCAGGTCATCCCATCCATCCGATTCTTGTGCAATTCCCGATTGCATTTCTTGTAGGGGCTTTGTTAACTGATGCGGTTTTCTGGTTTACAAATGATAGTTTTTGGGCGAGGGGTTCTTTTTGGTTAATCACTGCTGGCTTGGCGGGTGGTGTTGTAGCAGCCCTAACGGGACTTTTAGACTTTTTGAGAATAGGACGAGTCCGCAAGCGTACTGCTGGTTGGGCGCACTTAATTTTGAATGTGAGTGCTTTGGTGCTGACAATTATCAACCTAGTATTACGTTGGAATCATCCAATATCGGCTGTATTACCTTGGGGACTTGTAATCTCAGTAGTTGTAGCAACACTTCTTGGTATTTCCGGCTGGTACGGTGGAGAATTAGTCTACCGACACAAAATTTCTGTAATTGGTAACGGTAATCCAGATCAACCATAATGAAAGGGATCGGGGATTAGGGATTGGGGACAAGGAGGGCGTATCAATTCAAAATTCAAAATTTAAAATTAAGAACTTGTTCCCCAATCCCCATTACCCCTTCGCCCCTAATCCCCACTCCCTTGGGGGGAGTGGGGGCCCCGAGTTCCCCAGAGGAAACCCCTACCTTCCCCTTATCCCCAGAGGGGACCCCACCTTCCCCAATCCCCGTTCCCTAATATCAGAGAAAATCGTGTCAAAAAAAACACAAAGCTTTTATATAACAATTTCTTTGCTCATCGTTACAGTGATGGGCTTTTTATTTAAATACTATACTGGTTTTGCTCATAAATGGTTCAATTATTATGGGGCTGCTGTTTTTTACGAAATTTTTTGGTGCTTGTTCGTATTTATATTTTTCCGTAGCTCAAAAGCTATTATCCAAATTCCTCTATGGGTCTTTATCATTACCTGTATATTAGAATTTCTACAACTATGGCATCCTCCCTTATTAGAGCAAATTCGTGCTACTTTAATAGGTAAATTATTGCTTGGTACAACTTTTGTTTGGTGGGATTTTCCTCATTATGTAATCGGCTGTATTCTTGGTTGGTGGTGGCTGCGACTATTACAAAGAAAAGGTTATGCAAATAAAAGTCAAAGTTAAACCAAACTCAAAAGTTCAAAAAATTGAAGAAACTAGCGATCGCAGTCTCAATATACATTTAAAATCGCCTCCTGTTGATGGTAAAGCAAATGAAGAATTAATAAAAATTTTATCTGAAAAATTTGATGTTCCTAAATCTAGAATTAGAATTAAATCTGGTGTCTCATCAAGACAAAATCTCATTGAAATAGACACAGATTTGTAGAGCAGAAAACTATTAAAAGAGGATTAAGCCAGAATAGCAATTATTGAAAAAAATGGAGGGTCAGGCAGGTATGATTCACGAATTCACTTATAAGTCGGTAATGCCTAGCCTACTTAAGATATGGTAGATATGACAGGGCGATCGCATTACAGCAACAACTATTGAAATACTCTTCATAAAAAATTAACTCGTTTTCAAGCATGAGCTTATAAAACGAGTTGGTAGATGCAAATAATTAAGAAAAATCAATGCTGTACTTCTTCTTTTATTGAAATATATCTTGGTTGGGTTTTTACTCTTTCAATCCATGCTTGGATAGCAGGAAATTGTTTCAAATCAAATTTGCCTTCATCAGCAACATGAGTGTAAGCAAATAAGGCAATATCTGCAATAGTATAACGTTCGTCAACAAAAAAATTATGAGTCTGTAAATGATTTTCCATCACTTTCAAGGCTGTATAACCAGATTCACGTCTTTGTTCTATGGCTTCCTTGTATTCTTCTGGTTTATTTAGTACAGAAATCCAAAATCTCAATGGCGCAATAAAAGGCTTAAGGCTGAACTCTTCAAAAAACAACCATTGCATTACTCGCGCTCGTAAAAAGCGGTCATAAGGTAAAAATTCTGTGCCTTCGCTCAAATAAACTAATATGGCATTTGATTCTGCCAAATATTTACCTGGTTTAATCTCCAATACTGGAATTTTCCCATTCGGATTTTTGCTTAAGAACTCTGGTGTTCGAGTCTCATCTTTCAAGATATTCACCTCTACCCTCTCAAATGGCATACCAATTTGTGATAATAAAAGACGTATCTTGTAGCCATTACCTGAAGGTAAAAAATCGTACAATCTTAGCGTTTCCATGCCAATATATTGCGAGATGAAGGTTTTGATTAATTATGATGCAGTAAAATACAATCATATTTCAAAAACACTTATAAACAGAAGAATTTTTTGATAAATGTCGCAATTCCAGACAAAATAAATTCTCTGGAAAATAAATTTTATCAAGGTATTATTTTTATCATTAAAATATTTAATTCGATTTATTTGCAAGGATCAAACAATGTGTGGAAGATTTACTTTAAGCGTATTTCCAGAAGTTTTAACCCCAATTTTTGAAGTCGAAAAAATTCCCGATTTCAAGCCGCAATATAACATTGCACCTACGCAAATGGTCTTGGTGGTTTTGTATAATTGTGAAGCTCACAAACGTGAAATTCAGCAATTACGTTGGGGTTTAATACCTTCATGGGCTAAAGATCAAAGCATGGGAGCAAAGCTCATTAATGCTAGATCTGAAACCGTAGCCGAAAAACCAGCATTTCGTCGCGCTTTCAAGCGCCAACGGTGTTTAGTAGTAGCAGATGGCTTTTACGAATGGCAAAAACAAGAAGGTAAAAAGCAGCCATATTATTTTCGTCTGTTGAACGGAAAACCCTTTGCTTTTGCAGGGCTGTGGGAGGAATGGCAATCACCAGAACAAGAACAGATAAAATCTTGTACAATTTTGACAACCCAAGCTAACGAATTACTGCAACAGATTCATGATCGTATGCCAGTAATTCTCCAACAGGAAAATTATGATTTATGGCTAGATCCTCAAGTTCATGATGGGGAATTACTACAGCCACTACTGCACCCCTATCCTTCAGAGACGATGACTAGCTATCCTGTCACAACCTTGGTAAATAGCCCCAAAAATAATAGCCGTGAGTGCATTAACCCACTCAAAACTTAAATCAGGTGAAAGTTATAAAACTGATAACTGACAACTGATAACTGTTAAATTAGCTAATAGTTAAAAAACCCCTGCCAGTAGCCCAACATCAATGAGAGGCGTTATATGCCAAGAACTCAAAAAAACGATAATTTTATTGATAAATCCTTTACAGTTATGGCAGACCTAATCCTGAAGGTTCTGCCAGCGAACAAAAGAGCAAAAGAAGCGTTTGTTTATTACCGAGACGGAATGTCGGCGCAATCAGAAGGAGAATACGCCGAAGCTTTAGACAACTATAAGCAAGCTTTAGAACTAGAAGATGATTCCCTCGATCGCGGTTACATACTCTACAACATGGGATTAATTTATGCTAGTAACGGCGAACACCAAACAGCTTTAGAGTTATATCATCAAGCACTAGAGTACAATCCTCGCTTACCTCAAGCCTTAAATAACATCGCCGTCATTTATCACTATTTAGGCGAAAAAGCCAAAGAAGCAGGAGATGAAGACGCTGGCGAAGCACTGTTTGACAAAGCTGCTGACTATTGGGTGAGAGCCATTCGCCTTGCTCCCAACAACTACATCGAAGCCCAAAACTGGCTGAAAACTACAGGTAGAATGCAAATTGATGTATTCTTTTAAGTCATTAGTCATTTGTCATTTGTCATTTGTAAAAAATTAATGACCAATGACCAATGACCAATGACCAATGACTATTGACTATTGACCATTGACTAAAATTTTATGCTCGATCGCGAACAAGTCCATAAAGTAGCCCATCTTGCTCGTTTAGAATTGACACCAGAAGAGGAAGAACAATTCACTACTCAACTGGCTAGTATTCTGGACTATTTTGAGCAGCTCAGTGAATTAGATGTTAGCGACGTACCACCCACAACACGGGCTATCGATGTCAGCAATGTGACACGCGCCGACGATCTTCAACCATATAGCGATCGCGAAGCAATTCTTCAAAGTGCGCCAGAACAAGAAGGCGAATTTTTCAAAGTGCCAAAAATTCTTAACGAGGAATAGTTAGTGGTTAGTGGATAGTAGATAGTGGTTAGTAGTTGATTTATTACCATGATCCCCGATCCCCGCTCCGTGATCCCCTATCCCCTTTCCCTTAACATCATCAAAGGAGAAAAACAATGAGTTTGGGAATTCTCAAGGATGGTAAGTGGCTATCCCAACGGGAACAGGAAGACTCAGCAGGTAAATTTATCCGTCCTTCTACCACTTTCCGCAACAAAGTTACCGCCGATGGTTCCAGTGGATTCCAGGCTGAAGCAGGGCGTTATCATTTGTATATTTCCTGGGCTTGTCCTTGGGCGTGTCGTACTGCTATTATGCGCCAACTCAAAGGACTGCAAGATATTGTTGGGATGTCTGTGGTTGCTCCCGAAATTCACGACAATGGCTGGGAGTTTGCAGATGAACCAGGTTGCATTCCTGATACTGTCAACAGTGCTGATTATCTCTGGCAAATTTATCTCAAAGCTGATCCCAGCTATAGCGGACGTGTCACAGTTCCTGTTTTGTGGGATACACAAAAGAATACGATTGTCAATAACGAATCCCGCGAAATTATCCGAATGTTTGACGCTGAGTTTAATCATCTTGCTCAGAATAATATAAACTTTTATCCAGAAAATTTACAAAAAGTTATTGACGAAACAATAGATGCTATTTACCAACCGATTAATAATGGTGTGTATCGGGCGGGATTTGCAACTAAGCAAGCAGCCTATGATGAAGCGGTAACAGAATTATTTGATGCTCTTGATCATTGGGAAAAAGTTTTAGGAGAGCAACGTTATCTATGTGGGGATCAAGTTACTGAAGCAGATTGGTGTATGTTCACAACTTTGTTTCGCTTTGACCCGGTTTATTATGTGCATTTCAAATGCAACTTACGTCAGATCGTAGATTATCCTCACTTGTGGAATTATCTCAAAGACTTGTACCAACAGCCAGGGGTAAAACAAACTTGTAATTTAGACCACATCAAGCGACATTATTACCGGAGTCATCCCAAAGTCAACCCGACTCGCATTGTTCCGAAAGGGCCACTGATTGATTTTGATGCTCCCCATAATCGCGATCGCATGTTTGGGTGATGACTAGGATGAAAATGGGGATCGGGGATCGGGAATCAGGGAGCGGGAATTCTTCTGACGGAGACGCACTCGCGTTCGGGGAAGAGATTTTCATGTTTGCTTGTGTTGTAGGATTTTCCCCTGATTAGCTGACTTGTAACTGACTTATTAATGAGTAAGCAGTACCACTGGAAACAAACGGTATGATCTGAGCATCTTGCTGAGAAAACCCAGTTATGTCACGCTCAGTAAAAATTCGTAAAGAATGTATTGACAAAGTTAAGACAACTGTCCAACTTCAGGGTTATCCCCGTCAAAAAGATTTGGCTGAAGATGTAGGAGTTTGTCTGGATACAGTCAGAAAATTTCTTAACGGTAAGCCTATTGATTGTCTAAATTTTCAAGAAATTTGCCAGAAATTGGGACTGGATTGGCAAGCGATAGCAGATTTTAACCCCAACATTAACAATATTACATTGCCAGAGTTTGCAGACGAGCCAGATACAGAGAACTTCATTTATGTAAAGCGTCCTTATACTGAATCTATTTGTGAGCAAACACTACGCCAAGCTGGTGCGCTACTGTTGATTAAAGCACCTGGATTGATGGGTAAAACCTCACTGATGGCAAAGATTTTATTGCAGTTAGCATCTGAAGGATATCGGACTGTATTCTTGAACTTACATTATGCAGAAATAGATCACTTTACCAATTTAGATAAATTTTTACAGTGGTTCAGTGTCAGTGTTGGTAAAAGATTGAAAATGTCGAACCAACTCGCTAATTACTGGGATGATGAGTCTAGCAGTAAATTAAACTGCACTGCCTATTTTGAAGAGTATTTATTACCACAATCGCTTAGTCCATTGGTATTATGCTTGGATGAAGTAGAGCGGATTTTTCCTTATCAGCAAGTAGCCTCTGAATTCTTTGGACTGCTACGAGTTTGGCACGAACTGGCGAAAACTTGTAGTATTTGGCAAAAAATGCGGTTAATAGTCGTCCACTCAACAGAAGTATACGTGCCTTTGAATGTCAATGAGTCGCCTTTTAATGTCGGTAAACTAGTACAATTACCAGAATTAACGCCGGAACAGGTAAATGATTTAGCTCAACAATATGGAATTTTTTGGGAACATGAGCAAATACAACAATTGATGTCTATGTTAAGAGGACATCCCTATTTGCTCGGACAGGCTTTCTCTTATCTCAAGAATAATACCACAATCAGCCTTGAAGAATTTTTGCAATCTGCTCCTACAGAAGCAGGAATATATAGTAGCTTTCTGCGGCGATATTGGAAGATTATTCAACAGCATTTTGAATTGGCGGAAGCATTAAAAAAAGTAGTAATTACAAGAGATAAAATACAACTAGAACCAATGTTGGCGTATAAATTATACAGCATGGGGTTAATACATTTAACCGGGAATGAAGTAGAAATTAGTTGCAATTTGTATCGGTTGTATTTTGGCGATCGCTTCGGAATTAATTCGTAGATTTTAGGTGAACAATGAATATTCAACCCAGTTTTATTTATCAAGTTGGGTCTAGTTTACCTGTTGATGCTCCTACTTATGTCAGGCGCAAGGCAGATCAAGAACTTTATCATGCATTGAAAGTAAGGAAGTTTTGTTATATATTGAACTCCCGACAGATGGGAAAATCTTCACTCAAAGTGCAAACTATGCATAGGCTGCAACAAGAAGGTATAGTCTGTGCAGCAATTGACACTACTTTAATTTTGGAAGAAGGAGTTACTGCTCAGAAATGGTATAAAGGTTTAATCAGAAGACTTGTTAGTAGTTTTAAGATATCAGAAGATTTTAACTGGCGAATTTGGTGGCAAGAACGCGAGCAGTTTTCTTGTGTTCAGTGTTGGATAGAGTTTATTGAAGACGTACTTTTAAAGAAAATATTCGGCAATATAGTAATTTTTATTGATGAAATTGATAGACTCCTCAGCTTAAATTTTAAAGATGATTTTTTTGCCGTGATTCGAGCATTAGATAATCTACGAACAGAAAAACCAGAATATAGACGTTTGACTTTTGCACTCTTGGGTGTTGCGACACCTTCAGATTTGATTAGTGATAAAAATCGCACACCATTTAATATTGGTCAAGCAATTGAACTTACTGGCTTTGAGTTAGCAGAAACAGTACCTTTAGTAGCAGGATTACAAAATCACGTAGAAAATCCGCAAGCTGTACTCAAAGAGGTTTTGTACTGGACAGGTGGACAACCTTTTCTGACTCAAAAGCTATGCAAATTAATTGTCGATTGTCAATCACCTATTCCCGTTGGACATGAGGTGGAATGTGTAGAAAAAATTGTGCAATCCCAAATCATTAGTAACTGGGAAGGAAATGATGAACCACAACATTTGCGAACGATACGCGATCGCATTCTCTGTAATGAGCAACCTGTTGTACAGCTATTGTGTTTGTATCAGCAAATTTTACAACAGGATGAAATAAAAGCGGATAAAAGTCAAGAACAATTAAAATTGCGGCTGTCGGGGTTAGTTGTTAAATGTGAGGGGAAATTAAGGATTTACAACCGTATTTATAAAGCTATTTTTGACAAATCTTGGGTTAATCAGATATTAGCACAGCAACGTCCTTACGCGATTAAACTTAATGCATGGTTAGATTCCAATTGTCAAGACAAGTCAAAACTTTTGCGTGGTAAAGCATTACAATATGCATGGCAATGGGCAAAAGATAAAAGTTTAAGCGATCGCGATTATCAATTCTTAAATGCTAGTCAAGAATTACAAAGACGATCTCAGCAGCGCTTTGCTTTAGGTTTGGTAGCTACCCTCATGTTTGTAGTTGGGACAGTTGTTGGATTACGAAAAGAAATTACTGATTTAATTTTTGATTATTATTCTTCATCTTTACAACTAGCAGAGCCAGAACGATTTAGTGAAGGAGAGCGGAATTTATTTGGTGATTTTTCTCAAAACTATAATCGAATACTAGGTATAGAAGCTTTTGAACAAAAGAATTATGCAAAATCTATTGAATTATTCCAAAAAGCTCTAAAAGCTAATCCTGACGACCCGGTAGTGAAAATTTACTATAACAATGCACGAGCAAATCAACAAGGTAATCCTCTAACTCTAGCAGTTGTGACATCAGGCTATACTCGCAAAATAACTTCTCTAGAACTTTTAAGAGGAGTAGCACAAGCACAAGAAAATTTTAATAAAAAACGTAATAAATCTAATGCTCGGCTCTTGAAAATTATTATTGCTAATGATGACACTGAGCCAATTCAAGCTGCAAAAATTGCCCGCAGGCTAGTGATAAATTCAAATGTTATGGGAGTGATTGGACATCAAAATAGCACAGCTAGTATGTCAGCACTACCAATTTATGAAAAAGCTGGTCTAGCCATGATATCTCCCTCTAGTGCTAGCGATTTGCTCAAAGGTAAGTTTTTTCATAGAACAACTGCTACTGCTCAAAAGTTTGCTGAAAAGATGACTGAGTATCTCATATATAAGAAACTTAAGCGAGTTAATATTTTCTACAATCCCGATGATACCTATGGTAAAAATATAGCTTCCAATCTAGAAAAATTACTTTTTAATCATGGAATCAGCATTATCCGAAAAGTAAATTTGAATAATCCTATGTTGAATCCAGAAGCCGAAGTATTACGTAGTCAACAAGAGAGTGCTGATGCACTGATGTTGTTCCCAGATATCAATTTCACTTCTGTAGCAATTGAAATATATCGTGCTAGCAATAATCTGACTAATCAACCCAAAAAAATGCTAATATTAGGAGCAGGTTCTTTTAATTATCCAGATATTCTAGCAGAAAATGTATTCATAAAAGATTTGATTTTAGTTGTACCAAGTATAAATAAATCGTACAAAGAATCTGAAAAAAAATGTAAACAGCCTGTTACTTGGTTGACTGGTACTAGTTATAATGCAACTCAAGCTTTTATTCAAGCTCTGTCTTCATCCAAACAACCTTCTCGCTCAACTGTACTAGCAAAAATCAATTCTATGAGTCTTGAAGTCAAAGAACCAGTTATTGTCAAAGTGGTTAAAAATAATGGAAATTGCCAAGAAAGTCAACTTCATTTAGAAGCAGTTATTTTTTAGCTGGTGTCGGCGCTAAGAATCCCGCCAAACCACCTAATGATCCTGTACCCAAAGCAATCAAAATTTCGGGAATATCTTTATCCTGAGATTTTAGCCAAACTGCACCACCAATAGAAGATATTAAAGTTAATGCTAATGCGCTTACTACAATCCGATATATCCAGCAGTCTGTTTGTAGTGGTGTTCCAATATTTTCTTTACTATTTTCTGTCAATTCTGCATCTTGTTTGATCAGCATCTTCCTTTTCATAATCAACCTTTTTCTCATCTTTGGATCAACGCCAAGTAGAATTAAACTTATCGATGTATTTGTCTGCTCGCTTCGTCTCATTCAACTTAATTACATTCAACCGTAGCCATTACTGAGATCAAGACTGAGATATTTGAAATAATTAAAGACTTGCAACTGAGTAATTACTTACTTATGATCACTACTCAAAATCTCCAACTTCTTTAATGAAGTCGAGGATCTGTATCTTTATTTCAGGATTGCACAGAAACGGTATCACCAAATTTTGTGAAAACCACAGCAGAATCAATATTGATCGCATTCACTGATCGAGTAGACTAATCTCAAAGTGTGAGGAATGCGAACATGGCTAATCCACGATCAGGGGTAAAATTGCTTTCTTTGGCTTTCATTGGTGTATGTTTTTGTGTAGGAATTGGTATTGGATTGGGTATTCGTTCTAAGCGATCGCAAGCTACAGATACAAACAACCTACCCAGTGAATATCTCCCAGAGCCAAATTCACCTCCACTGATCAAAGAGCCTAGCTATACAGACACTATTACCATTCAAGCAGTTGGCGATGTTATTCCTGGTACGAATTTTCCTAACTACAGATTGGCACGCGATCGCAACCAATTAATCCCAAAGTCGGTAAGAGCAAACTTAAAAAAAGCTGATATCTTATTTGGTAACTTTGAAACCAGCTTAACTAACTATCCATACACTACCAAAGACATCAGTCGTGGACAGATGTTCGCGTTTCGATCTCCACCTTCCTATGCTCAGTTGTTTGCTGATGTCGGCTTTGATGTATTCAATATCGCTAACAATCATGCTATGGATTTTGGTTTAGTGGGGTTTGCAGATACGATTAAGAATCTCTCTGCTGTTGGGATTGAAACACTAGGTCATAAAAATCAAATACTTTTACTGCAAGCTAAAAATATTCCAGTTGCAATGATCGGGTTTGCACCCTATGAACGTTACAACTCCATTCACGATTTCCAAACAGCCAAAAATCTGGTACAACAAGCGAAAAAACGTGCGGATATTGTAATTGTATCAATGCACGTCGGAGCAGAGGGAACAAAAGCATTACGAGTAAAAAATCAAACAGAAACCTTCTACGGAGAAAATAGAGGTAATGCGGTAAAGTTTGCTCACACAATGATTGATGCGGGAGCAAATTTAGTTCTTGGCCATGGTCCCCATGTTCCCAGAGCCATGGAGATTTATAAAGGAAAATTGATTGCTTACTCTTTAGGAAACTTTTTAGGATACCGAACTTTATCTACTAGAAATGAGACTGGCTACTCAATGATTTTAGAAGTAAAGTTAAATTTCCAAGGGGATTTAGTGGGAGGTAAAATTATTCCTATACATATGAATCGCCAGGGAATTCCCTATATTGATAAGCAATTGCGAACTGTAAAACTTGTCCGCTATTTGATTGCCAATGATTTTCCTAATACACCAGTTAAAATTAATAAAAAAGGTGAAATCACCGTTATAAATTAATTAGCTCTTATTAATTAGAATTCACTATATAGCACAATACGGTTGGTGTTAAGGATTTTTAGTACAGAAAATTGGTGTGTACCAGACGCGAAATTACCCTGTGGGATCTTGCTACGCGTCTCTCCTCTACAAAAAATTGTGAGCTTAACACCAAGCGTATTGCTATATAGCATTCTAAAATTATTCGTGAGAGACAAGACCCCCGACAAATTCTGCAAAGTCGAGGATCTCTCAATAGTCACCTGTGTATATATCAAGTGCCTTGATTTTCATAAACCTGAGAGTCTGAATTTTCTATGACTAAGCCAGTAGCTTTTTGCCATTCTTCAACCGTAAAATTATAGCCGTGTTGATGCGCTATTTGTACAAAAGCTTCTAGGTTCAATGCCGAATTAAGGACTTTCCTCAGATTAGGATTAGTTTGAGCATTTCTAAATAGTCTAATCACTTCTTGTTTTGACATAGCTATTGTTCCTAAGATGACTTCATTTAGTCATTAGTGAGTTGCATCTGTAAGTGAGGATTATCCCATTTTGAATGAATACAAATTGGGATAGATACAGTAATCAAATTTAATTCCTGAAATTACTTGTTCAGAATCATATCTATAGGAATCCAGTTTGGTTTATGAACTTATTAGTTGAGTCAGGGAACAGGGAACAAATATAATGATGACTTACTTAACCGTTATTTTACTGAATTAATTGAAAATATATGTCAGAAATATTACGGATAAAAATCTAAGAGTTTTACTTAATTTGTTTAAGTTACACCAGAATCCTTAGATAGGCTATAGTAGTACCACGTAACTATACTGAGAATAAAAAATCATAAAAAGACAACAAAGAAAACTAAGGTATCACCCAATTACTCAATATTTATCTAAGTCAGTAGGCGAAAATAAACATCACTGTGTAGAGAAATATAAAATCGCTGAAACCCTTACCAATGAAAAATGACGACCCTCACGAGTTAGCTTTATTTGTGCCGACCTGACTTGAAAATAGATCTAGGGGTGTAAGGGTGTAGGGGGTGTAAGAAGAGTCATATTTTTATTCACCCTGGTGTACGCAGTTCAGTCAGGGCTACTTAGCACAGATCAAAAAGCTAAATAAGATAACACTGCTTGCGATAGAAGCCAGGAATAATGTACAACTGTTACGCTTCAATCTGTAAATAAACTGAAAATTAGTGCAAAATTTGTTCTTCATCCTACATAAATTCGGGTTTTATTGGTTAGCATTTTTCGGAATTATTATAGTCCGATACTTCCTCATCGCTGGAGGAGCATATTGGTTCTTTTATTCGGTTATGGGTAAGCCTTTCGTGAAGCGGAGGTTACACCTCAAACCTATAGTATGGAAGTCAATTCGACAGGATATTGAACTGTCGGTTCTCTCCGCGGTATTTTTTGGACTTTGCGCCGCATTCATTATGTCAGCATATGATTCGGGAGTAACGCTTTTGTACACTTCTGTAAATGAGTATGGACTGTGGTATTTGGCGGTCAGTTTTGTTGCAGTACTTATCATCCAAGATGCGTATTTTTACTTTATTCATCGAGGGTTTCACCACCCTTTATTCTTCAAGTGGCTACACTATGGTCATCATCGATCAGGAGATCCAACACCTTGGACATCCTTCGCCTTCGACCTACCAGAAGCTGTCATACAAGGTCTTTTCTTTGTAGGGATAGTTTTCCTGATTCCACTTCACTTCATTACCTTAATTGCTGTCCTCATGACTATGACAGTATGGGCTGTGTTGACTCATGTGGGATTTGAACTGTTTACCTCACGATTTTGGTTTTTCCCCCAATGGCTTGGAAAGTGCTTCATTGGTTCGACACATCACGCGATACATCATCATAAGTACAGAGTACATTACGGGCTATATTTTACCTTCTGGGACAAGCTGCTAGGAACTCACGATCCCAGCTATGAGGGACTTTCAAATAAAAAAATAGCCAATCACTATGTAAGCAGGGGAGCAGGAAACTCTGAGCAAGGGGACTAAAAAAAGAAGTGTAGAGGTGTAAGAAGGGTCATTTAGTTTAACTATTATTGCTAATGCTTTGCGAGTTGGCGATCGCATTATTCAATATATGAAATAAGCAAACCATGATCAAAACTCTCATCTTTTAAGAATAAAAATATGACAGCACACATCCTGTTAGTTGAAGATGAAGTTAAATTAGCCAGATTTGTTGAATTGGAACTAACTAGTGAAGGCTATCAGGTAAGTGTGGCACATGATGGTATAACTGGATTGACACTGGCGCGAGAGTCATCACCAGATTTAGCAATTCTCGATTGGATGCTACCAGGATTATCAGGTGTGGAAATCTGTCGGCGTTTGCGAGCAACAGGTAGTTCAATACCGATGATTTTGTTGACAGCAAAAGATGAAGTGAGCGATCGCGTAGCTGGTTTAGATGCGGGTGCTGATGACTATGTAGTTAAGCCTTTTAGTATTGAAGAATTACTAGCTAGAATTCGCGCTCATCTTCGTCGCACCCAAGAAACAGATGAAGATTTGTTGCAGTTTGAAGATTTGAAACTCAATCGTCGCACTCGTGAAGTTTTCCGAGATCAACGTACAATTGATTTAACAGCGAAAGAATTTGATTTATTAGAATATCTCCTCAGTCATCCCCGTCAGGTTTTTACTAGAGACCAAATTTTAGAAAAAGTATGGGGTTATGACTTTATGGGTGATTCTAATATTATTGAAGTCTATGTGCGTTACTTGCGTCTGAAACTAGAAGAAAACAACGAAAAACGCTTAATTCATACAGTGCGTGGAGTAGGGTATGCATTAAGGGAGTGATCGGGGATTGGGGAACGGGGAACGGGAATTGCTGTTTATTCTCTCCCCAATCCCCAATCCCCAATCCCCAATCCCCATTACCCCTTACCCCCAGAGGCAGAGGGGACCCCTACCTTCCCCAATCCCCGATCACTCAATGCACTAATTCAATTGCTCTTTTCGTCAACGCTTCTGCTGTCAAACCATTAAACGCCATCAACTCACCTGCACTTGCTGTTGTTTCTCCACGTCTCCATGCGAAGGTATCGCGCTTGCAGTTACTCCGCAGCATCACAGGTTCTAACATCGCCGCCGCACCTCCGGTAACACCAATTAACGCGTCACCAGCAAAGATTTCGGCAAATTTTTCATCATTGATAAAATCACCTTCGGGTTCGGTGCAGGTATCCCAACCTGTATCATGGGGACGATATAAACGACGGGGGTTAATAATAGAAACTATCTTCACCCCAATACCTTCTGTTTCTAAGAAAGCTGCTGCTTCAAACACGGGAATTAATGTCATATCGCCAATTACAGCAAACACTACTTGCTGATCTCCAGCGACATCTTGCAATACCACCGCACCATCTTGTAACCCATGACGAGTCATATTAAAAGTAGTGCGAATTGGTAATGGTGATTTACTCGCAGTGATGACAACTCCCTTATTTTTGGTTCTCAAAGCCCAGTCATAACAAACTTGAATACTGTTAGCATCGGGGGGAAACAAGGGGAAAACATTACCATTTCGCATCATCGCCGCAAAGTAAGCTTCAATTTCTGGACGTTGGTGAGTCCAACCATTGCGCCCTTGTTCTAAAGCACCGGCGGTGAATAATGTAATTGTCGAGGGAGTCGGACGTCGCAATTCTGCCATTGCTTGGATGACAGTTTGCCAAATTGGTAAACCGTTAATCGCAAAAGATTCGTAGGAACACCACAAACTTCTAGCACCCATCAACGACATACCCGCAGCTAAACCAGCACAAGCATCTTCACTCAAAGGTTCGTAAACTTGTCCACCTGGTGCTTGGTTGTATAAGTCATCTGTTGTGGGGTGAATAATTTTTAAGGCTTGGTTAATATTACCAATACCTGATGCTTCATTCCCGTCGGCGTTAGTAACCAAAAAGTTTTCATCGATTTGTCCAACTTTTGCGACCAAACGTCCCATGGCTGTTGTGGAAACTTTCGGATCGCCACCCACAGCATACTCTTCTAAAGGCAATTCGCCTAAATCTGGCAAAGGATATTCAAATTCGGTAACTACTGTTTTTGCTGCTGGGCCTCCACCCGCGCGTTCGCAGTTTGTCCGTACGATTTGCCAAGCTTGAACAGGTAAGGCGCGTTCTTTGAGTGCGTTGATAATATGGGGTGCATCCAGCGTGTCTTTTGGATACAGGTTATGAGATTTTGCACCCCGCGCATGGACGCCTGCGCCTTTGAGTTGCTTAATGATAAACACAGTTAACTTACCACTCAAAGCCGATCGCGCCGCTTCATCTATACCTAAAAGTACTGCTTTGGTAAAAGCTAGACGTTGGGCAAAAGAAAAGGCGGTACTATCTACGTAATTTCCTGGTTGTTCTTTGTCATCAAAGTCTTTGGCATCTACTAACACGACTTCTTCAAAGCCATTACCATGCCAGTATGCCATCATTTGTTCATTGGTTTTAAGAGACACCATACTATGGTGTTCTTGGCTGTAACCGTTCCACACCAACACTGGCAAAAAGTTAGTTACACCAGGATAAGCGGTGTGGAAATGAGCCATAGAACTCATAATATAAGGCTCACCCAGTCCTCCATCGCCAATGGTGAACGGAAACAGCTTGTCTTTATTTAATAATGCAGCCGCCATTGCAAAATGTTGCCCTTGTCCCAAAGGGCCTGCTGGTGCAAGAATGCCAGGAATATAACCAGACAGGTGTCCTAACAGTCCATGCTTTTCTCGGAAGCGATCGCGTAATTGTTGGACTGTATAAATGCCCATGTCTTCTAAAGAGCGATCCAAGAACATGGCACTATAAAATCCGGGGGCGTGGTGTCCCACTTCCGTAATAATATTTTTGTAACCGAGCATGACCAAAGCTGCATAAGCTTCCGCTTGAGAAGCGAAACCACCAGGGTGTCCAGAAGCTTTACTTCCAGTAACTTGCAGTGTCAGATAACGCAAAGCATCCGCAGCTAGCAAGGTTTGGTATACTGCTGCTGGTTCTTCTGGATTGGCGATCGCTTCTTTGGCTGACTCTATGACTGGATTTGCACCATAAGTTTCAAATTCCGGTAACGTTTCCCCAAAATATTGAATTCCTTCGCAAAAATGGGGAAGCGCTGAAGTTGCTTTGGAAGTTGTTGCCGTCATGCTAAGTACCTTGCTAAATCAAACGGAGACACTATTTATTAATATAGATGTTCGCCAATTTAACAAAAATTTTACAACTTCACGGTTCTCACTATTGATTGCTATTCAGCATCGTCAAGATAAGTAGCTTCTATCTTGCAGCAATCTCAATTAGGTCGCAATATTGTTCTGATAATATAAATAGATTTACATTTAGGGAACTCCAAAAAATAAATTATCCAATTTCACCGAATCAACGGAGACGGGTGCTACTAAATAAAGAATTTAATAGTTTGTTGAAACTACTTAAAGGCTCGGTGTTTTCTACCACAGGGGGTTTGACTACACTTGACAGATATAAAACATCAGCATAAAGATTAAATGATTCTAAAGAAAAGGAGTAAAGTAACTAGATTTCAGTAAATATTTTTTGCTGCTCTTGTTTAGTTATCAAAAAGTTTGCTAAACCCCCTACTTTAATTATATTTGTTGATGTTTGATCTGGTGAAAAGTAAGCTGTACATCTAGAAAATATAAAATAAATATTACGTTTTCATGGCAAAATATCAGTATTAATGCGTAGGAAGCTTACTATATCTTTGTTGTAAGTCTAGGAAAAATACGGTTTATGTATACTGAGAAACAAGGTAGTCTAAGTAAATATTAGCAACAAAATAACTGTGTAAGAATCTGTAATTATATTTGCTTGTGTGACTAAACTAAATTTTTATGTATTTTATTACTCAAGGTTTTTGATATAAAGAGATTTCACCATCTCCAATATAAAAGGGCTATAACAGGTGAGAGAAAGTTTAGAAGACAATATTTTAAGATGAATCATTCAATCGCAGGGTGCAGCCTTACAAAGGAATCAGGAATATGGCAGGAGGTTGGGTACAAAGAAAATGGGTTCAATATCCAAAAGCGTACCAAAAATAAGCAAGCGTTTGTGTTCGTTGCCACAACGCCTAGATGAAATAGATAGACTCACACACTACCCGGTCAATCTAATGCAGCAAGAGGAAGAAGCAGCCCTCCAGTTAGCACAAAAAATCAATTACATCATTGCCAATCGCTCAACACCAGCAATGATGCTACAAGACATTGCTCAATTACTAGGAGTGACATTTAAAGTAGATTGCTGCTGCTTAGTGACTGCACATAAAGAGGTGACTGGTAGTGAAGAATTTATTGCAAATTGGTGTCCCCAAGAGTATTTAAATTCATCTCCAGATGAAATATTCTCATTAGAGCAATTGGATTTACCAGTAGTGCAATGCGCTTCTGAACCAACGATAGAAGACATTGCCACAATTCAAAATAGTCTGAAAATAGGATGTCAACAATTGCCAATACCAATTAAATCGGTTCTGGCAATTACTACCCGTTTCGTAAACAAAAAGAACGGTGTTATTAACTTAATTAAGTCCCAGGTACATGATTGGAGTGATTCGGAAAAATATTTGCTGCGATCGCTAGAGTCAGTCTGTGCGATCGCTCTAGAACAGGTAGCACAAGCACAGCAAATCGCTTCACAACAACAATATATAAAAACTTGTGGCAAGCATCAAAACCTGATCAAGCAATTGACAATCCTCGGTCGTAGCAACTTGGAGATTAATCAGATGCTTCAGGTAGCGATCGCTTCTACTGCTGAAGCTCTAGAAGCCGACCGGGGTTTGATTATATTACTGAAATATGCTGATCCCCTATTTAGAAATCTACGCAAAAAACAAATCCCGAAAGCAAAAGCTACAGTTATTGGTGAATGGTCTAGACAACCAGAAGATTTTTATATTGATCAAAAAGACAGCCCAGACTATTCATACTGGCTTTGCGATTGTGGTATTAGTCGGCGTGCTTTTACAGCAGAATCTGGCAAGCCTGTAATTATTAATGATACCGGAGATCGGCGCAAGGATACCTCCACAATCGCCCAAGCGTTTATTTTAGAAAAACTGCCTGCAATGCTCTTGATGCGATTGGAGAATCAAGGCAAAATTTTGGGATTTTTGGCACTACAGCAAACCCAACCCCGTTATTGGGAGACAGCAGAAATCAACATGGTAGAAATGGTCTGCGCTCAACTCAGCAATGCCATCATTCAAACACAAACACTACGGCAAGTACAAATGTTAGTGGATGAGCGTACATCCCAGTTACAGCGCAGTCTAGACGTTCAAGCTAAACTCTATGAAAGAACAAAGCAATATGTTGAGCAATTGCGAGAACTTAACCAACTCAAAGATGAGTTTTTAAGTAACATGAGCGATCGCTTGCGCTATCCTTTGACAAATATGCGTATGGCTTTACGGATGCTGCGTCAACCAGGAAGATCTCCCGAACAACAAACTAGATATCTAGATATTCTGGAGGAAGAGTGTACCAAAGAAATAAACTTAATCAATGACCTATTGACACTCCAAAAACTAGACACTCATCAAGAACCTCCCCAATTTGCCACCCTAGACTTAAATCGCAGAATCCAAGAGATATCAGCATCTTTTGAGAAAAAACTGCTAGAAAAAGGATTAAATATTTCTTATGAGTTACCGGAAGCATCCCTAGAACTGCAAACTGAACTAGAAAGTTTTGACCGCATTTTGCAAGAACTTGTAACTAATGCGGTTAAATTCTCACAACAAGATACCATCATCCAACTAGAAGCCACACATCAAGTAATTCAACAGGTTGATCGGGTTATTATTAAAATAACCAACGTCGGACATGGCATCTCACAAGCAGAAGCCACCTATATATTTGATGCATTCCGTCGCGGTAGAGGAAGATGGACTCCTGGCACTGGCTTAGGACTTGCTCTGGTAAAATCCTTAGTGCAGCATTTGAGTGGGGAAATCGCTGTGGAAAGTACTCCAATTGAGAATACAGATCTCAGCAAAATCTGTTTTACCTTGAATCTGCCCCAATTTTCTGACCAAGATCAAACCTACTCTGAAAGTGACTGAAGAAAAATACACACCAGAAGAACTCGACTTCATCGCCATTGAAGACGAAACCAACCTAGAGACGAATGATTTGCAGGCTGTGGCTATTCAAATCGAGAATATCACTGAGCGACAGCGACAAATTACCGCGAAAATTCAAATCCCCCAACCAGTGAAACAAGTTTGGGAAGTACTCACCAATTATGAAGCTTTAGCCGACTTTATCCCTAACTTAGCCCAAAGTCGCTTGCTAAAACACCCCAACGGTGGTATACGCTTGGAACAAATAGGTTCTCAACGCTTTTTACGCATGAATTTTTCTGCACGTGTAGTTCTCGATCTTGAGGAACGCTTTCCCAAAGAAATCACTTTCCGGATGGTAGAGGGTGATTTTAAAGATTTCTCTGGTAGCTGGTGCTTAGAACCATGTTCTCTGGGTCAACAAATAGGAACTAATCTCTGCTACACAGTCAAAGTTTGGCCTAAACTGACTATGCCAGTAGGAATTATTGAGCGTCGCGTTGCCAAAGACCTACAACTCAATTTACTGGCAATCTATCAGCGTTTACAGGGAACTTAGACAACCGATTTGGGATTTTGGGTTTTAGATTTTGGATTGATCCCCAGGATTTATCCGCTTTTTGTACTCTGCTCAGAATTACTTAGCAATGGAAGTATAACTAGATAACTCAGCATATGCGATCGCAGTTTCTCTTGTGCAAGCGATGTCCCGCTAAGAAGCCACTGCGCGTCGGGAGCATCTCATCTCTACAACTCCATGGATGCAATGCTCAAGCATTGTTGGATAATTTGCGACGCAGGTTATTGAAGAGGTAGGGAATATGTTAAACTTGTCATACTTTAGTATGACAAATAATCATGACTATGCGAATTAATGCCCGATTAGATGAGGAACATGCTAATAAATTAACCTACATCCAACAGCAAACTCATCAGGCAGTAACGGATGTGATTAAGTTTGCTATTGACTTGTATTACGAACAGCTTCAGCACCAACAGCAAAAGAACCCGCTAGAATTGCTCACACAAACTGGTTTTATTGGTTGTGGTGAGGCAGATGCGAATCTGTCTGTAAACTACAAGTCTATTCTGAAAGATGGCTTGAAAGCTAAATATGGTGATAGTTGATACGGGCTTTTGGTTAGCCCTGGCGAATCGAAACGACCCATACCACACTAAAGCCATAACGGCACTTGCTAATCTCAAAGAACCTCTGATTACGACTTGGGCTGTTATTACTGAAACTTGCTATCTACTTTTAACAACGATGGGGAATCATGCTCAAGTAAGTTTTATTAACAACTTATCTCTAGGGGGATTTACAGTTTTCGATTTGCAACCCGATCATGGGAAACGCATTTGTGAACTTATGGAAAAATATGCGGATTTGCCAATGGATTTTGCTGATGCGTCACTAGTGGTTTTGGCAGAACACTTGGGACATGGAAGAATTCTTTCGGTTGACCGTAGAGATTTTAATGCTTACCGTTGGAAAAATCAGCATCCGTTTGAAAATCTCATGCTTTTGGATAGTTGAGAGGGTTTTGTAGGAGCGATCGCGTTTAAAGAAGTCGGGAATCTCGTAGCCGGAGGTAGAGCGATCGCCTGTTTGGGAAGTTTATACCAATTTGAAAAAAGAATGCGACAAACAGACCATTTGTAGAGACGCGATTTATCGCGTCTCTACCCATGATCGCGTCTTTACCCAAGGATGTGTTGCAATCATTAATTGAATTGGTATTAAGTGCGATCGCATCAACTGACACTACGAATATATCGGCTTGCATTACTAATGTATCGGGTCGCATTGCCAATGTATCGGGTCGCATTTACGATCATGCGTACGCTAAATGTTTACTCTGAACTAGCGATCGGTTTACCCGCTTCAATTTCTGGCAATGCTTCTAAAATCAACTCTGTCATCACCGGACGACGTGCTAAGTCCAACAGTTGAGAATTACCCATCACTTGTTCAACCGTGGTAGGTTCAGCATTCAAGGACAACACCTGGCGGATTTGCTCATCGTTAAATTTCTCCAGTTCCAGGACTTCAAACTGCGGTGTTTCACCCGTCAGATTGGCTGTTGAGGCTTGCAATTCGGCGTTGAGTAAAGCCCGTCCTTCTTTGGCTTCGGGCTCGACACTTATTTCCTACTGATGGTTCACCTGTTGGTAGTGCTAAATAATTCTGTGCTGCCAACCGTGCTATCTCTGTTTTAATTCCTTCTAATGTCGGCAACCTGTCGAGTTGTTCAGTGATAATTGCAATTCTTTTGTGTAGAGAACGTTTTGTATAAAAGGTAAATGCAGAGTTTGCTTATCCTTGACACAAACTTTCAAGTTGCAAAAACTTATCTAATGACTATTTCTACTGCGTTCAATCGCATTTTTTACGAACATTTGTACTAAAACTGGTCTGGAATAAGTATGGAGTAAATACGAAAGCAAAATTTCTAGAGTTATGAATTCCCAAATTTATCAGTTAACAGCCAAAAGACAAGTTCCGCAAGGCTTTGAATTAGCTTTACTGGTCTAGCTTCGGTATCAAAAACAATACCCCCAGGGGAATTCGAATCCCCGTTACCTCCGTGAAAGGGAGGTGTCCTAGGCCTCTAGACGATGGGGGCGTGGTTTACACTTTTATAAATTTAGCGGCTTTTACTTTTAATGTCAACAGATTAAACGAATAATTTGATAGCAAAATTTTAAATTGCAGCAGGTTAAACTTAGTGGAAGCAAAAGTGATTCATAACCAATTGTTAAAAAATGCACTTTAGGAGGTAAACATGACACTCAAAAGCTGATGCAGCAAGCATTAACGCCGTCTCAATTTTACCAATATGAACAAATTACTGTATTGTAGGTAACTAAGTAGAAAATATTTTTCTACTGAACCAAAAAGAATTAAGTTGTGATGTTGCACCTGGTAAGTTAAGTCTTTACAATTCTTTACAAGAGATTTTGAAAAACATAGCTCAAAATCTACAACATGGAAGCATCTTTTGAAATCACCTTGCAGATGGTTATAGCCGTCGTTGCGGGCATTAGCGCTCAGGTAATAGCTGCGTACCTCCGAGTACCCAGTATCGTATTTTTATTACTGTTTGGTATTCTGCTTGGCTCTGACGGCTTTGGGCTATTGCATCCCCATTTGTTAGGCACTGGATTAGAAGTTATTGTCGCTTTGGGAACGGCAATAATTTTGTTTGAAGGCGGACTTAATCTAGAACTGCGAGAGTTAAACAAAGTTTCTACAAGTTTGCAATTACTCGTAACTTTGGGAACTTTAATCACGTTACTTGGTGGGAGCATGGCGGCCCACTGGCTGGGTGAATTTCCTTGGCCGATCGCTTTTCTGTTCGCCTCTCTAGTAGTTGTCACAGGTCCGACGGTGATCAGTCCTCTACTTAAGCAAATTAATGTGGAACGACCAGTTGCCACATTGCTAGAAGGTGAAGGAGTTTTAATTGACCCTGTTGGAGCCATTCTAGCCGTAGTAGTGCTGAACACGATCTTAAATGATAACGCCGATGCTTTTGGTGCTATCAGCAGCTTGCTAATGCGACTGGGTATTGGTGGCATAATTGGTGCCGTAGGCGGATGGCTGATGGCGTTAATTTGCAAATATGCCAATTTTCTTTCCTTTGAGGTCAAAAACTTAGTCGTCTTAGCTGGTTCCTGGGGCTTATTTGCATTAGCGCAAATGCTCCGCAGTGAATCAGGATTGATGGCGACTGTAGTGGCTGGCGTGGTGTTTGGAACCGCTTCGGTGCCAGAAGAACGACTACTGCGACACTTCAAAGGTCAGTTGACGATTTTCTTCGTTTCAGTCTTATTCATCTTACTGGCTGCGGATTTATCTATCGACAGTTTATTTGCACTTGGTTGGGGCAGTTTATTTACTGTTTTGGCGTTAATGTTTATTGTGCGTCCAATCAACATTCTGTGTTGTACCTGGAATAGTGACTTGAACTGGCGACAAAAACTGTTTCTGAGCTGGGTTGGACCCAAAGGGATTGTTTCTGCTTCTGTAGCTTCTTTATTTGCTATTTTACTGACCCAACACGGCATTAACGGTGGTGATGCCATTAAAGCTCTTGTCTTCTTGACAATTATCATGACAGTTTTCTGTCAGGGGCTAACTGCTGGCTGGATTGCTAGGTGGCTGGAAATTACCTCCAAAGAAGCCACAGGGGCGGTAATTGTTGGTTGCAATCCTTTGAGTATTTTCATTGGTCGCCTGCTACAAGAGAGAGGAGAAGCAGTTGTCATGATTGACACTGATCCTGAAGCAAGTCAACAAGCCCAAGCCGAAAACCTGCGAGTGTTAACTAGTAGTGCTTTAGATGCTGATGTTTTAGAAGAAGCAGGATTGGCTGCTATGGGGACTTTTTTGGCAATGACCAAAAATGGTGAAGTAAATTTTGTGTTAGCACAACGAGCCGCAGAAGAGTTTAATCCACCCCGTGTCTTAGCAATTTTCCCCCGTGACCCCCAAGCCAATAACGGTAAAAACAATACTAAAGTTAACCAGGCTTTTATCTCAGACTTTCAAATTAAAACCTGGAATCAATATCTCAAAGATGGGCAAGTCAAGTTAGGGATGACGACACTCAAAGAACCTGGTTTTTCATTGCAAAAGGTTCAGTTGCAAGCATTAATCCGGACTGGGGAGTTAGTACCACTATTTTTAGAACGGGACGAGAAATTGCAAATCATACCTGCGGGTGAAGCTTGGCAAAATGGCGATCGCATTATCTACCTCTTGCACGATCCCAGACCGAATCTTTTGAAACGCCTATCGGGTGGTAGAGATGCAAATCGCCTCTCTTTAGAAAAACTACCAGAAGTTGAAGAAATTCCGATCACTAAATTATCTCAATCTCAACTTTCTGCCAGTGATGTTCCTGCACCCTGAACATTACTCTGTGCTAAGTTATCACCTTTAGAGTTGGCGAGTTGAGCTTTCATTTGTTTTTCTTGCCACAATACACTCAATAAATGCACCACAGAAATGATAATGGCAGCAATGGAAAGAATATAGCTGTGGATGGTGTAAAGTCTTTGGATAGTGAGCGTACTAATTGCGCCACCACCAGTCAGGATTTCGCGTAGCTGCGAACCAATCAAAGGAATTGCTTCAACGGTTCCCAATTCAATACTAAAACGCCAGAATCCTTCTTGATCCCAGCTTAAAATCATTGCTGTCCAACTTAAGCCAATTACAGTTAGGGTGAACAATATCGCACTAACCCACGCTGAGAACCAACTCTTGCGAAACTGTCTACCCAAAAATAACACCACAATTTGCACAAGTGCGATCGCAATTACTCCATTACCAGCAATATTGTGGGCTTTGCGGAATAACCAACCATATTGCACCTGATCTGTAATTAGTTTTAACGACTGATAAGCCCTACCTGCTGCTGGTTCGTAGTAAAAAGACAACAAAATGCCAGTAGAAGCTGCAACCAAAGATAGGGTAATAATGACAACAGATAATACCGTAGCTATACGCTGCATAACCCTATTAAACTCGGTGCTTTCCATCACTCACCGCTCCTTTTCTTAGCTAGGAATGTACTTTTATAACAATTTTAACTAAGAAATATTAAGAAAATATAATTGCTAATTAACGTGACACGGAAGTACCCACTCTATGAGTACTCATAGAGTGGGTACTTCTACGTAATGTGTCAATTTAGCGATCGCATAAAAAACCACAATGAAAAGGTAGTTAATATTTGCTCATTCCAAACAACCACCAACTACCAACCAAATTAATAATGACTACCCGCCTTACGGTGATGCATAGCTGTCACAGTATCCGGTTGCAATAACTTACCATTATCAACGATCGCATACACCACCCAATGGTCGCCGCATTCCATGCGTTTGTTAACTGAACATTCCAAATAAGCTATTGAGTCAGTGATGATTGCACAACCGTTATCTGCAACTGCTGTGGAAAAGTCCTTAAATCTATCTTCTCCGGGAGCAAAGTTTTTGCGGAAGTGTTTCATATAATCTTGGTAATTTTCTTCACCCAAGATATTCAAAACAAACTTACCGCCTGTATGCATAATCGATTCAACCGCTCTTTCTTTGGCTATAGCTACAGTAATTCCCGGTGGGTTAAAAGTTGCTTGTGATACCCATGCTCCCAACATCCCCGTAGAAACTTCACCTTGCTTGGCTGTGACGACGCAAACAGAACCAACAATCCGCCCAACAGCTTGTTCCATTTGTGTTGCAGCAGCTTGAGTCAAACGTGGTTTTTTTGCTTTTCTCAGGCTTTGGGCAAAATCTGTTGCCATTTCTTCACATTCTTTGAGCATGACATCTGTGGGTTTAAATCTGGCCTTTAAAGTTTCAAAGCCAAATCGATAACCAGCATCTTTGAGCTTACCTTCAATTAAATCAAAAGCTTCGCCACTCCAGCCATAGGAACCAAAGACACCAGCTAATTTGCTGTTGTCACCAACGGCGAGAACAATACCCAAAGCAGTGTGAATTGGTGTCGGTGCATTCCCACCAATAGTGGGAGAACCCATAATAAAGCCATCACATTTTTCAATTGCATTACGAACTTCATCGGGTTCAGCAAATTCACAGTTAATTGATTCGACAGCAACTCCACCTTTAGTCAATCCCAAAGCAAAAGCTTGTGCCAAAGTTGCAGTGTTACCATAAGCTGAAGCATAAAGCAAGGCAACGGTAATCTCACGTTCAGTTTGTGACTTGCTCCAAATTTCGTAGGCTTTGGCTAGTTCCAACAAGCCGTAGCGAATCAATGGCCCGTGAATAGTAGCATACATTCGCACTTGCAACTCTGATAATTTTTCCAAAGCAGCTTGCACGTGAGTAGCATGGGGAGCCATCAAACAGTCAAAATAGTAGTGCTGGTCTTCTTTAAGGAGATCCCAATCTTCATCAAAAACTTCATCACCGCACAAATGCGTCCCAAATAGCTTATTCGAGTAAAGAATTTGGGTTTGTTCGTCGTAAGTACAAAGTCCTGTTGGCCAGCGTGGACTGGGGATCGGAAAGAATCTTAAAATATGACCCTTACCCAAATCCAGAGTTTCTTTCCCTCGCATAGAAATAATTTTCAGTTCGCGATTGGGGAAAGCTGCGCGTAAATTCGCAGCACAAGGAAGGGAACAAACAAAAGTCAGTTTGGGAACTAAATCTAAAAGTGCTTTGAGTGTGGCAACCCGGTTAGGATTAAAATGACCAAGAATCACATAATCCAACCGTTCCCAATCATTTAAACACTGCCTAAGTGGATCTAAATAAATTAAGCTAAAAGTTTCCGGTGGTGGATCAATGACTGCGACTTTATCACCACTAATTACATAAGAATTAGAGGTTGTACCTCTAGCTAAGGCGTATTCAATTTCAAACCGCAGGCGTGTCCAACTGCGCGCGCGCAGCACAGTTGTATTTGTCGCAATTGGTAAAACCTGCACATCGCGAGGATTAGGATTGGTCATAGGTATTTACGTGAGGGGAGGGAATTTGTGGAGATAGGGGATCGGGGATTCTCCAGAGGAGACGCTACGCGTAGAGGCGCAAGCGGCTTCTCACAGAGTACGGGGATCGGGGATTGGGGATCAGGGATTGGGGATTGATTATTCTCCTTTGTCCCCACGTCTGCGTGCAAAGAGTTCCCTTGTCTTCCTTGTCTCCCCACTCTCCCGTGTCCCCATTTGCCTTATTAGTAATAATTGCCTACCTTACGATGGCGAACTGCTGTTAATCCGTCGGATTTGGAAACTCGACCATCGGTGACGGTGCAGTACAATAGCCAGTGGTCGCTGCATTCCATGCTGCTCTTAACTTCGCATTCCATGTAAGCCAGAGCGTCTGTGAGAATTGGAGAACCGTTTTTAGCTGTTTGGGTTCTGACTCCCGCAAATCTATCTGCACCAGGAAGCAGACGTTTGAGGAAATGTTTCTTCAGTTCTTGATAATTTCCTTCTTCCAGCACATTCAGGACAAACTTATCGCCGACTTGCAACAACGAATCAATTGCTCGGTCTTTAGCGACAGAAACTGTAAATCCTAAAGGTTGTAAACTAGCTTGTGCTACCCAAGAAGCCAGCATTGCTCCTTGTACATTGTTCTTTTTAGCGGTGATAATGTAAAGTCCGCTACTAACCCGACCTAGTGCTTTTTCTAAATTAACGTCGATGGACTTAATTTGTTTAATGTTGCGTTCGCGGACTAACATTTGTCCCAAATCAGTACCCGCTTCTTCGCACAGTTGGAAGGTGATTGGGGAAGGAGTTTCTTTAATCCGAATTGCTGGGAAAGCTTCTTTGACGCCAAAGTCAACAAATCTTCTACGTAAGGGATCGATGGGTTCATCGTCACCGCCGTAACATTCAAAAAATCCAATGACTTGTTTGTCTTTGACTACACCCAAAAGCGCACTAATCGCAGCTTGCGCCGCAGCGTTAGCAGTTGGCGGCATACCAACAATAATGCCAGATGAACGACCTGCTAATTCTTGAATTTCTTGGATCTCAGCATTTGTCAGATCCATGATTTCAATCCCGACGCCAGTTTTTTGGACTCCATGAGCGATCGCCTGAGCAATGCGATCGCCATAACCATAATCAGCGACATAAAACATGCCGACAATTGTCTCTGTTTTGGCTTGTCTTTGACTCCAACCTTGGTAGCACTCTCTGAGTATTCCCAAATGATGGTAGAGTAGAGGACCATGACCATTAGCAATAATTTTGATGTTGCCCAACTCGTTCATTTTCTTCATCGCATTCAGCAGCGAACGAGCATTTGGCCCCATCAAACAATCATAGTAAAATCTAAAGTCCGGTTCGATTGCCTCTAAGTTGACATCAAAAGTGTCATCGCTGCAATAGTGCATCCCAAAAGCGTCACATGTGAACAGAGTTTGGGTTTTGTGATCAAAGCTGAAAATAGTATCTGGCCAGTGCAAGTTAGGCGCACTCACAAATTCAATTTCGTGGCCTTGACCTAAATCTACGCGATCGCCACTCTTGACAATCCGCTTAGAGAAGGGGTCGTGAACCAAATTTTCCAGAAACTGAAGTGCAACTTTCGACGCTAAGACAGTTGCTCTGGGTGCTAATTGCAGAACGTCTTCAACCAAGCCACTATGATCTGGCTCTGTATGGCTGACAATGATGTAATCAATTGCTTTTGGATTAACCAGTTTCTTAAGAGTCTCTAAATATAGGTGGCGAAACTTGGTGTGAGAAGTATCCACCAAGGCGATGCGATCGCCCTTAATTAGATATGAATTGTAAGTTGTACCATTTTGTAGACCGAATTCAATATCAAAGCGATCGCGATCCCAATCAAGCGAACGAATCGCCGTTGTGTTAGGAGCGATTTCGACAGTTTGTATAGTAAGTCGTTTGTTTTGAGGGTTCTCTGTAAGAGCTACCATTAGTCGTCTCCAAGCACAAATCATCAGTCTGCTTTTCTGACTCTATTTTGCTCATAATTCTTTTTGTAAAGTTGTTCAAAATAGTCTTTTTTGAAAAACTCCATTTGTAGCCAAAGTGTCTGTTTTTTGGCATACTTGATAACCGAAAAACTATAGTTAATTTTCTGTTTTTTGAGCGTGAATTATAGCAAAAAATTAGTGATTTGTTCTATAAGTTTTCCCTACATAAAAGTAATCAAAATAATGTCGCTGCTCCAAATTTTGTAACGAAAATCATCATTTTGGCAACCGTTGTATCTAATTTAAAATGTTGATGGTTGATGAAGACAGGAAACAGGGAACGCTTACTAGAGAACAGCGAATAGAAAACAATGTGTTTCAAAGGGGTGTAGTGAACTCAAGCGCCATATCATGGGAATAAGGACGGTGTTCCCATCGATGTTGCAGCCTCACTCAAAGCCCACTTACTTGGATTGTATAGAGGTAAGGACGAAGGTGTTCCCCTAATTGCAGTTGAAAAAATGCGACAAGCTTATAGAATATTATTACTTTTGGGATAAACCAAACGCGCCCCTCACTGGTATAATGCTGACTGCTCAATCAATAATTATTTTCGCAAGTTGGAAAATCTTAAAATTACCAAAAGTTTTGGCTCAACAACAAAACGTTTACGTTACTTACATGGGAATGCGTGATCAAAGGATTTAAGAAATGGGATATGTAATCGCAACTGCAAATATGAAGGGTGGGGTTGGTAAAACAACTCTCAGCGTCAATATAGCAACTTGTTTAGCGAAAGAACATGGCAAGCGAGTACTTGTGCTGGACTTAGATAGCCAAATTAGTGCAACACTTAGTCTAATGTCGCCTATGGAGTTTGCAAAGCGCCGGAAACACAGAAAGACATTTAGATATCTGATAGATCAAATTATAAATCCAGAACCAGAACAGAAACATACAATTCAAGACATAATTCAATCCCAGGTTTGTAATCTCCCAGGATTAGATTTATTACCAGGAGATATTGATTTATATGATGAATTTGTTGTCTCTGAAATGTTGCACTACCAGGCGATTAATTTAGGTGTAAATGATTTTGAAACTATTTGGAATCGTTTTGAAAGAGTCTTGCTGAGTAAAGTTTTAGAACCAGTGCGAGAAGAATATGATTTTATCATTTTAGACTGCGCTCCAGGATATAATCTTTTGACTCGTAGTGCTTTGGCTACTAGCAATTTTTATATTCTTCCTGCTAAACCTGAACCTTTATCTGTAGTAGGTATTCAGTTATTAGAAAGACGCGTAGCCCAGTTAAAAGAAAGTCACGAACATGAAGCCAAAATAAATATTCAAATGCTGGGAATTGTCTTTACAATGTCGAATGCTAATTTGTTAACTGGTAGATACTACAAACAAGTGATGCAACGTGTTCATCAAGACTTTGGTGCAGAAAAAATATGTCAAACCCAAATTCCAGTTGATGTGAATGTTGCAAAAGCTGTTGATAGTTTTATGCCTGTGATTTTAAATGCTCCTCAATCATCAGGTTCTAAATCATTTTCTCAGTTAACCCAAGAATTGTTACAAAAACTCAAAATGTATACATAGTTTGAGTTAGAAAAGTTAGTTTGTAGTAAGCACTTTAGTGCTTAAATTTAAGAGCTTACTACAAATTGCTTGCAATCGGAGAAATCTTCCGATTCAACGATGTTGATACTGGACAAAAGATGTTACCTCAACTATTGACGCACGGTTGTAATCATAATTTGACTTGCAATCCAATCATCATAAACTTCTTCTTCTGGCATAGCTACAAGATTGCGAGATAAAACTCTGTTCATCAAACTATTAAGGGTTCCTTTACCTCGACTTGCTTGTTTAACTAAACGAGAAGGCAAATCCAGTTCTTCTTGTTCAAGTAAGGTAGCATCAAATTCGGCGGTGCTGACAATCAGTTTGAGAATATCTTTCATCTGTGTCATTCCCTGTCTCCACAGTTTTTCTGGTAATATGGCATAGATTTCTCTACCGCCTAATGCCCAAGCTTCTTGTTTTGGCTGTAACCAAATACCTCCACCATCAAATAAACCTGTACTGACTGTATAGCGTTCTGTCAAATCCAATAAGGCGCAGTACAGAGGTTCTTTGCTGGTATTTTTGAGCTTGATTTTAAAAGTGGGACTCTTCAATTTGCCATTTTCTTGTCGGTACTCAAGCCGAATTTGAGTATCTTGCAGTTCTTGTCCCTCTTGATAAATGAATATTTGCACCGCATCCGGTTGAATACGACTGGTAGCAGGACTGGAGAGTTCAACTATATTTGTCCAACGGGTGATATGTTCTAAGCGTTGAATTACTTGCAAGGCTGTAGCATTTGTGTAACCTTGGATAGAAGCGAGTAAGGGACGATCATCGGCTGGGCGGGTGATTAAATATTTACCATCACGAGCAAGTAACTTAAACTCAGCAGTTTCTGGTGTAGCGACTTCACGAATATACAAAGAAGGATGGTTTGCGGAACTTGCACTCAGCAGTTGAGTACGGACAAGTTCTAATCCTACTGCTTCTCCTGACATTAACACACCTTTGGGCGGTAGAGGTAAACTGATGACTACTGCTTTAAAAGTTATTTCTGGTGCTAAGTTGTCAATACCGCTAATTTGGATTTTACTGAGTTGCGGCATGATTTCTAATACTTGAGCTTCACCGATAGCTGCTGACAATTGCCGTAATTGTTCACTATGTGTGTCAAAAGGAAACAATGCTAACAAGGTTGTCTCATTCCCAACAGATTGAGGAATTCCGTGTACAGCACCACCATCAATTACCCAGTCATACTGTGGATGATAATACACACTAAAGTAGGGATTGTGTCGAGCGATCGCTCCTCCTAGAAATGGTTGATCTAATTCACTTAAAATAGTTGCTTCTATTTGCGGAGATTGATCTGTGACTTTACTACGAACTAGAGCATGAGTGCGTTTAAATAAATCTCGATAAGTCAAATTACCATTGGCTTTTTTTAAAGTATCAAGTAAAAAGTAAGAAAATACGCCCCTTGGTTGCCCATCTCCGTTATACTCTTTTGCTAACTCACTATCCAGACACGCTGCTAAGAAAATATGTTTTCCTCTAGGGAAATTCCAGCCAGTGGAATTTGCTTCTAAACTGCGCGAAGCAGAAAGTTGACTAACTTCTGCTAGGGAAAAAATAAAGCTGTTTAAAGGCCGCTTGCGCCTGTCGATGGGGGCTTTACGAACTGCTGTTTCTGTTTCTAAATCACCACGAGTCCCAGAACCAGAGTGGCAACAGTCCATAATCATGGCAATATGGGGATTGTTTACAGCTACTTCTGCAATCAGTTTTGCTAATTCTTTATCAGCCAAGTCCCAACCCCCCGAACTGCGGCTGTCGTAACAAACCAAAGTTTCATTTAATCTGTCTGGTTCCAAACTCCAAAACTCTTCTGGGGCCTCCTCTTGACTACCATGTCCTGCAAAGTAAAAAAATGCCACATCTTTACTATTAGCTTGGCATAGATGCTGACGAAAACCGTCAATCATAGCCTGACGGGTAGCATTCTGATTTAAGATTGTGCGTAAATGTAGCTGATATCCATCTTCACTTACACGCTTTTGCAAATACTCTTTGACAGCCATGATGTCATTAACACAGCCTTTAAGTGGAGGGACAGGACTGATGTACTCGTCAATGCCAACTAATAAGGCGTAGATATTACGAGTCATGATTATTATACTTTTAAGTACAGATGCTACGATACTCAACTACAACAGAAAATCGCCTGGTTCCAATTTTTTTTGTAAAAATAATATTACTTATTTTTTATCTATACTTGCATCCCTGTCAGATAGTTTTCTGAAGCAGTAGACTGTAGCTGGAAGCAGAAAATTTGCAAAGGTAAATCAATGCTCTGGCTCATACTTATGATACCCCTGTTGGGGACTTTGATAGTAGTTGCGATCGCTTGCCAGTGGTACACTAACCAAGCGATTCGACAGGCGGAAGCACATTTTCCTCCCCAAGGAAAATATGTAAAAGTAGCTGGAGTGAGATTACACTATGTTTGCCAAGGTTCGGGTCAAGCGGTAATTTTATTGCATGGTAATCCTGGTTTTTTGCAAGATTACTCACCCGAAACTATTGATCGCATTGCTCAAAGATATAGTGTTTATGCTTTTGATCTACCTGGACATGGTTATAGCGATCGCCCAGACTTAGTTACACCACAAGTACAGGCGCAATTACTGCGTAGCGCCTTGCAAAAACTTGGAATTGAAAGACCGATATTAGTTGCTTATTCTTGGAGTAGTGCGATCGCTCTTGCCTATGCACTGCGATATCCTGACGAAGTTGCAGGTATTGTTTTGTTTTCTGCTATTGCCTATAAAGTTGATCAAGCACTTTTACCATTAGCAAGATTTGCTCAGTCGTCATTTTTGGAAACCCTGCTCAAATTTATTCCACCCGTCTTGGTTGGGTATATTCTGTTTACGTACTTAAAGAAAGCATTTTTACCAAAATCTGCAAATGTTGATTATTTAAAAGCAGCACAAGCATTGTGGACAAGACCGATTCCAATTCAAGCTTCCTTAGAAGACAGTAAAAACCTGCAACTAGCCTTAGACGAAATGAAAAAACGCTACAGTGAAATTAACGTCCCAGTTTTAATTGTTGTAGGTGATGCTGATAACTTTGTCTCTGCCAAAGAAAATTCTTACAGATTGCGCGATCGCCTTGCTCACTCCCAACTAATTATTGTATCCAACACAGGTCATGCCATCCCCCAAAGCCGACCACAAGAAGTTATCAAAGCGATTTATATTATTGGTCAACAGATTTAATTTTGTTCAACTACATTTATTTGCGATCGCTTAATAGTACCGCCTCGGAATAAATTCCGAGTCTCATAGCGCAAGTCCTCTGAAGAGGACTCAAAAAAAAGTTTGTTCCAGTCCACTTGAGTGGACTTTCGCTATGAGCCTGGAACTTTAGTTCTAGGCGGGATACAGTTTCAACATGAAAAATTTCAACTTGTGTGTACACCGTAGCCGCTTGCGGGGAGGGGCGGTTTTGGCGTTAGACAAAACCGGGGTGGAGTTCAAAGGGAATATAAGTAATCAAGCGAACCTGATACGATATAGCATCCCAAAATCATTCGTGAACATTAAAGATCCCCGACTTCTTAAACAAGTCGGTGATCTGAACACCCACGACTCATCAAAATTAATGCGATAGACCATTAGTTAACTTAATATTTATTGAACTAAACATAGATGCTCATTTATAGACATCATAAGAACTAAAATATTCAATATGTCTCAAATTATGTTTTGACTGCATATATAAACTTTTACTTATCTTAATAATCCAATATTTATTTAATAAAAATGCTTTCAAAACTAACTACTTTGGCTCGAAAAGCTGTAATCTATTTTCATCAGGTTTAATTATTGTTTAATGATTGCTTCAGTAAGATACACACGGCTGTATTTGCAAGTACAAACTTTTTACAAGGAGTTTCCGTCGCCTTTCTTTGAAAGATAAGGGCTGATGCAAACACCATGCACAGTTTTAAACGGGTTTTTCTTGTGCAAGAAACATCAACTGTTTCCTGTACCAATTTTTCATACATAAAAAATACAATTCACTCAAAGGAGATGTTATGTCAGACTTTTTGAATCAAATCTCTCGTCGCAAGTTTATAGTTACAGCAACTGCTTCTGCGGGTGCTGTATTGCTCAAAGGTTGCTTGGGAAATCCACCAGAACCAGGTGGGGGTAATGCTCAGACCCAGTCAGCAGCACAGCCAGTTGCTAATATTAGTCCTGAATTAGCACCAGAGACAAAAGCAATCAAACTGGGATATATCCCAATTGTAGAATCAGCACCTTTAATTATTGCCAAAGAAAAAGGCTTTTTTGCTAAATATGGCATGACTGACGTTGAACTTTCCAAACAAGCTTCTTGGGGTTCAGCACGCGATAACGTCGAAATTGGATCTGCTGGTGGTGGAATTGATGGTGGTCAATGGCAAATGCCTATGCCACATTTAATTAGTGAAGGTGTAATTACCAAAGGGAATCAAAAGCTTCCCATGTATGTGTTGTGTCAGTTAATTACACATGGGAATGGAATTGCGATCGCATCCAAATGGCAAGGACAAGGAATTGATCTCAAACTAGCCCAAGCCAAAGGAATTGTTACTCAACTCAAATCAAAAGGTTCTCGCTTTAAAGCAGCACACACCTTTCCCCACGTTAACCAAGATTTTTGGATTCGCTATTGGTTAGGTGCTGGTGGTATTGATCCTGACCAAGATATTGATTTATTACCAGTACCATCAGCCCAAACTGTTGCCAACATGAAGACAGGAACAATGGATGCTTTTAGTACTGGTGATCCTTGGCCCTATCGAATTGTCAAAGACAAAATAGGCTACATGGCAGCTTTAACCGCAGATATTTGGAAAAATCATCCAGAAGAATATTTAGCCATCAGAGCTGATTGGGTTGATAAAAATCCCAAAGCAACTAAAGCAATTTTAAAAGGCATTATGGAAGCCCAGCAATGGTGCGACAACTTCGACAACCGCCAAGAAATGACTAAAATATTGGCACAACGACAATATTTTAATGTGCCAGAAGAAGTTCTCTTCGACCCATTTATGGGTAAATATGATATGGGCGAGGGTCGCATAGTAGATGATAAATCAATGGCTGCTTTGTATTGGAAAGATGAAAAAGGTAGTGTATCTTATCCTTATAAAAGCCATGATTTGTGGTTTATCACCGAAAGCGTGCGTTGGGGTTTCTTGCCTAAAGATTATATTGTTAATAATGCCACTAAAGCTAAGGCAATTATTGATAAAGTCAACCGCGAAGATATTTGGAAAGAAGCTGCTAAAGAAGCAGGAATTCCTGCGACTGACATTCCCACAAATACATCTCGTGGCGTAGAAGAATTTTTTGATGGTGTCAAATTTGATCCAGAAAAACCAGAAGAATATTTGAAGAGTCTCAAAGTCAAAAAAGTAAGTGTTTAGTAGAGCGGTCGTACAGTCGTCTCTACATCAATCAACCATCAACAAAAAAATTAGGAGAAAAATCAATGACAACAGCAACTAGACGCCGTCCTAGTTCCAACTTTGATAATAGTTTTATATCCCGTCTGCAAAAGCAATTACCCGATTTGATACCTCCGATTCTTGCGATCGCTATCTTTTTACTTATATGGCAACTGTTCTCTTGGTTTCCAGGTGCAACATTACCAGGGCCAATTAAAGTAATTCAAGACACATGGATATTAATTTTGTACCCCTTTTATGACAAAGGTGGGATAGACAAAGGTTTGTTTTGGCAGATTTGGGCAAGTTTACAACGGGTAGCAATTGGTTACTTTTTCGCTGCTGTGTTTGGTATAGCTTTGGGCATTTTGATTGGTATCAATAAAACTATGTCCAAAGCTTTAGATCCTCTGTTTCAACTATTGCGAACTGTACCACCTCTAGCTTGGGTTCCCATTTCCTTAGCTGCTTTGCGACAAAACGAACCCGCAGCATTATTCGTAATTTTCATCACCGCAATTTGGCCGATTTTAATTAACACTGCCGTGGGAGTCAAAGAAATTCCCCAAGACTACAACAACGTTGCTAAAGTTCTCCAACTTTCCAAAAAAGATTACTTCTTTAATATTCTCATTCCCGCCGCATTACCCTACATTTTCACAGGTTTGAGAATTGCCATTGGTTTAGCTTGGTTAGCAATTATCGCAGCAGAAATCGTCATGTCAGGTATCGTCGGTATCGGCTTTTTCATCTGGGACGCCTATCAAAATAACTACGTGAGTGAAATCATCTTAGCTCTAGTTTATATCGGTGCTGTCGGTCTATTGCTAGATAAACTCATGGGTTGGATTCAATCACTGATTTTGCCAGCAGAACAAAAATAATTAATGGTCATTGGTCATTGGTTATTGGTCATTAGTAAGAAAATATGACAAAGAACAAATGACAAAGGACAAATAACAAAGGACAAATAACAAATGAGTGTATTCGTTGCTGTTGACCAAATTGATAAAGTTTTTAACCTAACTAATGGTGGACAATATATTGCCCTCAAAGGAATTGACCTCCAAATCAAAAAAGGCGAATTTGTTTCCTTAATTGGTCACTCTGGTTGTGGTAAATCCACCTTATTAAATATGATTGCAGGTCTGGATTTACCAACAGAAGGTTTAGTCACTTTAGAAGGAAAACGCATCACCAAACCAGGCCCAGATAGAATGGTCGTGTTTCAAAACTATTCTCTATTGCCTTGGCGAACAGTCAGAGAAAATATCACCTTAGCAGTTGATGCAGTGATGACGCATTTGCCTGCGGGGGAACGTCGGGCGATTGTAGAAAAACATATTGATATGGTGGGTTTGCGTCCCCATGCGGACAAACCACCCGGAATGTTATCAGGAGGACAAAAACAACGAGTAGCGATCGCTCGTGCTTTAGCCATTCGCCCCAAGTTACTATTATTAGATGAACCCTTTGGTGCGTTGGATGCCCTCACACGGGGTAACTTACAAGAACAATTAATGCAAATCTGCGAAGAAAACGAAGTTACCGCCGTCATGGTGACACACGATGTAGACGAAGCAGTGCTGCTTTCTGACAGAATAGTCATGCTTACCAATGGCCCAGAATCAAAAATTGGTAACATTCTACAAGTAGACATCCCCAGACCCCGTAAACGCATGGAAGTAGTTGAACATCCCAGCTACTACAGTTTGCGAAGTGAAATGATTTACTTCCTCAACCAACAAAAACGCATCAAAAAAATTCGGGCGCGCAAAACCACAATTGTCTCCAAGCACGGTTTAGAAAAAGTCAATCTCGAAATCGGTTTTGTACCTTTAACAGCTTGCGCTCCTCTAGCAGTAGCCAAAGAAAAAGGCTTTTTTACTAAACACGGTTTAGATGATGTAAACTTAGTCCGCGAAACCAGTTGGCGTGGTATCGTCGATGGTATCAATGGCGGATATTTAGATGCAGCCCAAATGCCCTCTGGGATGCCGATGTGGTTAACCCTGGGAGGAAATGACAATCAACCCCTCCCAGTGGTTACTTCCCTCACCATGACACGCAATGGAAACGCCATCACCTTAGCAAAACGCTTTTATGACCAAGGTATACAAACCGTTGCCGAATTTAAAGAATTTTTGAAGAGTACCCGTACCCAACGGCACATCATGGGAGTGGTACATCCTTCCTCCATGCATAGTATGTTGTTGCGTTACTGGCTAGCAGCTGGAGGTGTTGACCCCGACGCAGATGTTGATATTAAGACTATTCCCCCAGCCCAAATGGTAGCAGATTTGCAAGCCGGAAGTATTGACGGTTATTGTGTAGGCGAACCCTGGAACTACCGCGCAGCTTCTGAAGGTAGCGGCTTTACCATCGCCACCGACTTAGAAGTTTGGTTAGGACACCCAGGTAAAGTTTTGGGTGTACGGGAAGATTGGGCGACTGCATATCCTAACACCAATATTGCCCTCACAAAAGCTTTACTAGAAGCTTGCTACTACTGTTCGCGTCCAGAAAACGCCGAAGAAATTCGCCAAATCTTGGCGCGACGGGAATATGTCAGTACCGATATGGAGTACATTCAAATCGAAGATCCCAATAACGCCACCTGTGACTTAGACCATCCCCTGCGGGAATATGCTCATCACCAATTTTACGGAGAGTCTGCCATTAATCGCCCCAGTCGGACAGAACAAATATGGATTATGACGCAATTAGCGCGTTGGGGTGAAGTACCTTTCCCTCGAAATTGGGTAGAAATTGTGGAACGTATATGTCGAGTTGGCGTATTTAGTACAGCCGCCCGTGAATTGGGTATGGACATAAATTACACCCGTCAGCCAATTAAGCTATTCGATGGCACCAACTTTAACGCCGATGACCCCATCGCCTATCTTAACAATCTCAAAATTAAACGCGATTTCTCAATAGCCGAAGTTATTCTCGACACTCCAGTCAGGAGAGTAGCCTGATTTTGGGACTAGAGAAGGGGGACAATAGATCTCTTGCAAAAGTCGAATGAACCCCCCTCAATCCCCCCGTTCACGGGGGGAAAATTTAGTTCCCTCCCCGTAAACGGGGAGGGTTAGGGTGGGGTAAAAATATTTTTGCAAGAGGTCTAATAACAAAGAGGCTATAGCGACAACTTTTGGGAAGTCGGGGATCTGAACACCCGCGACTCATCGGGAGCATTCCAAATGTTCAAAAAACCCGCCTGCTCATAGCTAAAGTCTGCTTAAGCAGACTATTTGATTTTATGAAGTCGTCTTCAGACGACTTGTGCTATGAGCAAAGGATTTAAACCCTTTGCTTTGCGGAATATTGAAAAAATTGGGATGCTCCGGACTCATCAAAACAGCAACATTCTCACTTGAAACAGCAAACTTCTCACTTAAAACCACAAACTTCCCACTTGAAACCACAAACTTCCCACTTGAAACCACAAACTTCCCACTTGAAACCACAAACTTCCCACTTGAAACCACAACATTCTCACTTGAAACCACAACATTCTCACTTGAAACCACAACATTCTCACTTGAAACAGCAAAATTCTCACTTAAAACCACAAACTTCCCACTTGAAACAGCAAAATTCTCACTTAAAACCACAAACTTCCCACTTGAAACCACAACATTCTCACTTAGAACCCCATTGTTGAGCCTCAGAACTTCAATTATCAGTCTTTTTCTGAAAAAAACAACTATAAAATCACCATGCATAACCGCAATTTTACAGTTACCGACACCACTACAAATACACTGGGAAGACCCCTAGCAACCGCAACTTCTAATCGTAAACCTTACTTAGAAATTAAAGACGTTAGCAAAGTTTATCCCACAAAAAATGGGCCTTTTACCGTATTAGATGGAGTAAATCTCAATGTTGGTGAAGGAGAATTTATTTGCGTTATCGGTCACTCTGGCTGTGGTAAATCTACTCTCCTCAATATGGTGTCGGGTTTTAATAATCCTACCAACGGACAAGTTTTGCTAGAAGGAAAACCCATCACCAAACCCGGTCCAGATAGAATGGTGGTGTTTCAAAATTATGCCTTATTACCTTGGCGGACTGCTTTTGAAAATATTTATCTCGCAGTGAATGCGGTTTATCCTAACAAACCAGAAGCAGAAAAATCAGCAATTGTTAGGGAACACTTAACAATGGTGGGACTGGGTGACGCTATGGAAAAGAAACCCCCGCAAATGTCCGGTGGTATGAGACAACGGGTTTCGATCGCCCGTGCTTTAGCAATTCGTCCTAAAGTCTTGATTTTAGATGAACCTTTTGGGGCGTTGGATGCGATTACTAAAGAAGAATTACAGGAAGAATTGCTCAAAATTTGGAACGAAAACCGTTGCACAGTATTGATGATTACCCATGACATCGATGAAGCTCTATTTTTAGCAGATAAATTGGTAATGATGACCAATGGCCCCCGCGCTAAAATCGGCGAAGTCATGGAAATTCCTTTTTCTCGTCCTCGTGAAAGATCCCGAATTATGGAAGATCCGCAGTATTACAAATTGCGTAACTATGCTCTAGATTTCCTGTTTAACCGCTATGCCCATGATGACGTAGGATAGCCATAGGTCCCCGACTTCGCAAAAGTTGTCGGGGATCTGAACCCTGCAACTTATCAAAATTAATTGGAAACTAATTGAATATGGTGAATGTCTTTGTAGTTCGTGAAGGCTGAAAAAGTGTTTATCATTAACTGAACTCATAGATTTCATAGATAATTCATTATACCTATACTCTTTTAATCCAAATTCGTGACGATATATAGACTATTACAAAAAAGGGGAATAGGGAATAGGGAACAGGGAATAGGGAACTCTTAACAGAGAAAGAAAAAACTTCAGTTGTGGGTTTAAAGCCCACTTGGAAAAAAGATGCATTTCGAGACGTGCAGCGCAAGAAATACGGCGTCCTTGTTTCAATCCCACGGCTTTAAGCCGTGGGAAAACTGTTTCCCGTTCCCTGTTCCCTGTTCCCTCTGAATTATTAAAGCTATTTAATATATATTTAAGAATTATTGCCTAGCTATTAACTTTTTAGGCACTAAAAGTTGTATGCTATTTTTATCGAATTAAATAAGTAGGTTTTACGCATAACTGCGGTTTTTGGGAACGTCAGCAAATTTACAAAACACACTAAATTGCGGGAGTCCGTTTTTTTATCTAGACTCAACGCAAATATTCGTTTGCTTTCAAGCAAGCCATACTAAAACAAGAAATATAATTTATTTCTTGTTAAATTTTGCTGGCAATCAATACAATGTCTGGCTTTTCACCTTTGGGAGATTCGAGCGATCCATGAAATTGTGCAACCAAATATTTCAATAAAATGTTTTGACCAAAACCATATATACCAAAGCAGTATTTACAAGATTATTGAAGAAAATTTTATAGATATAAATGTCTTCATTTATCTTGCATAAAGCTTAGTTTTTGTCAAAACTTGTCCAAATTAGTCCAAAATAATCACTGCTAATTACCTCAACAAACAGGTACTTTATCTCAATTGCACAGATGAATCTGCTGTTGATTCATTTGTGTCTAATCCTAATTTGATTTTTGTTGGCGTAGCCTGCGCTCTGTGCTTAAACAACTCAGAGGATGTTTGAAAAGTCCTCTTGTCGGTAGCAAAACTATTGGTTTTCCCTGTTCCCTATTCCGTGTTCCCTCTCTTTACCAGTGATTTAGAAATCAAATAGGATTCCTATTAAACGCTTAATCAAGGCTGGAAGTTTGTGACTTTACAGTTATATTGTGATTAAAATCCCCATCCATGCAACTGACTAATACTATCCATTTCCGAAATTTACGTGGCGATCTTTTTGGTGGTCTAACTGCTGCAATTGTTTCTTTACCATTGGCGTTAGCCTTCGGCGTCGCCTCTGGTGCTGGGCCTGTGGCTGGTCTTTACGGCGCTGTTTGTGTCGGGTTTTTTGCGGCCCTATTTGGAGGTACACCAACTCTTATTTCTGAGCCGACGGGACCGATGACCGTAATTATGACTGGGATTGTCAGTTCTATGACTGCAAGTAACCCAGAAAATGGCTTGGCGATGGCATTTACTGTGGTGATGCTAGCAGGAGTATTTCAAATTTTATTTGGCGTATTCAGGCTAGGGAAATATGTCACCTTGATGCCCTACAGCGTGATTTCAGGCTTTATGTCCGGAATTGGAGTCATTTTGATTATTTTGCAAATTGCTCCTTTTGTCGGACAGCCTAACCCTAAAGGCGGGGTATTGGGGATGGTGCAAAATTTGCCCCAACTCCTATCAAATATTAATCCCATCGAAACTATTTTGGGAGTGCTGACACTGGCAATTATTTTCTTAATGCCATCGAAATTAAAGCGCTATGCTCCTCCACAATTAGTAGCATTAATTATCGGTACTGTAGTTTCCTTGGTTTTCTTTGGTAATGCAGAGATCAGACGCATTGGTGAAATTCCCATGGGTCTGCCAGAATTACAATTTCCCGCATTTACTGCTTCCCAAATAACCGTCATGATTATTGATGGAGCAATGTTGGGAATGCTGGGATGTATTGATACTTTGTTGACTGCGGTAATTGCAGACAGTTTGACTCGCACTGAACACAAATCTGACAAAGAATTGATTGGTCAGGGTATTGGTAACTTGGTTTCTGGTATATGTGGTGGGCTACCTGGTGCAGGTGCCACAATGGGAACTGTGGTTAATATTCAAACAGGAGCAAGAACAGCTTTATCTGGTTTAACTAGGGCAATTATTTTGCTAGTTGTAGTCTTATGGGCTGCGAATCTGACCGAAACTATTCCCATGGCGGTGTTAGCAGGTATTGCACTCAAAGTGGGTATTGACATTCTCGATTGGAGTTTCCTCAAACGCGCTCATCAAGTATCCCTGAAAGGAACCATCATTATGTATGGAGTGATGTTCCTAACAGTTTTTGTGGATTTGATTGTCGCTGTTGGCGTTGGGGTGTTTATTGCTAATATCTTGACCATTGAGCGTCTTTCTAATTTGCAATCCCAGGAAGTTAAGACTATTACTGATGCAGATGATGCTATTGTTTTAGACCAACAAGAAAAGCAATTGTTAGATCAAGCCAATGGACGTGTACTGCTGTTCTACTTAAGTGGACCAATGGTTTTTGGAGTTTCCAAAGCGATCGCTCGTGAACATAATGCCATCAAAGACTGTGATGTGATAATCATGGACTTGAGTGACGTACCTTTGTTGGGTGTCACAGCTTCACTAGCAATTGAAAATGCCATCAAAGAAGCAGTTGAGAAAGGTCGCCATGTATTTATCGTCGGTGCAACTGGCAAAATTAAGCGACGCTTAGAAAACTTAGGCATTATACAACTGTTGCCTCCACACCACCTATTGATGGATCGTAAAGAAGCACTGCAACAAGCACTTGTTTTAGTTGATGGTTACGCAGCCCAGACGAGTACTTCTACAAGTACCAGATATCCAACCGATTTTGGTGACACTGCTGTAGTTCAGTAGTATTTAAGTAAAAAGTAAAAAGTAAAAAGTAAAAAGAGATTGTTTCTTTTGCCCTTCGGGTTCACCACTTGCTTCAAGCCGGGAAACCCGTCCAACGCAGTGGTTCACCTTTTAACTTTTTACTTTTACTTTGTTTAGTGAGTCGCTACAGAGACGTAAAACATGATTTTTTCCAACTTAATAGTTAATTCAGTTACTTGGGTATCTTCCTTGAGTTCTGGCTTGCGGTTTCCTGTGTTAGCAACCGCCACCGAATCAGAATATGCTCCTATTGTCCTCACCGGAGTATTACTGAGTTTAGTCGTGATTTATCTTGCCAGTAAACTCGGTGGTGAGTTATCAAAGATGATGGACTTTCCCCAGTATTAGGGGAATTGGTTGGTGGAGTTGTAGTCGGTGCTTCTGCTTTGCATCTGCTGGTATTTCCCGAAAGTGGTGCGATCGCTTCCGACTCGCTGATCATGAAAGTACTGCAATCCATTGATAATCTAAGTCCAGAGGCGGTAACGTCTGTTTTTCAAAGTCAAAGTGAGGCGATTTCGATTCTGGCTGAGTACCCGGAATTAACCGCTTGGCGATTGGTGTCGGGATGATTCCACGAGGTGAAGTAGGTTTGGTATTCCTTGGTATAGGTGCAGCTAGTGGTGCGATCAATAAACCTCTGCAAGCAGCGATTATCATCATGGTAATTCTCACAACTTTTTTAGCACCACCTTTCTTACGGTTAGCGTTTAAACAGTCAGCAGAAACGAAAGAGTTAGTAGAACCAGCCGATTTGATTGGGTGATTTTGACTTCTGCGTCATAAACGAACCGAACCACATAGGACGCAAAGAGTCGCATCAACTACAAAGATCCCTGACTTTTCTAAAAAGTCGGGGATCTTTATTTTTCAAAAAAATCGGAACATGACTATCAAAAAGACATTTCACCAAGAATCTGTTTTACGTGTAACTAGCAGTGTCAAAGTATCTTTTTGAGTTGACTGTTAATTGTAGTGGGGGCAGATGAAATGGCAACATGAGAGAGATGCCAATATAACTTATTGTATGAACAGTCTAGAACAAGCCCAGATAGAATACGAAGCTTTGATTCAAAAATTTCAAAGTGCGATTATTGCCACAGCTAACAAGCAAGGAATACCGAATGCAAGCTACACACCATTTGTAATTGATGAGTTCAAGAACATATATATATATATTAGTGGTCTGTCAACTCACACCCAAAACTTAGTTGTGAATCCTCATGCTAGTGTAATGTTGATCGAGGATGAAGATAAAACAGAGCAGATTTTTGCCCGTCATCGCTTAACTTTTGAGTGTACAGCAACTTTGATCGAGCGTGACTCCGATACTTGGTATGAAATTATGAATAGTTTTCACGCCCGTTTTGGTGAAATCATGGAAGTATTGAGCGGTTTACAAGATTTTCGCATGTTCAAGCTGACTCCCAAAGAGGGGCGCTTTGTGATTGGTTTTGGTGCAGCTTACTTTATTAGTGGTAATGACCTCAATCAACTAAAAGGTCGGTCAGTATAAAAAATTAGAATTTGTTACATTGGGGAGCATCCCAAATGTTCAAATAACCGCCTGCTCATAGCTAAAGTATGCTTAAGCAGACTGTTTAATTTATTTGAGTCGTATTAAAGATGAATTGATGACGAGAAACATGCGATTTTTACTGTGGGGAGTCATTGTTAGCTTAAGAATTTTACCATTGCCAGCCCTAGCACAGGCACAAAAACAGGTATCTGATACCCAAGTTGCGGCGATGGTGGAAGCATTACGACTAGCTGCACCCAATACAGGTAAAGCCAATGATGGTTACTATAGCGATTGGCAAGTCAAACCAGAAACCCTTAAAGGTTGGTCAAGAAATTGTTTGAAAAAAGAAGTTACACCCACACAATTTGAAAATAGTCCAGGACTAGCACGTCAAGTTATCTCATGTATTATGCGCCGTGAGTTGAATACTCAGTATGCAGCTAGCAAAAATAATGAAATTGATGCTGTGCGTGGGGCTGCTTGTTGGTGGATGACTGGTAATTATACAGGCTGCAACAGTGGTTTTACTGGTGCTTATGTACAAAAAGTTGTTGGCTATTATCAACAACAGCGCTCTAAATCTTAAAAGAGAACAGGGACTAGTGGCAGAGATGGGGGAGAGGGAAGAAAACTCCCCACACTCCCTACACTATCCATATCTTCATTGTCCCCGTTCCTCGTCCCTCCTTTAAAATTTGCAATTATTTTCAGCACAATATACTGAGTTATAAGTACTAGGACGCTTGCCAAAGAGACTATAACGATTGTCGCGAACTTGTTCGTAAATGCGATCGCCTGTCCATTTTATCCCAGGTAAAGCTCGATACGCATCCACAAACACACCACCAAACGGTAGTATACGGCCAATTTCTTCCGCCGCCGCACTACCTTGCCAACGTTGTTCCGGCGCATTAGCATTAATCAAAATCACACCCAACTCACAATCTTGAGGTGTAATTCCCCATTCTTGCAGTGTTTGCTGATCTTGCATGGGAATGTAGCGAAATAACTTACCTTTGTCTAGATTTTCTAGCAGTTGCACCAAAGTAACGCAAAGATTGCAATTTCCGTCGTAGATTACGTAGTAGTTCATAGTTATTAGACCTCTTGCACGAATCAAAACTTGCCCTCATCCCCCAAGCCCCTTCTCCCAATTTTGACCAGAAGGGGAGCCAATTTAAAAGTCCCTCTCCCAAGCTTGGGCTACGGTGTACACACAAGTCTGAAGTTACTCAAGAATCTGGGTTTTACTTCACCTTAACCACTGCTTGAATTCAATAAACGACCACCCAAATTCAATAAACAACTACCCAAATTCAATAAACGACCACCCAAATTCAATAAACAACTACCCAAATTCAATAAACAACTACCCAAATTCAATAAACAACTACCCAAATTCAATAAACAACTACCCAAATTCAATAAACGACCACCCAAATTCAATAAACAACTACCCGAATTCAATAAACGACCACCCGAATTCAATAAACGACCACCCGAATTCAATGGGATTTAAGAAGAAATTCGACTTGTGTGTACACGGTAGCAAGCTTGGGAGAGAGACTTAGGGTGAGGGTAAGACGTCTGTCTATTAGTCATTGGTCGTTAGAATGTAGAGACGCAAAATTTCGCCTCTCTACTATCCACCAAAAGTAAGATATTGGCATTTTTAGCAAGAACAGACAAGAAAATTATACGGGTATCCGCTAAACTCTATTTTGGCAATTAAGAGGTAGTCATGAGATATAAACTCTTGGGTAAAAGCGGGTTACGAGTCTCTGAACTCTGCTTAGGAACCATGACTTTTGGTGAAGACTGGGGTTGGGGTGCGTCCCAAGATGAAAGTCGCAAAGTCTTTGATGCTTTTGTCGAAGCTGGTGGTAATTTTATAGATACCGCGAATGGTTACACTGATGGATCTAGTGAAAAGATTGTCGGTGAATTCATCGCTTCGGAACGAGAACGCTTTGTAGTTGCAACTAAGTATTCGTTTCCTGTGCAGATGAATAACCACAAAAACAACCCTAATGGTAGTGGGAATCATCGCAAAAGCATGATAGAGTCCGTAGAAGGGAGTTTAAAACGCCTGAACACTGACTATATAGATTTATTTTGGTTGCACGCTTGGGATTATATGACTCCTATCGAGGAGATCATGCGTGCTTTTGATGATCTTGTGCGTCAAGGGAAAATATTATACATTGCTGTTTCCGATGCACCTGCTTGGGTAGTTGCTCAAGCCAATACTTTGGCACAGTGTCACGGCTGGACTCCATTTGTTGCTCTCCAGATAGAGTATAATTTGTTGCAAAGAACTCCAGAGCGAGATTTACTACCAATGGCAAAAGCCTTTGACTTAGCTGTATTACCTTGGTCTCCTCTGGGTCGTGGTATATTAACAGGTAAATACAACCAAAATCAAGGTAATAGTAACGAACAAGGACGACTTGCTAAACTAGACGGTGCAAATATTTCCGAACGTGCTTTAGCGATCGCCGAAGTTGTTGTTAAAGTCGCTCAAGAAATTGGACGCACACCCTCCCAAGTCGCACTGGCTTGGTTACGCGCTCAATCTGGTGTAATTATTCCTATTATTGGGGCGCGCAAAGTATCCCAGATTCAAGATAATTTAGCTTGTGTTGAAATTGATCTATCACCAGAACATTTGCAACGTCTCAATGAAATTAGTCAAGTTGAACTTGGTTTTCCCCATGACTTTTTGCAAAATGATGTGATGCGCGATCGCCTCTTCGGTGGCACATTTAAATTGATAGACAATCATCATTCTTGATACTAGTAGGGGCAAACAGCCGTCCGTCTAGAATGCAATTATATTTTATAGCGATAAGATAAAAATACCCTCTGTCGCCAGAGAGTTTCCTACGATAGCCTAGAATCTGTAGACTTGTCTTATCGATCCAAAACAACAGAACTAAAAAAAGAGAGTTAGGACTATGGCTGATAAGCTTTCATCACGTCTTTATCCAACCCGTATTGACCTTCCTGCTGATGCACGTGTCAAACTCGTTGAACTCCTCAATCAAACTCTAGCCGCTACAACAGATCTCAAAACTCAAACAAAACAGGCGCACTGGAACGTCAAAGGAACCGATTTCTACCAACTGCACGAATTGTTTGATGAAATTGCAGGTGAGTTGGAAGAGTACGTTGATATGTTTGCGGAAAGAATCACCGCTTTAGGTGGTTATGCTTGTGGTACAGCCCGCATGGCAGCAGCTAATTCTATTTTGCCAGAATATCCGGTTGATATTTTGGATGGTATGCAACATGTTACTGCCTTGGCAGAGCGTTTTGCACCTTATGCTAAACACATCAGACAAGCGATCGACACAACCAATGACTTGAATGATGCAGATACAGCCGATCTTTACACCGAAGTATCTCGCACCATTGATAAACGACTATGGTTCTTAGAAGCTCATCTACAACCAGCAGAAGTAAAATCAGAAAATGGTACTACAACTACTAAAACTAAAGAAAAAGTTGCTGCTAAATAATTTAGTTAGTGGTTAGTAGTTAGTAAGTGCGTAAATCTTTGCGTTCGTATATTTATTAATAGTAGGTAAGGATGTAAATTTTTGCACCCTTATCAAATAACAAAATTCTTAGGTACGTTATGCTAAACGCAACGTACCATTTTTTATAATTTATCGGTTGATGATAATTTCATGTAATTAGGATGCAAATAATAGTCACTTTTTGGTAACTACCTTACTTTTAAGTGTGTACTTTTCATTTTGAAGACATATACTCTAATATTGAAATAGGTAAAAACTAGGGTAAAAATAAATCAATCAGTAAATCATGCTTAAATTATTGAAATTTGATTAATCGTAATTTCACATATAGTGAAATATATCTATAAAACTGAGTTTTTAGCAATCTAGCGATCTGTAGAAATATCACTTATTCATATGAAAATATGACTCTTCTACACCCCTAAACCCCTACACCCATTTTCAAGACACCTAAACCAATTCATACAACTACAATAAACGGAGTAAATTATGGCTTCCAATACTAAAACTCATCTAATTCATGATCGAAATGCACGTGGTCGTACCCAAACAGGATGGCTCGATAGCTACCATACATTTTCCTTTGGTAACTTTTATGATCCTAATCGTATAGCATTTCGTTCTTTGCGTGTAATTAACGATGATCGGATAGTTCCTGGTGCAGGTTTTCCGACCCATGGTCATAAAGACATGGAAATTCTCACCTATGTCATAGAAGGTGCAATAGAACATAAAGACAGTTTGGGTAATGGTTCAGTCATTCGTCCAGGGGAAGCACAAATCATGAGTGCTGGAACTGGAATTTTACACAGCGAATTTAATCCTTCCGAAACAGAACCAACCCATTTATTGCAAATTTGGATTATTCCTAATCAGGAAAAACTCCAACCGAGATATGATCAAAAAGCTTTTCCTATCGAAGAAAGAAAAGGCAAATTAAAATTAATTGCAGCCAAAGATGGACGTGATGGTGCTGTGAAGATATTCCAAGATGTTGATTTGTACACATCTGTTTTAGAAGTAGGTGATGTTGTGAATTATCATCTTTTACCTAACCGCTATGGTTGGTTGCAAATCGCTAAAGGTGTCGCCAAACTCAATGGTGAAGAACTTCGAGAAGGCGATGGTGTACAAATGAATGGCGAAGAACAACTGGAAATTAGTACTGATGTTGGTGCGGAAATCTTGTTGTTTGATTTAGGTTAGTAATATCAGGGTAGGTCTTTAACCTACCCTTTTTAAAGTAGTGGTCTTTTGAGGAGCTAACTTATGCCATCTTTAGCAGGAAAAATTGTAATTGTGACAGGTGCATCGCGGGGAATTGGACGTGCGATCGCTCTGAAATTAGCAGCACAAGGAGCATCGGTTACTGTTAACTATGCAGGAAGTGTCGAGAAGGCGCAAGAAGTTGTCGCCGAAATCGAAAAATTAGGCAGCAAAGCCATATCTGTACAAGCAGATATTAGTAAAGTAGCTGAGATTCAAAAACTTTTTCACCAAACTATTGAAACCTTTGGCAAAGTTAATATTTTGGTAAATAATGCCGGAGCAATAATATATAAACCAATAATAGAAGTAACAGAAGCAGAGTTTGATAACATATTTGCTGTTAACGTTAAAGGTACATATTTTGCTTGTCAACAAGCTGCCCATCATATGCAAGATGGTGGACGCATTATCAATTTTTCCTCAAGCACAACAGCGATGATGTTACCTACCTATAGCGCTTATGTCGGAACTAAAGGTGCAGTGGAACAAATCACGCGGGTAGTAGCTAAAGAACTAGGTAGCAAAGGGATTACAGTTAATGTTATTTCACCTGGCCCCACAGACACAGAATTATTCCGCGAAGGTAAAACCGAAGAACAAATCAACCGTTTAACGCAAGCATCTGCATTAGGAGGATTAGGACAAGTCCAAGATATTGCAGATGTGGTAGCATTTCTCGCAAGTGACGAAGCACGGTGGATCACTGGACAAAATATCCGCGTTAATGGTGGAGTTGCTTGAAACAAGGTGATAAGTAGTTAACGGGACTTAGACAAAAAACAACGAGAAAAAAGCCTCAAATCTAATTGGCAATACCTTCGCCAAATTTATGAACTGGTAGAACAAGGATCGGCAGGGTGGATGCGTCCTAAATTGGTAACTCTGTGGAAAATATTGGCAAGTAAAATTGGGTCTGGTTTTTCCGGAAGGAGTTTT